>CBFIHS010000027.1:24092-26238 GCA_965662565.1 Pseudohongiellaceae bacterium | reverse complement strand
ACCTTTTACCACTTTTAATCCTGCATTTTCGACAGCTTCTTTAAACAGCTCAAATCGGTCTGCTTCATCCTGCCAAAGTAAAGGCTCGGTAAAATCTCTTTGCAAAGCCATACTCGCTTGTTCTGAACTTAAACCCGTCTCGGCAACTAATTCTGCTGTATTCATATCAGAAAAGCCTGTAAACCGAATATTTAAGCTTGCTCTCAATTCATGAATTATGGAGAGTATTTCAGCACGATTCATACCAAGATTTTTTACCCGCAAATTCTCATCAACTGGCATGAATATTCCAGCCCCATTCTCAACAACAAATGGATCTTCATTCTTTAGCAACTTTCTGATTTCAAGCATTTCAGCTGCTGTCTTACTGCTATTAAGAACCACTGGGATTTTTAGCAGAGACAGCTTGTTTAGTGCAGGCAAGGCTGCAGTATGGGAGTAATCAAAATGATCAAGTAAGGTGGCATCCAGATCAGTAACGACTATAAGATCAGGTAACATCATGCAAACAATTTTTCAGAAAAACTTAAGTCCCAGCCTAGAGTTTGTTTGAAATAATGTCTAGACTTAAAGCAAAAAATATCGCCCCAAAACAGTGCAAGCATCCAAAAAACGAAAACCAATATGTAGATAGGCATAGCTCCAGCTTTGTGAATACTTTATAGTGATCAATAAGCTCTTTTAGATAACATGGCCCATTTAGTGCAAATGACCATAACAAAAAAAAATAACTACGAATCAAGGATAAACCCATGACTGAACAATCAACTTCACCAACTTATTTAAATTGGCTTGCAATGGCGGTATTAATCGTTGGCCTACTTCTGGGGCTGGTTATACTCTCAGCCCCTGCAGGCATCTGGCTTGGCATATGGGCTTTTCCTGTGGGCTTAAATATTCTCATCAAAGTCGTACCCTATAGCGTATGGGTCGTTTACCTTTGCGCGATTGGTTTTGTTGCCACAATAGTTCTATCGGTTCGTACAAAACCTGAGAAAAGCACTAAGTTGTGTTCTATGGCAGCTATAGGAATGCTAAGTGCACTTATTGCTTGGTATATCCCAAGTATTTTTCAGGGGCGTTTAATTTATCCAGATATCCATGATGTCTCTACCGATCTTAGCAACCCGCCTATGTACGTCGACATCGCGCCACTTAGAATGGAGGCTCCTAACCCTATGGAGTACGGTATTGTTGCTGGCTTAACTCCAGAAGAACACGCTGCTGCTCAGTTAGAAGCCTTCCCTGATCTTATTCCTCGCCTAATCGATGCAAGCCCACAAGAAGTCTTTGATCGATCCTTAGCAGCACTTCAAGAAATGGGGCTTGAAGTTATTTCGGCGGTTCCTGAAGAAGGGCGAATTGAAGCTGTCGCCACAACCTTCTGGTTTCGCTTCAAAGATGATGTAGTGATTCGCATACAAGAGCAAGGTAATCAAACACTTATTGATGCTCGATCACTCTCGCGTGTAGGTCGTGGGGATGCTGGTCAAAATGCTCTGCGCCTTCGTGAATTTTTTGAATTGCTATAGCGTTTTGACTTTTTAAGTCTTTAGAGAGCCTAAGTACCGTCTCTTTATGGGATAAGTTTGAGAGATTAGTGTGAGAAATAAGAGAGAGCGACAAGCAAGAATTGTATAATTCCCTCTCTCACCTCATTACTTAAAAATTATTCATGACCGATGATAGGGGTGATTCTGTAAAATAGACCATGCCCGATAGATTTGCTCCGACACTACTACCCGAACGATAGGATGCGGAAAAGTTAAGGCAGACAATGACCAACGAGCATTTGCAGCCTGAACACAAGAGTCAGCCAAACCATCAGGACCTCCAATCAGAAGTGCCAAATTTTGCCCACTGTCCCTAACTCGGTTTAGCTCCTCTGCTAATGTTTCGGTAGCCAAACTTTTTCCTAAGACATCAAGTGCCACCACAAAATCATTTTTATCAATGGCCTGAAGAATACCTTGAGCTTCTTTTTCCATAGCTCGTTTGAGATCAGCATTTTTACCACGAACAGGCAAAGGAATTTCTTTAATTATTAATTCAAAATCCGATGGTAAGCGTTTGCGGTATTCATCCACGCCTGTATTTACCCAGGCGGGCATTTTACTACCTACACAGATGAGCTTTATTTTCATTT
>CBFIHS010000027.1:0-24083 GCA_965662565.1 Pseudohongiellaceae bacterium | reverse complement strand
GTTTGCGGTATTCATCCACGCCTGTATTTACCCAGGCGGGCATTTTACTACCTACACAGATGAGCTTTATTTTCATTTCGCCGTTCGTTCAGCTGCGATACTCCATAATGCTTCTAGGTCATATAGCTCTCGGGTAGCAGAGAGCATGGCATGGACGATTACATCACCAAGATCAACCAGTATCCATTCAGACCCCTTCTGCCCTTCTATTCCATAGACCTTATGCCCTGCAGCTTTTAGTTTTTTTGAAAGTTCCTCAGTTAATGACTTTAAATGTGTTGTGGAAGTTCCCGTTACAACAATCATGTAATCACAAACCGAGGTCAAACCTTTGACTTTCAGGCTGACAATATCCCGCCCTTTCATATCATCCAGTATTGAATAAGCCAGGTCCTTTAATTCATTTTCTTTTACTTGCTTTTCTTTCAATGCTTAGCCTCAGCTGTATAGTTTATGTTTGGAAATATATTTCAGAACTGCATTTGGCAGAAGATAGCGAACCGAATGTTCTTGCTTAATGAGCTCTCTGATATCACTTGAAGCGATCATCAATGGAGTGAAACTGTATTTAAGAATACTTCCACATTTTTGTTCACACATTTCAGCGAAACTTGTCACTTTTTTATCATGACAAAATTCGCTCACAATCTGGGCTGGCTTAATTTCCCATCCGGGTCGGGTTATCACAATCAAATGGACTACATCAAACAGCTGTTGCCACCGATACCAGCTATCCAGTTTATTGAAAGCATCTGCACCAAGTATCAAGAATAGCCTGTCATTAGGATACTCGATACGCAAAGACTCTAGTGTTTCTATCATGTATGAAGGCCCTGCTTTCATACACTCTCGAACATCTACGACAAGTTGTGACTCGGCTTTAGTGGCTTTATGCAGCATAGCAATGCGATGACGAGCGGAGGCTATCGCTTCATCTCTATGTACAGGATGATGACAAGGAATTAGGCGCACTTCATCGAGACCGAAATCCTGTTGCGCAGCCAAAGCGGTTCTTAAATGACCAGCATGAACTGGATCAAACATACCGCCTAACACACCAATGTTTCTAATTTCTGATATGACCGTCACCAAGAACGATGTATTTCTGAGATGTTAGCCCTTCAAGACCTACAGGTCCACGAGCATGAATTTTATCTGTTGAGATACCTATCTCTGCACCCAAACCATACTCAAAGCCATCAGCAAAACGCGTCGAGGCATTAACCATGACTGAACTTGAATCAACTTCACGTAAAAAACGCCTGCCTTTAGTGTAGTTTTCCGTCACAATACTGTCAGTATGCTGGGAGCTGTGAGTATTAATATGTTCTATAGCGGTATCGAGACCTTCAACAACTTTTATAGAAAGAATTGCTGCCAAATATTCTGTTTCCCAGTCTTCTTCAGATGCTTTATTAATTCCTGGAAGTATTTCTAGAGTTCTTTCGCAGCCACGTAATTCAACTTCAAACTCTTCATAAACTTGCATGATTTGAGGTAAAAACTCTTCCGCAACAGATTCTGCAACCAATAAAGTTTCCATAGCATTACAAACACCATAACGGTGAGTCTTGGCATTTAAAGCAATATTGACCGCTTTCTTCATATCCGCATCATCATCAATATAGACATGACAGATACCATCCAAATGCTTAATCACTGGTACCTTGGCATCTTGGCTTATGCGTTCAATCAAGCCTTTGCCGCCTCGAGGAACGATGACATCAACAAACTCCGGCATGCTTATTAACTGCCCTACCGCATCGCGGTCTGTTGTTTCAACGACCTGAACGGCCGCTTTAGGAAGGCCGGCTTGTTCTAGCCCTTCAGTGACGCAGTTAGCAATAGCTTGGTTGGAATGAATAGCTTCAGACCCACCGCGCAAAATCGTAGCATTGCCGGACTTAAGACAAAGACTTGCCGCCTCTACCGTTACATTTGGGCGTGACTCATAAATAATACCGATAACACCTAAAGGCACTCGCATGCGACCAACTTGAACACCGCTTGGCATGTAGCGTAAATCATTTATTTCACCTATCGGATCAGCCAGACTCGCTACCTGTTTCAAGCCCTCAATCATGCCATCTATTCTGCTTGGCGTTAATTCTAATCTATCCAGCATGGCTGAACTTAGGCCTTTTGCTTTGCCTGCTGCTAAGTCCATAGCATTAGCTTCCGCTAAAAGCTGGCGATTTTTGTCAATGCTTTCAACTGTATACAGCAAAGCCTGATTCTTGGCTTCGGTTGATGCAGCTGCCATTATTCTTGAAGCAGCACGAGCATTTTGACCAAGCTGCTGCATCAAGACTTTTGTATCTGACATGATTTTTTCCGTTATTTTTTCCAAGAGCAGGATTATACCTGATTCTTTATTGAAACTGCTCTTGTCTAAACGATTGATTTTAGAAAACGACGAACTTCTGTGACAGCCTAGTCTAGCCTACGAAAGTTCTGCTGTTAAACTTTCTAAAGATAACTTACCACTTATCAGAAGCTCCTTATCTTGCTTAGTTAATCGCTTCATGCGGTACTCCAAGCGAGAAGCCAAAACCCTATCGCCTGCCTCAGAAAAGTACACAAGGCTCAAGGGTCCTTTACCTTTCAAGTACTTAGCCGCAAGTCTGCCACCACTGCAGTGTTCTTTAAATCGCCGTTCAACATCTGTAGTAATACCCGCATAAAGACTGCCGGCTGCTGTCCTGACAAAATAAACAAACCAAGTACTATTTTGGTGCATCAAGATCCAATATCTATCATATTTCGTAAAACGGATGAAAAGTACCCTCTTTGACTGGAATTTTTGGCTATTTCCTAGTATAAATGCCGCACCTCAAAGAGCCGAAACCAAGCTCAATATGAAACCTCAAAATGGGGCCGCCTACAAGGCCTAAGGAAAATCCAAAAGATGTATAAAATTCAGACATTTAACCAAATCTCTGACAAAGGACTAACTCGCTTCCCACAGCAAGACTATCAGGTATCACCTGATTTGGAAGACGCTGATGCTATCGTGCTTCGTAGTTTTAAACTCTCGATGGATAATGTGAACCCAAATTTGAAAGCAGTAGCTCGAGCTGGAGCTGGTGTGAATAACGTTCCTGTAGCTGATTACACCAAAGAAGGTATTGTCGTATTCAATACACCTGGTGCTAATGCTAACGCGGTAAAGGAACTCGTAATCTGCGGCATGCTGCTAGCTTCAAGAGGCATCGTCCCTGGCATTAATTGGGTTAATTCCTTAGCAGAGCAAGAAGACTTAAGCGAGCTAGGCCCGCAAGTGGAAGCCGGCAAAAAGAATTTTAAAGGCTCAGAACTAGCTGGAAAAACCTTAGGAGTTGTTGGTCTTGGGGCTATTGGCGCCATGATCGCTAATGCAGCAATTGATTTAGGCATGCGTGTTTTAGGTTATGACCCTGCCATTTCTGTTGATGCTGCTTGGCGTCTTGCCAATCAGGTAGAAAAACAGGAAAACATGACTACCTTATTATCAAAGTCTGATTTCATTACCTTGCATCTACCTATGATCGATAGCACACGCAACCTAATTGATGAAAAGGCTATTAACTACTTCAAACCAGGCGCCGTGTTATTGAACTTTTCTCGAGATGCCATTGTTAATTCTGAAGCACTACTTCAAGGCATGGAAAATGGTCGTATTGGAAAATATGTTTGCGACTTCCCTACTAAAGAGTTTCTCAATCACGAGAAAGCCATACTTATGCCACATATTGGCGCGAGCACGGAAGAGGCTGAAGACAATTGTGCAGTTATGGCTGCCGATCAACTTAAAGATTTTCTTGAAAATGGCAATATCAAAAATTCAGTTAACTTTCCGCAAATATCATTGGAAAGAAATGGTGGCGTGCGTTTAGCCATCGTCAATGAAAATGTACCCGGCATGCTTGGCAAGATTATGTCTATTCTCGCCGACAAAAATATCAATGTCTTGGATATGCTGAATAAAAGCCATGATGACATCGCTTACAACTTGGTTGATATTGAAAGTACGCCGGATCAAGACTTGCTTGCTGATATTCAGGCTGTTGAGCATGTTACTAAAGTTTGGCTTGTTTAAATTGATTTTTTAACTCTCTTTTAAAACGGAAAAACAAATGACTAATCAGGTATATAACTTTGGAGCTGGACCAGCAATGTTACCAGTCCCAGTAATGCAACAAATCCAAGAGGAATTTCTTGATTTTCAGGGCATGGGGGTTTCTCTTATCGAAATCAGTCATCGCTCTAAAGAGTTCGAAGCAGTCATCAATCAATGTGATGAAGATATTAAGGAGCTCGCGCAGCTGCCTGATAACTACAAAATTCTTTACACGCATGGCAGCGCGCAAATGCAGTTCGCTGGTATCCCATTAAATCTTTTGGGTTTGAAGCCTGCTCATAAAGCTGTTTATACTGAATCGGGTAACTTTTCTAAGTTAGCCAACAAAGAAGCTTCACGTTATGGTGAAATCTTGATTGCTAATAGCAGTGCAGATACTGATTATGATCGTATCCCAACTCTCACTCGAGACATGATTCCAGATGATACTTCTTATGCTTATATAACAAGCAACAACACTATTTATGGCACACGCCATCATGAATACCCTGATCTAGGTGACATCCCTTTAGTTATTGATGCCACTTCAGATATTTTTTCTCGCGTGGTAGATTTTTCAAAAGTAGGTGTGATGTTTGCTGGCATGCAAAAAAATCTTGGCCCTTCTGGTACTGCAGTCGTAATTATCCGCGAAGACCTTATTGGTCACGCCATGGATAGAACGCCTTCTTTACTAGACTACGCGGTTTATGAAAAATCTCACTCACTTGCTAATACCAATAATACTTTTGCCATTTATACCACTGGCTTAGTGATGAAATGGCTAAAAGATCAAGGTGGTATTGCAGCCATTGAGAAGATCAATGAACAAAAAGCAGCAAGGCTTTATGACGTTATTGATAACAGTTCTTTCTACACAGGCACTGCTCACCCTGATCATCGTTCAATCATGAATGTTACCTTTACTTTACCAAACGATGAATTAACAGGGAGTTTCCTAAAAAGCGCTCTTGAGAATGGTTTATACGCCCTGAAAGGTCATAGAAATGTTGGTGGCGTTCGCGCATCAATATATAACGCTATGCCATTAGCAGGCTGTGAAGCATTAGCCGATTTTATGAAAGAGTTTGAAAGAACTCAGGCCTAAACTTAGTCTAAGCATTTGTGCCACACAAATACTTTTACACAAAAAAGGAGCCATATGGCTCCTTTTTTGTAATTAAATTTTTTAACTGAATTTCCGAATAAAAATTTCAGCTTTGTATCAAGCTAACAGAGAAACTCTTAAAATCTAAAATTCTTAGTATATTTTAAAATGATTTCAGATCGTGTAGTGCTTAAACCTTGAAACGCACCTTCTAAGGAATCTAAGTTGTAGTTCAAAACAAAAAAGAAATCTTCTCCAGCACGAGGATTCCAATTCAAACGGCTATTTATCCCGACAGTTCCTGTCGAGCTTACATATTGTAACAAGGCTAACCATGACCACTGTGTCGTAATTGCCACACTACTGTCTAGGGTAATTTGGCGGTTAATAGCTCGTCCTACCGGGAGATCAACATCATTGTAACTATAGCTTAGATTCAAAGTCAGTCGTCGATTAGGGAACCATCTAAAACCACCACTAATCTCGTCTCGATCACCATCATAGAAAGGGCCTGTTTCATAACGAAAATTAGGGGCAAAAGTTCGGGTATTTCCACCCTCAAACTCAAATCCGGCACGAGCATAAGTGTATTCTCCAGCCAATATAGGCAAACCGAGGATACTAAAGTCCTGAAAAGGTATGTCATGCTCATAGCGAAAATCAAAATTGATTGTGTCGCCTTGATGGGTGTTAATAGAAAGGGCCCGCCAGAAGGAGCTCTCAGTTTCCAAATCACCTGTAACCGAAGAGTCGGTGATTGTATGGCGACCAAAAGATTGCCAACTTCGAATAACTGGATGGTCTTTTAAAAACAGTCGATAAGTCAGTCGGCCTTCATATTGTTCAATCCCTCTTCTTCTTACAAAGCCAAGTCTTGGAGTGTACTCGTTACCAATATAGTTATAGTAAAAGCGTGGACTGAAACCACTGCCTTGTGTTTGTAGTTCAACATTTGCACTATAGGCCTTGGTATCGCCACTAACTCCTTCTACATCTGTTTCTTGATACCACCAATCACTAGTAAGTGAATGCGTATCATTGAAACGAGTTTTGCGATAAAAAAAGTCGAGACCGGCAAGAGTACTTTTATTAGAACTATTGGGGTCTCCAGAAGTGTACATGCCACCAATTCTTGACTCGCCTAATATGTTTTTATTAATTCGACCGACCACCAAATTTTGACCATCAAGCCCTTCTCTATCAGCTTGTTGAACAGCAAGCAAACCAACATTTACATCTCCAATTCGACCAGCAACTTTTTCACCGGCATCAATACCAACGGGCTGCCCTGAACTGGAATCGATACCAATACGGCGAGAATAAAAGGCGATAGCCGACAATTGACTGGAGTTTCTTCCTGCGCCATTTCCAAAACTGAATATTTCGGAATCTTGCAAGAAGAAATCTCGTTTCTCAGGAAAGAAAAGGTTAAATCTAGTGAAGTTAACCTGCTGGTTATCCGCTTCTGTCGCTGAAAAATCTGTATTGATTGTTAAGGCGCCCGTTAAATTTGGAGTGAACTTATAAAACACATCAAGAGTAGGGTCATACCTGGTATTACTTTGATTTATTGTATGGTATTTTGCCTCGGCAACAGTGAAAGAAGGAATCACATCTAAGCCCAAACCTTGTTTAATGTCTCTGATACCAGAAACTTGGCCAGCGGTTGAGGGGTTACTCTGACGATTAAATGAAGACCACGAAATGGATTCATTGGTTCGTTGAATTCTACGAAAAACATCAAAACCCCATACATCCGTTGCAGGATCGAAGTTCAGTGTAGTAAATGGAATTGCCATCTCGGCCGTCCAACCAAGATCATCCATTGCTGAACGCACGTCCCAAATTCCACTCCAATCAAAATTCATTTGAGTAGGCCCTTCAAAAACTGCTTCTGAGCGAACACCATTGGGGTTTGTTAAGAACGCAAAAGCTGTGCGTCCATTATTAAACGTATCAAGCGTAACTCGTATAAAATCATCTCGAAAAACTGGCTGCCCCTGAACCATTTGCCGAGCTCGTATATCATCGACTTGACTGTCATAAAGGCGAGCTGCAACATAAAAATAATTATCATCATAAGTAACGTAAAATTCACTAAGCTCACTTACTTCGCCATGATCTAGAGGTTGAGTCTGATGCAAATCTTTAATTACTGTTGCCCCCTGCCAAATTTCATCATCTAAGATTCCATCTAGGACAGGCTTTAAATTTGTACGAGAGATTTCTAACTGCTTACGATCTAAATTAAGCTCATTAGAACTAGGAGAAATATTTGCATCTGAAGGAGCTTGTTCTTGGGCTACGGAAAACTCAGATGAGAAAATACTGAAAACAGTAATTATGCTGACAAAACTTAATAACTTCATTCGATTAGATTTTGCAGTCAAGGAAAGTAAGCGCGCGATTATAGTCACTTACAGACGCCTTTGCCACTATCTTTAGGTCGAATAATTCAGGATTCTTAATAGCTACACATTTAAAAAATAAAAGAATTTAGAGCGGCTTTGATACTGACTGATCAGCTAGTTAAAATAATACTTCACTAATTTCGTATGCACTTTTATAGGGCGGCTTGGTGTTCAGTTTGTGTTCTTGAATTCAACCAAGCCAACATATCTATCCACATGGTTTCTATCTGCTCACTACTTGGCATTATACCTGCCGAAGGAAGTTCTAAAGTGACAACAGGAATGCCTAGATCCAAACCTGCATAATTTCCTAAAGAGCCTGGGTAAACCCCAAGTTGGTGCAAATACAAATCCCCAATTCTATCTGGCGCCATTGAGGGCCCATCAAAGTCTAGCAAATGATAGGGAGCATGAACTGAAACAATAACCTCGGGTTGAAACTCTTCAATTTGTTTAATGATCCATTGAACTTCAGGTTCACTAGCGGCGTTCTCACCAGGGTAGCGTCTTGGGTTTTCACCAGTTTTATTTCGCCAGTACTCCAAGGCCATAGTTTCCCAATCTTGACTTGGAAAATTTCTATTGAGATCAACACCACTGGCATTTTGTCTTTCGGCTTGCCCATCAAGCAAGCCATCAGGATTTACTGTAGGAAGGAAACGCCATATATAGCTGTTACCCCCTCCACTCTCTTTTAGAAAAGCCATCCATTTAAACATAATTGAAATAGACGAATATTCGTCACCATGAATACCACCCATAATGAGTACTTTCGCCTTATGCCGAACAGGGTTGTTCGGTAAAAAATCTCGCATTGCTAAAGGCCTAGCATTTACACTGTAGGCTCCTGCAAATTCCAAATCATGAGCAAGGCAATCTTCTTCTGAAACACTTCCTAGAGTATCGCCAATTTCTTCACATAACTTTTCCACGTTCCTTTGATGCAAAGCTTCCTCTTGAGCTCTTAGAGCTAGCTCCTATTGCGTAAGAGCAGGTTCAGAAATCACTTCAAGGGGAGCAATACTTTCTATACTTTCTGAACTTTCTATACTTTCTATACTTTCTATACTTTCCGAAACAAGAGCTTCTGAATTAGCTTCACTGTCTTCAACTTCAGTGCTTATTTCATCAACTCCATCATCTAAATCATCTAAATCCTCACTCTGTGCTTCTGAAGCATCTGGCTTGTCAATTGACAGTTCCATACTGGCTTGCTCATTTATCTCAGAATCAATAACCGTAGCACCTTCTTCAACCACTGGTAGTTGTGTGCAACTTACAAAAAGAAGAATCAATAGAAAGCTAATCGGTGCAATTTCTCGAAGACTGTGTATCTCTATTTTCATAAAACTTCTAACACCTGTATTCATCGAGCCGAAAGTATTCACGCTTGAAAGATGAAACCTTCGTACTTTTTGTCTAATGAAATTTATTTGTTTAACCATAATCTATATCTGAGCCAAAAAAAATAACTTAAGATCCCTCGTAAATTATTTGCCAAGAGTTTTCACTCTGACGCCATAATTGCTGTTTCCAGCCAGACCAATTGTAATTACTGCTGTGATAATTCTGAAAATATCTAGCACTGACAATATTTGGATCCCGAGGATCAGAGATAAAACTAATATCAGAAATATCAACATCTATGAACTGCTTTTTCTGGTTAACTACTTGCTTGTAAGCCGACCATTGAGAAAGGTTTCGAGTCAAATCTGAAAATTCATCAGCATACCAAGCTAAATATCGATTATGATCTTTTGATTCCCAAGCCTTACGCCAAGATTCTAAAGCCAGTGACAAAGACTTCTCTTTTTGTGATTCAAAATCTAAAGGAACCCACTCTAATTCATTCTGAGTCAATACGATTGAGGTCCTTCCCGTTTCAATATACTTGGCCATCTCCAACAAACTTGTATTATCGATCACTACACAGCCATCGCTATCAAGTAAGGGACGCTCTTGAACATTTTTTGGTAAGCCATGCAGCCAAATCCCTGAACCCGTCTTTCCAGCAAGCAGATCAAATGCATTTGGATAACTGATGGGATAAGCACCCAAACCATAGTAATCTAATAACTGATCATCGTTTAGAAAGCTGGTGAATTGATAAACCCCTATTGGCGTCTTCTTATCGCCTTCATAATATTTATCGTAGCCATTAGAACCTATCGAAACTGGAATAATTTGTCTAACAATGAAGCCACCATTAGACAACTGTTCGAGCACCTACAAACGTCCTGCTTCTAATTCCACCCAAAAAACAAAGCGATCTTCTTTCGACAGCCTCATTAGGCCTTTTGGAATCATCGCTTCACTTTGCGAGGCTCTATTAGAATTCAGCCCATAAGCCACACTGTTAAAAAAGGCATTCGCAGAATCAAAAATAACGGGCATATAAGAGCCCGCTTGAGCAAATGAATAAGCCGGGAGCAATATTGCTAATGAAAGCAGCAGACGAGTGAAAAACATTTTGAAAACACTTGTTTTCATTCAATAAAAAACCTTACAGATACACTTTTTATGGCAGATGGAAGAATATACAGCCTGCCCTTCCAAATCAACAAGACTCCGCAAACTAATAATAGAGAGACTTTATGTAAATTATAGATAAGAGATGGTACTCTCACGACATAATGATTAATACAAAAGAATAAATTTCGGGGAAGTGTATGCACCATTCAAAACTGCTTTTTACTCTATTAACCGCTGTGGTCGTTTCAGCTTTAAGTGCTTGCGATTCAGGCACTGCTAGCACCGAGTCAACTTACGCCAATGACAGTGCGGAACAAGCACAAGCTGCCGGTTTATCTCATGGCGAATACGTTGCCAGACTTGGTAATTGCGTTGCTTGCCATACAACTGAAGATGGCGCTCCTCTGGCCGGCGGTTTAAAAATGAACGTCCCGCTTTTAGGCAATCTCTATACTACAAACATCACACCTGATCCTGAAACAGGTATTGGTAGCTATAGCTTTGAAGATTTTGATAAAGCAATGCGTCTAGGCAAAACAAAAGACGGGCACCGCATGTACCCGGCAATGCCTTATACCTCTTATGCGAAAATGTCCGAGCAAGATATGCGTGCTCTGTATGACTTCCTAATGAATGAGGTTGCGCCTATCAATCAGCCTAATCTAGCACCTGAGATACCGGGTTGGAAGAATGTCCGCTGGGCAATGGGCTTGTGGAATATAGTAGCCCATGATGATGATCCCCATACGAACGACAGTGCGCAAAGCGATGATTGGAATCGAGGCGCTTACTTAGTAGAAGGATTAGGTCATTGTGGCGCTTGCCATACTCCTAGAGGGCTGATGCTTCAAGAAAAAGGCCTCGCCAGTAGTGACAGCAACTTTCTAACAGGAGCGCCTCTGGATCACTGGTCAGCATCAAACCTCAATGGCAACACTTTAAGTGGCAGGGGCCGATGGGAAATTTCTGATTTTGAAGAGTTTATGGGAAGTGGTCATAATCGCTTTGGCACTGCGGTTGG
Source organism: Pseudohongiellaceae bacterium (assembly GCA_965662565.1). GTDB lineage: Bacteria > Pseudomonadota > Gammaproteobacteria > Pseudomonadales > Pseudohongiellaceae > UBA5109. Next base: position 12,972 of record CBFIHS010000027.1, on the reverse strand, counting down.
AACCATGGTAGAGGTAATTAACAATAGTACCAGCTACATGAGCGACGCCGATCTAAAAGCAATGGCGACTTATCTAAGTTCATTGCCTGCTTCTGCAGATGAAGGCGATTACGAATACGACAATACCGAAACTGAACAATTACTGGCCCTTGATTTTTCTACTCCTGGCGCACAGATATATTATGAATATTGCTCCAATTGCCATACTACCAGCGGCAAAGGTTATTACCCTTACCAACCAGCCTTAGCTGGAAACCCAGGTGTGTTGGATCCAGATCCCAGCAGCCTAATCAATATGACCTTAAACGGCTCATTGCGCATCGTCGCTTCAGACGGCCCCGCAACAACTAATATGCCTTATTTCCGACAATTACTCTCTGATGAACAAATAGCTGATGCACTCACCTATATCCGGTCTGCATGGGGCAATACAGCACAAGCTGTAAGCCCTGAAGAAGTCGCTAAGATCCGTGTGGCAACAGACCCAACTCAAAACGACGACATCATTGTTTTACGAATGAAGTAAAGAAACGCCCCATTATAGTTCGTTTGTGCACTTTATTGGGGCGTTTATAACCGAATCATTATAAAAAAAACTCTCATAGCCCTCTGGAATATCAATATCAATCCGATATACTCAGCTACTCTACCGTTTTCAGCTTTTTTATTTTTAAAGTAAAGTTATTACAATTTTAGGAACGGTTCTTGCAGTTAATGGTAGACAAGTTTTTTGAAGAAAACCTAAACTAAGGAGTAGACCTCATAATGAAAAGTAAGTTGGAATATATCTGGCTTGACGGCTCTGAGCCGACCCAAGGCCTTCGCAGCAAAACAATGGTCAGAAAAGATTTTGATGGTAAATTAGAAAGTTGCCCAATGTGGATGTTTGATGGTAGTTCAACTAATCAAGCTGAAGGCGGCGCATCTGATTGCCTCTTAAAACCTGTTTATATTATCCCTGACCCAGACAGAGCTAGCGCTTATTTGGTCATGTGCGAAGTATTAAATGCTGACGGCACTCCTCACGCCACGAATGGCCGTGCAACTATTGATGTTGACGTAGACGATGAAGATTTCTGGTTTGGTTTCGAACAAGAATACTTCCTATGGGATCCTGAAACTAATCTTCCTCCTGGTTTCCCAGCAGGCGGCTACCCAGCTCCACAAGGCCCATACTATTGCTCAGTAGGCGCTAAAAATGCTTATTGCCGTAACATGATCGAAGAGCATTTAGACATTTGTTTAGAAGCTGGCTTAAATGTTGAAGGCATTAATGCTGAAGTTGCGGCTGGGCAGTGGGAATATCAAATATTCTCTAAAAGCGCTAAAACAGCTGGCGATCAAATCTGGTTGTCTCGCTACTTACTAGAGCGTTGTGGTGAGAAATATGGTTTAGCAATAGAGTGGCATCCAAAACCTCTAGGTGATACTGACTGGAATGGTTCTGGTATGCATGCCAACTTCTCAAACACTGCAATGCGTGAATCTGGTAAAGAAGAAACCTTTACTAAGATCTGTGAAGAGTTTGGTAAAAACATTGAGCGTCATATGAGTGTTTACGGCGCTCACAATGAACAGCGTTTAACTGGTAAGCATGAAACTCAATCAATTCACGAATTCAGCTATGGTGTATCAGACCGTGGTGCTTCTATCCGTATTCCGGTAAGCACTATGGAAGATGGTTGGATTGGTCGTCTAGAGGATCGTCGTCCTTCTTCTAATGGCGATCCGTACAAAATTGCAGCAGCAATTGTGAAAACAACTAAAGAAGCTCTAGCTTAAGACTCTTTAGTTGTTTTCCAAAAAAGGCCAGTCTTTGACTGGCCTTTTTTTTTGCATTTATTATCTTGGGTAAGAGAAGTTCTTCTGTCAAACTATGGGCATGAAGTTTCCTGAACAAAAAATTGCTTATGCTTCGGTATATCTTGAAGATACCGACAAAGCCCTGCCCGCTAAAATCAATATCAACACACGCTATGCCTACTTCAAAACAATCGCCAAAGGTGGCAAATGCGTTATCCAATCCTGCAAAGACTTACATCTGTCCAGGGTGATTTGCTACAAGACCTTACTTGCTGAGTTTGCAGACGACCCTATCGAACAACAGCGTTTCTTGAGAGAAGCTAGAGTATCAGCCATGCTGCAGCACCCAAACACCGTTCCGACTTATGAACTCGGTCGCGACAATAAAGGCCACTATTACTTCACTATGAAATTGGTCCACGGCTATACTTTGCGTGAAGTCTTAAACTATCGTGAACGCTACGACCTAAGCCAATTGGTTGATGTCGTTGTGCAAGTGGCTCACGCTTTAGAATACGCTCATGCTCACGGGGTTATTCATCGTGACATCAAGCCCGAAAATATTTTGATTGGCCCTTATGGTGAAGTATTGTTACTCGATTGGGGCCTAGCAAAGGTTTGGAATGTCGATGGCAGTGATTCACCTTTGCCGGCTGACTTACTTGAAAGTAACTCTTCAGATCTAAGTATTACAAGGCGAGGCAAACTTCAAGGCACTATCATCCATATGTCGCCAGAACAAATTCTCAAAGATCCGAAAATCGACCACCGCACCGATATTTATAGTTTAGGCACTATTCTTTATGAAATTCTATGTGGTCAGACCGTTGCAGATGGAGAAACAATGGATAAAATTATCCAGGCCGTTAAGAACGAAGCCCCCCCTTTACCATCTAAAGTAAGTACAGTTGCTGTTCCGCCTCTTTTGGAAGAAGCCGCTATGGCTTGCATAAAAAAAGACCCTGAAAATCGTATCCAGTCTGCAAGAGACTTAATTAACATACTGCAACAAGAATGGCTCTAGCCTAATCGCCAAAACTTAAACAAGAGAGGCCAAAGCGATGCTTACGTTGTCCTCGGCACCCGCTTTGTAAACTTGAGAAAGTAAATCGTTTAGGCAGGTATCGAAATCTTTCGTATTCTGCATAATAGACTTTAGAATATTTTCATCTGAGACCATATCTGAAAGCCCATCGCTGCAAGCTAGAATTAGGTCACTCTTCTTTAGTGGGTGCTTTCCAAAACCCGGATTGATGCTATTTCCGGAACCTACCATTCGAGTCAGAACGTGATTCGCATTTGCGTGTAGCCTAGGAAATACTTTTGAATCAAGTTTATTTTTTGAAAGTGTGTGATCAACGCTTAACTGATTGATCAATTGTTTTTCGGTATCGATATGATAAACCCGAGAGTCGCCTATATAAGAAAAATAGACGAACTGTTTATCAAAGTATAGGCAAGTTAAAGTAGTCCCCATGCGTTGATGAGTGGGCCTTTGAACTTTCATATCAATGATCTTTTTATTGGCAAAAACGATCGAATCATTCAAAAGCTTGATGGGGTCTTCGTTCTCTAATTCATAGTTATCGGAATATTGGTTTTCTATGAGGGCATAAGCACTTTCTGCTGCTAGACGACTGGCAACTTCACCGTAGTCATAACCACCAACCCCATCCGCAATGATAATGAGGCGACGATCCCTATTGAACAAACAGAAATCTTCATTTGTTTGGCGAACAAGGCCCATATCGCTTATTGAATTAATCTTGAGCATGCTTAGTTTTTCTTGTTCTCACTCGGTTTCACCTAATACTTATTTACCTTTTCTAAGTGTATTTCAAAAGTTTTAGATTTTGTTATATCAAAGCAAGCCTTTGCCTTTATAGCAATTTTCATAGGAACTAGCTGCTAAAAACATTTCTGACAGAATACTTGACTCCCTTTCAAATCTAAATGATAATGATTCTCGTTTAGATTATTAATATCAACTGAGAGGAAGTCATGTTAACAAACAAGCCCAACCCAAAAGAGATGTATAGGAAGACTACACTAGCTCTGACAATAGCAACAGTATTAAGCTCACCTTCTTTTGCGCAGCAAGAAAAGAAGCCAGAAGATATCTATGTTATCGGACAACGCTACCGTCGGGAGGCTGAGTCAATAAAATTTACTCGCCCGCTTTTAGACACGGCACAAACCATCAATATAATTCCAAAAGATTTAATAGAACAGCGTTCCGCAACAACTCTACGAGATGTACTTCGCAATGTATCTGGAATTAGCATGCAAGCTGGCGAAGGAGGCACCCCTGCAGGTGACCAACTCTCTATTAGAGGGCATAGCGCTAGAACAGATATATTAGTTGATAATGTCCGAGATTTTGGTGGATACACCAGAGACCCATTTAACTTAGAACAAGTTGAAGTCGTAAAAGGCCCCTCTTCGGATTATTCAGGCCGAGGTTCGACTGGTGGTTCTATCAACCTTGTTAGTAAAACCGCCAATATTGAAGACAAAACTAGCACGAATCTAAGCATTGGAACGGATAACTTTACTCGTTTGGCCTTTGATGTAAATCGGCAATTAAGTGCTAGCTCCGCTGGACGAATTAACCTGATTATGGGATTCCTTGGGTACCAGCAAGCAATACCACTTTAAGCGCTTATGCTGACCAAGCTCCGCCAATTGATTTCTCAAACTGGTATGGCCTCCTAGGACGAGATTTTGAGGAAGTCGAAACCTCAATGGCCACAGTAAAAGTCGATCATATTTTAAGTGACGCTTTGTCAATAAATAACATTACAAGATGGGGAATAACTGATCGAGACTCGATGATTACTGCTCCACGCTTTCTAGCGGACACAACTATCCGCCGTAGTGATGAGAAATACCGTGACCAAGAAGATGAGATTCTCAGCAATCAAACCAATATGCGTTTAGATCTGAATTCTGGTGAAAACTGGGAGCAACGAATCATCTTAGGTTTAGACCTCAACAAGGAAAACCAGGTGAGATGTACCCAAGCATTAACGGGTACAGATTCACCCGCAAGCGACCTTTATAATCCAAACCCAAATGATGCTTATCTAGAAAACTACCAGCGTACTGGAGGTTTTAGTGAGTCTGATTCAACTTCAATTGCCGTGTACGCGTCCAACTCCATATAGATTAATGATAAATGGCAGATTAATGGAGGCTTACGATGGGATAGTTTTGAACTCGACTACACTCCAGATGGCGGCGGCCCAATAAGTCGAACTGACAGAATACTTAGCTATCGAGCCGGGCTTGTTTTTAAACCTGCTTCTGAAGGTTCAATTTACTTGGGTTACGGCACTTCCTTTAACCCCTCAGCAGAAGCCATGTCCTTGACAAGCGGCGGACGCAACCCCGGTTTACCTGATCTTGATCCTGAAGAAAGCCGAACACTTGAACTTGGTGTGAAGTGGGAGCTATTAAGCCGCAGGGTATTTGCGACAGCAGCTCTGTTTAGAACAGACAAAACTAATGCCAGAACTCAGGACCCAACTGACCAAAATGATTTGCTTGTACTAGATGGCAAACAACGTGTTCAAGGACTTGAACTTGGCCTCAGCGGTTCCCTAGGAGAAGCAATCAATTTATCAGCTGGTTATACCTACCTTAATACGGAAATTTTAGAAACTCTAGACCTCTCTCAGTTAGGCAATCAACTAGGAAACTCCCCAGAGAATTCATTTAATTTTTGGGGAACCTACAATCTAAGCAATAGCCTTCAGATTAGGCTTGGTGCTCAGTTTGTGGATGATCGCTTCAATAGCACAGCAAATACTAGAACCGCTCCTGAATATTGGGTCTATGAAATATCAGGAACCTATGTGCTTAATGAGCGACTTAACTTCAGGCTCAACATTCAAAACCTGACAGATGAAAAATACATTGATTACGTCGGTGGTGGACACTTCATTCCTGGGCTTGGCAGGATCGCCATGCTCAACACCAGCTATAACTTTTAGGAGCCCTGATGTTACTCGAAATTCCTGAAGTACTTAGTAAGCAAGAAGTCTCTGTTTTGAAAGCGTCTTTACTGAAGGCGCAATGGATTGATGGCCGGGTTACCGCCGGTCATCAATCTGCCCAAGCGAAACACAATCAACAAATCCCTGAAGACTCAGAAGCGGCTCAAAGCGCTGGTAGAAAGATTCTTCAAGCCTTACAGCAAAACGGCTTATTTATGGCCGCAGCCTTACCACAACGCGTATTCCCTCCTTTATTTAACCGCTATGAAGGCGGTGAACACTTTGGTAATCACGTTGACAATGCCATCCGGACATTACCCATGGGCGGACAAATAAGAACGGATTTATCGGCGACTCTATTTTTAAATGAACCTGATGAATACCAAGGTGGAGAATTACTGGTTGATGATACTTACGGTGCTCACAGCGTTAAACTTCCTGCTGGCTCCCTGGTTCTTTATCCCTCGACTAGTTTGCATAGAGTTAGCCCAGTCACTCAAGGCTCACGTCTTTGTTCTTTTTTCTGGATACAAAGCATGATTAGAGATGATGGCCAAAGAACTTTATTGTTTGATTTGGATATGTCGATTAACCGCTTAAGAAAAGAATTGGGTGACAACGAAATTGTTATCACCCAAACCGGGGTCTATCATAATCTTTTAAGAAGGTGGGCAGAGCCCTGATTGCTATAGCTTATCTATAAAGCTTAGGGAGTGCGGATAATCATATTGCGGATTTCAGTCATGTCTTCAATCGCAAAACGAATACCTTCACGACCTAAGCCGCTCTCTTTCACACCACCGTAAGGCATGTTATCAACACGGAAAGATGGCACATCCCCAATAACAACACCGCCAACATCAAGCACGTCCCAAGCTTTATAAGCTTGATAGATATCTCGGGTAAAGATACCAGCCTGCAAACCAAATTGGCTGTCATTGGTTCTCTCTAGGGCTTCATCAAATTTGCTGAAACTACTGAGAACAGCTACTGGACCAAAGGCTTCTTCAGTGCAGATATCCATATCCTCAGGAACATTTTCTAACAAGGTCGCTGGTAACATAGTACCTTCACGCTGACCTCCAGTTAGCACAGTTGCACCTGCAGCGGCAGCTTGATCTACCCAGCCTTGCAAACGCTGTGCTTCGTTTTCAGAAATCATTGGGCCGATGAAAGTATTTTCATTTTTAGGATCACCCATAATCAAACTATTTGTTCTCTTTACGAGCTTATCGCGGAATTCCGTATAAACATCTTCATGTACAATAATTCGCTGAACGCCAATACAACTTTGCCCACTTTGATAAAAAGCGCCAAAGACTACACGCTCAACGGCGTCATCTAAATCCCAATCTTTATCTACAATACAAGCGGCATTGCCACCCAACTCCAGTACCACTTTTTTCTTTCCAGCTTGTTCTTTTAACTGCCAGCCCACAACAGGTGAGCCAGTAAAACTTAAAAGTTTCAAACGATCGTCTGTAGTAAAAAGCTCTGCTCCATCGCGACGACAAGGCAGAATGGAAAATGCTCCTTCTGGCAAATTAGTTTCAGCAAGAATCTCACCGATAATAAGTGCACCAATAGGCGTTAAACTTGCTGGTTTAAGAATAAAAGGACAACCCACTGCTAAAGCTGGAGCCACCTTGTGAGCGGCTAGATTCAGAGGAAAGTTAAAAGGAGAAATAAAAGAACAAGGGCCTATCGGAACGCGTTTGAACATACCACGATAGCCCTTGGCTCGCTCCGATATCTCAAGATTTTGTACTTCACCATTGATTCGTACAGATTCTTCTGCAGCTACTCGAAAAGTATCTATTAACCGAGTCACTTCGCCACGAGCGTCCTTTAAAGGCTTACCCGCTTCGATACAAAGCGCCAATGCCAACTCCTCACTGCGTTCAGTAAACCTTGCAACACAATGATTTAAGATTGCTTGGCGCTCATAAGGGGCCATGGCAAATAATGCTTCTTGGGACTCAACTGCTGCAGTAATTGCCTGATCGATATGTTCTGCCGAAGCCATGGCAACCTTAGTTGCTACTTCACCAGTGTATTTATCGTACACCTTAAGTTCTGTATTGGGTTTTTGAGGCTTGTTAGCCAAATAAAAAGGATAGCTTTCCTGTAACATTTTGGCTCCTAAATCTGTTTGCTTAACTGTGGTAATTGCTGGTTCAAAATATAATCATTTTCACTGTAATCAACCGGCGCATCAATTAAGTGCACGCCGCCTTCATTTAGACAGGATTGAAGCAGTGGTACTAATTCTGCAGCAGAGCTTAAACGATGGCCTTTGGCTCCATAACTATCAGCATACTTAATGAAATCTGGGTTTTTAAAGTCGAGACCAAAGTCATCAAAGCCCATATTAGTCTGTTTCCACTTAATCATACCGTAAGCACTATCGTTTAAAATCAGAACAACTAAATCGAGTTTTAAACGCACAGCGGTTTCAATTTCTTGAGAATTCATCATGAAGCCACCATCATAGAATGAAAAATGGACATAAAAAAATCACCTAACTCAAATGAGAAAGGTGGCTCTAAAAGTAATTTCTATCTTAGCACTAAGCTAAAGAAGCTATAGCCGCATCGTAATCAGGTTCATCAGCAATCTCGCCAACCAATTGAGAATAGGAGACAACACCACTCTCATCGATTACAACAACCGCACGGGCTGTCAAACCTTGTAAAGGACCATCAACTTGTTTAACCCCGTAGTCAGAAGAAAAACTCGAACGGAAAGCCGATGCAGGAACAACATCTTCAAGCCCTTCAGCACCACAATAGCGCTTTAACGCAAAAGGCAAATCCATCGAGACACAAACAACCATCGCATTATCCAAGTCTGATGCTTTAGCGTTAAACTCTCTTGTAGAGGCCTGGCAAACTGGCGTATCAATGCTTGGGAATATGTTTAGAATTATTTTTTTTCCACCTAAATCACTACTACTTAGTTCAGATAAATCCGTGGTTACTAATGAGAATTCAGGTGCTTTTGAACCAGCAGATGGCAATTCACCATTAGTTTGAATAAGGTTACCTTTTAACGTTATTTGAGCCATGTTTACTCCTTCGTTTAAATGACTTGTTAGTTTTGTGAAAATTAGTCTATCTATCTATGAATCTATCTATCTATGAATCTATCTATTTATTAATCTATCTATTTTCAATCTATCTATTCATATGAACTATTTATTTATCAGCTGATACATTATACGTGGAGTAGTAAACGAACCCACCCATATCTCTTTACCACCCGGTAATATTGCCATAGTAGCACCACTAAAACTGGATGTGATGACCGAATCCAGTATCAATTGATCCTGCATCGTTGTCGGATGAATCGATACGGCCATTGATCCTCTTGGACAGCCACTAACAGGCGGCAAGCCTGTCCCTTCACAGCTTGGTTCATCATCACGCATACCTGCTGTGAGTAAATAGCCATCAGTACCATAAACAACATTATCAGGAGCAAAGCCCAAGGTTCTACTTCTTCTTAAAACTTTACTAGGATTATTGTTCTCTATGGCAAATATTGCTCTCAAGCCTGATGAAGCAACAAAAATTTCACGCTCATCTTCAGAAACTTGGATCCCATTATTTCCTGGTAGTTCAGAACCTTCGAGCTTAACAAAGCCATCTGAGCCAGGAGTCCACTTATAGACCGCACCTGTGGGTTGACCTGCAAGCAGCTCTTCAAAACTATCTCCAGGATGCATTAAGACCGTAGCTAAAATTGTGCCATCACGCATTGAACTGACATCATTTGCATCAAGACCTTCTGGCATCAACACACAGCCTGTCCAAGTTAGTTGTGGCTGAGTAGAGCTGGCGTCAAGTTCAAACACTTCGATTGCTTCACGCCCACCGTGACTTACTGCATAAAGAGTATAGATCCCATCGTCATTAGTCTGTGTCTGTATTCCAAGTCCATGGGTATACATTACTTCAATCTCCGGAGCGCCGGGGCAGGCCCCATAAATATTCCTGTTAAATCGGTTCTTACGCTGCTCTATGGAATAGAAAGGACTTACCTCTTTCGTTCTACTATCTATTAGATAAAGCACAGCACCGGCATTTTTTTCTGAAACAGGAGTAAGGCCCGAGTATGAACTAGCCACAACCCAAGGTGTTCCAGGTACAAGCACCAAATCTTCTGGTATCCCAATATCACAAATGAAATTCAGCCCTCCAGAACTTGCACAAGTTTGCTGAGAACCATCCTCTGCAGCTGTCATAGCAGTAGCGCAAAAAAACAAACCCAGAGCCAACACTTTGGCCTGTAGAAGGTTTTTTATTATTAACATCTTACCTCTCCAGTTTTTGAAATTAGCCCAGAATACTATCACAGGACTTGTTAAAAACTGATAGTTAACTGGAAGTCTGTGAAATGCACTTTAGCAAAATTGAGCTTAAATCAGTCTGGCTTAGCAGCACAATTATTTCTTTTATGAAGACTCGCTGCGAATGAATTATCCTTGGCTAATTTGATGCATGATAAGCGGAAGTTACTCCAGCTTATGTTAGTCTTTATTACAGTTGGAAGTTATCACTCTCAGTAAAACAAAAATATGAGGAGATCAGAAATGCAAACCAAAAAGATTCTACTTACCTGCCTTCTTGGCTTAATCCCATTGAGTCAAACTTTTGCCCAAGATGAACAGCCACCAATGTCATTTTTTATCACTAGCGTTGGAGGCGGTGATGGAGGGAACCTCGGAGGCTTAGCAGGTGCTGATGCCCACTGCCAGGCTTTAGCGATTAATGCTGGACGCGGGGAATCTACATGGCATGCCTATCTGAGTACTCAGGGTCCTAATGCAGTTAATGCCAGAGATCGAATCGGTAATGGCCCATGGTACGGTCAAGCCGGCAATCTAATTGCTCGCGACCTCGCCCACTTACATGGAGACACTCACGAACTGGCTCGATTAGGAAATGGTTTACACCCTTTACATGCCAGAACAGAAACAGGAGAGTTTGTGCCAGGCCTTATGGCTAGAGAATATGGTATAGGACCAAGCAAACATGACATATTGACTGGTTCAACTCCGGAGGGTAATGCTTATCCAGCTGGAGATGACCAAACCTGTTCTAACTGGACGAGTAATGATGAAGGCAGCGCCAGAGTGGGACATCATGATCGCCACGGCTTTATGGATAACTCATGGGTTTCCACGCACAACACTCGCGGATGCAGTCAAGAAAGCCTTATCCCAAGTGGCGGTGCTGGCTTTTTCTATTGTTTTGCGACAGATTAAGTTGGATAAATTCTTAGGCTATAAGATGAAAATCTAAAGCTTTTGAGACTTTTAACAGCTGGCAAGTTTCCTTGCCAGCTTTTTTTACTACTGCCTTGCCATTTATAGTTTCTAGTTTGCTATACTTAGATCATCATGGTCTATTATGAACAATCCGCAACAAACAAAACCCTGACGCTACTCCCAAACCGATCGGCCACTTGGGCAGAGACTCGTATTTTTATTTTTTTTATTTGTGGTGTGATGTTGGCTATTGGTACTTTTTGGGCCTTTGTTGGCGCATGGATGATTTTGCCTTTTTCTGGCATTGAAGCAGGCCTGGTTGCGTTTTTCCTCTATCGCGTTTGTTTAAATACTTATCATCGCCAAGTAATCACTTTCAATGAAAAAAACATTACAGTTCAGTTTGGCAAACACTTCCCAAAACGCAATTGGCAACTGAATAAAAACAGCACTTTTCTCTTGCTGGAAGAACCCAAGCATCACCTAGCTGCAGTAGGTTTGACGATCAGCGATGGCACTCAAACTATTGAACTAGGGTCATTCCTTAACAAAAGTGACAAGCAACACGCTTTAGAAAAACTGAAAATGACCGGCATACAAGTCCGCGGCTTTCAGCCTAAAACTTAAGCCTAGAAGACTCATTCTAATTCAGCTGGCTCTTCTTATTTTTTTTGTAGTATGATCACCTTATGCCTATCTATGAATATAAGTGCCAAGCTTGCGGACACCAATTTGAAAAAATCGTGAAGCTGAACGAGACACCTGATTGCGAGTCTTGTAAGAACTCCAACCTTGAAAAAATCTTTTCTGTACCAGGAATCAGGACACCTAAAAGCCAACAACGGGCTGCACAACAAGAAGAACATTCTAAAAACAAGGTTCGTCGCGAGCGAGTCGTTGCTCAACGAGAATACGAGCGTCGGGAAATTGATGAGCATCGCTAATTCACTCTCTTCTTTTCTTTAATAACAATGCTATTTTTAATGTATTCATCCTAACTTTTGACTAGTATCAAATCTTAAGCTGTCATTATTCAGTTCTATTATTCACAATAGAACTTAGCCAGCCAGGGAGAGAATATGTTTGAAGTTGCCGAGATTGGTCATCAACTCTCAAAAAAACAATTTAATGAATTGAGCCTCCTTCTGCACACGAAATTACTGCAAGCACAATTTGCATTAAAGGAATCTAAGCACTCGGTAATTATTATTTTGTCTGGAGTTGAAGGGGCTGGAAAAGGAGAAGTCGTTAACCGCCTAATGAGTGGCTTGATTCAAGGGGCATCGAAACCAATGCTTTTTGGGATGAAACTGATGAACAAAAAATGCGACCAAGTTTCTGGCGCTTTTGGAGAGCACTACCCGCTAAAGGGAATATCGGAATCATGTTTGGCTCCTGGTATACCAAGCCAACTGTTCAAAAAGCCTTCAATCAGATTGATGAAGCTGAATTTGTAAGGCAGCTCGAACAAATCTGTGAATTTGAACGAATGCTTGTTAACGATGGCGTAATCATTATCAAATTATGGTTTCACATGACTAAAGAAAGTGTCGTTAATCAACTCAAAAACGATGCAGAATTTCGCCAAGTATCACCTCAAACCGATGCCTATCTAAAACAATACGAAACTTTCTTACCAATTTCAGAACAAGTACTTCTGAAAACAGAACAAAGTGACCTGCCCTGGCATATTATAGAAGCAAACGATAAATACTATCGTGATGCATGTGCTGGTGAAATTATTTTAGAAACTCTGACTCGTTATTTAGATAAATCTAAGACCGAACAAAATGGATCCAAGCCCTCAATCAATCCCATATAGTTCCTGTTCAACCAACAATACTTGACCATGTAGACCTAGGTCTTAGCCTATCTAAAAAACAATATGTTAATGAATTA
>CBFIHS010000026.1:0-27177 GCA_965662565.1 Pseudohongiellaceae bacterium | reverse complement strand
TGCAGACAATTCTTTATGGCATAAGGAATACCGATTGTGCCGAAGAAATCAAAATGTATGGAGGCTGTCCGGATACTCGTTATTCAGAAATGCCGGCTTATCTTGAGCTAGGCTTTTCGGAACAACAGATCAATGATGCTGTGGAGTATGTATTGTCTCTAGGAGGCAGAGAAGCAGATACGTCAGCTGTCGCCGTTGCTGAAACACAGAGTTGGCCGGTATGTGTCGAATGCCACCTAGCGGATGGTAGTGGCTTTAAGACTTTTGGTGGGCCGGATCTAAGAGATGATGTGTGGTTATATGGATCCAGCAGGGCAGAAATCTATGAGGTGATTGCCAACGGAAGTTTAGGTGTTTGTCCCGCTTGGTCTGAAGTCCTAGATGCCGCAACTATAAAGGCTTTAGCAGTCTATATTTATAATAAGTCGAACGGCTTTTAAATCTCGCACTTGTAATCCTTTCTTGCTATGATTTGCCGCTTTTCTTGAGATAAGGCGTTGCGAACGCAGATGAAAGCATTCTACAAAGACTTCAAATTGGGTGTAATGGGTGGCGGTCAATTGGGCCGAATGCTACTCCAAGCTTGCCCTGATTTTGATATTCACACCAGCATCCTGGATCCATCTCCTCTAGCACCTTGCAAAGGGCTTGCACATGACTTTTATGAGGGCTCTCTGACTGACTACGATGTTGTTTACAATTTTGGTAAAAAGGTTGATCTGCTTACTATTGAAATAGAAAACGTTAATGTAGAAGCCTTGTTTCAGCTGGAGCGAGAAGGCTTAAGCGTTTACCCACAGCCTCGTGTCATAGAGATTATTCAAGATAAACGCAAACAAAAACAGTTTTACTTAGACAACGGAATTCCAACATCAGACTTTGTCTTGATAAATGGCCGTGATGACATTAATCAGCATGAGGCTTTTTTGCCAGCTTTTAATAAGTTAGGGCAGGGCGGTTATGATGGTGGGGGAGTAGCCAGGCTAGACTCTCTTGACGATCTGGATAAAGCTTTCGATGCTCCTGGTCTATTAGAAAAAGCAGTTGACCTGAATTGTGAAATTTCAGTAATAGCTGCTCGCAATGCTGATGGGAAAATAGCCGTATATCCTATTGTTGAATGTGTTTTTCATCCCGAACACCATCTTGTAGACTATTTGATTGCTCCAAGCACTCTTCCTGAGAACATTCAGAACAAAGCAACAGATTTAGCAAGTGACTTGGTTAAAAAGTTGGATTTCGTTGGTATTTTAGCGGTTGAAATGTTTGTCAGTAAATCTGGCGAAGTGCTAATTAATGAAGTAGCACCAAGGCCGCATAATAGTGGTCACCAGACTATAAATGCTAATGTAACTTCTCAATACGAGCAGTTAATCCGAGCAATTTTGAATTTACCCTTAGGTTCAACCGCTATTATTCAGCCCTCTGCCATGGTGAATTTGCTAGGAGAAGCAGGTTATAGTGGTGCAGTGGAATACACTGGATTAAATGAATTATTGGCAATCCCCGGAGTTCATCTTTTTCTTTATGGTAAGACTGAGACAAGGCCGTATCGAAAAATGGGTCACATTACGATCGTTGATGAAGATCGAGACACTCTTATTATCAAAGTCGATCAGGTAAAAAATACAATCAAGGCGGTAAGTGCAACGACGCAGGAGTCTGTAAAATGAGTGAGTTACGAGTCGGTATTATCATGGGAAGCAGTTCCGATCTGCCGGTAATGCAACAAGCAGTTGAAATACTTAAAGAATTTGGTATTCATAATGAAGTGGCTGTTGTTTCTGCCCACAGGACTCCTCAAGCAATGATTGAATATGCTTCTTCAGCTCGAGATAGGGGTTTAAATGTTGTTATCGCGGGCGCAGGTGGGGCCGCTCATTTACCGGGCATGGTCGCTTCGGTAACTACTTTGCCGGTTATTGGTGTCCCTATAAAATCTTCAAACTCGATCGATGGTTGGGACTCAGTGCTATCAATTTTACAGATGCCAGCTGGTATTCCGGTTGCTACTGTCGCTCTCGATGGTGCTAAAAACGCTGGTATACTTGCCGCTGAAATTATTGGTGCTTTTGATGCAGAAGTCGCTACTAAGTTAACAGCCTATAAAGCGAAGTTAAAAAATAAAGTCGAAAAGATGAACAAAGAGCTTTAATAAGCCCTTTTCAGGTTTTACATCCCGGTTAATTGCCTAGAGTTCTGTCTGTTCGAATTTCAATACCTTCGTTTTTGTTGCAAGTTAATAAATTTATAGTTTTAGTTCTCAACTTAAGTTTCCGAAATCCGATCTTATTGATATAATTCCGCTAGTTCCTTCCAGATAATCTTCTTACATTTTTTACAACGGATATAAAAATGTTTCAAACTATTGAACGACGCCCCCCTGATCCTATTCTTGGACTTTCTGCAGCGTATAAAAAAGATACCAATCCTAACAAGATTGACCTGGGTGTAGGAGTTTATAAAGACGAAGATGGCAACACTCCGGTAGTTTCAGCAATAAAGAAAGCGGAGTTAAAACTCTGGGAAACTGAAGACTCTAAGTCGTATATCGCTCAAGCTGGCCCTGAAGGCTACAACAAAGGCATGTCAGAACTGCTGCTTGGAAGCGATAGCAGTCTGATGAATGAAGGTCGTGCGATGAGTGTTCTTGCTCCAGGTGGTTCTGGGGCACTTCGCCTTGCAGCTGAGTTCGTTAATAAGAATTATCCAGATACAAAAACCTTTGTTTCTACTCCAACTTGGGCTAATCATGTTCCCTTGTTGAGTTCTGCTGGCCTTAAGTTGGTGGAATACCCTTATTACAATTATGAAACTCATGTGATTGATTTTGATCGTATGATGGATTCGCTTAAAGCGGCTAAAGCGGGTGATTTGGTATTAGTGCATGGATGTTGCCATAACCCCTGTGGTGGTGATTTAAGTCAGGAGCAATGGCAGGCTTTTGCCGATGCTGCCGAGCACCAAGGTTTTACTCCTTTTGTTGATGTGGCTTATCAAGGCTTGGGAGATGGTTTGGAAGAAGATGCTTTTGGTCTTCGCCTATTGACTGAAAGGCTACCGGAAGTTTTGATTGCCTCTTCATGCTCGAAAAATTTTGGTTTGTATCGTGAGAGAACTGGAGCCGTTATCTTGGTCGGAGAAACTGCAGAGCAAGTCAGTGCATCGCAATCTCAAATTGTTGCAACAGCCCGTCAAATATATTCAGTACCACCATCACATGGTGCAGCCTTGGTTGATATTGTGTTATTTGACCCGGTGCTCAAAGCAGAATGGTTAGTTGAGCTGAATGAAATGCGTGAGAGAATCAATGGTCTTCGCAAAGACTTAGTCGCAAAGTTACAAGAAATTGGAGTTGAGCAAGATTTCTCTTTTATTGAAAGAGAGAAGGGCATGTTTTCATTTCTTGGTTTGAGCGTAGAACAAGTCCAAACATTGGTAAATGAATACAGTATCTATTTAGTTAACTCTAGCCGAATTAACGTGGCAGGCATCAGCAAAAGCAACATAGATTATTTAGCGCAGTCTATTGCTAAAGTTCTTATGAAATAAGAGTTTAGTAAGCGATTGAAAACTACTCACTTGCTAAATCCATATTTCGCTAAAAACCTAAGCTCTTTTAAGAGTTACTTTCAGTAAAATGGCTTTCGAAGAAAAGCTTAAGGGAATCTTAATGATTCCCTTAAGTTAGATGAAAATTAAAAATCTGCTGATAAAGTGATTCCAAAGCGTCTAGGCTCACCGAATTGTATATACCCCTTACTGGTGTAGCCATCTCTTGGATCATTCCCAAAAAAGAAGCCTCTGACTGAATAATCTTCATTACTCAAGTTTCTTCCCCAAAGGCTGAATTGCCATTTTTGATAGTCCCAGTCCATGCTTGCATTAGCAAGATTGTATTTGGAGGATTGAATATCGTGGCTATCTGAAAAGAAAAATCTGTCTTTGCCTTCGATGTTGAAATTAAAACTAAGGTCTTGATTGAGCTTGAAGATAGCCCCAAGCTTGTATTGGTAACTCGGTGCATGGGCTTGTTCTCGTCCACTAAAGTTAGCACCACCTGAATTAATGAAGTTTTGATATTCCGTCCGTAATAGTCCGAGTGTGGTATAAAAATGTAAATTATTTTGTGGAGTCCATTTACTGTTGAGCTCAAGGCCGTAGTTATTACCATTGGCTGCATTACCAATATAATCGATAAATTCTGTGCTCGAATCTGGACGAACCCTAGTGGTTGAACTCGCTATTTGGACAGCACTTCGGTCCATATAAAACAAAGCAATTTGACTTTGTAATTGGCCATCAAAGTGCTCAGCTTTATAACCAAGCTCATAATTCCACAGCTTCTCAGAATCAAACTCTCGTAGATCAGCATCCAGTGTGCCATCGGTATTAAACCCACCTGCTTTGTATCCGCGTGATGCATTCAAATAGATTAAAGAATCATTTTCGGTTCGATAGGAAAGCGCTATCTTTCCTCCAACTAAGGTCTCCTCAGGAACAAAACTTAATAAGCTGCTGTCTTGATAGCGAGCGTCAAACTGTTCTAGTCGTAAACCAAGGGTAAGTGACCAGCGCTCATTAAAAGCTGTGTCAGTTTCGGCAAAAGCCGCCAGTCGGTCGATTTCATAGCTGCTGGTAAAATCATTTGCTAGATAGGTGTAGTCGCGACGCAATGAAACTTCTTGTTGCAAGCTGTATAAGCCAGCCACCCATGAAGTTGAGTCGTTAAATAAGAGGCTTTCAGGTTTCGACAAAAAACGTAACTCTGCACTTAAATTTTCTTTATCCCGGTAATAGTAATCAGTCGCAGAGTATTCATCAGGGTGAAGACCAACAAAAGACCAGTCTTCGTCATAACCATAAACGATATCCGAATTTGCATAAGCAGTAATGATCTCAACACCTACTGATTCGAAACTATCAATCATTAACTTCGCACTGAGCATTTCCGACTTTTGACTGTCTTCACCAGGCTGATCAGAGAGGGTGGTACGCGTATTATCCAAAGAGAAAGCATCGTAGCCATTGTCGAGATCAATCACAGAGAAACTGAGATCAAGCTCAACAGTATCTGAGGCTTGCCAACTTAATTTAGTGCGAATGAGGCTCTCATCACGCTGGTTTGTTGAACGATTTAGTGTGGCATTATGGTTTATACCATCAGATTTAGAACTCTGCGCTGAGATACGATATAGCAGCTTGTCACTTATTGCTCCTGTCGCGTAACCAGCAATACCTCTAGTGTCATAATTGGCCGCATCGAGTTTAATGCCAAACGCTGTTGTCTCAGAAGGCGCTTTACTTTGGATATTGATCAAACCAGCCAAAGCATTTGAGCCATAACGCGTGCCTTGAGGGCCCATAAGAACTTCAACTTGTTCAACATCGAAGAGTAAAGCTGCATTGCCAGCACCGGAAAAATCAACACCATCTATCATTAAACCAACAGATGGATTTAAAGGTTCAGAAAACTGACCTCTTTCACCAATACCTCTTATTTGAAAAAAACGAGCACGTGATGAGCCTCCTGCAAAATTAACATTAGGAGTTGAGAGGATGAGTTCTTCAAGATGTTGAGAGTGACTTCGATTTATTTCATCGTTATCAATAATACTAACACTGGAAGCTATATCGGAAAGAGCCTGCTGTCTGAAGTCAGCAGTCACCAGAATTTCTTCAATACCGGTAGAGGTTTGCGCAGTAGTTTGAGTACTCAAACTAATACTAAAAAGTAGGCTTGCTAAGATGGTTTTCTTGTACATAATTTCTCCATAAAGCAATACCAACGAAGAAAATAGATACAAATAGAGTCACAGATCTGTGACTTTAAAACCCTATTCCTACGCCAGTATTAACTGGTTCAGGTTCGAAGGGTTCGTTACTTATCAAGTCTCACTGTATTTCTGCCGATATAGTACAGGCGATTGATAAGAACATCTCAGGCCAAAGCCACCCCTAAGGATTCGGGCCAGTTTAGCTCAGTCATCGATAACATTCAAGGCGGCTTAGCTAAGTTCTACAAGCCTAAACCTTATTAATCGAAGTATTGAGAAGTTTCATTTGAAATTACTCTTATCGAGCTGTCGTGGCACTTAACAATAAAGTCATAGTTAAAGGAATAGAGGAGTTATAGAGTTATGGAGGTGGAAGCAGCGCTGCCCTTTGTTGAATATTTAGGTAAAGAACTCAATTTGGAGCTTGTGTCTAAACCAGCTTTTGGGGCTTGGAGTGAGGCCGGAACAACCTTGGGAGCGCTTAGTTTAAAACTTGGCTTGATGGATATGGAGCAAATTAATGAATGCTTAGAGAGGCAGGAGGAAAGAGGGGGCTATTTCGGGGAGGTGGCCATTGAATTAACTTATCTAACGAAGGTTCGAGTTAGTACTTTGCTAAATATTCAAAAGTGGAGTCGCCGCTCGGAGTTATTACAACGTCTGTTCCTAGAAATAATCGATCAAGAACAGTATTTACGTTATGTGGCAAAAGCTCATGTCATCTAGTTGCTGCATAGACTTGTTTGAAACGTTGAAGCGGGCTGCCAGTAACTGCTGTATATAGAATTCCGTATTGATTCATTTTTTCCTGATAGAGCCGATATAATTTCTGTCTTTCTTCAGGGTGCTCGCGCAAGGGGTCTGGTTCCCAAGGTATCTGCCAATCACAAAGTATGTAATGACGGTCGGTTAGTGCCAGACTTTCCTCGAAGGTATCTACAATCCATTTCTCACATTGACCAAATTTAATCTCACTCCAGATGATTATTACTAAAAGATCGGTATCGACTACTATTGGATCAGCTTGCTTTGCTAAAGCCTTCTTTTCGGCTTCAAATTGTTCTTTTGCTATGACTAAAAGATCACTCTGTTCGTATTGAAAGTCAGGATTGTTTTTTTGCTTTTCACTCAAGTATTCTCGGGCATACTCATTGACTAGTGGGGCAGACCAATAACTTGACAGCGCTGAAGCTAAGGTGGATTTTCCGGATGATTCAGGACCAACCATGACATGGATTTTACTCAAAGTAATAATCCTATAAAGCCTGACCTTCGCTATCTAACTCCACAATTGGATAATCTAGAGTTTGAAGAGAATCTTGAATGATGGCTTTGTCACCGACAACCAAAATGATCATATCTTCTAAAGGTAAATGCCTTATAGCGAGTTCATTAACTCTCTCAATACTTAATTCGTTAATGATTTCTTGTTGTTGACGGACGAAATCCCGATCGAGCTTGTATTCGATAATTTGTTCCAAAAGTCTAGATTTCTGGCGCGGTGTTTCATAGTCAAGTGCTTCGCTTTGACCGATTGCATTTTTGGTAAAATTTAACTCTTCATCAGTAATACCTTGACCACGGTAAGAGCTCATTTCACTCATAAATTGAACAATTGAGTCTGCTGTCGAATCTGTTCTAACGCTTGCCGATGCGGTAAAAGGGCCAGGGTAATTAGTGGCACTAAAGTTACTGCGAGCACCATAGGTATAGCCTTTGTCTTCGCGTAAATTTAGGTTTATTCGACTACTAAATGCTCCACCTAGTACATAGTTCATAAGATAACGCTCAAAGTATTCACCAGTAGGATCATAAGCTAAATCTGACATGTAGCCGATCCGAATTTCTGATTGTGGGGCTCCAGGTTTATCTATTAAATAGAGGGTGTTACCTGATACTTCTGGGCTTGGTGGCATTGCTGGAATACTTAAATCCTGATTTGGTAGATCGTTTAAAAAAGTTAGTTTTCCGAGAACATCTTGCTGTTCAATGTCACCACTTATGACGACATCAAGAACTTTTGAAACTAGGTTTTTGCTGATGTAATTCTGGATATCTTCTAGCTTAATGTTTTCCAGCGTTTCGATAGTGCCATCACTTGCTACAGAGAAAGGGTGTGCTGTTCCATAAACTAATTGACGATAGACATTAGAGGCAATAGTACTTGGTTGTTCCTTCTCTGCCTCAATGCTTTCGATTTGTTGTTGGCGTAAACGAGTTAAATCTTCGTCGGTAAAAACGGAGAAAAATAAGCGTTCTTTTAATAACTCGACAGTAGCATCAAGGTTCTTTGTTAGGCTTCTCACTCGAATACTAAAGGCTTCGCTACCCGGGCTCACGCTTATGTCGCTGCCTAATTTATCCAGTTCAATTTCAAATTCTTCTGCACTGTAGTTGCTTGTACCTTCATTCATCATGTTGGCACTGAGACTGGCTAAACCATATTGATCGGATGTTTCTAGAAGGTGGCCACCGTAAAAGCTTAAGTTGATTGTGACGATGGGAACCTCAGAGCTTTTTGCTCCAATTAGCTCGACTCCATTCTCAAGTGATGTCTCCCAATAATCCGGCATTATTACTAGGGGGCTAGGTCCAGCTAAAGGTCTGACAGAGCGGTCAAAAGAGGAGATAACTGCTCGATTTTTTAGGTTATCGTTTTCGCTTTCCAGCCTGCTCAACCTTTCAGGAATGAAAAAATTGTCAGCTTGGGCTTGTCCTTCTGGATCGTTTCCAGGAACGATACTCTGAATGACAGCGGGTTTGTCTTTGATGTAGGTTTCGTAGACACGCAAGATATCTTCTTTGCTTAAGTTCTGAATGGCCTCTAATTCTTGCGGGATAATATTGGGGTTATCGTAGAAGGTCTGGTTATAGGCTAGTTGAGAAACCTTGCCGCTTACACTAGCAAGACGATTAATTAGCGCAGATTCCTCTTGAGCTTTGTATATTTGAAGATCGTCGTCAGAAATTGAAGACTCATTAAAACTGCTTAGAACGGCACGAATCTCTTCTTCAAATTCGCTTAATGGGGTGCCTGGGAAAGGCATAACATAAAAGGTCAAAGATCCTGCCAATTCCATAATATTGTTGAAACCAGTCGCAGCAATCGCTTTGTTGGTTAAAACAAAGTCTTTATAAAATACTGACTTGCGCCCGCCAGTGATGACCTCATTGAGAGCCTCCAGAGCAACTCTGTCAGGGTGGTCAAGAGCAACGGTTGGATAAGTGAAAAGTAAAGCTGGAAAACGTATGTTCTCGTCTACATAAGAAACATAACGATCTTCTTCAAATACGACTTGATCATATTCGGCGGGAAGTACTTCTGGCCCAGCTGGAATTTCACCAAAATACTTGTTCACTAAGGCCAGGGTTTCGCTTTTATTGATGTTGCCGCCAATTGTTAAAGTGGCATTGTTGGGGCCATACCAGCGTAAGAAGAAGTTTTTTAGATCATCCAAGGTGGCTGCATCAAGATCTTCTGTGTAGCCAATAACGGGCCAGGAGTAGGGGTGGTTGGGGGGAAACATAGCGGCTGAATTGACTTCGCGAAAACGGCCATATGGGCTGTTGTCTACATTTTGACCGCGTTCGTTTTTAACAGTATCGCGTTGAATTTCAAATTTTTCTTCTGTGACAGCATCCAATAGAAAACCCATTCGATCGGATTCCAACCACAGCATAGTCTCAAGCTGATTACTGGGGACGGTCTGAAAGTAGTTGGTTCGATCATTGTTGGTGGTGCCATTCATAGTGCCACCAGACTCGGTAACAATTTTAAAATGTTCATCGTCTTCTACGTGTTCAGATCCTTGGAACATCATGTGTTCAAAAAAATGGGCAAAGCCAGAGCGGCGTGGCTCTTCTCTTGCAGAGCCAACATGGTAGGTAACATCTACCCGTACAATGGGATCAGAGTCATCTCCATGAAGTATCACAGTCAAACCATTATCCAGTTGAAACTTACTGTACGGAATAAGGACTTCACCCGGATTCGCTGAGACTCTCTCAAGTAATGTAATGCCAGCAGGTATTGAGTTTTCAGTTTGCTCAGAGACAGAAGGCGCTTCTGTGGAAGAATTATCACAAGAAACTATACAGCTGCTTAAAAGGGCGCCTAGAAAGAAAAATAATAAGGTCTTGTTACGAAGATTAAGTTGTGAATACATTCTAAATCTCTTTTGATTAGTTTAAGTAAACTTCAAGAATTAAAGCACAAGAATTCTTGTGCTGCTAGCCATACAAACGCTAATGCGCTAGCCTACTAACATTATATGAGGAGTAGTTAATGTTTAATCAAGTCATGGAAAAAATAGCGCTGGTCTTGGCCGACAATTCTTTTACAGAGTTGCTCTCAAGATCGATTTATAGCTTTCCCGTTGTAGAAGTTATTCATGTGATTACCTACGGCACATTTTTTGGCGGAATGATGATGCTTGATCTTCGCTTGATGGGGGTAGGGCGTAATATTATCTCCAGTCAACATATGATGAGATATATTCTTAAAGTCGCCTTAATAGCATTTGCATGCGCTGTGATTAGTGGAGTGATATTTTTCTTTATCACTCCTTGGGAATATCCGGTGAATCCAATTTTTCAGTTTAAAATGTTGTTAATCATTTTGGCTGGCTTAAATGCGCTCTTCATGCATAAATATCTAATCGCTGACATAGAGCATTGGAATATGAATGAAACGCCACCCAATAAGGTCAGGTTTTTTGCTTTCTTATCTCTTTGTCTCTGGGTAGGAGTTGTCGCTTGTGGACGGTTGATTGCTTACAGTTCTAGTTATGGCTTTAACTATCCAGCTTTGAATTTCTAGTAAAGCTTGTCCAGACAAAGCCGCAGTTTGATGCGAGCGGAGAGCATGAACAACTAGCCCATGCCGACAAGATCAATTTTTTACCGGCGTATTTCTCTAATGTCAGTGATGACTTGATTTGTGATCTTCCACTCGCCATCAATTTTTCCAAGGACAAAAGTAAATCCAATTTTCCGATTTGAAGATCCAACAGAAGACCCTCTGTTGCTTTCTGTTCTGCCGGTTACTACCGCAGAGTCTGAGCCAATGTATCTTCTGGAAATTTCGCTATAAAACTCAGCTTCCTTCTCAGCAATTTCAATATCAAATCCAGCAAACAAATTGTGTTCTAAGAAATTTTCCAATTCATCAGAGCCTATGTAGGTTCGTCCAAATGCATTTGTCCACTCAGCATCTTCCGAATGCAAATTTGCGAATGTTGTGGCGTCATGTCTGGACCATGAATCCCAGAGCTTGATCATCAGTTGGTCGATAGCGGATTCATCTGCTGTAGTAGCGTGAAAACCAAAGACCTTGTGTGCTGTCGCGGGATAATACTCGGCATTAGCCGCCATCGTAGTTGCAAGACAGATTATTAGTAAGACGCTTTTCATTTTAGAGGTTTTTCCTTTCTCATTAATTTTGTTGAGCATAATATTAAAATTAGTAGGGGTATCTTCTGGAGGCTTGGCTAAACAGCTTTGCGAGTGCATTAAATACAGCCAGTAGGATATCCATAGTGGTCTTTAGGCATAGCCATAAAGCGTATTTTATCTTTTTGTTTAAAGGCAGGTTTGCAAAACCTTTTCCATTATCTAGGTAAGTACTAAGAGTCTTATTTTTTCTAAGAAAATTATTCATTAGCTGAGAGTGTTCAGCGCTTACAATGGCTGCCAGCAACAAAAAAACGAGCGCAGGAATAATAGGCAGAAGCAAACCTGCGATGCCAATAAACAGACAAACAAGAACAAAGATAATTAGTGAGATCTTCTTCAGTAGATTTTGTAGTGCGGGATCATCAGAGTTTTGATCTTCGATCACTTTTAACATTTTTCCTTTCATGTTCATCTGCTTAGTATTCTTGGTGGATTAGTATTGTTAGTTTTTTGGTATTGTTAGTTTATTAGTATTGATAGTGACGATATCTAGGCAAAGCTGGTTTGGTTTTTATAGGGGCTACAAAGAAATACAAAATCCAGGCAAACCAAGAAAGAAAAATGATTGCCAATATCCAGCATAATTTCTCACCTCCAGATGTTTCATCTGAGCTGGCGATAATCAATATTGGCAGGGCCCAAATAAAAAATGATCCAAAGATAATTAACAAGGCAATGCCTAAAGTAAAAACAGGGACCAAAGCGATTAAAGCAAAGCTTAAAGCGCCGATAAGTAAGATGCTGGTAAAAGTTTTCAAAGTCTTGTCTCCTAGTAAAAAAACCAAATTCTATAGATTAGTAAGCTAAGACTGTGCCAACTTTAAATATCCAATATAATCAATAATTTATAGCTTATCCGGTATTAAATTCTAAGGCTGTTTAAGAGTATTGACCAAAGTTTGGTTTTTTTAGCCAAGTTCAAATAAGGAGCTGACTGTAGCTTTTCTTCCATAAATAAAGAATGTTGCTTAAGTTTTTCTCAGCTTGGGTATGGGGCTATAAAGCTTATTACAGCTGTTTACACCTAGTCGAATAGAAAAAAATATTTGTAGTCCTTTATAGTTTAATTCTCTTGCTGTACTTTTCTTCTATGGCTAAACAATTACTTAAACTGCGAAATGTCCCTGAAGATGAGCTGGCTGAGATTTATGAGCTTCTAGAACTTCATGATGTAAATTTTTATGAAACTTCAGCCGGGAGTTGGGGCATTTCCATGCCAGCTTTATGGCTTGTTGAGGACGATGAATATTCTAAAGTTAGAGCCTTGCTCGATGAATACAGTGAGCAACGTTATCAGAGAATGAGGTCTGAATACGAATTGCTTAAAAGTGAAGGGAAGGCTAGAAACTTTTTGGATATGCTGAAGGAAAATCCAATTAAGATAGTCCTCTATCTGGCAATTGTTGGTGTTTTGGCGTATTTTTCAATCGCCCCATTTATTTATATGCTTTGATTTAAGAGGAGATAAGTCTTTAATGTCAGATAAGATTATCAGCACACAGTTATTAGGTCTCCATTGGGAGACTTCAGATCCTTTTCTTTTTTGTGCGTTTCATAACGATCAGTTCCCAAAAGGGAATGAAAATTTAGGGCCAGATGCATCACTTGAAGGGCGATCAATTGGACAAGATTTTGAAATAAAAGATGGTTGGCGTATGTATCATGGGGATAAAGTCCCAGGCTTTCCGGCTCACCCCCATAGAGGCTTTGAAACAGTTAGCATAGTTCCAGTTGGTTTAGTCGACCATGCCGACTCATTGGGTGCGGCAGGACGTTATGGTAATGGTGATGTGCAATGGCTTACCTCTGGGCGTGGAATCCAACACAGCGAGATGTTCCCATTAGTCAATCGTGATGAACCCAATCCATTATTATTTTTTCAAATCTGGCTGAACCTCCCTGCTGCAAGCAAAATGGCAGCTCCGCATTTCTCTATGTTCTGGGATAATGATATTCCAATTTATAAAACTCAAAATGAAGAAGGTCATGGGGTGCGCATAAAAGTGATCGCAGGTGAGGTTGATGGGCTTAAAGCACCAGCTCCTCCACCAGATTCCTGGGCTTCTAAACCACAAAGTAAGGTTGCTATGTGGCTAATAGACATGGAGCCAGGAGCAGATTGGACTTTAGCCGCTGATGAGTCTGGTTTAAATCGGCGTCTATACTTTTATGAAGGCCACAGCATTGAAGCTGAAGGACAAACTATTGCTGCTGGTACTGGCTTACATTTGGTTTCGGATGCTGATTTTAAGATAAGAAACATAGGGGCTTCTGCTGCTAGGTTTTTGTTTCTGCAGGGTAAGCCTATTGGCGAACCCGTAGCTCATTATGGCCCTTTTGTAATGAACACACGGGAAGAATTAGAACAAACCTTTGCTGATTATCAACGCGACCAATTTGGCGGTTGGCCTTGGGAGCGTCATGACCAAGTTCACAGTGGGAAGGGGCGTTTCGCCATTCACGAAAATGGTAAAGAAGAAGAGCCGGCGTAAGTCTGCTTTTTAAATAGATTTATAACAATTACTTGTATGAAAAGTTATGGCTGATGAGTTAGAGCAAGCGCAAGAGATCTATGACCTAATCGTGGGTTACTTAGTAACTTATGGTTTTCAGCTCCTTGGCGCCATTGTTATTTTGCTGATAGGTATTTTTATTGCTGGCAAGGTTGCTGCCATGTTGAACAACTTTATGGTCAGCAAAAATATGGACATCACACTCAGTAAATTTACCGCGAGCACATTGAAAGCCATCATAATTATTATGGTGGGAATAATGGCTTTAGGGCAAATCGGAATAAGTATAACGCCCTTTGTAGCCGCGATTGGTGCTTTATCTTTGGGTGCTGGCTTAGCCTTGCAAGGATTGCTTTCTAACTACGGCGCCGGGATAAGTATCATTGTCACTCGTCCCTTTATTGTTGGAGATACCATTTCAATAAAAGGGGTTAGCGGCGTAGTCGAAGACATAAAACTCGGCTATACGATTTTGGCGAATGAAGATGAAGTGACGATTACAATACCAAATCGTCATATAGTCGGAGAGATTATTGCAAACTCCAATGAAAAAAGTATCGTTGAATTGGTGATTGGGATTGCGTATCACTGTGATCCTGAGTTGGCTATTTCGGTTATTGAAAAAGCCTTAACTAATTTAGAAGGTGTAGAAAAAGATAAAATTCCACAAATTGGTATCGATAACTTTGGTGATAGCAGTATTGATATAGGCGTGCGCTGTTGGGTTCAAACAAAAGCTCTGTTCTCAACTAAGTACCAGATCAATATGGCTATTTATAAGGCACTTGCTGAGCATAATATTGAGATACCTTTCCCACAACAAGATGTTCATCTAATTCAGGAAAGTCAAAGCTGAGCACACGTGATTTTTATTCCATACTTCTTGCCGGTGGACGATCGTCTCGAATGGGGCAAGATAAAGCGCAGTTGGTTTTCCAAAACCAGACTCTCTTAGATAGAAGCCTGAATTTATTGCGATCAAGTGGTAGCTCAAGAATTTTATTGAGTGGCCTTACATCAACAAAACGTAATACGGTTTCTGAAGCAGTACCAGATATCTTACCCTCTTGTGGGCCTCCAGGTGGTTTATTTGCTTGCTTAGAGTTTCTTTATAAGGAAGGAAGCTTGACTGGGATGCCATTATTGGTTCTTCCTATTGATATGCCTCTGCTTAATGAAGAAGTGCTCCACACTTTACTTGATGCTGTGGAAGGCAAGAAAGCCTGTCATATTGAAGACGAGGTAATGCCTTGTGTTTTGAGGGCAGAGCTTTCGCTAAGGAATCATCTGCATGAAATATTTAATGAAAGTCTTGCTTTAGGTGGCAAACGATCAATGCGAAATATTTTAAAATTTTGTAATAGTTTTCAGCTTGCAAAAAAAGCTGATTGGAAAGACTTGTTCCAGAACTTAAATTCCCCTGAAGATTATGAGATGCTTTTAAAAACGGCATCTGATTAGTTTACGATTTAACTAGGTCTTCACGTCGAGAATGTTTGTTTTGGTACTCTAGAAATTGTTGCTGCCATTGTGAAATTGTATCCGTTGGCTGACATTGAACAGCGGTTACTTTGTATTCTGGGCAATTAGTCGCCCAATCGCTGAATTCTGTTGTCACAATATTCGCGCCCGAGAAGGGCATGTGAAAAGTGGTGTAAACAACACCTGGCTGCATACGCTCTGAAACTTTTGCGTGTAATGAAGTTTCTCCCTTACGGCTTTTCAGCATAACTAAATCACCATCTTTTATGCCCCGTTCCTCGGCATCGTAAGGATGTATTTCAAGTATGTCCTCTGGGTGCCAAATATTGTTGTCGGTGCGACGAGTTTGAGCTCCCACGTTATATTGGCTCAAAATTCGACCTGTAGTAAGAAGCAGTGGAAATTTCTTACTGACTTTTTCTTCAGTAGGAACAAACTCAGTGATTTCAAATGCACCTTTACCTCGGACAAAAGTATCGATATGCATGATCGGCGTTCCATTTGGGTGATCAGCATTGCAAGGCCATTGTACGCTGCCTTCCGTATCAAGTTTCGAGAAACTGACACCACTAAAGCTTGGGGTGAGTCGAGCAATTTCATCCATGATTTCTGAGGAGTTCTGGTAAGTCATCGGATACCCCATTGCTTGGGCAAGTTCCATAGTGATTTGCCATTCGTGTTTGCCCGTTAAAGGTTTTAATGCCGGTCTGACTCGGCCAATTCGGCGCTCTGCATTGGTGAAAGTTCCGTCTTTTTCAAGAAAGGAAGTTCCTGGAAGGAAAACATGAGCGTATTTAGCGGTTTCATTTAGGAAGAGGTCCTGGACAACTAGGCATTCTAGGTTTCTTAGTGCAGCTTCAACATGGTGAGTATCTGGGTCAGATTGCGCAATGTCCTCGCCTTGTACATACATTCCCCTGAAGCTCCCATTGATAGCCTCATTGAACATATTCGGAATACGGTAACCAGGTTCACTATCTAAATTAGTGCCCCAGTCTTTTTCGAAGCTTTCTCGCACGAGCTTATCTCCGACAGAACGATAGCCTGGAAGTTCATGAGGGAAAGACCCCATATCGCATGATCCTTGAACATTGTTTTGCCCGCGTAAAGGGTTCACACCGCAACCATTAAAGCCAATATTGCCAGTCAGCATTGCTAAATTAGCCATCCCCATGACCATTGTTGAACCTTGTGAATGTTCCGTTACACCTAAGCCATAATAAATTGCGGCATGCTGTGCACTAGCGTATTGACGGGCAGCTTCACGCACAGTCTCGGCCGGTGCTCCTAGTAGATGGGCGACAGACTCTGGTGAGTTTTTCTGTTGTTGTATGAATTCTAACCATTGCTTGAATAGCTCTTGATCGCAGCGCTCATTGACGTAGTTCCAGTCGGCAAGTTCTTCTTCAACTATTGTGTAGGCTAGGGCATTGATTAAGGCGACATTAGTACCGGGAAGCAAAGGTAAATGAATTGATGCTTTTACATGTGGGCTTTCTACAAGATCAATTTGACGCGGATCGGCAACAATAATTTGCGCACCTTCACGTAAGCGTTTCTTCATTCGCGATGCAAAAACGGGGTGGGCATCAGTTGGATTAGCTCCAATCAGTAAAATTAAATCTGCGCTTTCAACGCTTAGGAAATCTTGCGTGCCTGCTGAGGTACCAAGTGTCTTTTTCAGTCCATAACCTGTTGGTGAATGACAAACTCGAGCGCAAGTATCAACATTATTGTTTTCAAAAGTAGTACGAATGAATTTCTGCACAACATACACTTCTTCATTGGTTGTACGTGATGAAGTGATACCACCAATGGATTTACGGCCGTGCTTTTCTTGTATTTTTTTAAACCGTTTAGCGGAGTAGGTGATAGCCTCGTTCCAGCTGACTTCTTGCCAAGGCATATCTATTGATTCACGTATCATTGGTTTCATTATTCGTTCTTTGTGATTTGTGTAGCCCCAAGCAAAACGACCTTTAACACAAGAGTGCCCTTCATTTGCTTTACCGCTTTTGGAAGGGATCATTCTGATTACTTGATCGCCTTTCATTTCAGCTCGAAAAGTACAACCTACACCGCAATAGGCGCAGGTAGTCTCTATACTGTGTTCGGGCACGCCATGATTAATAACAGTTTTCTCCATTAAAGTAGCAGTAGGACAGGCTTGAACACAGGCGCCACAGGAAACACATTCTGAATTTAGAAAGTTTTCTTCAATACCTGCGCTAACATGAGAATTGAAACCTCGCTCACCAATTGTGAGGGCAAAAGTTCCTTGGATTTCTTCACAGGCTCTAACACATCGAGAACAAACGATGCATTTGCTGGAGTCAAATGAAAAATAAGGGTTTGTTTGGTCTGTTTCTGCATTGAGGTGGTTCTGTCCCTCATAGCCATAACGAACTTCTCTTAGTCCAACTTCACCTGCTCTATCTTGTAGCTCACAATCACCGTTAGCACTGCAAGTTAGACAGTCTAGTGGATGGTCCGAGATATAGAGCTCCATGACTCCTTTACGTAATTTGGCCAGTTTATCTGTCTGAGTTCTAACAACCATTCCGTCCTCAACCGGGGTTGTACAAGAGGCCGGAGTCCCTCGTCTGCCCTCGATTTCAACTAAACAAAGACGACACGAACCAAAAGCCTCGAGACTATCGGTCGCACAGAGCTTTGGAATACTGTTGCCTAACTCTTTAGCGGCACGCATGATGCTAGTTCCTTTAGGAACCTTAACTTCATGGCCATCTATCTCAAGAGCTACAAATTCCTCTTGTTTTGAAATAGGAGTGCCGAAATCGACTTCTTTATTTAAACTCATGAGACTGTTTTAACCAGTTAAATTATTATTTTTATGAAGCTTTATTGCACTGCGAACCGGCATAGGGGTTAAGCCTCCCATAGCACATAAAGAGGCTGCTTCCATAGTTTCGCAAAGATCTTCAAGCAATTCCAATTGAGCTTCTTGTTCTAGGTCTTCTTCAATGATTCTAATTTTATCTATTATTTCGAGCCCGCGGACAGATCCAATCCTGCAAGGAGTACATTTACCACAAGATTCTACTGAGCAGAACTCCATAGCGAATCGAGCTTGTTCTAAGAAGTCGATACTGTCATCAAAAACAACCACTCCGCCATGCCCTAGCATGCCGCCAGCACTTGCAAAGGCTTCGTATTCAAGGGGGGTGTCTAGTTGTTGCGGCGAAAAATAAGCGCCTAAAGGTCCACCCACTTGGACAGCACCTATTGGTCGGCCGGTATAAGTTCCGCCACCAAATTCTTCAATCAATTGTCGTAAAGTTAAACCGAAAGCTAATTCAACTAAGCCAGCATGTTTGATGTTGCCGCTGAGTTGAAAAGGCATGGTGCCAAGGGATTTCTCATGGCCGAAATTTGCATAGTAATCAGCTCCCTCACTCAATATTGCTGGTACAGAGGCGAGAGTGATTACATTATTTACTATGGTCGGTTCCCCATATAAGCCTTCAATTGCTGGTAAAGGTGGCTTGTAGCGTATTTGACCACGCTTACCTTCTAAGCTTTCCAACAGTGATGTTTCTTCGCCACAGATATAGGCTCCAGCACCAATGTGTAAATGAATATCAAAATTCTTGTTACTACCTTTAATTTTTGTACCGAGATAACCGGCTTCTCTAGCCCTTTTTAAAGCCTCATGCAGAATATCTTTGGCAAGTGGGTACTCAGAGCGTAAATAGATAAAGCCTTTTTCAGCGCCAACAGCAAGACCAGCGATGATCATGCCTTCAATAAGACAGTAAGGGTCTCCTTCCATTAATAAGCGATCAGAAAAAGTTCCGCTATCACCCTCATCAGCGTTACAAACAATATATTTTGTATCTGACTTGGCTTCAAAAACGGTTTTCCATTTAATGCCGGTTGGAAAGGCAGCACCGCCACGACCTCGTAAACCAGATTGAGTTACTGTATCGATGATCTCTTCGCTGCTTAAGGCAAGAGCCTTTTTAAGACCTTGAAACCCATTGGCTTGTTCATAGCTACTTATTGAAAGAGACTCCTGGGTGCCACATCTTGAAAAAATCAAAGCTTGTTGTTTTTGAAACCAGGGAAGACTCATGGGGTCCCCAATTTTTAATTTATGATCACCAGCATTTAAGAAGTCTGCGTCGAAGAGACTGCTAATATCTTTTGTTGTTATAGGGCCATATGCTATACGTGTATTGCCTTTTTCTACTTCTATTAAAGGTTCTAACCACGCAGCGCCGCGTGAACCTGTACGCACAATTTTTATATCGATATTTCGTAAGTTGGCTTCTCTATTTAATTCGATTTCAAGATTATTCGCGCCTAAAGAAATAGCGGTGGTTTCTCTTGGAAGGTAGATATGTTTCATGTCTTCTGCTTTAACCATCTTTACCCATCACTTTTTAAGTTCTGTAAAATTTCAGTGAGTTCAGAAGTACTGGTTCGACTGATAATCGTAGAATTAATCATTGTATTAGGAGAGCAAGAGCAATTTCCTAGACAATAAACCGGTTCAAGGCTTACATCAGATTCGGAATTAGTTTCATGGAAATCAATACCTAAAAACTCTTTAATATCAGTAGTGATTTTTTTAGAACCCATTGCTTGGCAGGACTCTGCTTGGCAAATTTTTAAAACATAAGCAGGAGGTTTTTCTTCACGAAAATCTTCATAAAAACTTACGACGCCGTGAACTTCTGCGCGGGACAAATTGAAAAGCTTGGCAAGCATAGTGATAGCTTTTTTATCAACATAACCAAACTCTTTTTGTACCAAATGCAGACCATCTAGAAGATTATCATCTTCAGGGTCGACGCTGCTTAATACCTCTGCAGCCAGTTTTTCATCCCAATTTTGAAATTGGTTTTTTATGATGTCTTGAACAGTATCTGACATGGCTCTGTCTATATTATTGAGTTCAATTTAAAAGAATAACCATAGCATAATTAAAAATCTTGCTATAGCTTATTTTAAAGAGTCTCAGCTTTTAGATTACTTAAATAGTTAGGGATTATCGAGAGTTTGGCATGAAGATATTTTGTTACGTTCTTATACTTTTCATAACCATTGGCGTTACTCTGAGTAGAATTTTACTCGAGAGAGTTGGTTTAGAATCAGACTATTTATTTGTTGCTCTAGGAGCAATAGTCGTTATCGGTTTGCTGGTGTATCGCGGTTTGCTACTGGTTATTCTGGTGCTGATAATGAGTATAGCCGTGAATTTACCTCAAGACTTTTTGTATTAGTATTCTTTGGATAAAGATATTTTACTCGTTATTCTGCTTTTGATGGTGATCTTTCCAATTGGAATTAAAAAAGTTCGCTCTGAACAAATGTAATTCTAAGATATAGTCAGTGGCATTTTCATTGTCAATTTTATAGTGACTATTTTAACTTATAGTGACTATTCTAATTTTTTGATTTGTAAAATTGTATAAACTAACCTAGTTTTCTAACTGCTGTCAGGTAGGGATCTACTCCAATCCTGAGCATTCCAATGTATGTTAACTATCTATGAAAATTGTCTACTTAGAGTTTAGGGTGAAAAGGGCTCTATCTGTTTGGGGGATTGAGGGAATAGAGCCCTTTTCATTTGGGGAGAACAAATACTCCGAAATCGAAGCACGCAGAAATCCTTTTCTTAGTTAATACCTTACAATGATCATGCCAACTTATTAATTATAATAAAAACAATTACTTGCATTTCTAATAGGTTTTGTTGGTTCAGTTTTAGAACAGGCGCAGTGCATTAATGACAGTGCCTGCACCAATGTAGTGAGGAAGTATAGAAGTTACTGTTTGTAGTGTTTGAAAAAAGAGATGTTACTAGCCACTTTAAGAAATATTTATTAAACAATAATTCTTCGGTCATCGTGGTAGATGTTAAAGCTCTCATTTGCCAAAAAACCAACTAAAGTAATATTGAATTCCTGCGCCAATTCTACCGCTAATGAAGAGGGTGCACCTATCGAGACTACCATTGGGCATTTTGCCATCAATGCTTTTTGCATTAACTCAAAACTCAATCTGCCGCTTACCACTAAGCCAGAATTTGATAATGGAAGTGAGTTATTTATCAGTGATTGTCCAATGAGCTTATCCATCGCGTTATGTCTGCCAACATCTTCAGCAATTTCGAGTACTACACCAACATTATCAAAACGACCACAAGCATGTGTACCTCCAGTGCTATGAAATAAGTTTTGTTTTACTCGAAGGTTGTTACCTAAAGTCGCCAGATGCTGAGCATTGATTTCAAAATTAGTGCTTATAGCTTCGGCACCCGACAAACTCAAAGCTTCTAGAGAAGCTTTACCGCAAATCCCGCAACTTGATGTAGTGTAGAAATGTCGTTCCAGTTTCTTTAAGTCAAGAATGACCTCTTCAGCAAGTTCTACGCGTATAAGGTTTTCTTTGCTTGTTTCAATATCTATGATCTGGTTTGTCGACTCAATAATATTTTCACTGTATAAAAAACCAACGGTTAGGGCGGGGTCCTGGCCAGGCGATCTCATTGTAATGGCTACACTTTTGTGGACTCGTCCTTTGTTTTTATCAATATAACCCAAACGAATTTCTAGCGGCTCTTCATCAGCTAGAACATCATCTTGTTCTTTGCTTGTGGCGTTTAATGGATTAACTTTTGTGGTTAGAGTGAACATAATTACACTGTTTTAACCTTAGCTTTACCTGTTTTGGCATTGATAAAAATTTCTTCATAATGAGAAAGGAATTTATTCTTTTCTTTATCTTTAAAATAGTGTTTTAAAGTTTCTGACACAGGAGTAAATGCGATCTCGTTCCAAGGGATTTCGCTTTGACTAAACAACTGTACGTCTAAGCTTTCGATGCCAGCTGAAAAATTTAGATCAACAAGTTTAGCACGAAAAAATATGTGCACCTGATTTATATAAGGAACGCTAAAAGTAGTATACATTTTGTCTAAAGTGACTTTAGCATTGGCTTCTTCAAAAGTTTCACGCAAAGCCCCTTCAGAAACGCTTTCGTCATTCTCCATAAAACCTGCAGGAAGTGTCCATAAGCCATAACGTGGTTCTATAGCGCGTTTACATAAAAGAATTTTATCTTTGTAATAAGGGACAGTGCCAACTACGACTAGAGGATTTTGGTAATGTATGTGGCCGCAAGACTCGCAAACAAATCGTTTTCTGTTATCAGATTTTGGAGTGATAAAGCTCAGTTCTTGGCCGCATTGGGTACAGTATTTCATAACAAATATTAGTTTAGTTTTTGTTTAAATGTTTTAAAAAAGTGAGCTTTGCTTTGTGTTTTCATCTTGATCATGCGCCCAAATTCTCACATTCTTTATCATGTTGTCTTTCACTTGAATAACTTCAGCACGATAAAAAGCCAGTTGAATACCAACACTATTTTCAGGAATATTTTCGAGCATATCTGTCAGCAAGCCATTCAGTGTTTTAGATCCATCAGTGGGTAAATCCCAATCTAATGCCCGGTTAATGTCTCTAAGATTAGCGCTGCCTTCAATTAAGT
This sequence comes from Pseudohongiellaceae bacterium, assembly GCA_965662565.1. GTDB lineage: Bacteria > Pseudomonadota > Gammaproteobacteria > Pseudomonadales > Pseudohongiellaceae > UBA5109. Next base: position 4,433 of record CBFIHS010000026.1, on the reverse strand, counting down.
AGGTGCCATCTGATTGAGGGTGTATGTCATCAGTTTCTTCGGCCAAATTTGTAGTGAAGTTTCCAACAATTTCTTCAAGAATATCTTCTAATGTAACAATACCTTGTACATCACCATACTCATCAACGACAACAGCGATACGCCTTTTTTGTTTTTGGAAATTGATCAGCTGTGTGTGCAAAGAAGTAGTTTCATGTACAAAATAGGCTTCTCTACTAAGTTGAACAAAGGCTGCTTTGTTGATTTCCTCCATGTCGATTAATTGCGCGGTGTTGCGCATATGGAGTATCCCTATAACGTTATTTAGATTTTCTTTGTAAACAGGTAAACGCGTATGATGACTATTAATAATGGTTTGCATGATTTCATCAATACTTTCCTCAACATCAAGACCTACGACTTCATTTCGAGGAATCATAATGTCGCTGACTGAAACCTTCTCGAGATCAAGAATATTAACCAGCATATTTTGGTGTCTTGTTGATATTCGAGAACCCGATTCATACACAATAGTTTTCAGCTCTTCTTTACTGAGATGATGAGCATCGACATCATCCATATCAAAGCCTAAGAAACGAACTAATGCATTTGAGATGGCGTTAACCATCCATACCAGAGGATAAAAAACTCGCAATAAAAACACCAAAGGCAAACTGAAAGGAAAGGCTAATTTTTCAGGATGGACGGCAGCTATTGTTTTTGGGGTTACCTCAGAGAAAATTAAAATAACGATAGTCAGTATTATCGTTGCAACAAGAATACCTGCATCTCCAAACAATCTTACTGCGATTAAAGTAGCAATTGCAGAAGCAAAAATATTAACAAAGTTGTTGCCAATAAGAATGATGCCAATCAAACGGTCAGGCTGATCCAAAAGTTTGCTGGCACGAATCGCCCCTTTATGTTTCTGTTTTACGAGGTGCCTTAAACGGTAGCGGTTTAGCGACATCATGGAGGTTTCTGAACTGGAAAAATAACCAGAAGAAATGATTAACAAGATCAGAATGCCAAATAGGTAATGTAGAGGTAAATCATTCATGGGGAGATTGCTTAGAGAAAAAGTGCTTGTTTAGACACGATCAAGCACAAGTTCAAGTACAAATTTACTGCCAAAATAAGCGAGTATTAAAAATATAAAACCTGTCAAGGTCCATCGTATTGCAGTCGCTCCACGCCAGCCCGATTGATGACGACCCCATAGCAAAATTGCAAAAACTACCCAAGATATAATTGATAAAACAGTCTTGTGGGAGAGATGCTGCCCGATAAAGTCATCTGTATAAAGGATGCCCGTAATGATAACACCTGAAAGCAAGAAGATACCTACCCAAACTATTTCGAATAGGAGAGTTTCCATTGTTTGTAAAGGTGGCATATGTCTAATGAGGCGAAAGCCGTGTTTTTGCTTTAGCTGATTATTCTCATAAGCCATAAAGATTGCTTGAATTGCGCCAATTGTAATTATGCTTGTTGCCAAAATTCCCAACACTATGTGTACTGCAACGCCAGCACTGTAGTCGGAGTGAGGACTCTCTGTGCTAGGGAGAAATAAAGAGCACAGAATGCTGATCACTGCTATTGGGAAAATCATCAGGAACAGGTTTTCTAATGGTTTTTTAAGGCTACTCATCAGAACCAATAAAGAAATTGCAAAGCTAAACAAGGTAGCAATCTTAAAGAAGCTAAAATCGTATCCGGTAGAAGTGTTAATCACTTCTATCATATTTAGGAGATGAGCAAGCAGAGCAAAAAAGCCACAGCCTAAGATAAGCTGTCGCATATTGCGCTCTTGATATAAGGTTTGAATTAGAAACCAAACGCCCAATAGATAGAAGACTGCGGCGATAATTCCTGAAACGGTTGCTAGCATGTCGAAAGTCTCTCATAAGTCTGCACGCCATTGAAGCTTTTTTGTTGTAGAATCTAGGCTTTGGTAGATAGTTGGAAAGTATAGTTTTATGTTTGAGACCTTAACAGAGCGATTATCCGGTGCTCTAAAAACTATAACCGGGAAAGCCAAGTTAACAGAAGACAACATTCAGGAAAGTCTGCGTGAGGTTCGGCGGGCGTTACTTGAGGCTGATGTTGCCTTGCCAGTGGTTAAAGACTTTGTTGAGCAGGTTAAGAATCGTGCGATTGGTCAAGAAGTTAGCGCCGCTTTAAATCCCGGCCAAGCCTTTTTAAAGATAGTTCAAGCCGAGCTGCAGTCTCTTATGGGAGATGCAAATGAGGAGTTGAATTTAAAAGCGGTACCTCCAGCGGTCATCCTTATGGCTGGCTTACAAGGGGCGGGTAAAACTACATCTGTTGCGAAATTGGCCTTGTGGTTAAAAAGCAATCAAAAGAAATCCATTATGGTGGTCAGTGCGGATGTTTATCGCCCTGCAGCAATTAAACAGTTGGAAACACTTGCCGGTGAAGTTGGAGTTAGTTTCTTCCCAAGTGATATCTCTCAAAAACCTGAAGAAATTGTTAAAAGTGCCCTAGCTGAAGCTAAGAAACGTTTTGTTGATGTGTTGTTTGTCGATACCGCGGGGCGACTGGCTATCGACGATGAAATGATGTCAGAGATTAAATCTTTGCATGATCTGATCAAGCCGGCTGAGACACTCTTCGTAGTCGATGCAATGACTGGTCAAGATGCGGCTAATACGGCTAAAGCTTTCAATGATACTTTGCCTCTAACAGGTGTGATTTTAACTAAAACTGATGGTGATGCCCGTGGTGGCGCGGCACTTTCTGTTAGACATATCACTGGGAAACCGATTAAGTTTTTAGGTGTTGGTGAGAAAATTGATGGTTTAGAGCCTTTCCATCCTGATCGTGTCGCTTCTAGAATTCTTGGAATGGGTGATGTTCTATCGCTCATTGAAGACGTTGAAAAGAAGGTTGATAAGAAAAAAGCCGAGCGTTTGGCTCAGAAAATTAAGAAGGGCAAACGCTTTGATTTAGAAGACTTTAAAGAGCAGTTACAGCAAATGCAAAACATGGGTGGCATAGGTAACTTGCTTGATAAAATGCCAGGTATGGGTGGTATGGCTCAAGCGGCAGCAGGACGTATTGATGACAAGATGTTTGTTCGCATGGAAGCTATTATTAATTCCATGACCATGAAGGAAAGAAGAAACCCTGATTTGCTAAATGGTTCTCGAAAGCGTCGGATTACTCAAGGTTCAGGAACTAATATTCAAGACTTAAATCGCCTAATAAAACAGCATAAACAAATGCAGCGTGTCATGAAAAAAATGAAAGGTGGAAAATTGGCAAATATGATGCGCGGTATGGGGGGAATGAAGCCCCCAGGTGGTATGCCTCCTGGTGGTATGCCTCCCGGTGGTGGTTTCCCCGGCGGGTGATTGAGTAAGTAGATTAACTAGCCTTAGCAGGGTAGCCAGAGCAAAAGATTACTTTTTACGTAAAATCAGTGATTTAAGGTTCCAATAAGCCTGCTTTTCCCTTAGAATACCCGCCTTTTTTCCAGTCAGGAATCTCATGATTGGGAGAGCTCTAGTTTTAGATTGTTTTTAAGCTAGGGTTAAATAGATTTTATACTTTAGGAACAATGACTTATGTTAATGATTAGACTTTCTCGCGGTGGAGCTAAGAAACGTCCTTTTTATCATTTGACTGTCGCTGACAAGCGTAATGCTCGCGATGGACGCTTTATTGAGCGTGTTGGTTTCTTTAATCCTAGCGCTAGAGGCCAGGAAGAGAGACTGCGTATTGATATGGAGCGCATCGAATACTGGCAGAGCCAAGGTGCTCAAGTTAGTGATCGAGTAGCGAATTTGGTCAAAGAATCGGTAAAAGGTTCAGCGGCAGCTGCTTAAATGACTGAGCAGCAAGCCAGTGATCGAATTCTGGTCGCTCGTATTGGTGCTGCTTATGGTGTTAAAGGGTGGGTGAAATTGATTTCATTTACCGACCCTCTAGAGAACATTCTTAGTTACCAGACTTTTTACAGTTTAGAAGCTGCCTCTCTAGTTAAGCTCGAAATTCTCGAAAGCAAAGCACATGGAAAAGGCTTTGTAGCGCTTATAAAAGGGTGCGATGACCGAGATCTTACGCGGCAATATACCGGTAAAGATTTGTATATAGAAAAGTCGTTTTTACCCGACTTGGAACCTGGACATTATTATTGGTACCAATTGGAAGGTTTGAGAGTTAAAACCTCTAATGGTGAAGACTTAGGAAGAGTTGAACATTTGCTTGAAACTGGCGCCAACGATGTTTTGGTTGTCAACGCAGATGAACAGAGCATAGATAGTGAGGATAGATTAATTCCTTATTTGCGAGATCAAGTAATCCTTAATGTTGATATTGATGCTGGTGAAATTAGCGTAGATTGGGGTTTAGATTGGGGTCTGGACTAAAAACATAGGGACTAAGTTTAAGGGCTAAGTTTAAGAGTTAAGTTTAAGGAAATAATAACA
>CBFIHS010000025.1:24775-30439 GCA_965662565.1 Pseudohongiellaceae bacterium | reverse complement strand
GCTTTCTGTTTATCTAATTGAGAGCTTGTTATCAATAAACAAACACTTAATTTTCAGCAAAACGCTTTAAAGATTCTCCTGTCAATCGGTAAACAGTCCACTCATCTTGTGCTTGGGCTCCTAAAGATTCATAGAAATCTATTGCCGGAGTATTCCAGTCCAGAACTGACCACTCAAAACGCCCACAGTTTTCTTTTAAGGCGATTTCAGCGATATATTTTAGCAAGGCTTTCCCAATACCACGCTTTCTATATTCTGGTCGAACGTAAACATCCTCAAGATAAATTCCATTTTTACCTAACCATGTCGAATAGTTATAAAAATACACAGCATAAGCCACAACTTGCCCATTTTCTTCAGCAACGATTGCACTCGCTTTTGCATTAACTCCAAACAAAGTTTCTTCGATTTCTCTTAGGTTAGTTAAAACCGAAGCCTGCTCTTTTTCATAAATAGCCAAATCAATTATCAATTTTAAAATGGTCTTAGCATCCTGACTTTTAGCAGCACGTATTTTCATATTTTCAGGCTCTTTTATTGAATTTAGATTAAGAGAATTTAGCCTTGGGATTATCCTCTGCCTGTGAGTCGGGCACAAAGAAAAAACACATAACAATCCTCTTAGAATTCTTTTATGAATCATAATGATATTCAATGTATATACTATTTATGCTTTATATGTTAAATTGCAGGTCTTTAAACAAGAATGGAAGTATCAGCTATGACTTTTTCGAACTGGGAAACTAAACTGGTGACAAAAGCAATAAACAAATCAATATCACAGAAAGACAAAAGTTATACTAAAATCAAAGCGCATAAACGCAAGCAAAAAATGGAACATGAAGCCAATACAAAGCACGACTAAGTATTGATCTTATTGAGGCATTAGTGAGGCATTAGTGGGGTATTTACGATTACATTTTGCTGCGTAAACGAACAGCTGAGATAAACTTCGTAGGGATACTTTGAAGGAATACTTTGAAATGTTTATTGTATTTTTAAATTAGGTATATCAGTTTTTTTCTAGTCTTTTTCTACTTTTTATCTACTCTTTTACCGTTTTACTCTTTTACTCGTTTACTCTTTTACTCTTTTATTAATTATATTTCTGCCTTTAACTCACTACCTGAGACTTTAACTTCTCACGTAATACCGCAATAACTTTACCATTAGTTACTACTTCGTAAAAAAGGTCAGAGTCATCATCAAGCCTAATAATGGAGTCATCTTTCCAAAGGCCAATTCGCCCCTCTCTAATCACAATATCGTGCCTTCCGCCATGAGCATCTTTGTATACTCCATAATATAGAGACTCTTGAGAGCCACCAAAGCTAGCTGTAATTTTTCTTAACTTAACTTCGTTTTGAAGTTTAGCAAAAGCTGCGTTTTCTAATAATATCCCATTGACGTTATAACGAATAAGCTCCTGGCCTTTTTCTCCTTTATCCCTTTCGCTCTCTGCATAGGACAACACATCCACATTAAAAATAGTAGAGTTGATCTTTTCTCTCGATTTCCAGGAGCAAGATGAAAGACGATCAGCCAAACCAATCGCCGAAGAAATCATGATGGGTTGATCTCCGTCGAACAGGAAACGTGGTGATTCTTCCGCATAACAAACTCCAATTCCTAACTCCAGCAATGGCAAACCTGATTGTTTTGCAACAAGGTTATTGGCATGAATCACTCTCAGCATAGATCTAGCGAGACCACATGCTCTTGCAACTAAAAACCACTGCTGCGGAGTATTTTCATGCTCAAGAAAACTTAAAATAATCGCATCACCTTCAATAAAAACTTTCTCACCACCATAAACAGGAATAATTTCGTTGATTGGAGAGAAGAAATTTGTACTAAAGTATGAAGCCGGGTTCAGATTTTTCTTTTCTAGCATTTCAGTAACAACAGTTGAACCTCTTACATCAGCCTTCAATATTGTGTGATGAACTATTTTAGCTTCATCTTGTTCGATCTCATCGGCGCAGGGTAATTGAAAAAGCGTACCGGCTTGGCGAGACAAATCAATATCAGCGTCCTCAGTTAATATGGTCAAACGATTAAAGACTCTATGAGCAAAACGCGCATACTTCAAATGTAATCTGAACTTAGAGATATCTTTCAAGATATATTTAAGATTATCTTTTAAGTTATTTTTTATTTCCGACGCAATTTCTTTTTGACAATTATTGAGAATTTCTTCTTCATTTTCACTTATAGTTCTGCCGCCATGTGAAGGGTCTTGCAAGCGTTTTAACGAGCAAGCTCCAGCAAGATATAAAGATAAAATTTTCGGATCAATTTCTGAATTAAAAACCTCCACCCAAATTTTTCTCGTTTGATAAGAGGCTATAAAAGGAACAAGATAATCTTTCTTTTTTAGCAAGGCAGAAAAAGCTTTAAGCAATTTTTCAATTTGTTTGATTTGTTTCACATAAAGTTTGCTTGCTTGAGAACCGTATTCTGTTTTTATTTCTGAAATACTCTCTCGCAAACGCTCCGTATTAAAAAGCTTCTCTATATTGTCTGGCAAATCCAACCATGAAAAACTCTTCTATGAGCTTCTCATTCATATTAACTGAAGGGCCCAAATAATATTCCAAGACTCTTAAACCCTTCAGGTCATCATAAACCTCTAGCGTTTGATTCTCATTGTCGGTATCACTTTTTAGTCTAGCTGTTTTTATCTCTGGTAAATTATTCTCTAGTAAATCTTCTAAAGCTTCATTTACTGACAGAAACACATTCTCATCTAGATCTCCCGCCCAATTTATATAGTGCTCAACAAGGTATTGCGAAGACTACAAGTCTTTATTCAGTAGTAAAGTATTTAGTAAAAAATCTTCAAAATTAATGCCCGTTTCTGCCATATACTGTTCACGGATAACTCTAAGATTTCTATATTCCGTTCTATGTATATTTTCAAAAATTTGTTTATTCACTCGATAGAGGGTTTCGTTATAACGCTTGGTGATTGAGGCAAGTTGGTGTTGTATTCTCAAGACTTGCATAGAACCTTGATTTCGTAGATCTGCTACCTGCTTCTTAGTTTCTGTAATATGATTGTTTAATGCTTTTGTTACTGAATCGAGAATGTGCTTACATACTGAGAATTGAAGAAAGGCAACTTGATCAAGTGGCAGATCAGTTTTAATTCGATGAATCAATACTGTCATCATATCCAAATAACTTCGACTTAGAGGAACGAAAGCTTTTCCTGGGTCGCCCTGAAACCGATTAGTGTCAGTTTCTCGCCGAATCAACTCGGAAATTAGCACCTTTAAATCCGAACAAAAGTGCTTACTCAGCCTAACATCAACGTGATAGTTATCAATCCCCTTGACCATACCAGAAATGTCTAGCCGCCATTCTTTAGGGTAGATTATATCCTCAAAGATATTTTCAGACATAGGTTACCGCTGTTAAAAGAATGGTATTTTGATGTTAAGTAGCAATTACAAGACTAATGCAAGTCAGTCTTTGAAAAAAATAAATAGTTCTCAAAATACAAAATTTATAATTTTTACTTTTTGGGCTCGCTTAACACGAATTACCGCCAAGCCAAGCTTTCATGTAAGCGCACTACTTCTCCAACAATAATCAAAGTAGGAGCTTGTACTTGTTCAGCTTCAACCAATGCTTGCATGTTCTCTAAATTTCCGATGATAACCTTTTGATTAGCAGTGGTTCCTTGCTGTATGAGTGCGATAGGAGTCTCTTTAGCTCGCCCGTGTTTAATTAATTCTGCACATATTAAAGGCAAGCTAATCAGACCCATATAAAAAACTACGGTTTGATCTTGCTGTACCAAATGCTGCCAGTTCAAGTCACAACGATCGTTCTTCATATGCCCGGTCACAAAAACAACAGACTGTGCATAATCTCTGTGCGTTAACGGAATCCCTGAATAACTTGCACATCCAGAGGCTGCTGTGATTCCTGGGACCACCTGGAATGGTATTTTTGCTGCGGCGAGTTTCTCAATCTCTTCTCCTCCCCTTCCGAAGATAAAGGGATCTCCACCTTTAAGCCTCAGCACTCTTTTACCTTCTTTCGCCAAATTCACTAGCATAGAGCTGATCTCTTCTTGCGGTATGGTGTGATTTTTGCGCTGTTTGCCAACGTGAATTTTTTCAGCGTCTTGACGAGTCATGTGCATAATTTCTTTTGAAACCAAGCGGTCATAGAGCACTACATCAGCCTGCTGCATCAAACGCAAAGCACGGAAAGTTAATAAATCTGGATCACCAGGCCCGGCACCAACCAAGTAAACTTCTCCTTTAGAAGCTTCTTCCACATCGAGTGTGTCAAGCATCGAAAGTAAAACTGATGAAGCTTGTTCCCGCTTACCCGACATCACAAGCTCAGCAACAGGCCCATTAATTACGCTCTCCCAAAACCTCATTCGCAAAGAGAATGAGGAAATTTTTTCTTTGACCGTTAGGCGAAAGGAACCTAAAAAATTTGCTAAAGAACCATAAGCTGAAGGAATTATAGTTTCTAACCTAGAACGGAGTAAGCGAGCCAATACCGGAGAATTTCCACTACTAGAAACAGCGATCACCAGAGGTGAGCGATCGACAATCGAAGGAAATATAAAGGTACATAACTCAGGCTGGTCTACAATATTTACCGGTATGTTTCTATGCATAGCGTCATCATAAACTTGGCGGTTTAGCGCCAGATCATTGGTCGCTGCGATAATTAAATTAACCTCATCAGTATCACTGCTTTGGTAAGGCCTTAACTCAATAGTATGGTAATTTTTAGAACCTTCAGGACTTAATTCTGAATTAAGCAGTTGTGTTAATTCATCACAGACCTCTTTCGCAACAAGTTTTATTTGTGCGCCAGCCCTTAGGATAAATTTAGCTTTTCTGAGAGCAATTTGACCACCACCAACCAGTAATATTGGCCGCCCCTCAGCTTTATAAAATATGGGTAAATAATCCATTAAGGCTTGAGAATTACTTCAACTCCGTTCATATAAGGGCGCAGAACTTCTGGCACTCCTACGCTGCCATCGGCATTCTGATAATTCTCTAAAACTGCCAGTAAAGTCCTGCCTACAGCAAGCCCAGAACCGTTTAGTGTATTCACAAGCTCAGGCTTGCCCGTTTCAGGGTTACGCCACCTGGCTTGCATTCTGCGCGCCTGAAAGTCGCCATAATTACTGCACGATGAAATTTCTCTATACGCATCTTGGCCGGGTAACCAAACTTCAATATCGTAGGTGAGTCGAGCACCAAAGCCTATGTCTCCCCCACATAAAATGACTGTCCGATACGGTAAGTCTAAAGCTTGAAGTATTTTTTCTGCATGCCCGGTAAGTTCTTCATGGGCTTGAACAGAATTTTCCGGTTTAACAACCTGAACCAACTCAACTTTCTCAAATTGATGTTGCCGAATCATGCCCCGCGTATCTCGTCCATAACTACCAGCTTCACTGCGAAAACAAGGGGTATGACAAACATATTTTACCGGCAAATCAGCTTCATCAAGTATTTGGTCACGCACCATGTTCGTCACCGGGACTTCAGCAGTTGGTATCAGGTAATACTCTTGCTCTCCCTGCAGTTTGAATAAATCTTCTTCAAACTTGGGTAATTGACCGGTTCCAAAAAGTGAATCTTTGTTAACCATGTAAGGAACATAAATCTCTGTATA
>CBFIHS010000025.1:0-24765 GCA_965662565.1 Pseudohongiellaceae bacterium | reverse complement strand
AGAATGGGTATTCAACATAAATTGAATTAAGGCTCTATGTAGACGCGCAATTTCTCCACGCATAACGACAAAACGAGAACCTGTAATTTTGACTGCACTTGGAAAATCTAAAGCTTCCTGAGCAGCTTCCCCTAAGTCAATATGATCTTTAACTTCAAAATCATAGCTTTTAGGGTTTCCCCAGACTCTAATTTCCACATTGGCACTTTCGTCTTTACCTTCTGGTACTTCTTCATCAGGAATATTTGGCAAGGCATAGATAATGTCGTCAAAAGCCTGTTGGATTTTTGTTAAAGCCTGCTTCTTTTCTTCCAGCTGATTTTTAAATGACTCAACCTCAGCGAGCAAAGGAGCGATATCTTCCCCCGCTGATTTTAATTTGCCTATGTTCTTAGAACGAGTATTTCTTTCATTTTGTAAACTTTCAGTTTCAATTTGTAAAGTCTTACGCTGCTCTTCTAGGTCTTTAATTTTCTCGACATCTAGAACATAACCTCGCTTACTTAATTTTTCAGCAATAAACTCTGGATCATTTCGGACTAACTTCGGATCTAACATTCACTTCTCTCTTAAAAATCTATAAAACCACACGCAAAACGAGGCGAAAAACTATTCAAAATACTAGCCTAGCTAGACTTAAGCCCAACCAGGCAGCCAAAATACAAGTCAAAACACTTACTATGACATACAGTAATGCTAAGGGTATCTGCCCCAACTCAATCAAACCTAAAGCATCTAGAGAAAAAGTTGAGAAGGTTGTGAATGCCCCAAGGAAACCAACACTGATTACATTACGCCATTCAAGCCCCAAATTCGCTCTTTCAATCAACAAAACAAAAAACACGCCAATCAACAATGAGCCAATTATATTGACCAGCAAGGTTACATAAGGAAACTGATTTTCTGCCAATTTAGTCCAGGTATTATACATCCAGTATCTCGACATAGCGCCCAATGCACCACCAAAAGCAACTGCTAAATAAGACATCATTTTTTTACTCTCTCAACACACTGAAACGGAATAAAAATCTCCTATTAGGGAGCCACTATCACTTTAATCATACCTGTTAAATTTACTTGCTTTATCCAGATCACGTAGATGCTGCATTTTGGCTTTTATTTTGGCCTCTATACCGCGCTCAGTTGGATAATAAAATTGTTCTTGCTTTAAAGCTTCAGGGAAATAATTTTCACCAGCAATATAAGCTCCCGGAGCATCGTGAGCATAGCGGTAGTCAGCACCGTAGTCCATGTCCTTCATCAGTGTGGTAGGAGCATTTCGTATGTGCATAGGAACCTCATGACTTTCTCCTTGTTTAACCTCGGACATAGCCTTCTTATAAGCCGAATAAACAGCATTACTTTTAGCTGCACACGACATGTAAATAATGGCTTGAGCCAACGTTAACTCCCCTTCAGGGCTGCCGAGCCTCTCCAATACATCCCAAGCATTTAAGGCTATTTCTAAAGCTCTGGGATCAGCAATACCTATATCTTCAGATGCCATTCGAATAACTCGACGAGCGATATAAAGTGGGTCACAACCACCATCAAGCATTCGACACAACCAATACAATGCCGCATCTGGCGATGAGCCCCGAACCGACTTATGTAATGCTGATATCTGCTCATAAAAGACATCACCACCTTTATCAAAGCGTCTGCCGTTACCCTGAATAATTTGACTAAATGCTTCGTCACTTAAGGTTTTAATCCCTTCAGAAGCTTCAGCATTGAGCATTTCAGAACTTAGCTCTAGCAAATTAAGTAAGCGTCTTGCATCCCCATCAGCAGACTGCACCAAAGCTGTTTTTTGATCCTCACTTAAAACCACTGTATCTTTACCTAGCCCTCTTTCCTGGTCAGCTAAGGCCTGCTCTAAGATTCCTAACAAAGCCTCATGACTCAAACTTTTTAGAACATAAACTCGAGCCCTAGACAGTAATGCGTTATTTAGCTCAAACGACGGGTTCTCTGTAGTTGCCCCAACAAAGATGAAAGTCCCGTCTTCAATAAAGGGTAAAAAAGCATCTTGCTGAGCTTTATTAAAGCGATGCACCTCATCGATAAACAAAATGCATTTTTTGCCCTGCTGGTCCCTAATAAATTGAGCCCTTTCTATCGCGGCCCGAATTTCCTTAACCCCACTAAGAACAGCTGATATGGACTCAAAATGTGATTGACTGTTTGAGGCCAGCAATCGGGCTAAGGTGGTCTTGCCGGTTCCTGGAGGGCCCCACAGGATCATTGAATGTGCCTGTCCAGAAAGAAGTGCTTCGTATAAGGGTTTGCCAGAACTAAGAATATGCTCCTGACCGATAAACTCCTTTAAATGGGCTGGTCGTAATCTGGCCGCAAGAGGCTGATAAGCTTGTTCCGATTGAAATAAAGAGGCTGTCAAAGCAATTAATCCGAGATTGTTCTGCTGTCTATAATCTCAATATCTGCCGGTATTTTAAAGCTGAAGACCTCTGGGGCAATTGACTGGTTATTGATGATATTGGTGAATGAAAAGCTAGTTAATTGACCTACACTGGATTCAAATTGCATTTGCACTAGATCGTCGCCCGAAAAAGTTAAACTCAAGCGCTCATAAGAGCTGGATGGCTTAATGGGCAATAATACAAACTGCTTTATTTCGTCATCAAAATAGCCCATTGAGACAGTATAAGCGTCCGCTAAGGCTTGCATATCGCTATTCAAAAGAAGCATAGGGTTATCCTCAACATCTCTCGGAAAATCTTGAATACTGACCTGCTCCAGATCAGGCTCGTAGTACCAGAGAGATTCACCATCAGTGATCATAGACTCTTCATATGGCTCAGTAACATGCCAATACAAGCTATCAGGCTTTTGCAAAATTAAAGTAGCTTTTAAGGCATTTATTTCTCTGCCATCTTGAGAAAGTATCAGTTGCTCAACATCGGCCTGAAAAGAGGAAGTTCGAGCCAGCGTTGCCAACAGGTCTTGTAGGGGGTCTTGCTGTGCCAAAACCGAAGATGAACAAGCCAAAAACAAGCAAATAAGCGATATTTCAAGAATATTATTTACTTTAAGTTTTTTATTTAACATCTTGTTTTTTATTGTTTTATATTAATCTTGAGGAGGTGGCGGCGCCAACACTTCACGACTGCCATTTGCGTTCATTTCAGTAACCACCCCAGCCATCTCCATCGCCTCAATCATCCGTGCTGCACGGTTATAGCCTATTCTTAATTTGCGTTGAACTGCTGAAATCGAAGCCTTTCGAGTCTCGGTTACAAAACGCACAGCCTCATCATAGAGCTCATCATCTTCTTCAGAGCCTTCAGAGCCATTAGCTGCAGCACTCAAACCCGGAATATTCTCAGAGGACTCAGAGGTAATGCTCTCTATATAATGAGGCTCACCCCGGGCCTTCCAGTCCGAAACCACCCTATGAACTTCGTCGTCATCAACGAAGGCTCCGTGAACACGTTGGGCAATCCCTCCTCCTGGAGGCAAGAACAACATATCTCCGTGACCTAACAACTGCTCAGCACCTCCCTCGCCAAGAATCGTTCTTGAATCAACCTTAGACTGAACCATGAAAGAAATACGAGTCGGAATATTTGCCTTAATTAAGCCAGTTAGAACATCAACGGAAGGTCTTTGCGTAGCTAGCACTAGATGTATACCTGCAGCCCTAGCCTTTTGAGCAATCCTAGCAATAAGCTCCTCAACTTTTTTACCAACAACCATCATCATATCTGCAAGCTCATCTACGATGACCACAATTACAGGCAATTCCTCCAAATCATCAGGACTTTGCCCTTCAGCATCGAGCATAGGATCAGCTTTCCAAAGCGGATCAGGTATGGGGGTGCCATCTTTTTCAGCATCGAGAACCTTCTTATTGAACCCCGCCAAATTCCTGACGCCTAGAGCAGACATCAGTTTATAGCGTCTTTCCATCTCAGCCACACACCACCTCAAGCCATTAGCGGCATCTTTCATATCAGTGATAACAGGTGTTAAAAGATGTGGAATGCCATCATAAACGGAAAGCTCAAGCATTTTCGGATCTATCATGATGAGGCGAACTTTTTTGGGAATAGATTTAAATAAAATGCTCAAAATCATGGCATTAATACCAACTGATTTTCCTGAACCAGTAGTTCCGGCGACTAACAGGTGAGGCATTTTTGCTAAATCAACAACCACAGGGTTACCACCAATATCATGGCCAAGAGCCATACATATTGGAGATTTGTCAGAATCAAACTCTGGTGAAGACAATACCTGTCCAAGCTGGATAAGTTCCTTGCGCTCATTCGGTATTTCTATCCCAATTACAGTTTTGCCTGGAATAACTTCAACTATGCGCACACTGCTGACAGCTAATGAGCGCGCTAAATCTTTCGCTAAACCTGAAATACGACTGACTTTGATTCCTGGTGCAGGCTGGACTTCAAAACGCGTAATCACCGGCCCCGGATTAATCGCCTCAACTGAAATCTCAATTCCGAAGTCAGCTAGCTTAATTTCAAGCAGTTTAGACATTGCTTCTAAAGCTTCTTTGGAATAACCGCTGCTTAAACTTTCAACCCATTCATCCAATAATGAAATAGGAGGAAGCTCTCCCACCTCTCCTGCACTGAAGAGTTTGCCTTGTTTTTCTTTTTGAACTCTTTTGCTCGGTTCCGGCTTAGTTTTCATGACTGGCGCAATCTTAATCGGCTTGCGGCTTTTTTCTTTTTCCTTGTAGGTATCCAGAGCTTGTTTACGCTTATTGATAACTTGCTGTGCCGCCAGCTTCTCTTCTCTAGCTTCTTGCCACTTTTGATAAACTAAAAAGCTCTTCTGCCAAACATTGAGACAAACTTTACCCGTCCCATCCACCAGCTCAATCCATGACAAACCTGTTGCCAATGTGATCCCAACACACAGCAGAGTTAAAAAGAGCAAAGTTGAACCAATTAGATCCAGCACCGGCATAGCGACAGCAGAAACAACATTACCTAGAATGCCTCCAGACGACTCGGGCAAGCCAGAAGAAAAATGTAAGCTTGCTAGCGCGCTGGCCCCAAGAAGAGTCAAAATAAAGCCTGCGCTACGAATACCAAACATTGACCAAGAAAATTCATCTCCTTTTTTTCGTTCTCTGAAAAGGATAAAAGCCCTATACGCCAGCATAATTGGCAAAAGATACGACAAATACCCCAAAAGAATAAGCAATACATCTGCAAGCCAAGCGCCACTTGCCCCGACATCATTAGCAATATTATTAATATCACCAGTTCGAGACCAACCCGGATCCAAGGGGGAATAGGAAAAGAGCGCAAGGAAAATGTAGAAGGCAAGAGCCAGCATTATAAGCATTAAGCCTTCTTTTAAGACCATGCTCTGGACCTTTCTTTCAGGCTCTTTGGCTGATGCTTTTTTTAATCTTGATTTAACAGTTTCCAAGTTTTACTCACATTTTCCTGATTTAGCACATCTAGGGGCTCTATGATAATAAATTATCCATATAAGGGATACAGCTTACTGTTTTATTATTAAAAGCGCTTATTTTATTGAATGGTTTTCTGCTAATATTCTGTCCCTTGTTTTTTATCTAAATAGAGACAGCCCCTCATGAGTGAAGTACAGCATCATCGATTAATTATTCTAGGTTCTGGGCCTGCTGGCTATACTGCTGGAGTCTATGCAGCAAGAGCCAACCTTAAACCAGTTATTATCACAGGCATGCAACAAGGTGGCCAATTAACCACGACTACAGAGGTCGATAATTGGCCCGGCGATTTCGAAGGCTTACAGGGACCAGACTTAATGGAAAGGATGAAGAATCATGCCGAACGCTTTGAAACTAATATAATTTTTGATCAAATTGAATCTACTGACTTAAGCCAAAGGCCCTTCCGTCTCAGTGGCAGCATGGGAGAATACACTTGTGATGCCCTCATCATTGCAACTGGTGCTTCAGCTCAATATTTAGGTTTAGAGTCAGAAGAGAAGTACATGGGCAGCGGTGTTAGTGCCTGTGCAACTTGCGACGGCTTTTTCTATAAACAACAAAAAGTCGCTGTGATTGGTGGCGGCAATACTGCTGTAGAAGAAGCTCTCTATCTATCCAATATCGCTAGTGAGGTGGTATTAGTACATCGGCGAGACAGCCTTCGTGCAGAAAAGATATTGCAAGACAAGTTATTCGAAAAAGCGAAAACTGGGAATATAAGCATTGAATGGAACCATACTTTGGAAGAAATTCTTGGTGAGAGCGGCGAAGTCACAGGTATGCAGATTAAGAGCACAACTTCAGATGAAAGCAAGGAAATACCTCTAAGCGCAGTCTTTATTGCTGTTGGCCATAAACCCAACTCAGATATTTTTGCAGGGCAGCTGGATATGCACAACGGCTATGTCAAAATTCATTCTGGCATTTCTGGAAATGCGACTGAGACAAGTGTTCCTGGTGTTTTCGCGGCTGGAGATATAGCAGATCACATCTATCGTCAGGCTGTTACCTCAGCAGGCTTCGGATGTATGGCCGCTCTAGATGCTGAAAAATATTTGGATAACTTGAACTAATAAGTTCCTAGACAGAACTAAAGCATTGCGATTGCCATACACCCTACTTCGATCATACAAACCTTATGCTAGAGCTAGAATGGTTAAATGAAAACGATACAAGTTTTCCACCACTTGAGAAAGCCCTCAAGGAACCAAATGGACTTTTAGCAGCAGGTGGAGATTTAAGTATAGATAGACTCATCTGCGCCTATCAAACCGGAATTTTCCCTTGGTATGAACTTGGCCAGCCGATCTTATGGTGGTCGCCAGATCCTCGGATGGTGTTATATCCAGATCAACTGCATATCTCTAAGAGCCTAAACAAAACCATTAAAAAACAAACCTTTAGGGTAAGTTCTGACAATAATTTTCGTTCAGTCATTCAGAACTGCGCAACACAGCGCAGTAAAAACAGAACTGACACATGGCTAACTGATGAAATGCAAAACGCTTATATGGATTTACACGAAAGAGGTTATGCACACTCTGTAGAAGTGTGGGACGAACAAGATCAACTCGTTGGTGGACTGTATGGAGTAACTATAGGAGCAATTTTTTTTGGAGAGTCAATGTTTAGTAAAAAAGACAATGCCTCCAAAGTTGCTTTAGCTTGCTTAACAAAAGCTTTAAAAAAGGAAGATTTCAAACTAATTGATTGCCAAGTTGAGAGCTCGCACCTTAGCTCACTCGGAGCAAAGAATATAAAGCGGCAAAATTTTATACAAGAGCTTGAAAAGGCAGTGAAAATGTCTAGAAATTGGCCTAAAATCACTTTGTCGTCAACAAGCTAAGCAAGAAAGTTTTTTTGGTTTAAACCAGCTTAGAACTTGTTATAAAACTACTCACAACCTACGTTCCTTAGGAAAGACTGGAAAACGAACAATTACTCCATGACATCACTAAAAGACCTGAAACTCTACACGACTGCCGAACATGACTGCAGTTACTTGCCGGAACAAAAAGCTAAAACCTTATTCATTGACCCGGAATTTAACATTGACAGTGAATTCCACACTCGACTCAACGAAATTGGCTTTCGCCGAAGCGGCTCACACCTCTATAGACCCAACTGCGAGACCTGCCAAGAATGCATACCTTGCAGAGTGTTGGTCGACCAGTTTACAACTAACAAACGCTATAAACGTGTCCTGAGTAAAAACAAAGACTTAAAAGTTTCCCAAGTGAGCACAATAGCAAGCGAGGAATATTTTAAACTCTATGAGAAATACATTGATAGTCGCCATAACGACGGAGATATGCACCCAGCAACTTGGGAACAGTACCTGTCATTCCTAGTGGCTAGGCATAAAGATACCCTCTATCTTGAAATCCGTTTGGATGAAAGGCTGGTAGGTTTAATGGTCTGCGATCAGCTCCTAAATGGGCTTTCTGCAGTTTTTACTTTTTATGACCCCGAACTAAAAAGTAGGTCTTTAGGGACTTTTGCAATTCTTTGGCAAATAAAAAGCTCTGCACAAATGAAGCTTCCCTATCTCTATTTAGGGTATTGGATTAATAAATGCGACAAAATGAATTACAAAACCCAGTTCAAACCAGTTGAATTATTACTTCCTGAAGGCTGGACAAAACAGTAATTAAGCAGAAGCTTTGCTAATGCGCCTTATTTCAGGCAAAATGCGGCGCTTCTATAAAATAGTGAATGAGTTAACTAGAGGATTGAATAGCTAAAAATGGCTAAAGAAGATCAAATTGAAATGGAAGGTGAAGTCATAGACACCCTTCCGAACACAATGTTCCGAGTAGAACTAGAAAATGGTCACGTTGTAACCGCACACATATCGGGGAAAATGCGCAAAAACTATATCCGCATTTTAACTGGCGATAAAGTAACCGTTGAGCTGACCCCTTACGATTTAAGCAAAGGCCGCATTACCTACAGAGCACGCTAGCCTATTAGGCTTCTAAGCCTCTATATCTTCTTTTAATGGCTTTTGCTTATTAGATTTACCAGGCTTAGAAGCTGGGTCTATTTCTAGCACAATACGGTCATCCTGAACGCTAACATGCACATCCCCTCCATTTACTAGATCACCAAACAAAATATCCTCAGCAAGAGGCTTCTTGATCTCAGCCTGAATCAAACGAAGCATTGGTCGGGCACCCATCTTTCTATCGTAACCATGCGCAACAAACCAATCGATAGCTTCATCATCTACATGCAAGCTTACTTGCTTATCATCTAGCTGCACCTGAAGCTCCATTAAGAATTTATCGACAACTGTTTTGATAACCTGATTGTCTAGGGGTTCAAACTGAACGATGGAATCCAGTCGATTTCTAAATTCTGGTGTGAACACTTTCTTAAGAAGCTCCATACCATCAGTACTGTGATCTTGATGAGTGAAGCCCATTGAGCTTCTGCTCATTTCCTGAGCACCAGCATTAGTTGTCATAATTAACACAACATTTCGAAAATCTGTTTTTCGACCATTATTGTCAGTTAACTTGCCGTGATCCATAACTTGCAAAAGCAAGTTAAATACATCTGGATGAGCTTTCTCAATTTCATCTAATAGCACCACACTGTGTGGATGCTTGCTGACAGCCTCAGTAAGCAAGCCACCCTGATCGAAGCCTATATAACCCGGAGGAGCGCCTATTAGGCGAGAAACCGTATGCCTCTCCATATACTCAGACATATCATAACGAATAAGCTCAACTCCTAAAATTTTAGCTAGCTGCTTACTAACTTCAG
This sequence comes from Pseudohongiellaceae bacterium, assembly GCA_965662565.1. Classification (GTDB taxonomy): domain Bacteria; phylum Pseudomonadota; class Gammaproteobacteria; order Pseudomonadales; family Pseudohongiellaceae; genus UBA5109. Next base: position 15,518 of record CBFIHS010000025.1, on the reverse strand, counting down.
TCTTACCAACACCAGTGGGACCTGCAAAAAGATAACAACCAATAGGCTTCTCCCCTTCTTTAAGGCCAGCTCTCGATAATTTAATCGAAGCAGCCAAAGCATCGATAGCTGGATCTTGACCAAAGACAACCATTTTAAGGTTTTTTTCAAGGTCCTTGAGTAAAGTTTTATCAGAAGCAGAGACATTTTTTGCTGGAATACGGGCAATTTGTGAAACCACTCGTTCGATATCAGAAACCTGGATTTGTTTTTTACGTTTACTAGGCGTTTGCAGGTTCTGATAGGCGCCAGCCTCATCTATGACATCAATCGCTTTATCAGGCATAAAGCGATCGTTTATGTACCTGCCGGCAAGTTCAGCAGCGGCTTTCAAAGAATTATTCGTGTAACGCAGATTATGATGCTCTTCATAACGAGACTTGAGACCTTTCAATATTTGATAGGTCGTTTCCACGTCTGGCTCATTAATATCAATTTTTTGGAAGCGGCGAGATAAGGCACGGTCTTTATCAAAAATCCCACGATACTCTTGATAGGTAGTTGAACCAATACAACGCAGTTTGCCTGAAGTCAGTAGAGGTTTCAGCAAGTTTGAGGCATCCATAACGCCGCCAGAAGCAGCCCCAGCCCCAATAATTGTGTGTATTTCATCTATAAAGAGGATGGCATGCTCATCTTTAGCCAACTCAGCCAATAGGGCCTTAAAGCGTTTTTCAAAATCTCCTCGATACTTAGTTCCAGCTAATAGAGCCCCCATATCCAGAGAATAAATAATACTTTGACTTAGAACTCCAGGCACTTCACCGTCGACTATGAGTTTAGCCAAGCCTTCTGCAATCGCTGTTTTACCAACACCGGATTCACCAACAAATAATGGATTATTTTTTCTTCTCCTTGATAAAACTTGGACCGAGCGCTCTATTTCAGCTGCTCTACCAATCAAAGGATCAATCTGCCCTTTACGAGCCTCCTCATTTAAGTTTAGTGCGAAACTTTCCAGCGGCCCAGCATTAGCCTCTTGCTGTTCGGCGTCACTATTGCTTTCTGTACTGTCCGAGTAATCAATGCTAGGTTTTTCTGCTGAGCCATGAGTAATAAAATTAACCACTTGGCCGCGAGTCACACCCTGCTTGTTCATAAAATAAACAGCGTGGCTTTCCTTCTCGCTGAAAATTGCTACCAGCACATTAGCTCCACTGACCTCTTCACGGCCAGATGATTGCACATGAAACACAGCTCTCTGCATTGCTCTTTGAAAGCTCAAAGTCTGCTGAATATCTTTTGAATCATCGTCATTTTCTTCAGGTAAAATAGGGACATAGAGTTCAAGATGCTGCTCAAGCTCTTGTCTCAATTCATCAAGATCAACCTCACAAGCAAATAAAATTTCACGAGCAGTTTGGTCATCTAACAAAGCCAGAAGCAGGTGCTCAATAGTTAAAAACTCGTAACGCTTTTGTCTAGCTTCCTTAAACGCTCTATTGAGAGTGAACTCTAGTTCTTTATTAAACATTTTCGTAACTCATATTGGAAAGTTAGTTTTTGGCCAGCACCACTACCACAATATTTTATACAGCCAGCCTAGCCTTTTAGATCATTAATATTTCTAAGAATAAATAGCGATTAATTAATGATTATCCTAATCATCATCCACTTCGATATCACATAATAAAGGGTGTTCCGATTCACGAGCGTACTCATTAACAATAACAGCTTTGGTTTCTGCTATTTCTTTCGGAAAAACTCCACATACTCCCTTCCCTTCAGTATGTACCTTCAACATGACCGCAGTAGCTGTTTCAACATTCATTGTGAAAAAATTACACAAAACATTAACCACAAACTCCATGGGGGTATAGTCATCATTCAATAAAATTACTCGATATAAAGGCGGCGGCTTAAGCTTTAATTTTTCTGGAGATAAAGCTTCGCTAATAAGACCATCACGATCAGTATCGTTATTGCCGGACATCTGTAATAAGTTATTTTTCAAATCTTCTCTGTTCATTTGCATTCAAGGATATATTTTCTAAATTGAGTGAAAAATTCTTTCTAAAGCTGCCCTAAAATAGAAGCTGAGCTAAACCCTAATTAAAAATTGAAATTTCAAATGACATAGGGATTGCTGCTAAGGGCCCTACAAATTGACAGCTTACTTGTGCAAAACTATATCATGCTTCTATGTGAAATCATGAGCTTTCTAACAAAAAAATAGCCTAGATAACTAAATGGTGACGACTTGGACGATTTCAAGATTCCTGCACATTTAAAATTGACATAAAATGCGAATCGGTTTATATCTTGACTGTTACTTGAAAAATTATAATAAAAACTAACCAGGTGAGGTAGCTTTCAATGAGTACTGGTCAAGTGAAGTGGTTCAATAATGCTAAAGGCTTTGGTTTCATACTTCCAGATGAAGGAGAAGGCGATTTATTCGCGCACTACTCTGCTATCACTATGGAAGGCTATAAAACTCTTAAAGCAGGACAAACAGTAACTTTTGATATTGTTGAGGGCGAGAAAGGCCTTCACGCTGCCAATATTACCCCTATCAACACTCCAAATACGGAAACCCCATCTAATAACTCCTCCTCGGAAAGCAGTTCCGATAGTTGATTGAAAAACTAACAACTAGGCTTGAAATCGAAAGCAAACTTTCTGGAGAGAGTTATAGGTTTCCTTCTTAAGTGCTCAACCAACCATTCCGCCAGATGAAATAGAGAAAAGAAGCACACAGAAGCTGGGCTTGATATCATATGGAAATGGCTAAACTCGTATTATTTAATAAACCTTTCGGAGTGCTTTGTCAGTTTACAGATCACTCTGAAAACCCTTCCAAGCGGTCGAATTTATCCGAATACATAAAGCTTCCTAATGTGTATCCTGCAGGTCGTTTAGACAAAGACTCTGAGGGACTATTGCTGCTTACCGATAATGGAGCTTTGCAACATAAAATCTCTCATCCAAACAAAAAAATGCCAAAAACTTACTGGGTGCAAGTTGAAGGTTTGATCAATCAAGAAGCTATCCTAAGCTTGCAAAATGGTGTCACCCTTAAAGATGGGCTCACTAAACCAGCACAGGCTAAAATAATTGCAGAACCGCAGATCTGGGCAAGAACTCCTCCAATTAGAGAAAGAAAAAACATCCCTACTTCTTGGCTTGAATTAACCATCAAAGAAGGCCGCAATCGACAAGTAAGAAGAATGACTGCTGCGGTCGGCCACCCCACCCTAAGATTAATAAGACACAAAATTGGAGCTTGGACAGTTACGAACATTGCCCCAGGTGAATATGAAGTCATTGACTGCTAGGCGCTTAAACGATGACTGAACAAGAAATGGTGCTGTCAGCTGCTAACATCCATTGGGACGATTCTGGACTTCCCTTCTCAAAAGATTATGATGACATTTATTTCTCCAAGGCAAGCGCTCTAGAAGAGAGCTCTTACGTCTTTCTTAATGCCAACAATCTTGAGTCGCGCTGGAAAAAACTTGATGGTGCTAATTTTATTATCGGCGAGTGTGGTTTCGGTTCGGGATTAAATTTCCTAAATACCTCAAGATTATGGTGTGATCTAAACCCTGAAGGTTCAACCTTACATTACATAGCCTGTGAACTTCATCCTTTGCAAGTAAAGGATATAGAGCGTTTGTATTTAAACTTCCAAGACTTAGAAATTTACTCCGAAGTATTGCTAAAAAATTACCCTGCTTTAACCCCGGGCGTTCATCGCCGAGAGCTAACTTTTGGAAAGAATAAAGTCATTTTAACACTGCTGTTTGGGGATGCCTCTCAAATGCTGAAGGAAATATGGCAGGCGAATGGCTTCAGAGTAGACGCTTGGTATCTCGATGGCTTCTCTCCGACTAAGAACTCGAGCATGTGGAATGAACAATTATTCACAAGCGTGGCCTCTCTCAGTAAAACTAGCACTACTCTTTCAACTTACAGTGCTGCTGGTGAGGTAAAAAAAGCCTTGATAAACTCAGGCTTTACACATAAACGTATTAAAGGCTTTGCTCACAAACGGCATATGTTGATCGCAAAATGCCTTCAGCCTCCCCCAAAAGCCGCTGAACAATTCTCAGCATGGCAACAAGTACCAGCTTTCCATGAAGAGAAAAAAAATGTGCTTATTATTGGCGGCGGTTTAGCAGGCTGCTCTAGCGCATACGCTTTAGCCAACAGTGGCTGGAAGGTCACATTAATAGAAAGAGAACCTGAAATTGCTAATAAAGCTTCTGGCAACAGCTTGGGAGTTGTTTATTGCAAACTCTCTGGCAATCAGGATGCAAGTTCTGATTACTATAGACAGAGTTATCTTTATGCACTTTGGCATTATCAACAGATACATTCCGTTCACAACATTGAATATTCCCAAACTGGATTATTACAACTTGCCTATGATGATCGCGAGAAGGCTCGGCAATTAAGCATTCTTAATAAACCTTCATCTAGCCATTTATGCAGGGCAGTAAACGCAATTGAAGCAAGTGAAAAATCAAACCTAGCTCTAAATACTGGAGGATTATTTTTCCCAAGCGGAAGTTTTTTAAACCCTAAAGCTTTATGTAAATCCTACATAGATCACCCAGCAATAGATGTTATAAATAGCACCGAAGCAATTAGGCTGAATCACGATAAGGCGCTATGGCATATAGAAAGTAGCTCCGATTTTTCAGCAAAAGCTCAAGCGGTCATTATCGCCAATAGCTTGGATACTCAAAATTTTGAACAATCCAAAGGTTACCCTTTAACAAGCAATCTAGGTCAAATTGATCAGTTCCCAAAATCGGAAGCTCAAAATCCAAATTGTATTGTTTGTGCAAAAGGTTATTTACTCCCAGCCCATAAAGGCCTGCAAACTATTGGCGGTTATACGAATTCGAATTCTGATGGCTTGAAAGATAAAGACGCTACAAGAAGAAATCTAGCCTTACTAAACACAATAGACCCAGACTTAAGCTCTCATTTTGCAGGCGTCTCTCCTACTGTCAAACGCTCTGCTCTGAGATGCAGCAGTCCAGATTACTTACCTTTAGTTGGACCAATCGAAGATAGGCAGCTTTGTCTCGATATCTATAAAGACCTACAACGTAATGCTCATAAAAAAATCCCTCATGAGCCAGCTTATCATCGTGGTCTTTATTTGAATGTCGGACATGGTTCTCACGGACTAACAAGCACACCTATAGCAGCAACTTATTTAGCAAGTTTACTCAATAATGAGCCTCTACCTCTGAACAATTCCAGCTTAAACTGCTTACACCCAATACGTTTTTTGATAAAAGATCTTAAGAAACAAAGATTAGTCTGAATTTAAAAAAGCACTAAGTGCCTGTAAAAGAAAAGATGTATCTTTAACTCCAGCCATCTCGCGAATAGAGTGCATAGCGAAGGTAGGCACCCCAAGATCAAGCGTTTTGACACCTAGCTCTGCAGCTACAATTGGTCCAATCGTAGAGCCACACCCCATATCGCTTCGAACAACAAAATTCTGTAAAGCTAAACCCTCTTGATCACAAACACTTTGGAATCGCGCGATTGTTTCACTATTACTAGCATAACGCTGATTAGCATTAACTTTTAAGACCGGCCCATGGTTAAGAAGTGGCCCATGTCGTTGATCGTGTTTATCGGGGTAATTGGGGTGAATCCCATGAGCGTTATCTACTGAAACCAACATAGAATGATCAATCAAACGACGCTTTGCTTCTTGCTCTTTACTCTCGGCAAAACATTCTGCAATCCTTTCTATTACAGCTTCGAAAAAAGAACCTGCGGCACCAGCAGAAGAGACACTCCCCACTTCTTCATGATCGGAGCAAACCAGCAGAGAAGGTTTACTTTGGTCACTACTGAGTAATGCTTCAAGACCGATATAGGTGCTCAATAGATTATCAAGTCTAGCACTTGCGATGAATTCATCATTGAAACCAATCACTGCAGGAGATTGAGTATCGTAAAAACTTAACTCGTAGCTAAGAATTTTCTCCGCTTCAACTAAGCCTAAATTTTCATGCAAAAACGAGAGTAGTAAATCATGAAAATCAAAACTCTTTGTATCGCCTGTTTGCAGTAAAACTGGAGGCAAATCTTTCTGTGCATTTATACTGCGATTAGTATTTGCTTCACTATCGAGATGGATAGCCAGACTAGGAATTGAAGCGACTGCCTTTTCAAAATCGATCAAACAGGATGCTCTTTTACCCTCTTTATTTATATAACTGACTCGTCCAGCCAAAGATAAGTCACGGTCAAACCAAGGGTTTAATAAAGCACCCCCATAAACTTCAACACCTAACTGACAATACCCTTTTGAAACAATTCCGGCTTGTGGTTTCACTTTTAAACAAGGACTATCAGTATGGGTTCCAATAATATTAAACCCTTGAGCAAAAAGATCACCTGAACCAGTATTAAAAGCTATGATGGAAGAAGAATTACGAACAACAAAATAACTTTTCCCGGATTCCAACTGCCAAGGGTCACCTTCAGATAAGCATTCATAACCAGAGCTAATCAAACGCTCTGACATTTTTTCAACGGCATGAAATGGAGTTGGCGAAGCTTTTATAAAACTGCACAAGCCATCGTTTACTTGATTTTGGTTTATCATTATCAGAGTTCTATCAAGCTAGACTATTGTTCAATACCCAGTAGTTCAACATCAAAGATTAGTGTCGAATATGGTGGTATGGGACCTGCACCAGTTTCTCCGTATGCGAGATCAAAAGGAATGAAGAAACGAAACTTTTCACCAACCTGCATTAGCTGCACGCCTTCAGTCCAACCAGGAATCACGCCATTGAGAGGAAAAGAAATCGGCTCACCTCTATCAACAGAACTATCAAATACTGTGCCGTCAATCAAAGTGCCGTGGTAATGAACTTGAACTTGGTCTGTCGCCAAAGGCATTGGTGCTTTAGGGCCATCAGTCTCAACAAGCACAAGATACTGCAAGCCTGATTCGGTAGTAATGACGCCCGGTTGAGCCGCATTATTCACTAAAAAATCTTCACTTGCTTTAGCAACCTGCATAAGGCTTTCTTGTGCCTTTTGCTCCATTAACAAACTGTACTGCTCAAGTGCAGCAACAATCTCTTCATCGCTTAATTGAATGGCATCCTCTATGGCATCCTTCATTCCTTGGATTAAAGCCGCATCATTTATATCGCCATCAAGAATACCTTGCGTTGCCAAATTCAAACCGATATTTACCCCGATGCTATAACCTAGTCTAACGTCCGAATCTTCCATATCTAAGTCTTGAGCAAAAAGTGGAGAACTGCTTAGCAAACTGATTAATAAGGCAGAAATTAAAGAGGTAATTCTCACTTTTACTGATTTATTCATTGTTGTATCCCTTATCTGAAACTTGGTAATTGCCTTAACTGGCGAAAAAGTCCAATATTACCGAGACTACATATTAATTACTACTGCACAGATAGCGCTTTCTTTATGTTAATAAGATTTTTTTTCTCCCTTTTCATTATGACTGCACTAGGTGCATGCAGCTTCAAACCTTATGCCGTTTCAGTCAATGAAAATGTTCTATACTCTCCCGATGGAAATATCGGCAAACCGAAATTTGCAGACACAGGCCTTGAGGCTTGCGTGAACACTTACTTAAATGAAAACCCGGAATTCGAACTTGAAACCATTACCATACTTTCTTGTACTGAAGTTGGAATTAGCTCATTAATAGGCCTAAGACAACTTCCACAACTCGTCCAACTAGACTTAAGTTCCAATAATATTAGTGATCTGAATCCGCTCATTTACTTAGACAAATTGAGAGTTCTTAGAATTGCTGAAAACCCTATTAGAGACATCAGTATTTTTCTCGACATGAAGTCATTAAGGTTCGTAGATTTAAGTGGATCAGAAAGAATTCCTTGTAGCCAACTCGATCAATTGAAGCTGAGATTGGGGACTTCTTTAAGAGCCCCTTTGAGTTGTAGAGCCTGACACCATTAAACATTATTTCGACTAAAAATTAATTCGACATTAACGCAATATAAGCCAACTATTTGCAGACCTAAGCGCGTTCCACTACATTGTTGGAGCTCCACTATGAAAACGAAATGCGTCATCGTTTGAACAGATTAAGTCGGCTTCCAATTTAGCAAAAATTTTAACTCTTTCCTCTATATCCTCTTCGGCATAAAGCTCCGCCAAACCAAGGTAGTCCTCAAAGTGTCGGGCTTCAGATCTAAGTAATGACAAATAAAACTTTTGTAAGTCTTGATCCAAACGTGGAGCAATAGCAGCAAAACGTTCACACGAACGCGCCTCTACAAAAGCACCGACAATCAATGTATCCACAAGTTTTGCTGGCTCATGGGTACGCACATGTTCTCTCAAAGCAGAAGCGTAACGAGAAGGGCCAATATGAGCGTATTTCACACCTCTAGCCTGCATTAGCTTCACAACCTGTTCAAAATGCAGGAGTTCTTCTCGAGCCAGTTGAGACATTTTTTGTAGAAGTTCAGTACGATCTACATAACGGTATATCAGATTCATTGCTGTTGCTGCCGCTTTTTTCTCACAATTGGCATGATCAATTAATAGCGTTTCTTGATTCTCAAGAGCGCAATCAATCCAAGCTAAAGGTGTTTGGCATAATAAAAAATTATTTAGATTATCAGGCAATTTGGTTGAAACAGAAGTCATTCGTTTTCTTCAGATCCCGAGCTTTGTTTTTCAAGTAGAGTTTCAGGTAAAGCTTTCTTTGTATTCGCCCCTAGGGTTTTTAAATTTTCTATTCTCCCGATGAGGTTTCCCTTCCCTGAACTGAGCTTATTATAAGCAGCATCATAGCTATCTTGGGTTTTTTGTATGTGCTTACCAATCTCATCTAAGTTTTCAACAAAGCTGACAAATTTATCGTATAAACGTCCTGCCCTAGTCGCTATTTCAAGGGCATTTTTATTTTGATGCTCAAAGCGCCAAATATTTTGAATCGTTCGCAGTATCGCAAGCAATGTTGAAGGGCCAACTAGTATAATATTTTTATTCAAAGCTTCAGTAAAAAGCGAATTATCTTCCTGAATTGCTAAGGTGAAGGCTGCTTCTATAGGCAAAAACAATAACACATAATCAAGACTCTTTATCGCATCAAGACCGTCATAATTTTTTCCAGATAAATTTTTAATATGTCCTCGAATTGAGTTAACGTGCTTTTTTAAGAACTCTTTACGCTTAAGCCCATCATCTTCACTGCTGTATTTTTCATAAGCGGTTAAAGAGACTTTAGAATCAATAATGACATCTTTATTCTCAGGCAAATGCACAATTACATCTGGTTGTTTTTTTTCACCTTCACTGCCGGTAAAGCTGGCTTGCACCTCATATTCTCGACCTTTGGTTAAGCCAGACTGCTCAAGCACTCGTTCTAAAATAACTTCACCCCAAATACCTTGAGTTTTGCTTTCACCTTTAAGAGCGTTAGTTAAATTCAAAGCGTCTTGACTAATCTGAACATTCAAAGCCTGTAAGTTTTTAATCTGTTCAGTAAGAGAAAACCTTTCTTTAGCTTCCTTGTCATAAGTTTCTTCAACTTTCTTTTCGAAACCCTGAATCTTCTCACTCAAAGGCTTTAGGATACTTTCAATATTCTCTTTATTACTCTCAGTAAACTTTTTGCTTTTTTGATCCAGAATTTCATTGGCTAAATTTTTGAACTCAACAGTCATTGCAGACCTTGACTGCTCAAGCATCTGTAGCTTTTCTAAATGGTGTTTTTGTTCTTCTTGCAGAAGTGTTTCTTGACGAATTAATTGAACTTTCAAGTCAGAACTTAAACTAATCTCATCGGCTAGACGTTGCTGTATTTGTAGGTTTTTTTTAAATAGAAAAAGACTTGCTGCAATACATAAAACGATTAAAAGCATTGCAATGAGAATAGCTATTTCCATGATGGCACCACTCTCTTATTATTCTCTATTAGTCTCTTGATGGCATTAACAGCTTAACTCAAACTCTGAAGGTTTCTTAAGTTATATCTATTCCAAGTCTTTGAGCAACTTCTTTGTAGGTTTCGATTACACTTCCTAAACTTTGACGAAAACGATCTTTATCCATCTTATTTTTAGTTTTCTCATCCCATATACGACATCCATCAGGACTGAATTCATCGCCAAGAGTAATTACTCCATCGACTAAACCAAACTCAAGTTTATAATCAACCAACAGCATTCCAGCTTCGGAAAACATCTGCTTCAATACTGCATTTACTTTAAATGTTAAAGCCTTCATTTCTTCAATATGCTCAGCCTTAGCCCATCCAAATGAAATAATATGGTAATCATTGATCATAGGATCATGTAAGGCATCATCTTTTAAAAAGAATTCAAAAGTTGGGGGCTCAATAGCAATACCTTCTTCAATACCATAGCGCTTACAAAGGCTTCCGGCCGCATAGTTCCTGACTACACACTCAACTGGAATCATATCAAGCCGTTTCACCAAAGAATCGGTGTCAGAGAGACGTTTTACAAAATGAGTAGGAATTCCTTCTGCATTCAGTCTCTCCATTATAAAAGCATTAAAGATATTATTGACTTTGCCTTTATCTTCGAGCTGCTCAACCCTTAAGCCATCAAAAGCCGATGTATCATCACGAAAATTTAGAACATACAGATCTGGGTCCTCAGTCTTAAATACCGATTTAGCCTTACCTGAGTACAGCTTTTCACCTGCCTGCATTTATGTTTCTCTCCATCATATGTGCATTACGCACAAAAAAATAAGTAATTATGTAATAAAGTCTCGAATTCTCTCTAACAAGATAGCTTGAAGTTCAATCGCATTTTGCTCATCAACTTCACTTACGGAAGCTCCACTACTTTGTGTTTCAAGAATAGGATCAACAACGACGTTTATGCTGTTGCTCGACTCCTGTAATTCTACTCTATATGGGTAACTTTTCTCTTGTTTAGAGCCTATTGAAAGTAAACGACCGAACATACCTTTTTCTTCATCATCTGTAGGTCTGGCAAATGAAACCATGAAGTATTTGTCATTCATACTTTCTTCAACAATTTGTACCCCTGCTCTTTCTAGAGATCGAGAAACTGCCACCCAGCTTCTCTCAAAATCTGCCTTTAAATTTAAGACTTCTTGTCCATCAATACTCAACATTGATGCACGCCCTTCACTAGGGATATTACCTGCTAAGAAAGAAACTGTAGAGGGCTGATAAACCCTGATTTGCTCCAAAAGATAAGTTGATAAATCCTCAAGCAATTCATAGGCATACTCAATATCTACTGATTGTTGAGGCCAGTTAACCTGCTCAAAAACTTGCTGATCTTGTGGTACCGATATATGTATTAAGCTGACTTCAGCACTATCATCTTGAAAACCTGGCTCCACAATAACCCGAATCTTTTCTTGAGTGAATTCATTACCATCCAAAACAAACCAGTTCGTTTCTAGCAAACCTAAGCTTGGTGTTTCTCGAGTGAGTTCTAGGCCTTGATCTAGCCAATATGGGTCAAACCAGTATTGCCTAAGTCTAGGCCATACTTGACTCGCAGAAGCATCAACAATTACCCAGCTTCTATCCCCAAGTCTCTGGATTACGACAGCTCGATCGGAACTTCTTTGTATAGGTCTAGGTCTAGGTACATTCAAATAAGCTTCACCTTCTACCTCACCTACGACACCCCCTGCAGTTGGGATAACAAATAAGTCATCGATCACATAAGAATCCATCTCGTTAGGAACTTTCAGAGGAGGTATTGAACTTGATTCCAGGTAATCCCCTTTACGGTCACGAAAAAAACCTTCATCTCCAATTAATACTCCCATGCCCGGTACTTTACTTACGGTGCTACAAGCACTCAGAACTAGTAAGAATGTGAGGATAAAAACCGACTTAAGTATTTGATAGTTAATGTGCATAATCCTTTCTAAGTACAAAAATAAGTACAAGCAATTGTTCAAGCAAACGACAAACGAAGAACCTTCTTCTAAGCTTTAATAATTAAAGCAAACCCACCTGTTCAAGTGCAGAACGCAAAAAGCCTTGATACATTTCATCCAATTCAGTTAATGGCAAGCGAATACCAGAGCTAATTAAACCCATTTCTTTCATAGCCCATTTAATAGGGATTGGGTTAGATTCTACAAACAGACACCGGTTTAAAACACTAAGCTTATGATTAATTGCTTCAGCAGTTTTCCTATCATTAGACATAGCTGCCGTACAAAGTTCATTAATAGCTTTAGGGGCAATGTTGGCAGTTACTGAAATATTACCTTTCGCCCCCATCAACATTAAATCCATAGCTGTGGCGTCATCGCCACTATAGATATGAAAATCATCTGTCATACATAAGTCTATGACTTCTTTGCCTCGCACCAAATCCCCAGTAGCTTCTTTGATGCCAACAATATTTTTAACTTCTGATAACTCTTTTACAGTTTTAGGCAGCATATCGCAGGCAGTCCTACCAGGGACGTTATACAATATTTGTGGGATATCAACAGCCTCAGCAACAGCAGTATGGTGCGCAAGCAGACCTTTCTGGCTTGGCTTATTGTAATAAGGCGTCACTAACAAGCAGGCATCAGCACCAGAGCTCTTTGCTGCTGAAGTCATTTCTATTGCCTCACTCGTTGAATTGGCTCCTGTGCCAGCGATGACAGGAATGCGACCATTAATAACTTTGACCACATGGTCGACAATAGAACAATTCTCTTCAATAGACAGTGTCGGTGATTCACCAGTTGTTCCCACAGCAACTAAAGCATCTGTGCCCTGCTGGATGTGCCACTCAAGCAACTTATCAAGTGTCGGCAAATCCAAGTGACCATCTTCTGTCATCGGTGTCACCAGCGCTACAATACTGCCTTTAATCATATTGCCCCCAAGAGCATTAAAAACCACACAAAAATACAAAAAGAGAATTTTATCTTAAGTCCATGCAAGATAATAGAAAGACTCTTTTAAACTCAGTGTTTTATTGGAAGAAACTTAACAAGAAGGTCTTCTTTTGAAAGACAATCAAACTTTGAGTTTTAAGGAACTACTGAAGAAGTTCCCTGCTAGTTTGCCTGCTTTAATTACTGATAACCCAATGTTTAATTATCTTTAAACTATTTGTTTATTATTCAGCTTCATTACTTTTCAATTTCATTACTAGAGTGATGTATCGGCCAAGCTCGTATAGTTGCCTTGATGAAAGTTGCTAGTGGAATTGCAAAAAAAACGCCCCAAAAACCCCATACACCGCCAAAAAAAAGTATCGCCGTAATTATTGCTAATGGATGTAAATTCACCGTTTCTGAAAAAATATAAGGCACCAAGAAGTTGCCATCAATGATTTGCAAGATAATGTAAGCAATCATCACCTGATAGACATTAGTACCAAAACCCCATTGAAACCAAGCAACCAAAAATATTGGCAATGCTACAACTAAAGCACCCACATAAGGGACAACAACTGAAAGTCCAGATATTACAGCCAAGAGTACTGAATAATTTAAACCAAGAAACTCAAATAGAATATAACTACAAACTGCAACGATAACTATTTCTAGTGCTTTTCCGCGAATATAATTACCCAACTGTGAATTCATCTCTTGCCAAATTTGAGCCATGATAGGCCTTTTCTTAGGCAGCCAATTCTCAAACCAGCTTAATAGCTTATCGGCATCTTTCAACATAAAGAAAACCATCACAGGAACTAAGACCGTATAAACCAGCCAAGTCATTAAACGAGTAATACTAGTAACAGAATATGAAAGAATATCCTGCCCCCATCGAGCTAACTCTCCCTGTAAACTGTTAATCCAGCCTTGTATCTGGGCTTCAGTGAATAGTTCCGGATACTTTTCAGGCAACAACAAGAGCACAGATCGCAGTTGAGAAGTCATGTTAGGAGTCTCATCAACAAAGACCCCTAGCCTTCCCCAAGTAAAAGGCAAAAGAATAAAAATACTAAGAATCATAAAACTCAGAAAGATGAAGTAAGTTAGGTAAACAGCTGCCCTGTGAGGAACATTCAAGCGGACCATTGAATTAACTAGACCTTGCAGAATGAAAGTGATTACTAGACTCCATAATAATGGAGCAATGACACCCCCCATCGTCATCATAAAGACGGTGCCAACGATTAAGAGCATCGTAAAAATAAGCGCTTCCTCTTCAGAGAAATAACGCTTATATAAATCATTGAATGTTCTCAGCATTGAGAATCCTTAGATGTTAAAAACGAGTAAGTTTAATTCTTGATTATTTCTTTTCAATTAAATAACAAAATTTTTCATCTATTTTTATTGCTTCTAACAAAAGATTTCCACTTTGATCTGCAAAAACCTTAAAGTCACGTTCCGAACCTGGGTCTGTAGCCAGTACTCGGACTTTTTCACCCTGTGACATTTTATTTAATGCCTGCTTAGTTTTCAGAAGTGGAAGTGGGCACAACAATCCACTTAAATCCAGCTCAATGTCAGCTATGCCATTCATAGCTGCATTCTAGCAGGAGACCACTAAAAAACCGAGTTATTGTAGGGAATTAATAGTATTATCAAAGGTCTAACTATATAGTTAATTTAAGTTTGTTTTTGAAACACCAAAAGAAGATGCTTACACGCTTCAAACAGATTACCAAACCCTATTTATTAAGCAGTGCTATTTTTGCCATCAGCTTAAATAGTGTTGCTTCCGCTCAGATCAATAATCTGCCTGTATTAGGTGATTCCGTTTCAGGCACCATCACCATTCAACAAGAGTATGAGTTTGGTCGTGAGATGCTGCGTTCAATACGTGCCCAGTCGCCTCTATATAGCGACCCCTTAATGGAAGAATATATCGCCAGCGTAACTTATCACCTTGCTGCGAATAGTGAACTTACAGACCATCGCTTAGAATTCCTCCTAATTGACAGCAATCAGCTAAATGCTTTCGCGGCACCTGGTGGTGTAGTCGGTGTAAATGTAGGGCTGTTCTTATACGCTGAGACTGAAGGCCAGTTTGCCTCTGTAATGGCACACGAGCTTGCCCATATTAGCCAGCGCCATTATGCGCGAAATGTTCAAGCCTCACAGTCCAGTTCTCTAACCACTATGGCTACAACTTTAGCTAGCCTCTTAATTCTAGCAACTGCTGGGGCTGAAGCTGGACAAGCGGCTCTAGCAATAAGTCAATCTGCCAGCATGGACAATCGTCTACGTTTTAGTCGAAGCAATGAGCAGGAAGCCGATCGCGTAGGAATTAGGACCCTGTATAACGCTGGGTTTAATCCTAATGATATGGCAGAAATGTTTGAGAATATGATGCAGATGCGCAACGGCTCGCAACGCATACCTGAATTCCTATCCTCTCACCCCTTAGATGAAAACCGTGTAGCAGATAGTAAAAATAGGGCCTCTAGTATGCCAAGAGTTCAAAGCGTCCCAAATGTTGAGTACTTACTGATGCGCCAGCGAGCACTTATGCATTATGAAAGCAATTACATCAATGCTATTGAGTCTATAGAACGCGATCTTCCACAATTGAA
>CBFIHS010000024.1:17706-30790 GCA_965662565.1 Pseudohongiellaceae bacterium | reverse complement strand
TTATTAGGGGCTAATGTAACTATTGAGGATGACGTTCGTATAGGTAGGAATACGCGTATACATTCAGGTGTTGTAATTGGCAGCGATGGCTTTGGTTTTGCTAATGATAATTCCACTTATCGAAAAATTGCTCAACTGGGCAGTGTTATCATTGGGGATAATGTAGAGATAGGAGCTAATTCCTGTATCGATCGAGGCGCCTTAGATAACACAATAATCGGTAGCGGAGTAAAGATAGATAACCTGGTTCAAATAGCTCACAATGTCGAAGTTGGAGATAATACAGTTATATGTGGATGCAGTGCTGTTGCTGGCAGTGCCAAAATTGGTAAAAACTGCGTAATTGCTGGTGCTGTAGGTATTATCAATCATGTTGAAATAGCCGATGGCGTGACAATAACAGCGATGTCCTTAGTGAATCAGTCTATACTAGAGCCTGGAAGTTATTCTTCAGGAACAGGACTTGATACAACCGCTGCTTGGAAAAAGAATATTGTTCGTTTCAGACAGTTGGATAAATTAATAAAAGCGTTTAAGAAAGGATCTTAATTAACTAAAATTTTCGATGAATTCTAGTTTTTAAAAATCCATATAAAAATTGTATCTATTAAAAATTGCATCCAGAGTTCCAAGGGTTTTAAAAGATTTTAGTAAGAGTAAAAAACGCAAGGTCGGGTAACCGAATAATCGGGTAATAAAAATATGATGTACATTGATGAAGTAAAGGAATATCTGCCACAACGCTATCCATTTTTATTGGTCGATAGAGTCGTAGAAATAGAGCTAGATAAATATATCAAAGCTTATAAGAACGTCACAACGAACGAAGAGTTCTTTTTAGGACATTTCCCTAACAAACCTATTATGCCAGGAGTCCTTATCATAGAAGCGATGGCGCAAGCCGCCGGCGTACTTGGATTTAAAAGCCAAGAAAAGAAACCTAAAGATGGTTATTTATATTTTTTTGTTGGCGCTGATAATGTTAGGTTCAAAAGGCCAGTAGTTCCTGGAGACCAGTTGATTCTAGAAGCTGAAATTTTAACTGTCCGTCGTGGCATTTATAAATTCCAATGTAAGGCAATGGTAGGCAGTGAGTTAGCGTGTGAAGCGACTATTTTATGTGCCGAACGTCAAGAAAAGTAAATCATTATTAATTTAGGTGAACTGTAATGAGTACGCTTGAACCTATAATTGATCCTAGTGCGAAGATAGGCCGCAATGTTGAAATTGGTCCTTGGTCTATAATTGGGCCGAATGTTGTTATTGGTGATGGCTGTAAAATTGCCTCTCATGTCGTTATCAAAAGCCATACAACTCTCGGACAGAATAATCAGGTTTTTCAATTTGCCTCGGTAGGGGAAGATCCCTCTGATTTGAAATATCAGGGCGAAGTCTCTTATCTAGAGATTGGGGATAACAATGTTATTAGAGAAGGGGCAACGATCCATCGAGGTACCGAAGTCGGTGGTGGAATAACTCGTATAGGCTCTGATAATTTGTTTATGCCATATACCCATGTTGCTCATGATTGCATTATTGGAAATCACGTTATTTTTTCAAACAATGCTGCCGTCAGTGGGCATGTTGAAGTTGGAGATTGGGCTATTCTTGCAGGGTTCTCTGGGGTCTATCAATTTCTTAAGATTGGAGCACACAGTTTTATTGGCGGTCTTACCCATGTCAATATGGATGTGCCCGCTTATGTGATTGTTAATGGTAATCCCCCCTCAGCCCGAGGTATCAATAGTACTGGCCTAGAAAGAAGAGGCTTCAGTAAAGAAGCGATCAGAGCAATACGTCAGGCTTATAAAATACTTTATCGTGATGGTAAAACCACCGACCAAGCTTTGCTGGAGTTGGAGAAAATGACCCAAAAGTCTCCCGAGATTTCAGTTCTTATCGATTCAGTACGTGCTTCGACTAAAGGAATCACTCGTTAAGTTGCCCATGACTAGTTCGTTACGGATTGGAATATTAGCTGGAGAAAGCTCCGGTGATATTCTAGGCTCTGGCTTAATGACCTCTATAAAAGAAAAATATCCAGAAGCAGTTTTTGAGGGTATAGGTGGGCCTTTAATGATCGCCCAGGGTTTAAAGTCTCAAGCTCCAATGGAGCGATTATCGGTGATGGGGCTTATTGAGCCTCTAAAGCGTTTGCCTGAACTGCTAAGAATCAGGAAAAAACTAATTAACAGTTTTTTGAAAAATAAGCCGGATGTGTTTATTGGGATAGATTCTCCCGACTTTACTCTCACTATTGAAAAGCAACTGAAGCATGCAGGGATTCCTACTGTTCATTATGTGAGTCCTTCGGTTTGGGCTTGGCGTAGTAAGCGCATAAAAAAAATAAAACAATCCGTCGATTTAATGCTGACTTTGTTTCCTTTCGAAGCGAAGTTTTATCAAGAGAATTTAGTCGATGTTTGTTTCGTTGGGCACCCATTAGCGGATCAGATTCCACTAGACACAGAAATGCTTCCTGCTCGTGTGGCTTTAGAGTTGAAATCTAATGCCCCAGTATTAGCCTTATTGCCTGGCAGTAGAGGCGGGGAAGTAGCTAGGTTGGCGCCAGAATTCCTGAAGACAGCCAGACTTTGTCTGAAGCGGTGGCCAGACTTGCAAGTTATCTTACCCTGTTCCAGTAGACAGAGGAGAGAACAAGTTCAAGATCTTCTAAATTCTGAATTTAATGATTTGTCAGTCACCTTGTTTGATGGCAAATCTCATGAATGCATGGCTGCGGCTGACCTCATACTCATTGCCTCAGGCACAGCGACTCTA
Source organism: Pseudohongiellaceae bacterium (assembly GCA_965662565.1). Classification (GTDB taxonomy): domain Bacteria; phylum Pseudomonadota; class Gammaproteobacteria; order Pseudomonadales; family Pseudohongiellaceae; genus UBA5109. Next base: position 28,009 of record CBFIHS010000024.1, on the reverse strand, counting down.
GAGGCTTTGTTACTTAAAAAACCTATGGTTGTTTGTTATAAAATGGCTCGCTTTTCATATGCTTTGATCTCCAGATTACTGAAAGTCCCGTATTTTTCTTTGCCGAATTTGCTCGCAGGAAAAAAACTGGTTGAAGAGAGAGTGCAAGATCAAGTACAAGCTGAAGCTTTATTTGAAAGTCTTCAAAAGTTGATGCAGGATCAAGATCAGCAGGCGCTGCTAAATAAACAATATTCAGCTATCCATCAGCAATTACGTCGCAACGCTAATCAAAGCGCTGCCGATGCTGTATTAAGCCTTGTAGCTAAAAGTAAGTAGTAAGCGTCAAGCTTAAGGTTAAGTAAGCCTTTTTTAATCGAGGGAGTAGAATTGCTTTTTTGCGAAGCCAGTGAAAAGAGTTTGCAGTTAATAGCAGGGGTTGATGAGGCTGGAAGAGGCCCGCTTGCTGGCAATGTGGTCGCTGCAGCAGTGATCTTAGATCCGGCTGTTAAGATCGAAGGCCTACGCGATTCTAAAAAGCTTTCAGAAACAAAGAGACAGTTGTTAGCGGCAGAAATTAAGCAATCTGCTTTGGCTTATGCGATAGGGGAAGCCGATGTCGCTGAGATTGATCAAATCAAGATCCTCCAAGCCAGCATGTTGGCCATGAGTAGAGCCGTTTCCGGCTTAGGGATAAGCCCTGATTTTGTTTATGTCGATGGTAATCGTTGTCCTCTATGGGATTATCAATCCAGAGCTGTGGTTAAAGGAGATGATCGAATCTGCGCAGTTGCAGCGGCCTCCATATTGGCTAAAGTCTACCGTGATGGTTGTTTGGTAATCTTGAGTGAAAAATATCCAGAATATGGTTTTGCAAAACACAAGGGCTATCCTACTGCAGAACACCTTAGAAATTTACAAAAATTTGGGGCCAGTCCAATACATAGGATGAGTTTTGCTCCAGTAAAAGCTGTTCTTAGTTCCAAATGAGCTTGTATGCTTTGTTAATCTCGTTAAACTTGCTTTGAACGAATGACTCTATATTGAAGACGTATTTTTTATGACAAGCTCGCCCACCTTTATTCATTTAAAAGTCCATTCTGAGTATTCATTAGTAGATGGTTTGGTTCACATACCTAGCCTGATTAATAAAGTGGTAGACCTAGCTCAGCCCGCTGTCGCTTTGACTGATCTCAACAACCTCTATGCCTTAATTAAATTCTATACGGGTTCCATCAATAAAGGCCTAAAACCCATTTGTGGTTCAGATATTTGGGTGCGAGGAGGGAAAGACGATAACGCTTCTCTGCTTACATTAATAATTAAAAATAGTGTTGGATATCAAAATCTTATAATGATTATCTCGAAATCTTATCAAGAAGGCCAGCAGCGTGGAAATGCCTTTGTTCAGCGTGAATGGCTCGAGGAATTCAACGAGGGCTTAATTGTATTATCGGGAGCCAAAGAGGGTGCTATTGGTCAAGCCATCGTCAATGAAGATATGGAACTGGCACGACAAGAATTAAGTTTTTGGATGAACCTGTTTCCTGAGAATTTCTATCTTGAACTCCAGCGTACTGAGCGAGCAGGCGAAGAGCTTTATATTCATGGAGCTGTTGAGCTTGCTGCTGAATTTAATTGTCCTGTGGTTGCAACAAACGATGTTCGGTTTCTAACTGCTGAAGAGTTTGAGGCACACGAAGCTCGTGTTTGTATTAATGATAGAAGAACATTAGATGACCCTCGCCGCCCCCGTATTTACTCAGAGAAACAATACCTCAGAAGCAGCGAGGAGATGCTGGAGCTTTTCAGTGATATTCCCGAGGCTATTGAAAACACCATTGAAATAGCGAAGCGCTGTAATATCGAATTATCGCTAGGGACACCTTGCTTACCTGATTATCCAGTTCCGAAAGGGATGGATATCGATACTTTTCTGAGAAAGCTGAGCGAAGAAGGCTTAGAACAGCGCTTTGAGGAAATATCAGCTAATGTTGCTCAAGAAGTAGATTCTGAAAAGCGTCGAATTTACCAAGAACGCTTAGATTTCGAGCTCGACATCATTACTCAAATGGGCTTCCCGGGTTATTTCTTGATCGTTATGGAGTTCATCCAGTGGGCAAAAGACAACGGTGTGCCCGTGGGCCCTGGAAGGGGGTCTGGAGCAGGCTCATTGGTAGCTTATTCATTAAAAATTACAGATTTAGACCCTTTGCAATATGATTTGCTGTTTGAACGTTTTCTTAACCCTGAACGTATTTCAATGCCTGATTTTGACGTCGATTTTTGCATGGATGGCCGTGACAGAGTGATTGAGCATGTTGCGGATCTCTATGGTAGAGATGCGGTTTCTCAGATTATCACCTTCGGTACTATGGCAGCAAAAGGAGTTATTCGCGATGTTGCTAGAGTCCAAGGTAAGTCTTATGCCTTGGCGGATAAATTATCGAAACTGGTTCCTTTTGAAATTGGTATGACTCTTGAAAAAGCCATGGCTGAAGAGCCTCAATTGTCAGCTTTTGTGGCGAATGATGAGGAAGCAGAAGAAATTATGGAGATGGCCTTCAAGTTAGAAGGTGTTGTCCGTAATGTTGGCAAACATGCTGGGGGGGTGGTTATTGCTCCGGGAAGGTTGACCGATTTTGCGCCTTTGTATTGTGATGAAACAGGCTCTAATTTAGTCACGCAGTATGATATGAGTGATGTCGAAAAAGCCGGCTTGGTAAAGTTTGATTTTCTGGGTTTGCGAACTCTAACTATTATTGATTGGGCTATTGGGATGATCAATGATGAGAAGGAGGCTGCCGGTGATAAGAGTGAGAAACTGGATATTGCTCGTATCCCTTTAGATGATGGGGTTGTTTACAAGCTTCTTATGAATGGCGAAACCACTGCGGTTTTCCAACTCGAGTCTAAAGGCATGAAGGAGCTAATTAAACGCCTGAAGCCTAACACCTTTGAAGATATTATCGCGCTTGTTGCTTTGTACAGACCAGGGCCATTAGGGTCAGGTATGGTAGATGATTTTATCAATCGAAAACATGGCGCAGAAGTTTTGTATCCTCACCCTCTAGTGGAGCCCATTTTAAAAAACACCTACGGGGTCATCCTCTACCAAGAGCAGGTCATGCAGATTGCTCAAGTCTTAGCTAATTACAGTCTCGGTGGTGCAGATATGTTACGCCGAGCTATGGGTAAGAAAAAGCCTGAGGAGATGCAGAAACAAAGAGAAATCTTTATGGATGGCTCTGGTAAAAATGGCATTGACCCCAAACAGGCCGAAGGTATTTTTGATTTGATGGCTAAATTTGCAGGCTACGGTTTTAACAAATCTCATTCAGCAGCTTACGCTTTAGTTTCTTATCAAACAGCTTGGTTGAAGCAACATTACCCAGCACATTTCATGGCTTCAGTTTTGTCTGCAGATATGCAAAACACCGATAAGATAGTCATATTGGCGGATGAATGTCGTCGTATGACTTTGCCTTTGCAGGCTCCTGATGTAAATAAGGGACGCTACGGTTTTACTGTTGCTTATCGTAATGAAAAAGCTGTTGTTATTTATGGCTTAGGGGCAATTAAGGGGCTCGGAGAGGGCCCTATAGAAAATATCATTAAAATTCGAGAGGAAAGTGGACCTTTTGAAAATTTATTCGATTTTTGTAAGCGCGTTGATTTAACCGTTATCAATAAGCGTTCAATTGAAGCTCTCATAAGATCGGGCGCTTTCGATTCTATTAGTCAGGGCACTGATAGAGCGATTTTACTGGCAAGTATGTCTGAAGCTATAAAAACAGCCGAGCAAGCTACAAGGACCGAAGAGAGTGGGATTGATGATTTGTTTGGAGATATAGTCCCAGGTGCTGGAGAAGAGCAGGATGTTTACGAAAATTTTAGACATATGCATCCATGGAGTGAGCAGCGCCGCTTGCAAGAAGAAAAAGAAAGTTTGGGCTTGTATCTGACAGGGCATCCTATCGAAGAGTATTTGCCGGAAATATCTAGAATCACCAAAAACCGTCTTGCCACCTTGAGAGTCGAAAATTCCCCGCAGCTTATTGTAGGTCTAATCCATGATTTACGAATCATCAAGAGTAAGCGAGGCGATCATATAGCCATCTTAACTTTAGACGATCAGAGCGCGAGAATTGAGGTTTCTCTATTCGGTGAGGTTTATGAAAGCATCCGCGAGAGTTTGAGTAAAGACTCAATTGTTCTTGTTGAAGGGCCTGTTAGTCAAAATGAATACGCTGGAGACGGTAGTGTACAAGTCAGGGCCAAAAGAATAATGAGCTTCCAAGAGGCTAGACAGAGTTACTTAAGGAATATCACTTTGAATTTAAACCATGAAGTTTTTTGTGAGGAGTCGCTAAATCGTCTAGTTGAAATTTTAAATGAATACAAATATGACACACCGGAAAGCCCTCAAGGTACTGAAAAAACGTGTAGAATTATAGTTAACTATGCAAGAGAGGGCGTACAAGGTAAAATTGCCTTTGGTGAGTCTTGGCGGGTCAAACCTGACGATGAATTATTACATCGCTTGAAGCAGCAATATGGAGCCCAAGGCGTCAGTTTAAGTTATTAAGCTAGAGTTATTAAGTTAGTGTTATCAATTATTGCGAATAATTATTCGTTATAATCCATAAATTAAATAAGTCGTATATATGAATCCTGATTATCTAGATTTTGAACAGCCTATCGCTGATCTTGAAGTAAAAATAAATGAGCTGCGCCTCGTTGGTGCCGACAATAAACTCAATATTACTGAAGAAATTGAAAAGCTGCAGGAAAAAAGTCTTAAGCTTACAACTAAAATTTTCTCTTCTTTAAGCCCTTGGCAAGTTTCCATGCTTGCGCGTCATCCGATGCGCCCACAGACTGAAGATTATATTACTTACATGTGTACCGAGTTTGAAGAGTTGCATGGTGATCGTTTATTCGCTGATGATGCCTCAATCATGGGAGGGGTTGCCTATCTAGATGATTTCCCTGTGATGATAATCGGCCATCAAAAGGGTCGAAGTACTAGTGAGAAAGTACGGCGAAATTTTGGTATGCCTAAACCTGAAGGTTACCGCAAAGCTCGACGTCTGATGTTGCTAGCTGAACGCTATAAGATGCCGGTGCTAACTTTTATCGATACCCTGGGTGCTTATCCCGGTGTTGATTCTGAAGCGCGAGGTATCAATGAGGCTATTGCAGAGAATATGGCTGTTATGTCGCGGTTAAAAACCCCCATCATTGCAACTGTGACCGGAGAAGGAAATTCTGGAGGCGCTATCGCAATAGGAGTTTCTGATTACCTCAATATGCTGGAGTATTCTACTTACTATGTAATCTCGCCAGAAGGCTGTGCAACAATCTTATGGAAGTCCTCGGATTACAAAGCCGAAGCAGCTGCTGCAATGGGGGTCACTTCGAGTAGCCTTGAAGAACTGGGTATTGTCGATCGTACTATACCAGAGCCTCTTGGTGGTGCTCACCGAGATATGAAGGAAACCGCATCTAGCTTGAAAGAGGTTTTGTTAGAGCAGATCAGACAACTGCGTGATATGGATACAGATGCTTTACTGGAAAGACGCTATAAGCGTTTGATGAAGCATGGCGCTTCTGACTGAAGAAAGCCTTCTACAATTTCTCCCTAAGCTATCAGATTCAAATGACAGCCATTTCTGGGTAGCTTTCAGTGGAGGCCTAGATTCTTTGGTTATGCTTGATCTACTTCGGAAAGTCCTTCCTGCAAAACAAATTCGTGCACTACACATTAATCACGGCTTGCAGCCCAATGCAGATGAATGGCAGCAGCACTGTAAAAAGTATTGTGACTCGGTTGGTGTTGAGTTCCTAGCCAAAAAAGTTTTGGTTGATACTAAGAGTGCCAGCTTAGAGCTTCAAGCGCGAACCGCTCGATATAAGTTTTTTAGTGATCTACTTCAAGCAGACGATTGTTTGTTCATGGCTCATCATCAGGATGACCAAATTGAGACGGTTCTTTACCGACTTTTTCGTGGCAGTGGGCCTAAAGGTTTGGCTGGGATTCCTAAATATCGAAAGCTGGGAAGAGGGCGCTTATATAGGCCGCTGTTAGCTTTTGATAAATCTGAGTTATTGGAGTATGCCAAGAATAATAAGCTCGCTTGGATTGAAGATGATTCCAATCAAAACCTCAGTTTTATGAGGAACTTTTTACGCCATCAAATTATTCCTGAAATAAAAACGCGTTGGCCCTCATTAGGTTCTAGCATTCAAAAAAGTGCAGAGTTAAGTCTTGAAGCAGACCATTTGTTGTCAAGCTTAGCTGAGATCGATGCCAGAGACGCACTAGGTGAAGATCAATGTGTTTTAGAATTAAGCTCTTTAAAAAGCTTGGACCCTATCAGACAAAGAAATGTCCTGCGTTATTGGTTTCATGCTTTATCAAAGGTTTACTCTATTCCCGCACCGGGATTCGATGAGTTGAAAGCAATAGCCGAAGAACTCATTCCTGCATCAAGTGATGCTATGCCCATCGTACGATGGGTGCATGAGGAAGAAGAAATTCAGCTTAGACGTTTTCAGAATAAGCTTTATGTCTTACGAAATTTTGAGCAACAAATAAGTTGCCCAATTCAAAGCATAAAACCAGGTCAAGAGCTCGAATTGGGAAGGAATGTAGGTAAGGTCTCTCTGATAGAAGTTGAAGAGGGTGGTGTTGTCTTAGAAGAAGGTGATGAGCTGGAAATCAGACTTTCATGTGAAGTTAAAGGAGCAAAACCTGAGGGAAGGAGAACTCGTTCATTTAAAAAACTGTATCAAGATTATCAAGTTCCACCTTGGTTAAGAGATAGAGTTCCAATGCTCTTTGTGAATGGAGAGTTAGCAGCTGTGGCTGACTTGTTTGTTTGCTCTTCGGAAGTTGAAAAAAACAGAAAAAAAATGGTTAAAATTACTTGGCAAAGACCAGGTATTGATTGTGGTAGTTAGTCCATTCTGGTAACCTGTAGCTCCATCTAGGTAGCATCATGATGGGTTGTAAATGACAAGATATATTTTTATTACTGGCGGTGTGGTTTCATCTCTTGGTAAAGGCATAACCTCCGCTTCATTGGCAGCAATCCTCGAAGCACGTGGTCTTAATGTGACCATGCTCAAGCTAGATCCCTACATTAATGTTGACCCCGGAACCATGAGTCCCTTTCAGCATGGTGAAGTCTTTGTCACTGAAGATGGTGCAGAGACAGATTTGGACTTAGGTCATTACGAGCGTTTCATTCGAACGACAATGAGCCAGGCAAATAATTTTACGGCTGGTAAAGTCTATGAAGACGTTATCAAAAAAGAACGTCGTGGTGATTATTTAGGCGCCACGATTCAAATTATTCCGCACATTACTGATGAAATTAAAGCTCGTATTATTAAAGGTGCTGGAGACGCTGATGTTGCTCTGGTAGAGATTGGTGGTACTGTTGGTGATATCGAGTCTCAGCCTTTCTTAGAGGCAGTGCGGCAACTGAAAGTAGAGCTAGGCAGCAATCGAGCATTGTTCCTCCATTTAACCCTTGTTCCTTATATTGAAACAGCCGGTGAAACCAAAACTAAGCCAACCCAGCATTCCGTTCGAGATTTACGCTCTATTGGTATTCAGCCGGACATTCTGGTGTGTCGATCTGATCATGAGATCCCGCAGTCTGCTTTACAAAAAATTGCCTTGTTTACTAACGTCGAATCTCGTGCGGTAGTTTCTTTGCGCGATACTGCCACAATTTATTCAGCACCACTTTTGCTGCATGAGACAGGTTTAGACGATATTGTTGTAGAACGATTCCAGCTTGAGTGTCCATCAGCCGATTTATCAGAGTGGAAGGATGTCGTAGAGCGTTATACCTCACCTAAGCAAGAGGTTGTTATTGCTATGGTAGGGAAATACATGGAGCTACTGGATGCCTATAAATCCCTGATTGAAGCAATCAAACATGCGGGCATTCATACATCGACAGAGATCACTACTCGTTATGTTGATGCAGAAACGATTGAAAAAGAAGGCACGGATATTCTTCATGGTGTAGACGCGATAGTGGTTCCAGGTGGTTTTGGTGAACGTGGAATTGAAGGAATGATTGCTACTGCGAAGTTTGCTAGAGAAAACAAAATCCCTTATTTGGGGATTTGTCTTGGCTTGCATATTTCTGTTATTGAGTACGCGAGAAATGTTCTTGGCTTAGCAGATGCTCATAGCACAGAGTTTGATAAAGATACTGCAAATCCTGTGATTGGTTTAATTACTGAGTGGACCACGGCTGATGGAGAAACTGAGCAAAGAGATGAGAATTCTGATTTAGGTGGGACCATGCGTTTAGGTGGGCAAGAGTGTCGTTTATCTGAAAATTCTATTGCCAAAGATTGTTACGGAAAAGACGTTATCCTAGAAAGGCATCGACATCGATATGAGTTTAATAATAAATACGCCGAAGCACTTGCTGACAAAGGGATGAAAATATCGGGTAAATCCATGGACGGTAAGTTGATGGAGATTATTGAGATTGAGAATCACCCTTGGTTTTTGGGCTGTCAATTCCATCCTGAGTTCACGTCCACGCCTAGAGATGGGCATCCATTGTTTACAGGTTTCATTAAAGCTGCAGTAGACAATAGCAAGGCTAGTTAAGCGCAAGCCAATTTTGGGGAAAGCCATGCAAAAAATATTACAACTGAAAGGCTTTGATATTTCCAATCAGTCTCCCTTGGTGCTTGTGGGCGGCTTGAATGTTCTTGAATCAGAAGCGCTAGCTTTAGAAACCGCTGAAGTTTTTAAAACTGTGTGCGACAGGCTTGGAATTCCTTATATCTTTAAAGCTTCTTTTGATAAGGCCAATCGTTCCTCTAAAGATTCTTATCGAGGGCCTGGTCTAGATCAGGGTCTGAAAATTCTTGCCGCAGTGAAAGATAGGTTTCAGGTGCCATTATTGACGGATATACATGAGCCTAATCAAGCTCAACCCGTCGCTGAAATTGTCGACATTCTTCAGCTTCCAGCTTTTTTGTCTCGTCAGACTGATCTTGTTGTAGCCATGGCTCAAACCAAGGCGATGATCAATATTAAAAAGGCACAATTCTTAGCCCCAGCAGAAATGAACCACATCATTAACAAGTTCCTTGAAGCCGGGAATGAAAATATAATGCTATGCGAGAGAGGCAGTAGTTTTGGGTACAACAATCTTGTCGTTGATATGCTGGGCTTTCCTATTATGAAAAGTTTTTCATACCCTGTGTTATTTGATGTAACTCATGCCTTGCAGATGCCTGGTGCCCGATCAGACAGTGCTGGTGGCAGACGTAAAGACGTTACTACTTTAGCTAAAGCAGGAGTTAGCCAAGGCATAGCTGGCTTATTTCTGGAAGCACATCCTGACCCGTCAAAAGCTCTGTGCGATGGCCCATGTGCTTTGCCATTGGATAAGCTTGATCAATTCTTAGGCCAGATAAAAGAATTAGATGATTTGATTAAATCACAAAGTGAAATTGATACTGAATAGTTATTCATAGCAATCAAATTAAAACAAAACAAGATTATTGATTTTAATATTCAAGAAAAATACTTAAGCGATATTAACAAAACAGTTTATTAAAAAAACTCAAACAAGCAGTGTTTATAGTTGCATAGACATAAGCCATTTCAAGATAGAGAAAGTAAGAGGAAATTAGATAGTGACAATAATTAAAGATATCAAAGCAAGAGAAGTTTTAGATTCAAGAGGCAACCCAACGATTCAAGCTGATGTTGTGCTCGAGTCAGGCCATGTTGGAACAGCTTGTGCTCCTTCAGGAGCTTCTACGGGGTCTCGTGAGGCTCTTGAGCTAAGAGACAAAGATGCTTCTCGCTATGGTGGTAAAGGCGTACTTAAAGCTGTTCACGCTGCTAATGTTGATATCAGACAAGCCCTGTTAGGAAAAGATGCAAATGCTCAAGCTGAACTCGATCAAATTATGATTGAGCTTGATGGAACTCATAATAAAGCCAAGTTTGGTGCAAACTCTATTTTGGCTGTTTCCTTAGCAGCAGCAAGGGCGGCAGCAGCGGCTAAGCAACAAAGTCTTTATGCTCACATTGCTGAGCTTAATGGTGGAAATAATCACTACACCATGCCTGTTCCGATGATGAATATCATTAATGGTGGTGAGCATGCCGATAATAACGTCGATATTCAGGAATTTATGATTCAGCCAGTAGGGGCGGCTAATTTTGCAGAGGCGCTACGTTATGGTGCTGAGATTTTTCACTCACTCAAATCGGTATTAAGTGGCCAAGGTCTGAGCACAGCTGTAGGAGATGAGGGTGGTTTTG
>CBFIHS010000024.1:270-17696 GCA_965662565.1 Pseudohongiellaceae bacterium | reverse complement strand
ATTTACCTTCGAATGCAGCGGCTCTTGAAGCCATTTTGACTGCAATCGAGAATGCTGGTTTTAAAGCAGGTGAAGATATTGGCTTAGCCTTGGATTGCGCATCATCTGAGTTTTATAAGAACGGAGAATATGATTTAAGTGGAGAAGGTAAAGCTTATAGCAGTGAAGGCTTTGCGGACTATCTTGCTGATCTCTGTCGTCAATATCCAATTTTATCTATTGAAGACGGAATGGATGAGAGTGACTGGGAAGGCTGGGGTATTTTAACGTCCAAACTTGGCGATAAAATACAATTGGTTGGTGACGATTTGTTTGTCACTAATACTGAAATCCTTGCTCGAGGTATTGAAGAAAAAGTTGCCAATTCTATTCTGATTAAGTTCAACCAGATTGGTACCTTAACAGAGACTTTGGCTGCAATTAATATGGCCAAGCAAGCCGGCTTTACAGCAGTAATTTCACATCGCTCAGGTGAAACTGAAGATACAACTATCGCTGACTTAGCTGTTGCTACTTCTGCTGGACAGATTAAAACTGGATCCCTTTGTCGCTCTGATAGGGTCGCTAAATACAATCGTCTTTTGGTTATCGAAGAAGAATTAGCCGGTCAGTCTGCATACTTGGGTATTAAGGAGTTTTCAAAAGCTTAAGTTTTAGAGGGAGAACAGCTTGAAAATATTGATAGCTGTACTGATAGTTATCTTTCTAGTCCTACAATATCGTTTATGGGTGGGTGAGGGCAGTTTTGCGAACATGAGTCGCTTGGAAAAAAGGGTGGCAACTCAAACTGAAGAAAATGAGATTCTTGAAGAGCGCAATGAAGCGCTCTTCACCGAAGTGACTGAATTACAAACTGGCATGGATGCCATTGAAGAGCATGCTCGCAATGAGCTTGGTTTAATTAAGGACGATGAGATCTTTTTTTTAATTGTAGAAGATAGTCCAGAAAACTCTGGGTCTGCTAAGCTCAATCAAGCTGGAAGTAATGAAAATGAAAATTCAGAAAGCATTGAAAGCATTGAAAGAGATTAAACCTATTCTACTTATTGCGGATGTGAATAACTTTGACTGAACTTACATCTGCATCAAACCTTAAGCCAAGTAAATATTGGGCAATAGTTCCAGCGGCTGGTGTTGGTAAGAGAATGGGTGCTGCTTTACCTAAGCAGTACCTGAAGCTGAATGGAAAAGAAATTCTGGTTTGGACACTGTCCTTGCTTTCAGAATTAGATTTTTTGGAAAAAATTGTTCTTGTTGTAAATCCTGAAGATGATTATTTTTCTGAAAATCTTGCAAGTGATTTTCCAAATGTCTTACTCGTAGATGGTGGTGCCGAGCGCTTAAACTCTGTTGCAAAAGGGCTTGATGCCTTAAGCAAGCTCGCATCGGATAAAGATTGGGTTTTGGTCCACGATGCTGTTAGACCTTGCGTGCGAAAGATGGATATTAATAATCTCCTTGAGAAACTCAGTTCAAACCAGGTAGGAGGCATTCTGGCTTCGCCGGTAAAAGATACTCTTAAGCGCAGTGATTCTGCTATGCATGTGACAGAAACCTTGGATCGGACCCAGCATTGGTTAGCCGCAACCCCGCAAATGTTTCGCTATGGGCTCTTGCAAAAAGCGATTGATGCGGCAATAGTCTCGTCTTACCAAGCGACCGATGAGGCTGCGGCAATCGAAGCTTTGGGCTTGCCAGTACAATTAGTTGAAGGTCACAGTGATAATATAAAAGTCACATCGAAAGAAGATTTGGCCTTGCTAGAGTTTATCCTTCAGCAACGGTAAGTCATAAAGAGTTAAGCTTATGTATAGAATAGGAAATGGGTTTGATGTCCATCGTTTTTCTGAAAGTTCAGAAGAGGATGCCTATATATGCTTAGCAGGAGTTGATATTCCTCATAGTCATAAGCTCTTGGCGCATTCTGATGGTGACGTTTTGACTCACGCTTTTTGTGATGCCTTGTTGGGTGCGTTGGCTTTAGGCGATATTGGTCAACATTTTCCGGATACAGATGAGCAATATAGAAACATCAGTAGTCTGACTTTGTTGAAACATGTCTATGCTTTAGTGCAAGAGCAAGGCTGGAGCTTAGTCAATGCCGATCTCACTGTCATTGCTGAACAACCCAAGTTGGCCACTCATAATTTGTCCATGCGATCTTCTTTGGCATTAGCTTTGAATCTTGGAGTAGATCAAGTCAGCATTAAAGCTACCACTAGTGAAGGCTTGGGTTTTATTGGTCGTAAAGAAGGTATAGCCGTTCAAGCTAGTGTTTTGCTTCAAACAAACCCTCAGGCAGACAGCAATGCCGCTATCTGATTTGCAATACGCCAATTCGGAACCTTCTGTTTCAGCTGACTATAAAGTAAAGCCTGAAGACTTTAGAGTTAAAGAAGTTCTGAGCTTTGAACCGAGTGGGCAAGGTGATCACTTGTTTTTACTAATTGAAAAAACGGGGTTAAGCACTCAAGAGCTTCATGAAAAACTTGTTGCTTACTTTAAATGTCCGAATAAGGATGTTTCTTATTCAGGCATGAAAGATAAGCAGGCTGTCACTCAACAATGGTTTAGCATTAAGTTTAACTCTCACAACTCACCAGATGTCGAAGGTTTTTTATCAGAAGACTATAAGGTTCTTAAGACAATAAAAAATTCCCGTAAATTAAAGAGAGGGAGTCACCATAGTAACAGTTTTACGATTCGCTTACGGAATTTAAGTGAAAACCCCAAGACTCTTGTTGAACGCTTAGAGTCTATAAAAGTTGAAGGAGTTCCAAACTATTTTGGTGAACAACGCTTCGGAAATGATGGAGACAATGTCCGCAAAGCAAAGCAGCTTTTTAGTGGTGCAATCAAAGTGCAGAACCGCTATTTGCGGAGTTTATATTTTTCTGCTGCTCGGGGTTGGTTGTTTAACAAATGCTTATCAAAACGTATAGAGCTTGGAAACTGGAATCAATATTTAGAAGGCGATGTAATGAGCTTAGAAGGCACATCTTCATCCTTTGCTCCTGATGTTTGGGATCAGGTTCTAGTAGCTCGACTAGCCGCAAAAGATATTCATCCTTCTGGGCCGCTTTGGGGTAATGGAAACCCTAAAACAAGCAGGCTGTGTGCCGAACTAGAACAGGAGCTTGTTGGTGTCGAACGTGACTTGAAAAAAGGGCTTGAAGAATCTGGTTTAGAGATAGGCAGAAGGGCGCTGCGAAGCATGGTCAAGGATCTAATTTATACTTTCGAAGATGATGAGACCTTATTACTTGAGTTCAGTTTGAATAAAGGAGCCTATGCTACAGCTGTTTTAAGAGAGTTAGTAAAAGCTAAACCTGTTAATAAGTCGACGATAAGGCATCTTAATAATCAAGCAAGTTCAAGATTTAAAACAGAGGAGTCAGTTCTTGAATAGCAGTATCCAACGAGAAGGGATAGGCATGACTTCGCTGCGAACGCGAGAACGCCTGGTACAACGCTTGATTGATCAGGGTATACAGCAAGTAGCAGTACTAGAAGCTATCCGAACCACGCCAAGGCATTTGTTCATTGAAGAGGCTTTATCGCATAGAGCTTATGAAGACGTTTCCTTGCCAATTGGTTTTGATCAAACCATTTCTCAGCCTTACATTGTGGCGAGAATGACCGAGATTGTGATGAGCGCCTTACATAAAGAAAATGCTACTGTTCTAGAGATAGGCACTGGCTGCGGATACCAGACTACTATTCTGGCTCAATTAGTTAAGCGTGTTTATAGCATAGAAAGAATTAACCCTTTACTGCTTAAGACTAAAGCTAGACTGTCTGAACTTGGTATTAATAATATTCAACTCAAGTGTGCCGATGGTAGGTATGGATGGCCACAGCACGCGCCATTCGATGCAATTATAACAACCGCTGCGGCATCAGAAATCCCCAATGCTTTAGTTGAGCAATTAGCGGATGGTGGGGTAATCGTTATCCCTGTTGGAACTAATCGGCAACAAGAATTGCAGGTTTGTAGAAAAGTAAATGGGGAGATAAGCGTAGAGAGTGTCGAGCCAGTAGTTTTCGTTCCACTACTTGAAGGAGTAGAGCGTCGTTGATGTCTGAGCAGAATACGACAACTTGGAAAACCCGCTTGATATTGTTTCTTAAAGGAATGGCAATGGGCGCGGCGGATACTGTCCCAGGAGTTTCTGGAGGAACTATTGCTTTCATTACTAATATTTATGAAGAGCTAATTTTTTCGATTCAAGCGTGTAACCTTTCTGCCATATATGTGCTTTTAAAAAAAGGTCCAAAAGCCTTTTGGCAGCAAATTAATGGTACTTTTCTTTTAACTTTGTTTTTAGGAATAGTCAGCGCCGCATTTATTCTTGCTAATATCGTGGTCTACCTACTACATACCTTTGAACCAATGGTCATGGCTTTTTTTGTTGGGCTTATTGTGGCGTCAGCATTATTCCTAAGGAAACAAGTTGTTATTTGGGAATGGAAGAAAATCCTTCTATTAATGCTTGGAATCTTGTTGGCTCTTGTTCTTAATTTTTTACCTGAGAGCAATCAGCAGTCAGGCATGCTTTATATTTTTTTTAGTGGGGGTATTGCGATCTGTGCGATGATATTGCCGGGGATTTCAGGAGCTTTCATTCTGGTTCTTTTGGGCAGTTATCAAAGTATTCTGCAAGCTGTACAAGATTTAAATATGATCCTGCTGCTATCCTTTATTTGTGGCTGTGTATTGGGTTTGCTCAGTTTTTCAAAGTTCCTAGCTTTTCTCCTTAAACATTACCATGAGTTTACTTTAGCTTTTTTGTTAGGGGTTTTATTGGGCTCTCTCTATACTATTTGGCCAAGCTCGCTTTTTACAGAGCCGACCTTGACTTCACTGGCTTTGTTTTCAGTTTTAGTTTGTTTAGGTTTTTTTATCGTTTACTTCCTGGAAAAATTTGGTATTCAAAATAATAAATAAATTCTAATAGCGAAATGAATGCTTTTTAATATGAATTTACCAGTATCAAAAAATCACCTATTTCTTTCCTCAATTTTTTTGTTTATTTGCGCTTGCTCTAATACTTCATCCTATCGTGCCCCGGTTACTGATATAGGCAATAGCTCAGTTGCTTCAGAACGAACTACAATGGTTTTAGCTAATGGACCTTCTCATCGAGTGAATGAAGGGGAAACACTATATGCAATCGCCTGGATGTACGATTTAGATTTTAATGATTTGGCTAGAGTCAATAATATTCAAACGCCGTTTGTTATTTTTCCTGGCCAGGAGCTGCTGCTCGATATTTCTACTTCAGCAGTAAATACATCAAGTTCTGCCTCTACTACTTCTGCGAATATAAGCAATACTAGACAGGCTTCCGTTAGCCAAAATGATGTAGGTAATGCTCAAACTCGTCCGTCATCAGTAACTAATAACTTGTTACGTTGGGTATGGCCTGCTCAAGGCGAGGTCTTAAAGAAGTTTTCTGGAGGGGCTAATGAAAATAAAGGAATCGATATTGCAGGAAATAAAGGGGATTCTGTTTTTGCAGCAGAGGCAGGAGAAGTGGTTTATTCAGGTAATGGATTGTTGCGTTATGGTGAGTTAATAATCATTAAACATAATGATCAGTTTCTTAGTGCTTATGCGCACAATGATAATATCGATGTGAGAGAAGGGCAAAGAGTTACGAGAGCGCAGAAAATTGCCTCTTTAGGCTCCACAGGTGTTGATCAAGATATGTTACATTTTGAGATACGCTTAGCTGGAAAACCTGTGGACCCAGAAAGCTATTTACCACCAAAATAATTTTTTTAAAAGCTTATTCCAAAAACCTAAAAAAAATTTAGCACACAAAATAAAGCTGTACTATACTTTTACCTAATTCTTAATTTTATTAATTTATATGGATTCTGCGCTAAGGAAAAATTTACAATAATAAAATCTTATAATGGAAAGGGGTCTAAGGATGGATGAAAGAAACAATAATATTACTGATACAGAAAGCCAAACTAAAGTTAAATTAAACGCTCAAATTAAGAATCAAAACAATACAAAGAGAGAAGCTGCAACAAATATTACTTCTAATACAATAGATAATCAGAAAGCCTTAACGCTCTCTCCTGGTCGTTTAAGCAAAAATTCGTCAAGCAAATCTTCCACCCAAAAATCTTTACATTCTCAAAATACAATAGTACCAGGGTCTAAAAAAACCTCATCTTCCAAGCTCAGCTCTGAACTGGATCCAACAACTCTCTATTTAAATGAAATTGGTCATACCCCTTTGCTTTCTGCTTCAGAAGAAATAAGACTCGCTCGGGAGATCGCTCAAGGATATGAGAATTCAAAAAAGACTATGATTGAGTCTAATTTACGCTTAGTAGTTATGTTAGCAAAAAGAGCCGTTAATCGTGGGCTTCCTCTTTTAGATCTAATTGAAGAAGGTAATATCGGATTAATCCGTGCTGTGGAGAAGTTTGACCCAGAATTAGATTTTCGCTTTTCGACTTACGCAACTTGGTGGATTAAGCAAAGTATTGACCGAGCAATCATGAATAATGCTCAAACCATCCGCATGCCGATACATATTATCAAAGAAATGAACTCTTACTCTCGAGCAGCACGCCACTTGAGTGAAACCCTAGGCCGAGAACCTAGCGACGAAGAGCTTGCTGGTAAATCAAAAATCTCTACAGCAAGAATTGCAAAGCTGAGGAACAAAGAAATTACAGTCTGTTCAGCGGACACTCCTGTGCAAAATAACCCCGATAAAAGTTTGTTAGATGTTTTTCCTGATGATGAGGGAGTAGACCCCGAAAAAATTTTGGAGAAAGAAGATATGAAACTAAAATTGGAAGAGTGGGCAGATAGGCTTTCACAACGTGAAGCCGATATAGTTGCTCGCCGATTTGGTATTTGTGGCTATGAATCAAGCACTTTAGATGAGGTTGGACAAGAAGTTGGCCTGACTCGGGAGAGAGTCAGGCAAATTCAGATAGAAGCTTTAGGGCGATTACGTCGATTTATGAAAAGGGAAGGGCTGGACTCCTTAGACCTTGACAAAGAATGCTAGGAAATAACTCGCGGAATTAGCGTTCCAGATACTGCTTTTTATCAACTTTATCAGCCCAGTCTTCAGCATCAGGAAGGGCGTCTTTCATTTCAGTAATATTTGGCCACTGTTCGCTTAGCTCAGCATTGATCTCCAAGAATTCTTCTTGGTTATCGGGTAATTCGTCTTCAGCATAAATTGCATCAACCGGACATTCTGGCTCACAAAGGGCACAGTCAATACATTCATCAGGATTGATAACGAGCATGTTAGGCCCTTCATAGAAACAGTCTACAGGACAGACCTCAACACAGTCAGTATGTTTACAACGAATACAATTTTCACCAACGACAAAAGTCATTCTCAATCTCCTTATGCATAGAAGGGGCGTATTTTAGCAAGATTTATTCTTTGCGCACTAGTTTATTCAACTCATAAAGAAGATCTTGTGCTTGTTTGGGACTTAGGTCATCAGGGTCGAGCTCTTTTAGTCTATCAATTGCAGGATGGCTCAGCTCTGAATGAAAGAGATCATTTTGCAAAGCAGAGTTCTCGTTTTGCTTATGCTCAAGCCTTTCAAGCTGTATTAATCTTACTTTAGCTTGTTCGATGACAGTTCTAGGGATGCCTGCCAATTGAGCGACTTGTAAGCCGTAACTCTGATTAGCAGGACCTTCTTCGACGCTGTGCAAAAAAACAATGCCATTGTCGTGTTCAGTTGCATTTAGATGCACGTTACAGACTGAGTCATACAGATCAATGAGGCTTGTTAATTCGAAATAGTGGGTTGCAAATAAAGTTGGAGCCTGGATTTGAGTCGCAATATGAACGGCACTTGCCCAAGCAAGTGAAAGCCCGTCGAAGGTGCTTGTGCCTCTGCCTATTTCATCCATTAAAACCAAGCTTGAAGAGGTGGCATTATTCAAGATATTGGCGGTTTCTGTCATCTCAACCATGAAAGTAGAGCGGCCACCAGCAAGGTCGTCTGATGAGCCGATGCGCGTGAAGATTCTGTCCACAGGGCCAATGGTTGCGGATTCTGCTGGGACAAAGCAGCCGGTATAAGCGAGCAGCACGATGATTGCTGTTTGACGCATATAAGTCGATTTTCCGCCCATATTAGGGCCCGTAATTACCAGCATGCTTCGACTGGGTGAAAGCTCAAGATCATTCGCAACAAAAGCATGATCCATGACGTTTTCTACTACTGGATGGCGTCCTTGTTTAATATGTAAGCCTGGTTCTGAACTCAGTTCTGGGCAAGATAATCGTAAGGTATTTGCTCGGTCTGCGAAATTGCATAACACGTCTAATTCGGCCAAAGAATAGGCGTTCTCTTGCAGAGCCTTCAAGTCTTCCAGTAATAAATCTAGTAGGGTTTCGTATAGGAATTTTTCGCGTGATAGCGATTTGCTTTTGGCGCTAAGCACTTTGTCTTCAAATTCTTTTAATTCCGGCGTGATAAAACGTTCTGCATTTTTAAGCGTCTGGCGACGAATGTATTCTGCTGGGGTTTGTTCAGATTGAAGTCTGCTTATCTCAATATAATAGCCGTGAACACGGTTATAGCCTACTTTCAAAGTGCTGATGCCTGTACGAGCTTTTTCTTCTTCTTCCATTTTAGTAAGGAACTCGCCTGCAGTGGTACTCAAGGCTCTGAGCTCGTCTAATTCAGGGTCATAACCAGAGGCGATGACTCCACCTTCACGCAACACGACAGGCGGGTTTTCCTCTATTGCTTTGGTCAACGTCTGAGCGAGATTTGGGAATTCCCCGATTCCCTTTGCCAGCTCTTGGATTTGTATAGACTCAATGGGGGCTAAGAAAGTTTGTAAGTCTGGAAGCAGGCAAAGAGCATCACGGAGCTTTACGAGATCTCTAGGTCTTGCCGTACGAAGCGCTATTCTCGCAACAATCCTTTCAAGATCACCTATTTGCGATAATGTTTGCGCGATTTCTTCGTAATGGTAGTTGTTAAGCAAGCTTGAGATCGCCTGTTGGCGCATTTGGAGTAGCTTGATGTTTCTGAGTGGCCTATGAAACCAGCGTTTCAATAGACGGGAGCCCATGGTTGTTGAACAATTATCAAAAACAGAAATTAAGGTGTTTTCTTTGCCACCATTCATATTAACGTCGATTTCTAAATTGCGACGGCTAATACTATCCAAAACTAAACTGTCTTCATTTTGCTCGACCCTCAAAGTCTGGCAATGTGGAAGTTCTGAAAATTGAGTTTCCTTCGCGTAATTTAGCAAGCTTCCTGCAGCTCTAAGAGCCGCTGCCATGTCTTGGCAGCCGAAGCCATCCAGGTTGTCTGTCTGGAATTGTTGTTTTAGAAGCCGGTTGGCGGTATCTAAATCGAAATCCCAGTCAGGCCTAGTTTTGATGCCTGTTCTTGAGCTTATGCTGGCAGGCCACGAACTGCTTTCGTTAATTAATAATTCAGCCGGATTTATTCTTTCCAATTCATCTAGCATTGAACTTTCAGTTGCGGTTTCCAGAACTGAAAATCTGCCGGCACTAAGGTCCAGTGAAGCGAGACCATACTTGTTACCATCAAAAAATAAAGCTGATAGCAGGCGGTCTTGGGTTTCCTCCAGTAAAGCCTCATCACTTAATGTGCCTGGGGTGATTATTTTTACGACTTGGCGTTCAACAGGCCCTTTGCTGGTTGCTGGGTCACCTATTTGCTCGCAAATAGCGACAGAGACCCCGTGTTCAACCAGTTTGGCTAGATAGCGATCAGCAGCGTGATAAGGTATTCCGCACATCGGGATAGGCGAGCCACCGGATTTCCCACGAGCAGTCAGAGTAATATCAAGTAATTTAGCGGCTTTTTGAGCATCGCTATGAAAGAGTTCATAGAAGTCCCCCATGCGGTAAAACAATAGCTCATCAGGATGCTTTGCCTTAACCTTATGGTATTGCTGCATCATTGGAGTATGAACTTGAGCTGAAGTATTCAAAACGGTTTTTCGAACCTAGAGGTCGGTAAAATTATTAAATTGGTAAGCGGGAAGATTCTACGTGAATCATTCTTATCATACAAAAAACTCTTTTGAATAAGTGGGCTTTATCTGCTTTAATTATCCTGAATTGACGGCTGAAAAAATCATCAAAAAATAGTCTGTCTATTCTTCATTTTAGCTCTCAAAATAAGCTTCAATTTTCTATGTTTGGCACCCGACATAGCAGGAGGCATAGCAGAAGACCTAGCAAGAGACATGACAAGTGCTTTGAACATGATTTATTTGCAAGCTATAAAGTAAAGAGCAAGCAAAGAGCAAGCAAAGAGCAAGCAAAGATCAATCAAAGATGAAGCAAAGATAAAGCAAAGATGAAGCCAAAGAAAGCGACTACTAAGCAATCAGCACGGAATAATTAGGTAATAGCAAGTTCATAAGTTCATAAAAGGTTAAAAGGTAAATCAATGGCAGAGCAAGATACAAATAGAGAAAAAGCACTTGGTGCGGCGCTAACTCAAATTGAAAGGCAATTTGGTAAGGGCTCAATGATGCGCTTAGGCGATTCCGAGAGGGTTGCAATTCCTGCGATCTCAACGGGCTCCTTAGGTTTAGATGTAGCGCTTGGAATTGGTGGTTTACCCAAAGGGCGTGTAGTTGAAATCTACGGTCCAGAGTCTTCAGGAAAAACAACCCTGACGTTACAAGTTATAGCTGAGGCTCAAAAAACAGGAGGCACCTGTGCTTTTATCGATGCTGAGCATGCACTTGATCCTATCTACGCTGGCAACCTCGGTGTCGATGTTGACAACCTTTTGGTGAGTCAACCAGATACAGGCGAGCAAGCTTTAGAAATTTGCGACATGATTGTTCGATCTGGTGCTGTAGACGTTGTAGTGATTGACTCGGTTGCTGCTTTAACACCGCGTGCTGAGATTGAAGGCGATATGGGTGATAGCCATATGGGGTTGCAAGCTCGATTGATGTCGCAAGCACTTCGAAAAATGACTGGTAACATCAAAAATTCAAATACTTTGGTAATCTTTATTAACCAAATTCGTATGAAAATTGGTGTGATGTTTGGTTCACCTGAAACAACCACAGGCGGTAATGCGTTGAAATTTTATTCATCTGTGCGTTTGGATATTCGCCGTATTGGTGCGATCAAAGACGGTGATGAAGTGGTGGGTAACGAAACCCGCGTCAAAGTGGTTAAAAACAAAGTGGCGCCGCCATTCAAACAGGTTGAGTTCCAGATTTATTACGGCAAGGGCATCTCAAGACTTGGCGAAGTGATCGACTTAGGTGTGAAACACGATATGGTTGAAAAATCTGGCGCTTGGTATGCCTATAAAGGGGAAAAGATTGGTCAAGGTAAAAAGAATTCAATTCAGTACCTTGAAGAGCACCCTGAGGTTGCGCAAGAAATTGAAACTTCCTTACGTGAACTCTTGTTAGCTAAACCTAAGAAAGCAGGTGAAGCTGAAGACTCGGATAAAGCAGAAGAAGCTGCTATCACTGAGGAATAAGTTAGGCAATGGCCTAGAGAAAAGTTGAGGGTCAAGCTGTGGAATCAGAGTCTACTAAAGAGTCCACTAATAAACCTCAAGTTGCGATTCGTCGTGCTGCAATGGACCTATTGGCGCGACGAGAGCATTCCTTCCATGAATTAACTCAAAAGCTTTCGTCTAAATTTCCTGATTTAGATGTTATTCCTGCATTGAGCATACTCCGTGAAGAAAATCTTCAGTCTGATCAGCGTTATCTGGAGGCTTATATTCGATTCCGTAAAAATAAAGGGTTTGGGCCTTTGAAAATCGAAGCTGAGCTTTATCCAAAAGGGTTGGGTTCAGAAGAAATTCGGCAAGCCCTTTATTCGGAAGAAAATGATTGGACTGAGCTTTGTATTAAGGCTTGTCAGAAACGCTTCCCCAAGCTAGATAAAAACAACCTTAAGGAAAAAGCTAAGAGTGAACGCTTTTTGTTACAGAGAGGGTTTTCTCACGAGCTTATTAGAGGAGCTATAAACTTAAGTTAGAAATTAGGTTTTTATTCTAATTAGCTGAAATATAAAGTTAATATACATAATCTCTCTGATGAAAGTATTGCTTTTGGTGTTCTGGTTTGTGCTATATGTGTCTAATTCTAAAGCTCTTTTTATGAATGACTTACGAATGACGTTTTTTATAGTCATTTCCTGAGATGTTCTGACAAACTGAGTCTAAATATCTTACAATCCGTTATATTCTTTTTCAGGACGAAATCACAGTTATGTCTAAATGGTATTTGATACATACTAAACCCAAACAAGAATACAGAGCTTATGAGCATCTGAAGAATCAGGGCTTTGAGGTCTATCTACCACAATTACGAGCTTTTAAATTAAAAAAAGGCAAGCAAGAAAAAGAGGTCGAGCCTCTCTTTCCTAGATACATTTTTATACAGTTAGATGAAACCTCTAGTACCTGGCATAAAATTCACTCTACACGAGGTGTTAGTGGCTTAGTAAGATTTTCAGAATTCCCGGCTGAAGTGCCTGAAGTGTTAATAAGGGATTTGCAAAACCAAGCTAACTCAGAAGGCGTAATCGATAATACGGATCAATTCAGAACCATCTTCAATGCCGGCGATTTAGTCACTATTACGGAAGGAAGCTTTATTGGCCTGGAGGCTATTGTGAAGGAACAGGATGGTGACCAACGGGTCAACATACTAATTACTATGCTTGGTAAACAGCAAAATATTAAACTTCCTTTATCAGCGGTAAGTCGTCTTTAGTGTTTAGTTAGCATTTAGTTAGCATTTGCTTTGGTGCACTCTGGTTATGCTTTTTGATTTAGCTAGCATTTAACCCTCATTTTTCAATTTTATTCTTGTTTTAACTTCTCTTCTCTAGGTCATGATGATATTATTATCCAGCTGTTCACTGAATGAACAGTTATTTACCTATGTTCGCCTATGCTCAACTATAACGGGTAGGGCGGTAGCGTCTTTAATTTTATTCAGCCACTTTTATGTCAATTCTAAGCGATGAAAATCGCTATCAGTTACTCAAATTACTTGAAGAAAATCCGAAGCTGAGTCAGCGTCAGATAGCCGCTGCTTTGGGTGTCAGTTTAGGTAAAGTGAACTTTTGTTTGCAAGCCCTGATTGATGTTGGTTCAGTCAAGGTAACTAATTTTAGTCGCAATTCCAATAAGAAAGGCTATGTATATCTTTTAACTCCCAAAGGCATTGAAGAAAAGGCGAAAGTGACCCTGCGATTTTTGTCAAGAAAACAAGCAGAATATGAAACCTTAAAACGAGAAATTCGTGTATTAAAAGATGAAGCCAAAACTCTTCGAAAGTAAAGAAATCTATTTTGCCAATAATAGATCCTATAAGATCCTTCATGTATCATTCTGACCTTACAGATTAAAAGAAAAATAAGTATTTAGGCGTCATTCTTTGACTAAAATAACTAGAGTGTGTCACTTCCAGGCGAGTTTATAATTTATGAGCGCGAGCATAAAAAATCCTTTTTTATCTTTTACATCACAGGCTTGTCTCTGGTTGATAATTTTCACAATATGTTCAGGCGTTTTAGGTACTAGCGTTTCATTAGCTCAGTCTGATGTATTAGGAAACCTGACACCTGAACAACTCGCACAGTTCAATCAGCTCCCTCCAGCACAAAGACAAGCAATAATGAGTCAGATGCAGCTTGGCTCCAGTGCAGGGCTTGACACGCCTGTCTCTCAACCGCAAACAGTATTTCCAAGAGGGATACAAAGCATGGATGGTGCGGGCCAATCAAGTTTAAACCTTTTGCAGTCAGACATTGATGCAAGAAACAGTCAGCGCAATAGTAGAAATAATGAATATAAAAATCAGACTGACCGAGAAAGATTGAAGCGAAAAGCCAGGCAGCTTTATGATCTTGGCTTAAGCTTAGAAGAATTAGATGTCTATGGAGAGCTTTCTCAGATGGGTATCCTGGATGAAATAGAAATTGAAGATATCCTTATGCAAGCTCGGCTTACTGAGGCAAACTCTCTGCTTGTGAGCGAGAGAAATATGGGCGCAGGGAATAATTTCGGGCAATTAGGACCTTCTCAGACTATTCAGTTTACATCAAATAACATAGAGTCTGATGATAATGATGATGAATTGAGGCCGTTCGGCTATGAGCTATTTGCAGGTAGCCCATCGACTTTTGCGCCAGCCACCGATATTCCAGTACCACTAAACTATGTCGTTGGGCCAGGTGATACGGTTGTAATACAACTCTATGGACAAAGAAATGAACGCTATGAGTTGGCTGTCTCTCGTGAAGGGGTGATTCAATTTCCAAATGTGGGGCCTTTAAACGTGTCAGGACTAAGTTTCGAAGATATGCGTGAGTTAGTTCAGACCACCGTTAATGCGACTTTGATAGGGCAGGACGTTAGTGTGACTATGGGCGCTCTGCGATCGATTCAAATATTTATGCTGGGAGAGGTATATAGGCCGGGTGTATATACAGTCAGCTCTCTGGCAACAATGACCAATGCCCTTTTCGCTAGTGGAGGTGTTTCCAACCTTGGCTCCCTTAGAAATATACAATTACTCAGAAGTGGTGAGCTTGTAACAACTTTAGACCTATATGACCTGCTACTTAATGGTGATACGAGCAATGATTCGCGTCTACAGCCTAACGACGTGATTTTTATAGATACTGTTGGGAGAACGGTAGGTCTATCAGGTGAAGTGAGGCGCCCAGGTATCTTTGAGCTAGAAGACGAGGAGACAGTGGGTGACATCCTCTCTCTCGCGGGAGGGCTTTTACCAACCGCCTATCTCGACATTGCTCACCTCGAAAGAATTAATACCTTAGGCCAGCGTACTATTGTAGATATAAGCCTGATTGATAACGCCAGTCTGAACTCTGTGGTTCGCGATGGTGATTTACTTTATGTCGATTCTATATTGGATCAAATAGAATCCAGTGTTCAGTTAGAGGGGCATGTGAATCGCCCCGGTAGTTTTGCCTGGGAAGAGGGTATGCGGGTTAGCGATTTAGTCAGCATGGAAGATCTTTTATCTAACCCCGACTTGAATTATGCGCTGATCGTCAGAGAGACGCAGCCCTCCAGGAATATAGAAATTCACCAATTGGAGCTTGGTTCTGCATTAAACGTGCCCGGCTCTCTAGAGGATGTAGTTTTACAGCCCAGAGATAGATTGCTGGTGTTTGGGGAAAACTCTTTAGAGAATCGACTCGATAGGCGCCTATTAGTTCATCCGCTTGTCCAAACCTTGGGCTATCAATCTAGAGAAAATAACCAGCGCAAAGTAGTCGCTATCAGTGGGCAAGTAAATGCCCCAGGAGAATACCCTCTGGTAGAGGATATGAACATTAGTGACTTGGTCTTTGCGGGTGGAGGGGCAGCGGAAAATGCTTACAACAGTCAGGCTGAATTAACCCGTAGACTAATAACGGAAGAGTCAGGGATGATTTTTCAAAATAGAAATCTAGACCTGAACGATAGCCTAGTATTGAATTCTTCATTAAATCCCCTTGATCGACTAACAGTTAGAAAAATACCAAACTGGGGAGAATTAGAAACAGTAACCATATCAGGTGAAGTTCTCTCGCCAGGCACTTATGTGATTGGCAAGGAAGACTCTCTTCGTGATCTTATTCTCAGAGCCGGAGGCTTAACAGATTTTGCTGATCCTAAAGCCGCGATTTTTCTTAGGGAGGAGTTGAGGGTTAATGAGCAGCGACTACTGGATGATTTTAATGAGCGTTTGACACGAGATCTTCTCAATCAGAGCCTCACCCAAAGCTCTGGCCAAATTCAACAGCCCCAGTTAAATACAGAGGTCATCAACGCCTTGCTTGCTCAAATCGAGTCAGCCGTGCCAACAGGCAGGTTAGTTATTGATTTGCCTGGTTTATTGAATGGCGACGATCGAGAAGAAGTGATACTAAGGGAAGGAGATGAGTTGCTGATTCCCAGAACCCGACAGGAAGTCGCGGTAATAGGCGAAGTTCAATTTGCAACGTCTCACCTCTTTAGTAGTGGCGATACAGTTAATGATTATATAAATCGTAGTGGAGGGTTTACTCGAAATGCGGATGAGGATAATGTTTTTGTGATTAAGGCCAACGGTGAGGTTTTGCCTTATGCTAGAAAACGATCGATTTTCTCTTTTACTGATGATCAAATTTCAGGAATAGAGCCTGGTGATAGTATTGTTGTTCCCTATTACGCTCGCTTAAATAACCCTCTTGTCACCTGGATGAATATATCAACAGTTCTTTTTAACTTGGCATCGACGCTCTTAGTGATCGAAAGGGCCGGAAACTAGAAGATGTCGCATAACCTTATTTCACAAGAGCGCGTCATGGACGATGAGATAGATTTGTTGGAGCTTTGGAACGTCTTATGGAAAGGTAAGTGGCTCATCATTGCAATAACCGCCGTATTTGCGGTTGGTTCTATTGTATACGCCTTGTGGCTGCCAGACACCTATCGTACAGAAGTACTCCTCTCACCAGTATCGGATGATTCTGCTGGTGGAGGGCTCTCATCAACTCTCGGACAGCTTGGTGGTTTAGCTAGCCTGGCTGGGGTTAATCTAGGCGGCGGAGGAAGTGAAGTCTCGATGAAAAGCCGAGCTCTGGCAATACTACAGTCCCGCTTCTTTATTAAAGAATTCTTTGAAAAGCATGACTTAGCGGTCACCTTTATGGGGTCAAAACCGGGCGAGGTCTCAGGAACGATTGAAGTTGATCCTGATCTCTATGATGTGGCTAATCAGCAGTGGGTTCGAGATGTTTCTCCGCCAAAAAAACCAGAGCCGTCCGATGAAGAGGTTTACGAAGAATTTGTTTCGCTGTTAGCAGTCAATGAAGATGCGTCGACAAGTCTTATTACAATCTCACTGGAGTGGTACGAGCCAGAGTTAATAAAGGACTGGATAGATTGGCTGGTGATGGACTTGAATGATTACATGAGGCAGCAAGATTTGTTGGAGTCCCAGCGCGCAATTAATTATTTAAATGAGCAGCTCCAAAAAACCTCATTGATTGAGATGCGAAACGTGTTTTTTAATTTGATTGAACAGCAGACTCAGACGGTGATGCTTGCTGACTCGCGAGAAGAGTATGCGCTTGATGTCATTGACCCTGCGGTTGTACCAGAGGAGAAATCTGGGCCTGGACGCGCTTTAATATGTATCCTGGGCACATTGTTAGGTGGGATGTTATCGGTTTTATTTGTATTACTAAGACATTATGCTTTCAAAGAAAATACAGATAAAAATTAATAGTGCTTTTTTTGAATGTACTAGCAATTTTGGAACTGATTTCGACACCCGATAAGAGCTGTTATAGCGGGTTAAAAGCCTTGTAAATACAGTCATCAAGATTTGTCATGATATAAAATGAAATTTCATGATGGAGTGCGGTTAT
>CBFIHS010000024.1:0-260 GCA_965662565.1 Pseudohongiellaceae bacterium | reverse complement strand
GATTCAGCGCTTTTGGACTCAGTCCGAAAGCTGGCTAAGTCAGAGGGCCGACAGATCCAGGCGGTGATTGAGGATGCTCTGAGGGACCATTTGGATGCCAAAAATGGAGCGTCAGGCCGAGAGCATGTGATGGCCGCGTATCTTAAAAGCACTGAACGTTTTGCAGGTCTCTATAAAAAATTAGCGCAATGAGTTTCGACTATATTTGGGTCGATGATATTCTGGCTATTCATGCAGATCAGATAGAGCGTTATGGTGGT
>CBFIHS010000023.1:0-31255 GCA_965662565.1 Pseudohongiellaceae bacterium | reverse complement strand
GATGGGAATTTGAAGAGTATGAAAAAAAATATTACTGGTGGTGAGGCGATGGCCCTTGCTGCAAAAGCTAATGGAATAAATAGAGTCTTTGGTATTCCTGGAGCACAAATATATCCTTTATTTGATGCCTTCGGTCGAGAAGGCTTTGACGTTATTGTGCCAAGGCATGAACAAGCTGCAGCCTATATGGCAATGGGTGCCGCTAAATCAACGGGTGAGCCTGCTGCTTTTTCTGTAGTCCCTGGTCCAGGCGTGCTGAATGCAAGCGCTGCATTAGTAACGGGTATGGGAAATTGTTCTCAGGTTTTGTGTTTGACTGGTCAAGTGCCGACTACTTTTTTAGGCAGTGGACGGGGACACTTACATGAACTACCTGACCAGGCGGGAACCCTCAAAACACTGATTAAAGATGCTCTCAGAATTGATGATTCGCAACAAAGTTCTAAGATTATGAATCAAGCTTTTCAAACCATGCAAAGTGATAGACCTGGTCCGGTGTCAGTTGAAATGTGTTGGGACACGATGGCTGAGTCTCAAGAAGTTGAAATCACAGATGGAAATGAAACCATCGTTTATCCACAAGTAGATACGGAGCAGATTCAAACTGCAGCTAAAGCCATAGCTGAGTCTAAGAAACCAATGATTATGGTCGGCTCTGGCGCTCAACATGCTTCTAATGAAGTTAAAGCTTTGGCGGAATTGTTGAATTGCCCGGTCATGTCTTTTCGCAGTGGTCGAGGGATTGTTGGGGATGACCATCCTTTAGCCGTGCCTCAGGTCGCCGCAAGAATTCTTTGGGAAGAGTGTGATCTTTTGATTGGCATTGGTTCCCGTTTAGAAATGCCTTATATGCGTTGGCAGGCAGGTTTGGTTTATCACAAACGCCCAAGTGATGATCGGACATTAATTCGTATCGATGCTGACCCTGAAGAGATGAATCGTTTCATTCCTGATATTCCTGTTGTTGCGGATTCAGTCGAGGGCACTACAGCCCTTATTAACGAGCTGCAGTCTATGGTTAATCCAGATAAAAACCGTCAGCAGGAAATTGATGAGGCCAAAGCTAAAGCCGCGAAATTAATTCAGAAGGTTCAACCACAAATAGACTATTTATCTATAATTAGGGAAGTTTTACCACGAGATGGTTTTTATATTCCTGAGTTGTCACAAATGGGTTTCACCAGCTGGATCGGTGGTTTGCCAATTTATGAGCCACGCACTTATATTTCTGAAGGTTTCCAAGGTACTCTTGGCTTCGGTTTCCCGACTGCGCTGGGCGTGAAAGTCGCCAATCCTGACAAAGCCGTTGTTTCAGTAAATGGTGATGGTGGTTTCATGTTTGGTATGCAGGAACTGGCTACCGCTGCTCAATATAATATTGGCTTAATCACTTTGGTTTTCAACAACAACTCATACGGCAACGTACTGAGAGATCAGGATAATGGTTTTGGCGGTAGACACGTAGGCTCAGAACTTTTAAACCCTGATTTTGTAAAACTGGCTGAAAGTTTTGGAGTCAAAGGAGTAAGTGTAAAAACGCCGGCGGAACTTAAACCTGTTTTAGCAGCTGCGATCGATGCAGATGAGCCGATACTAATTGAAGTAGAAGGAGCAAGAGGTTCAGAAACTTCTCCTTGGGAATTCCTGAATATGGCAAGCCCTCCTGGAGCTTAACTTTTACTCACTTACTCTTTTGTTTGGAAAGCGGAGACTAACTCGCTTGAGTTAGTCACCCATCCGAATACATTTTCAAAATTCCAGATTGTGGCATCTCTCATAAAATCAGGACCAGAATGATTCATTGCGTCTTCAACTAGAATAGGCCAATACTCATTAAAGTAAGCATCTCTGGCTGTGCTTTCTACGCAAATATTCGTCGCTATTCCAGTAAAAAATAGATAGCGTATTTCCTTCGTTCTTAAGTAGTCATCTAATTCTGTATTCGCAAAACCACTGTAACGTGTTTTTACAATGATGCGGTCTTCAGGGTGAGGTTTGAGTTCGCTGACAATCTCACCATCCCAACTTCCCTGAGTCAGTAGTTGGCCATAATGCTCTGGCTTTTCGCGCATTTGTATCATCGCTAATTCTTTGTGGTAGTTAGGAGATAAAGGGCCTCCGGCATCACTTAAGTCATTTTGATAAAGCATCTGTAAGTAGATAATTTGTATATCAGCCTTGCGAGCGGCGTTGAGAACGCTTTTATTTGCTTCTATGGCTTTTTGAGCGCCAGAAATATCTATTCCAGCGAGATCAAACATGCCGCCTTTGCTGGCAAATGCATTTTGCATATCAACTACGACAATGGCGGCTTCAGAGAAATTAATTTCTATTGGCTGGGGTGTCACATTTAGTTTTGGCATGGAAGGCTCAAAATAGGATGATTAGTTAAGGTCATGATGATAGTAAGGATTCATTAAGAAGGGAAATACAGTTTTTTTAATGTGATTCATAGAGAATATAACTGAATAATTTGTTAACTTTTGTATATTATAGAGCTCATAATTATCGATATTCCGAATAGATATTCTAAACATGATTGATGTTTTTTCATTGCAAAATATTCTTAGCCCTAAAGTTCGAAGAAGCTACAGCTTAATGATCTTGGCAATTACAAAGAATGCTTTTGTAGCAATGACGACTATGTTTTGCTTTGCCTTATTGACTCTACTAAATACGCATTCTGCGCTTGCACAGCAAGATTATTCCAACTTTATTGCGGACATAGGGGAAATTCCAGAATCCGTTCAGATTGTTATTGATGGGCATGACCTAGCTGAATCCAGTTTCGGTTTTATGGTGCAAGAGGTCGGTCTTGATAAGCCAATATTCACTCATAATGCTGAAGCCTCTTTTAATCCAGCATCTTCGATTAAAGCTTTGACCACACTTGCGGCCTTGGACTTACTTTCTCCCGCATTTGCCTGGGAGACAAAACTGTATGCTTTAGGCGAAATTAATGACGGGGTTTTAAACGGTGATCTACTGCTAAAAGGTGGGGGAGACCCTTTTCTAGTTGAAGAACAGCTCAGGAGCATGCTTAAGGAGCTACAGCGTGTTGGAATCACTCATATCACTGGCGACCTTGTGCTAGATGGGAGTTATTTCGACCCGACTGTCGAAGAAGGTTTTGCGATCGATAACCAAAATGGTCGAACCTACAATACTGAACCAAATGCTGTGTTGTCGAATTTTCAGGCGGTGACATTCTATTTTTCGCCCCATCCTAATGGGCGAGATGTCATTATTAATGCTGATCCAGAATTACCCAACCTCAAAATTATCAATCGCCTAGCTCAAGTTAATAGGCCTTGTAGTGGTTTTCAGCGCGGGGTCAGTTTTAATATCAATAAAGAAGATGCTTCAGAAGTTATCTTTGAAGGTAGGTTTCCCTCAAGCTGCAGTCAGTATCAAATGTCTCGAGAGGTTCTGGATGCGCCTGAATACACCTTTGGATTATTTGTATCGCTGTGGAGTGAGCTAAGGGGCACTATTGACGGGAAGTTCAAAGTAGGTGCTGCAGGAGATGAATTAGAGCCGATTATGACATGGTATTCATCGCCAATGTCGGATGTAATCAAATCCATTAACAAGTTTAGTAACAATTTAATGACTCGACAGCTACTGTTAACACTGGGTGCTGAAGTTTTGGGTCCTCCTGCAACAGTAGAGAAGGGTATTGAAGTTGTTATTTCTTATTTAGAAACGAAAAACTTAGATACCAGCCGCTTATCTATGAGTAATGGTGCAGGTTTATCGAGAGAAACACGCATTACTGCTAGTTTGCTTAATGATGTTTTACGCGGCGCTTGGCAAAGCCCTTATATGCCGGAATATGTTGCTTCTTTGCCGATTAACGGGATGGACGGGACTATGCGAGGGCGCCTTCGAGGAACCCAGCTGTCCGGGCGTATGCATATCAAAACTGGAACTTTAGATGAGGTTTCTGCAGTTGCTGGATACGTTTATTCCCGTAGCTCTAAAGTCTATGCCGTTACTGGGATTCTTAATCATGAATTGGCAGATCGGGGGCCAGGCGTTGAATTGATGGATGCTCTCCTGCTCTGGGTCTATCAGCAGTAAGGCTATCACTAGCAGAAATAATAAGTTTGTAAGTAAGCGCAATAATAAGGCCGATAACACTCAAAGTTTTGTTTATAAAGATGTAAATTGAACCTTGTTCAGTTACTTTCCAATTTAGTGCTTGATTTAAGAATTATTGTGCGAGAAAGTACAAATACCTTTTAATCATTCTTAATGAACCATTACTTGCGGTCATATAACAATGAATAACATACATGACATGGGCGGAATTACTCAATTTGGTCCAATACCAATAGAAACCGATGAACCAGTTTTCCATTCAGATTGGGAAAGAAAAGTATTTGCAATGAATATCGCTGCTCTGGCCTTTCTTGGTCCGATTGATAGAGCTCGACACGCTGTTGAACGGATGACTACTTCTGAATATATTAACAGTAGTTATTATGAGCGTTGGCTGCGTGGTATAGAGATAATGGGCAAAGATCTTGGTTATCTGTCTGAAGAAGAGATTGCAGCCGGACATCTAATTACGAAAAAAGAAATGCCTTTCCCTCCACCAAATGCTGAAATGATTGCGGGCTTGGCTCTTGGTGGTGCCCCATCAAATCGAGAAGAGGGTCGCGTGGAGCCTGCATTTAATGTGGGCGATGCGGTGAAAGTCAGGAATGTGGAAGCGAAAGGTCACAGTCGAGTGACTAATTACATTAAAGGTAAGGTCGGTGTAATAACAAAGTTCAATGGCTCACATGTCTTTCCTGATACGCATGCTCATGATCAAGGTGAAAATGCACAACCTCTCTACACAGTTAGGTTTGAAGCCAAAACTTTATGGGGAGAAAACGTGAAACGTAAAGATTGCGTATACATTGACCTCTGGGAAGATTACTTAGAGTCATCCAAGTAAATATGAGCGATATAAGATTAGCGAGAAATAAGCTTCATAATAAGAAAGGCAAATATTTATGAGTACACATCACCATGACACTCCAAACCCTTATCATAAAAGCGATCGAAACGAAGCCGATAATAAGGCGCTTTCTGAACGTGTAGATAAAATTGAAGCCCTGCTTTTAGAGAAGGGATTGGTTGCTCAAGATGCGCTTGAAAAATTAGCAGATATTTATGAGAACGATCTTGGCCCGATGAATGGCGCAAAAGTCGTTGCACGAGCTTGGGTTGATCCTGAATTTAAAAAACGTTTATTAGAAAATGCGACTTCTGCAATTGCGGAACTTGGCTTTGGTGGTTTGCAAGGTGAGCATATGGTGGTGGTTGAAAATACACCGAAAGTTCATAACGTAGTAGTTTGTACTCTTTGTTCCTGTTACCCGTGGCCAGTGTTAGGTTTGCCACCATCTTGGTATAAAAGTTTTGAATATCGATCAAAAGTAGTGGTAGAGCCAAGAGAAGTCTTGAAGGAATTCGGTACCACTCTGCCAGACGATATCGAAGTGCGAGTTTGGGACAGTAGTGCTGAAATTCGCTATTTAGTATTACCAGAACAGCCTCCCGAGACAGAAAACCTGAACGAAAATGAGTTGGCAGCAATCGTTGAAAGAGATGCCATGATTGGTGTGAAAAAGGTATCTGCGCCATGAAGCAAGAAAGAATTGCGCAAGAAGAAATTGCGGAGATGCATGGTCGTGCGGCACTTCCCCGAAAAAGTGGTGAAATTGTTTTTCATAATGACTGGGAGCGTAAATCCTTCGCACTAGCAGTGAGCCTGGCTGAGCAGGGTCTATTTGAATGGAACGAATTTCAAAGTGAACTTATTTCGGCAATTAAAGAAGCAGAGGGTGATAATCCTCATCATCCGAGTAGAGGGTATTTTGAAAGCTGGTTGATTTCATTAGAGTCCTTGCTAGAAAAAAAACTAGAGAAAAGCTAGAAAAAGCCTAAGAAAAATATAAAAAATATCATACAAACTAAAAAAGTGAATATCCAAGATTGGAGAAAATATAATGCAAAGAATAAATTTCACTCTGCCAAAATTAATGCTCTCAATAGTTGCAATATTATTATCTTCATTATCATTTTCGCATCACTCCCCATCTGAATTTAGCAATTCAAGTCTCGAAGTAGAAGGTACGCTTGTTCAAGTTCGCTGGAGGAATCCGCATCCTAGTTTAACTTTTAAATCATCGAGCACTCAGGAATTATGGAGCATCCAGCTACCTGGGAATATCGCTTCTTTATCTGCAGATGGTATTACTAAAAGCTCTTTTTTGATTGGGCAAAGCTTACGTATTGCAGGTTTAGAATCGCCCAGATCTGAAAACTATATGCAAGCAACTAATATCCTTTTCCCTGCAGGCAATGAACTCGTTGTAAAGCCAGGTGCACAAGCTCTTTGGATTGATGCACCTAAGCTAGTTAATAAAAAATTAATTTCAAATGAATTAATTACTTCCGCTACGAGCAATACTTTTCAGATAAATTTAAAAATGTTTCTAATTTTGTTCGTTTTCGCTAGCATAAGTTCTGCGTACTTGTTAATGCCAAGAAGAAATAAGTCCGCAGAGGTATCGGCTTAACAGAATTTATTTTGTAAATAAAATTCAGGTAATAACTATGAGTAGACTTTATGGAGAACAGCATCGTGGTTTCCAGGATGAGTTCGAAACTCGAAAACTAGCCGACAGCGTTGAAGGTGTAATTGTTCATTCTGAAATTACTGATGAAGAAAAGGCTTTCATAGAAAGTAGAGATATGTTTTTTATCAGTACTGTTGATCACTTAGGTAGACCCTCTGTTTCCTATAAAGGTGGCGAAAAAGGTCTGGTAAAAGTAGTTGATAGCAATACCTTGGCTTTTCCTAGTTACGATGGCAATGGCATGTTTCTTTCGACGGGGAACATGACGATAAATAATAAGGTAGGTATTTTATTTATTGACTTTGAGAACCCTCACCGTTTGAGAATCTATGGTGAAGCGACTGTTTCTAAAGAAGATCCCTTATTGGAGGAATATGAAGAAGCGCAACTAATTGTAAGAATTAAAATTACCGAGATGTGGATCAATTGCCCACGTTATATTCATAAATATAAAAAAGTCGAAACGTCTGAATACGTTCCGCAACCAGACGTAGAAACACCTCTTCCGGAATGGAAAAAATTAGACTTATTTCAAGATATGTTGCCAAGTAAAGATCAGGGTAAAGCAGAGCAACAAGGCGGTACAATCACTCTAGAAGAATTACAGGAATATGAAAAAAGAGATGATTGACTATAATTCATTTATAAAATAATAAAAAAAGCCCCGAAAGATCGGGGCTTTTTTTAGATTAGTTATTAAGGTTTTTGAAAAATTAATACCGCTCGATCAGTAAGGCCTCGCATTGAAAATGGCGGTGAGGTTCTAGGGTCTTCAGGATGGGCTAATAAAGAGCTATCCGAAACTAGGACGAAACCAGCAGCGCTAACTTCCTCTATAAGGGTGTTGCTGTCGATTCGATGAGCCGTGTCTGCAACGCTCCAACCAGAACCATCTTCGGCTTTATGATCGATCACAATATATTTTCCGCCTGATCGTAAGGCGGCAAATAAAGCTTCATTCGTAGCAGCCGGATCAGCACCTCTCTCAGGTAAATCGTGATAGCCATTAATAATATAAGCGGCATCAGCGCCAGCTGGATAATCAGCGACATCATAATTTTGCAAATAATATTCAGTATTGTCGTGTGAATCAGCAAAGGCATTGCCACCTTCAGCCGCTCCAAAAGCTTCAAAGGCTACCAAATCGTACATTTTTAGATTACCCGAAGCTCCAATAGCATCAGCTATTATTGTCGAGTAATACTGACCTAAAGCAGATAACTCAATAATCGTATCCCCTTCGTTCAAATCTGCCAGAGTTAATATCTCTGCGGGTAAACGATTGATGTCACGAGCTGTATCTTCATCACTTCTCATGTCGGATTCAACTGCATTACGAATATGTGCAGGTGTATTGTCAGGCACACTGTACTCTTGAGCAGCTGCTTGATAAGAAACGAGGGAGCTAAGAGTCAGTAAAGCAATTGAGTTTAAAAGCCGTTTTCCAGAATTCATTGTTGTACTCCTTATGAGGTGTTATTTAAGAGGGATCAAAGTTTATTAGTTAAAAATACTAAACTGTAATTAATATAAATTTATTATAAAGTTATTATAAAAGTACTATAAATAGATGAATCACAAAGCCATACAAAGTCAGTACTGCATCTAGTGTGAGGTGCAGCCTAATATAATCAGGGTCTCATTACTTTAACAAGCCTTTCTAAGAAATACTCAATTCTTTCATTTTAGTTTGAAAATGGATCAGAGAACAATGGGTTAGTAAGGAAGCTTTGATCGGTCAGTGATTCCATAAAGGCAACAATCTCCTCTCTATCCTGATTATTCAATCCTATGTTAATGAACTGCTTGTGATTAAAAGAGAGTTGATGGATTAAAACGCGTAGAGGAAAAATAATTCAAAATGATTTAAAAAAGTTCCGCATGAATAAAAAAATAGTAGGAAGATTTTATTGTTAATAAAAAATCAAAAGGCAATTCCTGTTAGGCATTTGGTTAATAGGAGTTTTAGAGCTAACTTTTATTATTTTTATAGTCGTAACTTTTTCTAGAAGACTCAATCTTCGGCCATTCCTTTACGATCCAATT
This sequence comes from Pseudohongiellaceae bacterium, assembly GCA_965662565.1. Taxonomy (GTDB): domain Bacteria; phylum Pseudomonadota; class Gammaproteobacteria; order Pseudomonadales; family Pseudohongiellaceae; genus UBA5109. The sequence continues at coordinate 22,571 of CBFIHS010000023.1, read as the reverse complement.
GACCAGATTTTCGACGGGGATCAGAAAATCTTTACCGCGATCGGTGAGTTCGTACTCGACTCTGAGAGGTACTTCAGGGTAAAGGTGTCGATTTACAATGCCATCTCGTTCAAAATTTTTTAATGTAGAGGAAAGCATTCTTTGTGAAATCCCGCCAACGGCACGCTGTAACTCAGAAAAACGTAAACAGTTGTTTTCCGAGTGAGCCAAGGCCACGATGACTAACATGCTCCACTTGTCCCCGAGCCTAGCGATTAAATCTTGAACTGGACAGTCTTTGTGTTCGTCTAACTTAGTATTGGCCATTTTAGATTTGTTTCCCATTTCTAGCTTACCCCTAGGTAACTAACTAAACAAAAGGTGCTCTCTTGTGCCTTTGGTTGTTACTATATATTATCTTGTTACTTTTAAATACTAACAAGGTCGCAAAATGCCAAAATCTGTTTTACTGATTAATTCTAGTCCTCTTGGTGAGCATTCCGTCTCACGTAAGTTAACTGCAAAAATCATCGATAAAATGAAAACTGAGACTCCTGATGCTACGATCGTTGAAAGAGATCTGTCAGCAGTTGAGATGCCACATTTTAGTGCTATGAATGTGGGTGCAGCCTATAGGCCTGATCAATTTAGTGAAGATCAAATTAACGCTGCTTTAGCCTTATCGAACGAGTTGGTTGACGAATTATTGGCAGCTGATGTGATTGTGATTGGTGCCCCAATGTGGAATTTCAGTATTCCATCTTGCCTGAAAGCATGGGTTGATCATATTGTTCGTCCGGGTCGAACATTCTCTTACAGTAATGCAGGTGCGCAAGGGCTTGTTTCTGCTGATAAGAAAGTGATTGTTGCTTCTTCACGTGGTGGTATGTATTCATCTGGCCCAACTGAGTCTATGGATCATCAGGAAACGTTATTGACTACAGTGCTAGGATTTATTGGTTTAACTGATATTACTTTTGTTCGTGCTGAAGGTCTTGGCATGGGTGAAGAGGCTGTAGCGGCAGCAATGGCAACAGCTGAAGCCACTATCGCTGAGTCAGTATAAATGTAAATATAAAACTTGGCTCAAACTTGATGAATGATTTTTTGATTCAACTGATTGGGTTTATTTCATGCAGTTTCACAAAGTGCATACTGCTATTAAGAGGAAGTGCTCATGCTTAACCCAGCCGAAGAAGTCAGTAACTTGCAAGAAAGAGAGATTATCTACAGAACCAAAGGCCAAAAGCATGGGCCATTAACAAGGTTAGTGAGCCCGGGAGATTTAGGCGAGCTCATCAAGCCTTTTGTGTTTCTCGACTCGTTTTCTATCGAGTCGCCAAAGGCTGTGAATTTGGGTTACCACCCGCACTCAGGCATCGTCACTGTTTCGACTTTTTTTGAAGGTGGCTTTACCTACGAAGATTCAACCAATAAATCTGGGGTGCTTCATTCTGGAGATGTTGAATGGATGCAGGCTGGTGGTGGGGTGTGGCATACCGGGAGTCCACTTGCTGATGAAGGTGCAAAAATCACGGGCTTTCAACTTTGGTTGGCGCTTCCAGAAGCCTTAGAGAATCAGCCCGCATTAAGTTTATATATTGAATCAGAACTCATACCAGAAATGGGTCCAGCTCGAGTGATTGTTGGAGAATACGCAGGTGTGAGCAGTCCCTTGCCTGAAGTTGCACCGATAATCTATTTACACGTTCATCTTCAAGATGGTGAAAGCTGGACTTTCAATAGCCCTGATAATCATGGCGTACTTTGGTTGGCTGTTAATGAAGGCAACCTTAAAGTTGCTGGTCAAGAGCTTGCAGATGAGATCGCGGTATTTGACTCCAATTCCGGTGATCTATCGCTTGAAGCAGATGGCGAAACGAATTTTGTGTTGGGTTCTGCGATCAAGCATCCCTACCCATTGGTAACAGGTTATTACTCGGTACACACAAATGAAGAAGCCTTGCGAATTGGTGAAGAAGGGATCACTAAAGTAGGAAGTCGACTTAAGTCTGAAGGTAAAATTTAGCCTCAAATTTTCAATCGAGCTTCTCTAGAATAAAATGATAGTGCATGGCTCTGAAGTTAGTATTAGCTAACTCAGCAACTAGAACGCACTGAGGTTCTGTTATAGCCATTCTCACCGAACAAGCATTTTGTGGTATCTAAGCATGCTATTTCCGACTTGTTTTGTTGCCAAATAATCCAAATATGGCTTAATCAACAATTGTTTAATTAATCTGGGGGACTCAAGCTGCACACTTCATAGCGTTTTTATTGCTCTAGGATTTATTGTAGAATGCGCGCTCCAAAAGCTCCTTTCAAGTAAATTTGCAGTCAAGCACAGAGGCTCAGGCTTGAAATTAAGAGAATAAGAAGTCTATGCTAGTGGTCGAATTTGTCTTTGCTCAAATGAAAAATAAAGCTTCTTTACTATTATTAGTATTAGTTTGCTCCTTTGGTTTGTCATTGCAAAGCTTTGCTCAGGAAGAAAGAAATTTCGTCACTAAGAGTTTTGAAATCCCTCGGCTAGATGTAGAGCCTAAGCTTGATGGCGTTTTGGATGATGCAGTCTGGCAACAAGCTGAAGTGCTTACTGACTTCCATCAGATGCTTCCTCTAGAATTCGTTGAACCTACTCAAGGTACTGAAGTCCGCATTTATTACACTGAAGATGCAATTTTTGTTGGTGCTAGAATGTTTGATGATAAGCCTGAGGAGATAACGGCTCAGGTGCTCAGACAGAACTCATCAATTAGAGCTGATGACTGGTTTACCATACAATTAGATACCTATCTTGATCGACGCAGTGGCTATCGCTTTGGAACCAATCCAAATGGTGTGCGCTTTGATGGTATTTTCGTAAGTCCTAACGACATCGATGGAAACTGGAATGGTGTATGGCAAGCTGAAAGTAGCATCGATGAGCTTGGTTGGATTACTGAAGTACGAATTCCTTTCCAAACTTTATCATTTAATCCTGAACAAACCGCTTGGGGTTTTAACTTCACTCGAGTTAGACAGGCTAATAGTGAACGAATTGCTTGGTCTTCAAGAGATCGTCAGGATAACCCTGGGCAAGCTGGTACTGTAACTGGAATGATCGGTATGCGTCAGGGTATCGGCTTAGATGTGGTACCCGGCCTAACCCTTCGCAGAGAGAAAGTTTATACGCCTGGTCCCAATAGAGGCATTGAAGAAAACTTTGAGCCTACACTGGATCTATTTTATAAAGTCACCCCAGCATTAAATGCTTCATTAACTGTTAATACTGATTTTTCGGCTGTTGCAGTCGACAGTCGACAAGTGAACTTAACAAGGTTTAATCTTTTTTTTCCTGAGCAACGAGATTTTTTCTTACGTGACTCAGACATATTCGAGTTTGGAAAAATTGGTAGCTATGGTTTTGACACTCAAACTGCGGCTGGGAACGCAGCTTTGCAAGGGGCTCGCTCGCAAAATGCTAGGCCTTTTTTCTCACGCCGTATTGGCTTGAGTACTAATGGGGCTCCAGTTGATATTAAGGTTGGAGGTAAGCTAAGCGGAAGAGTGGGGAACTTAAATGTTGGTTCACTAATAGTGTCACAAGATGAGGATGTTGCGACTGGCGTAGAAGCAAATGAGGTCTTTGTTGGTCGTGCTGTTAGAAATATTCTTTCAGAATCACAAGTTGGTGTCATCATGACTGATGGAGACCCACAATCAAATCTGGACAGCTCCTTATTGGGCGCTGACTTCCGTTACAGAAACTCACGTTTACCTAACAATAAATCGGTAGAAGCAAACATTTGGGTGCAAAAGACGGATACAGAGGGTAAGCAAGGTGATGATATAGCTTATAGTTTCGCCATAAACGCACCTAATCGAACAGGCTTTCGTGGAGCCGCAGTTTATACTAGGGTTGAAGAAAATTATGATCCAGCAATAGGTTTTGTGAATCGCACTGGCATTCAAGATTTGGCCATAGATGGTGGTTATATTTATCGATTTGATGGTGATAGTTACATAAGGAACATTTACACAGGATTTGAGACATATAGATTAGAGTTACTCTCAACAGGGGAGTTGAACTCAGAGGAAACGGCAATTCGGCTCGGTTTATTTAACCAAGTAAATGATAGGTTGTTTACGAAAGTTGTAAAAATGCGTGAGGTTTTATTAAACGATTTCACTATCTTTACAGCATCTGACGGTGGTCAAACAATTGTAATACCAGCAGGTGATTATGAGTTTTATCAATCTCAGACCTTCCTGTTCACAGCAGGGCAACGCAAACTATCAAGCGGTATGAATTTTCAAATTGGTGAGTTCTATAATGGTGATCGTGTCCAAATAGGTGCTAATACTACTTGGAGACCTAACCGGCAATTGGAATTCAGCTTAAACTACAGTGAAAATTCAATAGAGTTGCCAGCTGGAGATTTTAAGGTTCGATTAATTAGTGTAAACGCTAATGTTGCTTTTAATTCAAAATGGTCTTGGTCGAACCTTTTACAATATGACAATGTTTCCGAGTCGATGGGTTTAAACAGTCGGTTGAACTGGATACCTGAAAATGGTCAGGAAGCATTCTTGGTATTTAACTATGGTGCCCAAGATACTGATAAAGACAATGACTTCACCTCAACAAACTCTGATCTGTCTTTAAGGTTTACCTATACCTTCCGCTACTAATTTGCAGCAATTAATTTGGGCCTTTGAGCTAAATGGTCTGTGATTTGTTCATAGGCCAAATCAAACTCTAGTACTTTTTGATCCTCGCCGTAATTTGCAATAATTTGCATTCCTATTGGACGGTCTTGGTCGTCAAAGCCGACAGGTACATTGATAGTTGGTAATCCTCCTAGACTGGCATACAAAGTAACTTCCATCCATCGGTGATAGCTGTCCATGACTTGGTTATTAATTTGTTTAGGCCAATGGGTTTCTTTTGCATAAGGGAAAACCTGAGAGCTAGGGAGCACTAGGAAGTCATAAGTTTCAAAGAGGCGGTCCAATTCTTTATACCAATTTTCTCGAATCCTGTTGGCTCTGATGACATGGCTTTCGCTAAGTGTGAGAGATTGCTCAATTTCCCAAATCACCTCCGGTTTGAGCTGCACACGCGTAGAGGGGTCATTATATAATTCTAAAAATGAGCTGCGTGAAGAGTGTCGTAAAGTGGTCCAAGCAAACCAAAGGTCTGATAAGTCTGTTCTTGGCAAGGCGTTTTCAACTTTGGCGCCAGCTTCAGTAATTGTTGCCAGATTCGCTTCACATAAATCCAGTACACCAGCTTCCATAGGCAAATAGTTATCAAGGTTACCCATCCAGGCTAACTTAACATTGCCAAGGTTCATTGCCTTGAACTCTTCAGCAACTGATCCAACAGAAATAGTCTGTAAAAGTTTTATGGTGTCTTGAGTGTTTCGCCCCATAGGGCCTGAGGTAGAAAGGGCGCGAGTAGTAGCATTGCTACCACTCATGAGGTTTGCGCTTGGTCTGAATCCAATAATATTGTTAAAGGCACCAGGGTTACGTAAGGAACCCATCATGTCACTACCATCTGCAACTGGTAGCATGTGGGTAGCAATACCGCTAGCCGTTCCACCACTGCTGCCACCAGCGGTAAGATCAGGGTTATACGCGCTCGCAGTTGGTCCGAATAAAGTGTTATTAGTTTGCGAACCAAATCCAAACTCGGGAACATTTGTTTTGCCGATGAAAATAGCGCCTGATCCACGTATACGTGCAACGATTTCACTATCGTTTTCGGGAATTCTATCAGCAAATATTGGTGAGCCACTTGTAAGAGCTATACCTGCTACCGCTGTTAAATCTTTTGCCGCATGAGGCATACCATGCATCCAGCCATAATATTCGCCTCGAGCAAGGGCTTGGTCTGCTTTCAAGGCTTGAGTAAGTAGTTGATCATCATCCACTAAGTTTACATGGCGTTGTAGGTGGGATTATAAGTATGAATTTGAGTGAGGTAAGCTTGCATGACTTCGACACAACTTACGTGTTTGTTCCTGATAGCAAGAGACAAATCTGTGGCGCTGAAGTCCGTTAGGTCTGCTGATAAGCCGGATTGAAACTGACTGCAAGCGGCCAGACCCGTTAAAGAGGAAGTGATACCTAAAGCTAATGAATTTTTTAGAAATAACCGTCTCTGCATATTGATTTGTCTCTTTGCTTGTTAACGCTCTAATGAATCCTTGGTTTCTTGCCTATTGATCATTCGTCTCTGGTGGAATATCCAGTGCAGGATTCCGATCAAAAAAGTTAAATGGCATTAGCTCAAATTCATGCCATGCGCTTGGCATAATTGGAAAGTCTTCTGCTCTTGGTACATGATGGAAACCAGCGGTATACCAAAGCACTATATCGGTATTCTCAATTGGCCTATCTTCGGCTGTCCAGGCGGGGAGTCCCATCCTAAAGTTGCCTTGATTGACATAATTACCGGCGGCATAATGCTCATGAGCCTTATAAGGTGTAGTCCAAAGTTGATGTTCGGTGAAGGCGGCTCGCTGATGGGCCGGATCACTGGCGTCCAAAAGAGTATAAGCAATACTGTTCATGGGTTTAAGAACATAGCCTGGTGAATGTCCTACAGGGCCTTCGATATTAGGGTTTACTACTTTCCAATTAGTGGGGCGTGCAGGGTTATAATTCAGCATGGCCTCTTGTTCAGTAGTAGGCACTTCGGATTGCACTACCCATGCGGTTCGAGACCCAGCAATATCTTTTGGTACTAAACGATCAAGTGTTAAAGAATTGTCAGCTCCATCTATATCCACATCAAGGCGAATGCTGAAAAAATGATCGTGATTAGTTCCAACAAGCCCTGGTGTTACTAAGGTTCCAAAAGCAGTATCTGCCGCCGCACTTGGATCATTCATAGATTGACTGATAACACCTTTATAGCCGTCATAGCCTGATGCGCCGATTCTTGGCCTGATACGACCATCCTGAGTAAACACCCAGTCGATGAAATAATCGTAGTTACCAATAGCGGCTCCCATTCGCAAGACTAGTTCCAAGGAGGGTCGCCCTTCATAACCTGTATCTAAATCGAAATGTCTCCAGGCAGCATCACCGAGATTTCTTTCGAAAATGCAGATAACATTTGGCATTGCTGAGGCAGCACCAAAATCATCAGGAATATTTGCATCTAAAAACAAAGCTGTATCTGGACAATCAGCGCCTGGCATTAAAGGCGTTGCGCTGGCTCCGAAACCATACTCACCTGCGTCAAGAAAAGTTCGGCTGTACCAATTCAGATCAGGGTCCATATAGGGAACGAACAGTTCGGAAACAGCTCCTTGATAAAGAATAGATCTTTCGCGATCGCCATCTAGGTAAGTGACATCTGAAATTACAAGACCTGATCTTTTTTCCATTCTATAGTGTAGTGTCCAGTTATCCCATTTAACAACATGCCCATTAACGCTAAAGTTTGCACCCTCTGGTTGATGAATTACGGTTTTATTAAGAGCCTTCCTGTTTGTCGTAATTGTTGTTGCTGCAGGGTTGTTAGGTATTGGGATAATCCCAGTGTCAATCAGTTCGATAACTTCCTTCGTGTTTAAATCCACAATAGCTGAGATTCCTTCAATCGGCCTTGTGAATAAGCTGCCTTCGCCTGCGACTACATAGCAAGGTGCTTTAAGAAGGCGGCGGCCTTCATGTAAAGGATTGCTGTAGTTGCCAATAGACATCGGAGAACAAAAAACTTCATCGGGTGTTAAGTCTCGTGCTGCTAGTGCAGCTATGACCATTTCATCTTCAGCGACTGTTGCAAATAAAGTGAGATAGTCTTCAATTATCATGCTCGGTTGAACATTCTCAATTTCTTGCCAAGACTTTACTAAAGAATTTGAAAGATCGATTACGGCTTCAAAAGTTTGAAATCCTTGCTTCACAATAGCGAAGGCCGAACGATTAAAGGTTTCACCCTCTTGCCATTGCTTAACATTTTGTTTGGATGGATCGTAAATTTCCAGCTCAACAAATCTAGAGTCATCATCAGTGTAACCTGCAGTTCTGAGTATAGAACTTGCATTAGAATATTCTTCAACGCTTAGTGGGTCTAATGGGTGGTGAATTGGGAGAATTGCTATCGGGGAAGTAATGCCCTGACAGCCCACTAATAAAATAAGGGCAGTTGAAGTAGCGAGTAATTTTAATTTGCTGAGTGACTTTTTCATAAATTCTTTCATATAACGTTCCTAGAGTTTTCCATTAGGCTTAGTCAGTCTGGATATTATTGTTGCTACCTTGGATAAAGTTTCTAAGTATTTGGCTAAGGCTTTGCAGAAACCATACTCTTTAAGGCTTTAATTGCCAAGTTATAGCGAGCCTTATTAGGCCGCAAATTTTTGGTAGGAGCATAGAAAGCCAACAGATACCTTTGTAAAGTCGTTAAAGTGTATGGACAGTGTCTTTAGCTGGGTGATAACTTAGAATTCTGCCACATAAAAACGCTTATAAGAGCTAATTGTATGGCTTATAGAATAGTTAAAAGAATAGAGAAACGGCAGTATCGGAAGGGGAGAGTGAATGATTGCAAGCGTGAGCACCATCATTGGCAAAGTGAGTATCTGTTTTACTTTTGCTCTGATCATCAGTTCTTGTCATAGCCAAAAAATCGCCATAGCCCAAGAGCAATTCAATTCTACTGGAGTGGGGATGCTAACTGCCGAACCTTCAACCTTAATAGCGCTTGGTTTTGATCTTCCTATTGAAGGCGATAGTAATCGAAATGCAGTTGCTCTAGTTGAGTATCGACAACAAGGCGATACAGGCTGGCAGGAAGGTTTACCGATGTTTCGTTTGCAAGCTGAAACAGTTCTGTTTAGCTCATATAGCTTCCAAAGAGAAAATGGTTTTTCTGGTTCGATATTTGATCTTAAGCCGAACACCTCTTACGAAGTTAGAGTGACGATTGATGATCCGGATGGGGTGAGTGGCCAAGTTCAACAAACTTTAAGTATGCGTACTCGTGCAATCTCAAAACCATCTGCGGACGGAAGAGTATTTCATGTTTACCCTTATGCTCATGAAGGTGAGAAACAGGAGCCTTCATTTACGGGCTTACTGGAAGCATATTATGAAGGCGCTTCACACTCCGATCACACGAACACAAACGAGGCGAGGGTGCGTCCTGGTGACACTATTCTGCTTCATGCTGGCCTATATAAAGATAACCGGGATATTTATGGCATATCAGTAACTGGCGTTGATGCCGCTGGTTATGGAACCGTTGTTGATGGCACTTATTATCTGACGGCTGATGGAACCGAAGAAAGACCGATAGTTATCCGTGCAGCGGGCGATGGTGAGGTTGTTTTTGACGGCGATAACAATGCCGTTTTGTTTAATTTAATGGGTGCAGATTATAACTATTTTGAAGGAATTACTGTTCGTAATACTGAGCTTGCTTTTTTAACTGGTCGAAAAAATATCGCTGGGTCTAGCGGTTTTACTTTAATGAATTCTCGCGTCGAAAATGTCGTGCGAGGAGTTCATGGGGATTGGGGTGAATCTAAAAATGTCACTATTATGGACAACGTGTTTGTAGGCCGGCACGAGCCAAATAAAATGCTTGGTTGGTTACCACCATGGCAGCAGTTTGAAGGTTTTCCAAATCGTGTCAGCGGACCTGATGGGTCGGAAGTGGCGGTCAAGGTTTATGGGCAAGGGCATGTGATGGCTTATAACTATGTCGCTAATTTCCATGATGGGATTGATCATGCAACTTATGGTCTGCCAGATTCGAATCCAGAAAACTGGCCGCAATCGGTAGATATTTATAATAATGATCTACACAACATTGATGATAATTGCATAGAAGCTGACGGTGCTGTACGGAATATTAGAGTGTTGCGCAATCGATGCTTTAACAGTGGTCAACCAGGATTGAGCATGCAGCCGATGTATGGTGGTCCAGCCTATTTTATTCGTAATGTTTTTTATAATCAGTTAGCCGGCGCACTTAAATTCACAGGCGCTGGATCGGGTGCTTTTCTAGCACATAACACCTTTATTAGTGAGGCAGGGCGTGACTGGGGAACTTTTGGAAATTCACACTTCCTGAATAATTTGTTTGTGGCACAAGGAGCCAGTGGTTGGGGACCCGACTCACCAGGCGTTTTTGAAATCTCTACTTTTACGCCATACAGTTCATCTAACTATAATGGCTTTGCGCCAATGGCATCCACTGAGATAAATTTCCGACGAACCTTACATTCAGCAAGTCCTACAGTAGGCACACCGACAGCTGGGGAGGGGTATGCAACTCTGGAACAATACCGGAGTGCTACTGGGCAAGATCAAAACAGCATTATCATCAGTGTTAATGATTTTCGTGACCTTACATTACCAGACATGAACGACATGCAAGCTCTTTACAATCCGGAAGATTTTGATTTGCGCTTGCGACCAGATTCATCAGCCATAGACGCGGGTATGGTTCTACCAAATGTGAACAATAATTTTGACGGAGTCGGTCCAGATCTCGGAGCCTATGAAGGCGATCAAGATATCCCGCAGTATGGGCCGAGGGAAAAGTATAATTGAGTAGCTACTTTGGTGGCTTGGTATTTTTACCATTACAGATATTCTCAGGTAAACGCTTATTCAACTTGAAGCCAATTTAAAATAAAGGAAACTTACATGAAATACGAAATCATCGAAGGCGATATCGCCAAATTGACGCTTGAAAACGGCAAAGCGAATGCTATTACGATGGAGATCGCCCAACAGTTTATGGATTTTCTTGAGCGTGCTAAGACTGAAAGTAAAGGGATTTTATTGTGCGGACACGCAGGGATGTTTTCAGCTGGGTTTGACCTCAAAGTAATGACAGCTGGCTTAGATTCTGCTGCTGCCATGATTAACCAAGGTACGCTTTTACTTGAGAAGATGTATTCGCATCCTCAGCCTATCGTTGTGGCCTGCGAGGGACAGCTATTGGCATGGGTATTTTTTTATTGCTAGCTGCGGATTACCGTATAGGTGCCAGCGGTGCATTTTCTTTCAGACTGCCAGAAACAGCTATAGATATTCCTTTCAACCCTGCATTAAGAATACTAGCGAAGACTCACATAGATCCCTTGCATCATTCAAGAGCCATTATCCAGTCGGAAGTGTATAAGCCTGAAGAAGCTGCAAAGATTGGTATTGTAGATGAAGTCTGTGAGCCTGATCAGGTCATGGAGCGAGCAATAGCGAAGCTTAAAGAGCTTTATGAACTGCCCGCTGCTAGTTATGAAGTGAACAAACACTATATTCGCGAAGAAGTGATCGAGATTATTTATAACTCTTTACATGAGATTGACTAGGGGCAGGCAATTTTTAAAGAGTAAGCAGTCCAATAAAGCGATTGTTTGATTCGCAGTACTTAGATTTGGCTTAAATTAAAAAGCATCTAGATCACTGGCAAAAATAATTTCGCCATTGAAAGATTCCCTAATCATGCTGCGATATTTACGCTCATCATCCTGGGAGTTAACGCTAGGTGAAAAGTGTGTGATAACCAACTCTTTAACCCCAGCGACAGCAGCTAATTCACCAACCTGTTGTGGTGTTAAGTGATGAGGCACCAAGTGAGCTTCTATTCCTGCAAGCATTTGTGGTGGCAGGTTTGGGCGGCTTCGTTTGATGTTGCCTAATACCAGTGGCGTGTCCATCATTTCACTGACCAAAATATCAGCATCAGCTGCGAGCATCTCAACAGCTTTACTTGGCCCAGTATCGCCTGTAAAAACGATAGATCGATCAGCTAGATCAAAACGATAAGAAAGTGAAACATAACCATCACCTTGAGGCATTTCAGGTCCAGAAATGTAATGAGAGTTTTCTGCAGTTGTGACAGTGACACCAGAAAGCTCAACTACTCCTCCATCCAGCAGCTCTGTTACCTTAAGCTTGGCTGCCCAGCTTTGTCCGGGCAGACCATATGCAGCGTCCATAGCTGGACCCATGCCTACAAGTAAACCGTCAATAAATTTTTTGGTTCCGGGCGGGCCATAAATTTCAAGAGTATGTGAGGCATTTGTTTGTAATCGTAAGCCTAGAACTGCCAAGACCCCACCAGTATGATCAAAATGTAGGTGGCTAATAAACAGTCCTTTTACCTGATCTAGAGTGTAACCTGCTTTAGCTAATTGTCCGGTGGCACCATCGCCAGCATCAACGAGGTACACATCTTCCCCAATGACCAAAGCATTGGCTGGCTGTGATCTTGCTACTTCGTTAATGGGGCCAGCGGCTGTGCCTAAAGTAATAAATTGGTCATTCATTTCTGAGACCATTTCTTCAGCAGCTATTGCTGGTAGTGTGATAAGTAAAACTAATAGGCTTACTATAAATTTACTCATACTCGTTCCCCTTGGTTTGTTTGACGATCTAAAGTCGGCATTTTGAGATATTTTTCTTCCGGTTATTTCTTATGCTAATGATTGCTAGTTTATAGCTTGCCACAAAAAATAATATTCTGGCTGTAATAAGATCATTCTCTTTAATATAAATCCAATTGATTGTTTTTATATTAACCTATAGGTTTCAAATATGGACTTAGAGCTGGCTTTTGTTAAGCTTTTTTGAAGCTAAGGCTTTTCTTTAGAGCTGACTTTTGTGACTTAATTATGTTCTGTAAAGCTAAGAAAAAATCAAAAAATATTGAATAGAATAATTGCCAAGACCGCCCCAATGAGCGGAATAACAACGGTTAGTTTAGCTAGTGGGATATAAGCCTCTTTATGACTTTCACCACAAATTGAGCGAATCAGAGTGACGACATAACCATTATGAGGCATGGCATCTAAGCCTCCAGAGGCAATGGTGACCACACGATGCAGCTCTTCAGGATCAACGCGTTGAGAGGCGTCAACATCAGCTCCAATATAAAGAGGGGTAAGCAATGGCAAAGCGATTGTTTGTCCTCCTGATGCTGAACCAGTAAGCGCACAAATCACACTAACAGCTATAGCAGCACTGAAGAGCCCTCCTCCCGGCATTGTGCCTAGAAGTTCGACGATGTTGCTAAAGGCCGGGGTTTCTTTGGCCACGGCTCCAAACCCAACAACGGCACATGTATTGGCAATAGCAATAAGAGAGCCAGTTGCGCCATCTGTCATTGCTTGGAAGGGGTTTTTAAAGTGGCTATAGTTAATTAGGTAAGTCAAAGCAATGCCACCACTCAAAGCAAGAATAAGGGCAGAGGTTCCAAATTTCTCATGACCAATAAAAGTGATAAATAAGACGCAGAATAAAGGCAGTAGCCCTAGTTTTGGATTTGGTAAACTATGAGTATCCATTGGGTTTGGATCATCCTGCCTACCCTGAAAACACTCACCTTGGGTGATCGCTTTTTTTATTAGCTTCTGTAGCCAGAAATAACCTGTTAGTGCTATAAAAATACTGATGGCTATACTGACCTGCCACCCAGCATAAGGAGTCGTTCCTAGGAATTGCATAGGGATCCAATTTTGAATTTCAGGCGACCCAGCAGAAGTCATGGTAAAAGTTGCAGAGCCAAAAGCGATGACTGCTGGCAAAAAACGGCGAGGTAAATTCGCTTTTTTAAACAAACTCAAGGCCAATGAGTAGACAGAAAACGCTACAATGAAAAGGCTTACTCCACCGTAGGTTAAGACAGCACAGGCAATTACTACTGCTAAACTAGCGTGCTTTAAACCTATATTGACCACGATCCAGTTTGCTACACTATCAGCAGTACCACTGTGTTCCATCACTTTGCCGAAAATGGCTCCAAGTAAAAACATAAAAAACCAGCTCTTAAAAAAGCCAGTAAAACCATTCATATAAGAGTCTATAAAATTTATGGCTCCAACTGTTTCTTCTTGTGGGAATATCGTCATTCCTGAGCTTAAAGAAATAAGTAATGCTGAGATGGGGGCAGCGATCAATAAATGAGCACCACGCAAAACCAATACAATAAGTAGCACTAGACCGCCTATTAAACCGAGTAAACTCATTATTTTGTATCCCTTGAATTTAATACTGCGTGGAGTTTCTGATCGCGTTCACTGGCGAGTATCTTTGGAGTCTTACCTTCAGTAAGAGCTGAAGTTTCTGTAATTAGCTGTTGTTTTAAATCGTCTGTCATTTGAGGTCTTTGGGCATCATCCCAGAGTTCTTCGAAGGCCTCACCTAAATGTTCAATAAAGTGCTCTAAACCACCATCGCCTCCGCCTAGTTCAAAAGTTTTAAAAGGACCCATTACGGCCCATCGAGGTCCTAATGCGGAAGTCATAGCAATATCAACATCTTCAACACTAGCCTGACCCGTGGCTACTGCATCTACTGCTTCTCGCCAAACGGCCGCTTGAAGTCGATTGGCTAAGTGCCCAGGTCGTTCTGTGTGTAAACGAATAGCTTGCTTGCCAAGTTGCTTATAAAAAGACATGGCCTTTTGTATCGTTGCTTCAGATGTTTTGCTACCGCCGACGACTTCAACCAAAGACAAGATATGCGGAGGGTTAAAGGGATGCCCGATAACTATCCGCTCTGCAAGAGAGCTTTCTTGCTGTAGCTCGGATGCCTTTAAGGTAGAAGTGGAAGACGCCACAATAGTGTGGGCTGGGCAGGCTTGAGCAATGCGCTGATACAAACTTTTTTTTAGTGCTAACGATTCCGGGCCACTTTCCTGAATGAAATCTGCAGCTACTACGGCTTCTTCAATATTTGTATGAAAAGTTATAGAAGAGCTTGAGTATTTCTCTTTTAACTTATCAATCGCATTAGCCACAGCTGCATTAGGATCCCAACAATCGACACTGTAGCCTGAAGCCAAAAAGGTCTCAGCCCAACTTAAGCCGATTAAACCGCAGCCTATGACAGACACTTTTTTTATATAGGGTTCTGAAGAAGTCATGAATACAGCTCTGCTAGTAAGGTTAATTTTTGATCAAGGTTATTTTTATTAGTTGACTTTACTGCTTATTTTCAAATTAGCGCATTATACTTAACTCCACATTCTTGAGTTAAATTACTTATAATCTAAGTGTTGCTCAAGATAGTAAAAAATGAATACTTAAGCAAATGCTCAATATCCGTCAAAACTTGGATTAGCTTGAGTAAAAAATTGAAATTAGACAGAGTGAAATTGTGAAGAATAAAACGGCATTAATTACCGGATCAAGCAGTGGCATTGGTTTATCTTTGGCGCATAGTTTTGCCAAAAGTGGCATGGATATCGCGCTGCATGGCATTTTGTCTCAAACAGAAGGGCAGGCTTTAGCTCAAGAGTTTGAGCAGCGTTATCAAGTTAAGACTTTCTTTAGTGACGCAGATTTACGCGATCCAATTGCGATTGAAGAGCTGGTTAAAGAAGTAAATGAATTCTTCGGCAGTATTGATGTATTAATTAATAATGCCGGCATTCAATATATCAGCCCTATAGATGAATTTCCGCGGGAAAAATGGGATGACATTATAGCGGTTAATTTGAGTGCTGCGTTCCATACTGTTCATCATGTTTTACCACTAATGAAAGCTAATAAGTGGGGAAGAATAATCAATATTGCTTCTGTTCATGGTTTGGTGGCCTCCATAAACAAAGCGGCTTATGTCACTGCTAAGCATGGTCTTATTGGATTCACTAAAGCAGTAGCTCTAGAAAGCGCAGAATGTGGAATTACCTGTAATGCTATTTGTCCAGGATGGGTAGACACTGATTTGATTGCGCATCAGATTGAGCAATACGCTCAGCTTGAAGATATTGATATAGAAACAGCCAAACGCAAATTTGTGACACAGAAACAAGCTATGCCAGAAATGACTGCACCAGAAAGCCTAGCTGAGTTAGCATTATTCTTATGCAGTGATGCAGCAAAGACAATGACGGGAGTAAGCTTACCTATGGATGGAGCATGGACAGCACAGTAACGAAGCAAATAAGAAGCAAATAAGAAGCAAATAAGAAGTCAATTTTATGATGACTAGCCAAGCCAACCGCTAGGGTTGACTAATAAAGAAAAATCTTAAGAATAGAAAAAATAGAGTAAAAACAATAAAACCTAATAAAGGAAAATTCTATGGATCCAGTTTGGTATCAAACCTATTCTCCTAATGTTCCAAAAACTATTAATCCAGAGTTGTTTTCTTCCTGTGTTGCTTTACTGGACAAAAGTGTTGAGAAGTACGGAGATCGCCCAGCTTATTCTAATCACGATCGTGTTATCACTTACTCCGAGCTGGATTCGCTAACCAAAGATTTTGCTGCATTTTTGCAAAGTTCAGAAGGCATCAATAAGGGTGATCGTGTGGCGATCATGATGCCTAACATACTGCAATATCCAGTCGCTTTGTTTGGCATCATCCGTACCGGAGCGGCAGTAGTTAATGTTAATCCTAAGTACACTCCTCGTGAGCTTGAGCATCAACTAACTGATTCTGGTGCCAAGATGATTGTCATCGAGGAACAAGCCTTAAGCACTTTAGAAAAAATTATCGAAAATACTGCGATTGAAAAAGTCATCGTTACGCGAATTGCTGATATGCTTGAGCCTTCAAACGCAGCGACCCCAAGTGAAAAGTATTCCAGTTTTCTGCAAGCACTGGAAGAAGGTAGCAAGCTTAGCTATAGCCCTGTATCGCTTAACAGAAATGATAAACTTTTTTTACAGTACACTGGCGGCACAAGTGGTCTTTCAAAAGGCGCTGTCCTAAGTCATGGCAATTTGGTGGCGAATTCCGTTCAATTTCTGAGCTGGTATGGGGACTCGGTGGTGGATGGAGAAGCCGTCTTTTTAGCACCACTTCCTCTGTATCATATTTTTGGATTGATGGTTAATTTATTCAGTAGCGTTATAAAGGGCGCGCACAGTGTTCTCCTGACTAATCCCACTGATCGTGAAGCCATATTTAATGCTTTTACAAATTGGCCGATAAGTTTCATGCCTGGGGTAAACACACTCTTTAATGCTTGGGCGCAAATTGAAGGCTTTTCTGATTTGCCTTTTGAACTTAAGCATTGCATTGGTGGTGGTGCCGCTGTCCAGAGGCCGGTAGCAGAAAGGTGGCTCAAAGCGACGGGAGCACCTATAGCAGAAGGTTATGGTTTATCGGAAACATCACCAATTTTGACTCTGAATATAGCAGGAGCGGAGCAATACACGGGCTCAATAGGTTTACCCTTGTCCTCAACTGATATATCTCTGCGTGACGAAGAGGGCAATGAAGTAGGCTTTAATGAGCCTGGTGAACTTTGTGCGAAAGGGCCGCAAGTGATGTCTGCATATTGGAACCGTGAAGATTCGAATAATGAGTTTTTTACAGAGGATGGATTTTTTCGTACTGGCGACATGGCTACAGTCGATGAAGCAGGCTATTTCCGAATTGTTGATCGCAAGAAAGACATGATTCTTGTCTCTGGATTTAATGTGTACCCTAATGAAATTGAAGAAGTCATCGCTTCTTGTGAAGGTGTATTGGAATGCGCTTGCATTGGAGTTCCAAATGAGAAAACTGGAGAAGCGGTTAAGGTTTTTGTAGTGGCTAGACCTGAAGCTGATTTAAGTGAAGAGCAAATCATAGACTATTGCAAAGAAGCATTGACGGCTTACAAGGTGCCAAAGATTGTTGAATTTTTAGACGCCTTACCTAAGTCCACTATAGGGAAAATCTTGCGAAGAGAATTACGAGATCAGTGAGTTAATATTAATTCATTCATGCAAATGAAGTTATCAAGGTATTTATGACACATACACTCTATCCCAATTTATTGGAACCCCTGGACTTAGGACACACGCAACTTAAAAACCGGGTATTGATGGGATCCATGCACACTGGTCTCGAAGAAACGGAAAATGGTTTTGAGCGAATGGCAGAGTATTTTGCAACACGAGCAAGAGGTGGGGTAGGGCTTATTGTTACTGGCGGTATTACGCCAAATCGAGAAGGCGCCATAGACGGTCATGCTGGTGGTATGGAAACCCAAGCAGATGTGAGCAACCATAAAATAGTGACTCAAGCTGTCCATAAAGCTGGCGGTAAGATTTGCATGCAAATTTTGCACACGGGTCGTTATGGTTATCATCCTGAACTAGTTGCCCCTTCAGCAATTCGTGCACCAATCAATCAATACCTTCCTCGAGAATTAAGCCAAGAAGAAATCGAGAAACAAATACAGGACTTCGTGCATTGCGCCGCGCTAGCAAAAGAGGCTGGTTATGATGGTGTCGAGATCATGGGCTCGGAAGGGTATTTTATTAATCAATTTATCGTCAAGCAAACTAATCATCGTGCTGATAGCTGGGGTGGTGAATACGACAATCGAATTCGTTTGGCGATAAGTATTGTTAAACGAGTTCGAGAAGAAGTTGGTGAAAATTTCATCATCATATATCGCTTATCAATGCTTGATTTAGTTGAACAGGGTTCAAGCTATGAAGAAATTGTTCAACTAGGTAAAGCAATTGAAAAGGCAGGAGCCACTATAATTAACACTGGGATTGGTTGGCATGAAGCGCGTATCCCAACTATTGCTACAAAGGTGCCGCGTGCAGCATTTACTTGGGTGACAGCAAAAGTGCGAGAATCTTTAAGCATACCTGTTGTGACTTCAAATCGTATTAATACACCCGAAGTTGCAGAAAATGTTTTAGCTAGAGGCGATGCTGACATGGTTTCGATGGCTCGTCCATTTCTTGCTGATCCCGATTTTATTGTGAAGGCATCAGAAGGTCGCAGTGATGAGATCAATACCTGTATAGCCTGTAATCAAGCCTGTCTTGATCATATATTTGATGGCAAGATTTCAAGCTGTCTGGTAAATCCTTATGCTTGTCATGAAACCGAATTGGTTTTAAAGATTACGGATAAAGCTAAGCGTATTGCTGTAATTGGTGCTGGCCCAGCCGGTTTGGCATTCTCTACTACCGCGGCAAAACGTGGCCATAAAGTTTCTTTGTTTGATTCAGCCAAGGAAATAGGTGGGCAATTTAACATCGCAAAGCGAGTGCCAGGAAAAGAAGAATTTTACGAAACGCTGCGTTATTTTTCTCGACAAATTGAAATAAGTGGAGTTGATTTACAGCTTAATACCCTTGTTGATGCCGAGCTACTGCAAAATGAGGGTTTTGATGAGGTTGTTGTAGCTGCAGGTATTATTCCGCGATTACCCAATATTGAAGGCATTAATAATCCAAAAGTATTGAGCTATCTCGATGTTTTTAATGGAGCAGAGCTGGGGCAAAAAGTCGCGATCATTGGCGCCGGCGGCATTGGTTTTGATGTGGCAGAATTTATTTCGCAAGAAGGGCCTTCAAGCAGTCTTGATATTCCAGCATTTATGGAAGAGTGGGGCGTGGATATGTCGATGCGATCTCGTGGTGGTATTGAAGGAATTAAAGCAAAACATAGCGCGAGTCCTAAAGAGATATGGTTACTACAAAGGAAAACATCAAAAGTTGGTGCAGGCTTGGGTAAAACGACCGGCTGGATTCACCGAACGGGTCTCAAATACAAGGGGATTAACATGCTGTCATCTTGTCACTATGAAAAAATTGATGAAAGCGGCTTACATTTATTGATTAAGGATGAGCAAAAAGTCCTCGATGTTGACACGATTATTATCTGCGCAGGTCAAGATCCTCGGCGTGAACTGGCTGAAGCCTTAATAGAATCAGGTTCAGCTAATTCTTCAAGCACTTACTCTCATGAGAATGTCCACTGTATTGGCGGTGCAGATGTCGCCACAGAATTAGACGCCAAGCGAGCAATTGATCAAGGTACCCGTTTAGCGCTAGCTCTTTAGAGTTTATAAACTTGTAAATTTAGATTTAAGAATAAGTAAATATAAGAACAAACTATTCAAGCGTCTAAATTTTCTTTTTTACACTAAGCAGAGCTCTGCTTACGATCTTAAGCCGTCATTTCCATATACTAAATTTTGTCGGAGGCAATACTGAATGAAGGACACTGCTGAGCCTGGCGTTTTTAGACAATGGCAGGAAATAGATGTTGAGATATATGCTTTTACCGATTTGGGAATAAAAGTAGTGATAAATGATGAGTACATAGGCTTAGTCTATGGCGATCAGGTGTTTGAAGATTACGAAATAGGTCAAGAACTAAAAGCCTATATAAAACTTATTAGAGAAGATGGGAAGATAGATGTTTCCTTGCAGCCTAGGCAGTACAAACATGTTTCTTCCACTACGGGAAAAATTCTAGAGTATCTAGAAATTGCTGGAGGGAAATCTGGTTTTAACGACAAGAGCTCACCAGAAGATATTGAAAATGCGTTTCAAGTAAGTAAAAAAGTTTTTAAGCGAGCAATCGGCAGACTATACAAACAAGGAAAAATAAAAATTTCGGATAGAGGGATAGAATTAGTTAAATAAATATAAGAATTTGAGTTTATTGCTAATTCAAGCCAATTCTTATCTCAAGTGTTTGTATTCTTCCGGGTCGTAATAATCAACTTGAATAATGTCATCTTTAGCATGCTCTATTGCAGCTAGTGCTGAATATTCCTCATCGTTAATTAAACCGGTTTGTTGTGCTTGCTTTGCCATATTAAGGGTAATATCTTTTTCGATCTTGCCAGCTCGAACAGCAGCGTTGAGCTTCTGGCGCAGATCGGAAGTTTTGATAAATTCCTTGTAAGTATGGTTTAAAGCACCAAGCCCTGGTGCTTCCGCGTTTGGAACAAACACATCGGTAGTGAGTCGGTCGCGTAAATCACTAGAACCATCCATTACTGAGTTCACAACGCTGTCGAGTTGTCTGTCAGTAGCTTGACTATAACTACGACCTAGAGGGAAAGTTATAATGCGAATGGTCCAAGCCGCTAGCCTGTTAGGTAAGTTCGCCATGATTCCGAACAAAGCTTTTTCAATTTCATATTCGGCTTTGCTTAAAGAATAATCGACTAAAGGCCAATCTTGTTTAAAACCTTCATCGTGCGATCGCTTTAGGGTCATCGAAGCTATATAAAGCCATGCCAAAGCATCTGCGAAGCGGCCACTTAAATATTCCTTACGTTTTAATTCTCCACCTAAACTAAGCAGAGCCATGTCTGCAGCGAAAGCAAAAGCGGAACTTAAACGGCTAATACGACGATAATGTTTGCTTTCCTTACCCTTGTTGGGGACAGCAGCAAAACAAGAGAGAGAAAGAGCATGTACAAGTGCGCGCACAGCATTTTTAACGACATGGTTTATATGTGCAAAAAAAGCCTTATCAAAAGTTTTTAAATCATTTTCTCCAATCGCATTCACTTCAGTTAATAAGAAGGGATGGCAGCGCATTGAACCTTGTCCAAATACGATTAAAGAGCGAGTTAGGATATTGGCTCCTTCTACAGTAATGCCGATGGGGATAGATGAGTATAGGCGAGAAAAAATATTTCGAGGGCCACGACATATCGCAGCGCCTGCCTGAACATCCATAGCATCATTTATAGTCTCACGCATACCTTCAGTTAAATACGCTTTCACGATGGCCGAAGCGACTGCAGGTTTCTCTCCGCTATCAATTGCTCCACAAGTAATGTTTCGGGCTGCAGTCATCCAATAGCTGCTGCCAAAGATACGAGCCAAAGGCTCTCTCACACCTTCAAACTTACCAATAGGCAATCCGAACTGTTCTCTTATAGAGCTGTATGCACTCATGCTAAGTGTGGCAAATTGAGAACCACCCACGCTAAGAGATGGCAGTGAAACACTGCGACCAATAGCTAAGCACTCCATTAACATGCGCCATCCAGTTCCCACGCAAGCTTGACCACCAATAACGTAATCCATTGGAATGAATACGTCCTTACCTCTTATCGGCCCGTTATTGAAAGGTACACCCATTGGGTCATGACGTTCTCCTATTTCCATGCCTTGAGTATCACGAGGCAGAAGGGCGCAGGTGATGCCGATGTCTTCAGTATCTCCTAAGAGTTTATCCGGGTCATAAAGACGGAAAGCCAAACCTATTACTGTGGCAATAGGAGCCAGGGTGATATAGCGTTTGTTGAAATCGAGTTTAATGCCCAGCACTTCTTGGCCTTGATGCATGCCTTTACAGACCGTTCCAACACTGCGCCCATTGGCGGCGTCACTGCCGGCGTGTGGTTCAGTAAGCGCAAAACATGGAATCTCCAAACCTTCTGCAAGTCGGGGCAGATAATGTTTCTTTTGTTCTTCGGTCCCATAATGATAAAGGAGTTCGCCAGGGCCAAGCGAGTTAGGAACCATAACACTAACAGCGGCTGAACTGCTGCAAGTGGCTATTTTGGTAATCACTGCGGCATGCGCTGAAGCTCCAAAGCCAAGTCCACCATGCTCTTTTGTGATCACCATGCCTAAGAATTTATGTTGCTTGATAAAAGCCCAGACTTCTTCAGGCAAATCTCTTGCCTGTGCAATGTCATTGTCATTAAGCATGGCGCATAATTCTTCAACTGGCCCTTCAAGAAAAGCTTGTTCATCTGGCGAAAGCTCAGGCACTTTGAAGTCGAGTAATTTCTTCCAGTTTGGTGAGCCAGAAAAAAGGTCATTTTCCCACCAGACAGTTCCAGCTTTTAAAGCGATGTCTTCAGTTTCACCAATAGGAGGTAAAGCTTTGCTCATCAACTTCATAATAGG
>CBFIHS010000022.1:0-31334 GCA_965662565.1 Pseudohongiellaceae bacterium | reverse complement strand
GACATAGTTCTGCCCTCTATTATTTCTCAATTAATTCTTAGATTTATTTTTTGGTTAATGAATACGGAGTTCGTACTCCATGTCCAGTTTAAGGTAGTTTCCAAAAACTTGCATGATTATTATCGATAAGTTTATGATCTGTCTAATTGATAAATTTTCTTTTAATAATCGATTTTTACGATGAGTCATACGCCTACATTAAAACAACTAAAATACCTCTGTGCGGTTGCCGATAAACAGCATTTCAGTAAGGCTGCAGAAAGCTGTTTCGTTTCTCAATCCACTTTGAGTGCAGGGATTACTGAGCTGGAGCAGACTCTGGGGGTTAGCCTTATTGATCGCAGTAGAAAAAATGTCAGCTTGACTGCTATCGGCAGAGATATCGCTGCAAGAGCTAAATCCATTTTGATGGAAACTGATGACTTGGTGGCGTCTGCAGAAGCGGCTCATGAGCCTTTCTCTACCGAAATGAGGATGGGGGTGATACCAACAATTGCACCCTTCATGTTGCCCAAAATATTAAAATTGGTGAGAGAGCGATACCCAAACTTCAAACTGTTTATTCGTGAAGATCTTAGTGGCAAGTTATTAGAGGAGCTGCAATCTGGTGATTTAGATGTGCTTCTATTGGCTTTGCCTTATCCTGCAGAAGGGGTCATTACTGAGCATCTTTTTTATGATGAGTTTTTACTTGCTTGTAGGGAAGAGCATCCCTTGTGTAAAAAATCGACTTTGCAAACCAGAGACTTAATGAAAACAGAATTGCTTCTACTCGAAGACGGGCATTGTTTGCGAGATCATATTTTGAATGCCTGCTCTTTAAAACAAGCGGATATAAACATCCCTTATCAGGCCACAAGTTTGAATACTGTTATTCAAATGGTTGCTAATAATATTGGTGTGACAGTCCTTCCTAAAATGGCTGTAGACTCGAATATGCTGGAGGGTTCAGGACTTAAGGCAATCAAATTCAGTAAAACCACAGTGCAGCGCTCAATCGGCTTAATGTGGAGAAAAAGAACTTCCAGACAAAGTGAATATAAGCAATTAGGATCAATAATTAGTGAAAGCCAAGTAAGTTGAGCTAAACCTTACATGGCTTCATTAGCAGAGCTGAATTAGTTTTAGTACTTACCAACTGTAACCAAACTCAATTTCAAACTGATGCATTTTGATTTCAATGCTCTGAGTTGGATCAAAACTGTTCAGTCCTCGTACGCTATTTTCGGGTGCGTACATAACTGAGAGGCTGTACTCCCTACCACTAGCGACACGATGAGTAAAACCGGCAGTGATATGATTTTCTATTACGCCCGGTGCCATCATGTTAAATAATACTTGGTCATTATCAATGGGCTGACTGCCATGGCTAATGCCAGTTCGGAAAGTCCAATTGGGTAGATTTTCCATCTGCCATTGATAACCAAGCTTATGAGTCGTCATGTCATTCCAGCCAAAGCCAGCACCATTATTCCCACCTAGACAAGAGTCGAGAGAAGTGCCACCAATAGTCGGGCAATTGAAAATTGGCTGGATAGAATTGCCCACTGAGTTTACTGAGTTGAAAGCGGTATGTTCGATATCATAATGAAGCGACTTGCTAGGAGAAAGTTTAAAGCTGATACCACCCCGAATACTGGCTGGAATATCAAAATCACCTTGTTCTGCAAACAGGTCGCTGTAGTCATCAAACTCAGACATGAAGATTTTACTTTGATAACTTAATGCTAGATTCACTAGATCATTGGCTTCCCAGATAATGCCAAACTTTAAACCGGCTCCGAATGAATAGTCTTTGCCATTGTTGCTCAGATTGGCAGGAAAGGCGGTGCCGCCTGAAGCCGCAAAAGACTGTGTGTAAGGAGCAAAGCTAGCAAAACCTTTGCCTTCAAAAGCTTGGCCGCTAAGGACAAGTGCAGCACCCCAACTCAGATTATCATTAGTCTGAGCATAACTTAGATCTAAGAATGCCTGAGTAAGGTCAACTCCCGCGTCTCCAGAACCATAAGCACCAGGTAAAGTAGACACTGCAGCAGGACCTGCGCCATCAGGGTCGAATATAGCTGTGCCTGAGGTGTACTCGGTACTCATACCTCCGCGGCCATAGAAGGCGGCACCAAAAGCAGCATTTTCTTTATAACTCCAGGTTCGGGCAATATAAGGAATGGCAAAATACTCGTTTTGACTGCTCACCTCTCCTGGGCTAATAGTGAAAGCGCCGCCTTGGCCGTTTGCTAGGCTGGGTGAAGCGTTATAGGAGCGACGAGGAGAAAATAAGCCCACTCCAAACTCGAAGCGATCAGCCAAAAGACTCGCTGCAGCTGGATTAATTGCCATTGAAATGGCTTCTGTAGGCAATGCTGTGCCTGCGCCTGCCATACCTTTGTTTTTAACACCTAAACCGTGGGTAAAATAACCGTTAGTGGCGTAAGCCGTGGGGCTAGCAGAAATTAGTATAGAAAGACCAAGCGAGTAGGCGACAGTTCGTTTCATAGGAAGACTCTGAATCAAAAAGTTCGGGAGTTTATGAGCCGAGCATAATTTAGTCAAATATAATTCAGACTAAAGGTCGTGTTTTTCGAGTTCAAAACCTGCATTTTTGTAGTCTAACCAGCGTTGCCGGCCAAGCGCCTTGGAGCTTTCATTGGAGCAGATGATTTCAACAACCCGGTCATATTGCTTGCTGAAGCTAGGGAAATTCTCGCTTAAATTAATCAATACATCGAATTTATCAAGAAAATTTTCACCGCTGCCGATGACAACGCTGACTTCTTCATCGATATCGGTATCTATTAAACAATGTGGAAGGAAACTGTCAGGACGAAAGCTCCAGAGTAAATCATCAAGATACTGAGCTTGCTCCTCAGTATCTGTGTGGAAATAGATCTTAAGCTTTTGTGAAAGAATTTTTTCACAGAGGCGACAGGCAAAAAGATACTGATCAGCAGTTTGCTCTTGTTTTAACAAGTAAAAATTAACTTTAGACATTAGAAGGATCAGGCGCTAAGTAGATATTCCACTAATAGCGGTACGGATCTGCCTGTGGCTCCTTTACGAGCGCCTTGTTCCCATGCAGTACCAGCTATGTCCAGATGTGCCCAACGATATTCTTTAGTGAAGCGAGCTAAGAAGCAGGCTGCTGTGATGGTACCAGCTCTGGGGCCACCAATATTAGCGATGTCGGCAAAATTGCTGTGCAAAAGTTTTTGGTACTCATCCCATAGAGGTAGACGCCATACTGGGTCCAAAGAATCGAGGCCGCATTGATAGAGCTTGTCAGCAAGTTCATCATCATTACTGAGCATGGCGCTAACCACTCCACCAAAAGTAGCAACGGCTGCTCCTGTTAGAGTAGCGATATCAATAACTGTTTTAGGCTTGAAGCGTTTAGCGTAGGTTAGAGCATCGCAGAGCACTAAGCGGCCTTCAGCATCAGTGTTCAAGATTTCTATCGTTTGACCAGACATACTAGTGACAACATCGCCAGGTTTTGTTGCGCTGCCACTAGGCATGTTTTCAGCACTAGCAATAATCGCCACAACGTTAGTTTTTGGTTGTAAAGTACATAAGGCATGCATCGTCCCCATAACACCGGCTGCACCACACATATCAAATTTCATTTCATCCATAGCACCACTAGGCTTCAGACTAATTCCGCCAGTATCAAAAGTAATACCTTTGCCAACAATCACATTGGGTTTGACGCTTGGGCTGGTACCTTGATACTCCATGACGATCAGGGCTGAATCCTGGTCACTGCCATTACCAACCGAGAGCAAAGAATGCATGCCAAGTCTTTTCATTTGGGCTTCTGATAAGACTTTGGTCTTAAGAGCTTTATGTTTTTTAGCTAATGTAAGAGCTTGTTCTGCTAGATAAGTCGGGGTGCAGATATTTCCAGGTAAATTACCAAGGTCACGAGCGACATTCATGCCAAGAGCAATAGCGGCCCCAGATTCCAAACCTTTTTTGGCTTGTGTGCGATCACTTGTAGTAGCAGCGATAGCGATTCGTTTTACTTTGTAGGCAGGTTTCGGCTTTGAAATGGATTCCTTGTAACGGTATTCAGCGGCTGTGAATATTTTAGCAATTTGTAATGCTTTTCTTTGCATTTCGGTTTTTTCTACATCTAACAAACTTAATGCAACTAAAGCATCTTCTATTGAATATCGGTTTAAGTGTGTTGATAAATGTTGCAGGATCTCAGTAAATCTTTTGAGACTGAATTCAGTTTTTTTACCACAGCCTATGAGCAAGACTCTTTTTGCTTTAATGCCTTCAAGATTATGTAACAGCAAGAAGTCCGAGGGCTTGCCAGTGATATCACCAGCGTTGATCAGCTTAGTGATCGCCTTTTTTGCGGCTTTGTCGATCTCGGCAGTCTCTGTAGGAAGCCCGCCGTTTGAGAAGACACCAAGAACCAAGCAAGAAGTAGGTGTGTTAATAAGTGCAGTGGATTTTGTGGAAAATTGCATGATATTCCTATTTTGTTATTGAATTCGAATTGTACTAACTAAGTAATGTCACGTTAAAAGTTTTTAACATTTATATGATGGCTAATGTAGAGGCTTGGCTAAAAAAAATCTACAGCAATTTATGCTTTGAGGCCGCAAAGAGCTTTTATGTTATCGATAGTGGCACGAATATGAGTTGGTAGCTTATAAAAAACCAACTAATTGCTTAAGAGTCTTAGATTACATGCAAAAGTAGCTGTCTAGCTTAGTATGCAATAGAATTCATGCAATGATCATTGCCCGTTATTTAAGTAAGCAAATTTTAGTATTAGCCTCTGCGCTGACGCTGGTTTTATTAACGGTGGCAGTTCTAGTGCGTTTGCTGAATTATTTAGGAGATGCCTCAGAGGGTTCTATTGATCCAGCTGTTCTTTTAATCCTAATGTCTTACCGTTTGCCTGAGTTCATTCAACTTATACTGCCTTTGGCTCTTTTATTAAGCATTCTTCTGGCTTATGGGAGAATGTATGCAGAAAATGAAATGACGGTTTTGATCGCTTCAGGTTTGAGTAAAGTGCGTTTGCTTACTTATACCCTTCTGACTGCCAGCGTAGTCGCCTTATTACTAGCCTTTCTTAGTCTTTCTTTGACGCCTTGGGGCTTAATGAACAGCACCAATCTGCTTGAACAACAGCAGGATTTAAATGAATTTGATGTGATGGTTCCAGGTATTTTCCAAGATATCTCAAACGGAGCGAGAACTACTTATGCTGAAAATGTTGCTGGGGATGAGATCGAAGAAGTGTTTATGCATGAAACTGAAAAAGATCGCCTAACTATTGCTGAATCGGCTGTCTTAACTGAAACTGAAGTTGATGGCCGTTTGGTTATTTTTAAAGAGGGTAGCTTGAGTGAAGGCATGTCGTCGACACTGGGCTATTCACTGACTAATTTTGGTGAGTTGGCGATCAAAATTCCTCAAAGAGAAATCAATATTGATTTGGTTTTAGAGGAAAAAGCTGTAAAAACTAGTGATTTGTTTTCTTCCAATCGCTTAGCTGATATCGCTGAACTACAATGGAGAGTTTCTTTAATCATTTTAATTCCTGTTTTGTGTTTGCTTGCTGTTCCTTTGAGTAAAGTGAATCCGAGGCAAGGTCGTTTTGCTAAACTGGTGCCGGCTGTTCTGCTTTATCTTTGTTATTTCGGTTTATTGCTGGCTTCCAGAGACTGGTTGGCCGATGATGTGCTACCTCCGATCATAGGGTTATGGTGGGTCCATCTAGTTTTCATTGTTTTTGGTGTGTTGATATTTTTGGAGAAGCTACCGAGCTTCATTTCATTAAAGGCATCAAAATAACATGCTTAAACTCGACGCTTATATTCGAAATACCGTCTTAGGCTCTATGATGATAGTCCTGCTTGTTTTGGCTGGTCTTGATTTTTTATTTACTGTATTTGATGAATTAGGCGGCACTAATGAACGCTATCAAACAGCGGATGCTCTTTCTTATGTCTTCCTGACTTTTCCGCGACATGTGTATGATTTACTGCCAATGACAGCCTTAATGGGGTCCTTGATTGGCTTAGGTATCTTAGCTTCAAGTAACGAGTTGGTTGTTATGCAGGCCGCTGGGGTAAAAGTGAGTCGAATTGTATGGGCTGTTATGAAACCAGCAGCCTTGCTAATTATTGCCGGATTAATTCTGGCTGAATATCTTGCTCCGCCTTTGGAGCTGAAAGCGGAGGTCAATAAAAACATAGCCAATAGCAATGTGGAAATTTTATCGAGCTTTGGGAATTGGCAGCGCGAAGGGGATGAGTTTTTTCACTTCAACGCCATAGAACCTGAAGGGGTACTTCATGGTGTCAGTATTTATAGCTTTGATGAGAATAAAGTTTTGCTCAGTAATACTTTTGCGGACGAAGCCCTGTACGTAGATGGCACTTGGTTGTTAAAGAATGTCCGTAGAAATATTTTTAAACAAAGCGACAATGGTCTGCAGAGTGAAACCGTAGTCCACCCAGAATTGAACTGGGATGTTGAGCTTTCTCCTGAGTTACTTCAACTTTTGATTCTAGATTCTTTTAAACTTTCTATTTCAGACCTCTATAAATACGCTCAACGCTTTGAAGCGCAAGGTCAAGATGCAACGCCATATCTCCTAGCTTTTTGGGAAAAGGCTATGCAGCCCATGGCAACAGCAGTGCTGGTTTTACTAGCAGTTTCTTTTATCTTTGGGCCGCTGCGAGAAGCAACCATGGGAGGACGAATTTTTACGGCGATTTGCTTTGGCTTATTATTCATTGTTATGCAAAAGCTTTTCAGCACAGTTGGTTTAGTCTTTCACTTCAGCCCATTTTTCGCGGTCCTCACCCCGATTATTATGATAGCGGGCGTCGGTGCGTACTTGCTTAAGAAAGCGGCTTAGTTTCCCAAGAAATTTTAGTGATAATCGAGTCTGAAAATTTGTCATGAAGGCTTTGTTTTTCTGGGTTAACAAACATGTAAAAATATCCCAGCCCTAACAAACTAAACGACAGCGGAGCCAAAACGCAACGGATTAGGCTTTGTTTGTAAGTTATCGCAGAACCATTTTTATTTTGAACTCTTATTTTCCAAGCCTGCATGCCTAAGGTTTGGCCGCTATGAGTCCAAAACCAAGCAAAAAATAGGTAAGCACTCAACAACATCGAAGAAAATAGTGTGCTGCGATAAAGTGGATCTAATAACACTTTGTCATTTTCGACAACCTGAACCTGCTCAATACCAAATGCAGAAAGCACAATAAAACCAACAACGATCCAGATGGCGATGATAACGATGCTGTCATAAATGATAGCAGCGAGACGGCGCCATAGATTAGCGGTTTCGAAGTTTGAGCTTAATGTGGATTCTGTTGGTGTTTGTTCCATGTTGCGGCATTGTACTGACTCAGGAATGATTTTGAAATTGATCATTGTATTTAGCTGATTTTTTGATGAGATTGGCTCCTTGCTTGACATTTCGCGCGATATTCAGGATTATCGCGCTCCATGAACAAGATGATTACAAGCATTAGCATTATTATTCGACACCAATAGGTGGGTTGAAGCTGTCTGCATTTCCTTAAAGATTTCAAAACCCGCTTCCAAGCGGGTTTTTTCGTTTTTAGAGCTAGTTTTTTGTTTGACTATGGGTAGAAAAGTTAGCGACGATTTAAATTAAGAGTTAATTGGAAAAAAACATGAACACGAAGTTGCCAGAATACGTAAGCTTGATGGACACCACTCTTCGAGATGGTGAACAGACTCAAGGAGTGTCCTTTTCGGCTGGGGAAAAACTTAATATTGCTCAGGCCTTATTGGAGGCAGTTAAGGTTGATCGTATCGAGGTGGCTTCTGCTCGGGTTTCAGATGGTGAGCTAGAGGCGGTCCGGGGCATCAATATGTGGGCCAGTGAACATGGGTTCTTGGAACGTGTCGAAGTTTTGGGCTTTGTGGATTTTAATTTAAGCATTGATTGGATATTGGAGGCTGGCGGACGAGTCATCAATTTATTGACTAAAGGCAGTGAAAACCATTGTCATAATCAGCTAGGGAAAACTTTGGAAGAGCACGCTGCAGCCATCAATAAAACGGTTGCTTATGCTAAAGAAAAGGGCGTCAGAGTTAATGCGTACCTTGAGGATTGGTCAAATGGTTACATGGATAATAAGGACTATGTCTTTGGCTTAATGGAATTGATTAAAGACTCTGGTATAGAGCACTTTATGTTGCCAGATACCTTAGGAGTAATGAGTCCTATAGAAGTTAGTCGAGCTTTATCTGATATGCAGTCAGGCTTCCCTGATCAGGTCTTCGATTTTCACCCTCATAACGATTACGGCCTAGCTGTAGCGAATTGTATGGCAGCTGTTGAAGTGGGCATCAGTAATTTACATTGCACTGTAAATTGCTTAGGTGAGCGAGCAGGTAATGTTTCTCTAGCTGAATTGGCTGTTGTCCTGAAAGACAAAATGAATGTTCAAACAGGTATTGAGGAAACCCATTTGGCTGATGCTTCAAAGATGGTTGAACGTTTCTCAGGTAAATGGCTCTCAGCGAATATGCCAATAGTCGGTGATGATGTGTTTACCCAGACTGCTGGTATCCATGCTGATGGGGATGTAAAAGGTGGGCTTTATGAAACGCGTTTGAGCCCTGAACGCTTTGCGCGAAAACGCACCTATGCGCTTGGCAAGCTAAGTGGAAAAGCCTCGGTTTTGAAAAATATTGAAGAGCTGGGGATCTCGCTTTCAAATGAGAACTTGAAAAAGGTATTGGATCGCGTAGTTAAGCTTGGCGATTCGAAAGAAGTTATCACTGCTGATGATCTTCCTTTTATTATCGCTGATGTCTTGGAAAGCAGTGATTATCACCACATCAGACTTGAAAGCTGTGAGATTAATAGTATTTTTGGTGAAGATTCGCAAGTTAATCTGGTGTTGGATATCAAGGGCTCAAAATACCAAGAGTCTGGTTACGGTAATGGTGGTTTTTCAGCTTTCATGGATGCTCTGAAAAAAATCATGGCGAGAGTCGACTTTGAATTGCCTGAACTAGTGGATTATGCCGTTCGTATTCCGAAGGGGGGTAAAGTTGGAGCCTTGACGGAATGTACTATCACATGGGGTGTAGATGGAGCTCGGGGGCGTAAACTCCGGACCCGAGGAGTGAATGCTAATCAAGTGTATGCCGCAGTGTTGGCCACATTAAGAATGGTGAACTCGCAACTGCACACCAACTAAGCACTAAGAGTAAGTTTTTTAGCATGAGAAAAGAGTGATGATAGATCTCAGAAGCGACACAGTAACTAGACCGAGTCCTGCTATGCGTGAAGTCATGGCTAATGCTCCTGTTGGCGACGATGTCTGGGGTGATGATCCGACAGTACAAGAACTTGAAAGCCTGGCGGCTCGCATGCTGGGCAAAGAAGCCTCTCTTTATCTGGCTAGTGGAACCCAGTCGAACCTGGTTGCTTTAATGAGTCATTGTCAGAGAGGTGACGAATACTTGGTTGGGCAACAAGCTCACACCTATAAATACGAGGGGGGAGGTGCCGCCGTTCTTGGCAGTATTCAGCCGCAGCCGATTAGTCAGGAAAAGGACGGCACAATAGCCTTGGATAACATCCTCGCGGCGATTAAGCCCAATGATATTCACTTTGCTAAATCCCGCTTGCTCAGCATTGAAAACACTACAGCGGGCAAAGTTTTACCTTTAGCCTATCTTGAAGCCGTCACTAACCTGGCTCAGCAGAGCGGCTTAATTAAACATCTCGATGGAGCTAGAGTATTTAATGCCGCTATTAAGTTAGGAGTCGATGTTAAAGAGATAAGTGCTTACTTTGACTCAGTATCAGTTTGTTTGTCTAAGGGCTTGGGCGCTCCTGTGGGCTCTGTTTTATGCGGCTCCGAAGAATTTATTACAGAAGCTAAAAGATGGCGCAAGGTTTTAGGCGGAGGTATGCGACAGGCCGGTATTATAGCCGCGGCTGGGATTTATGCTTTGGAGAATAATATTGAGCGTTTACAGCAAGATCATGATAATGCCGCTTTTCTAGGTCAAGAACTGGCAAAAATTCCTGTTTTGAAAGTTGACCGGCAATACCTGCATACCAATATGGTATTTTTTAGTATGAAACCTGGAGCCAGGGAAGGTTTAGTAGATTCCCTTGCTGAACAAGGAATACTGCTTGATGGCCGTTCGTCTGTTCGAATGGTGACACATTTGGATGTCAGCAGAGCTGACATCCAGAGAACGGTTTCCGCCATCCAGGACTTCTTTGCCTGAGGTTTACTTGATAAGCCAGTTTCTACAGCTAGGCAGGAACAGGCATCGCAGCAAGTTTTTCTGAGACTTTGTCGCCGAACTCGACCGTTGACACCATGGTTACGCCAGAACCTGGTTTAGAAAGGTCAGTTGTTGAGAAGCCGTCAGCAAAAACACCTTGCATGGCTTGCCAGAGGTTTTTAGCTTCCTGATCCATACCAAAGCTCATTTCCAGCATCATTGCGACGGAACCAATCATTGAATAAGGGTTGGCGATGTTTTTACCCGCGATGTCAGGAGCCGAACCATGTGAAGGTTCGTAGTAGGCTTTCTCCGGTCCGACACAGGCTGAAGGCATTAAACCAAGAGAACCAAGAATCCCACCGCCTTGGTCAGAAAGAATATCGCCGAACATATTTTCCATAACCATGACATCAAACATGCCTGGATTGAGGCATAAATAAGTTGCAGCGGCATCAACTAAAATGTTGATTACTTCCACATCAGGGTAGTCTTTGGCCACTTCATCACAGACTTCATTCCACAATACAGATGATTTTAGGACATTACTCTTATGGATATTATGAAGAACTTTTTTACGTTTGTAGGCCGTTTCAAAAGCAACCTTCATGATTCGCTTGATCTGATCCTCATCGTATTCAAGCGTCTCTTTAACATAGCGTCTACCATCTTCATTAATACCGGTTTCTTTATTGCCGAAATACAAACCTCCAACTAATTCGCGGATGATCATGATGTCGATGCCTTCCCCGATCACTTCCTGTTTTAATGGGGAGAAGTGAGAAAGACTTTTTGGAAGGTAGACAGGGCGAAAGTTTGCAAAAGTATTGTAACGCCTTCTTAAAGGAAGCAATGCGCCGCGCTCGGGCTGTAAATCTACAGGAATCTTCTGAGACTCTTCATGACTTAAACCAATTGGCCCTTTAAGAATAGCATCCGCCTCATCACAAACAGCTTTGGAGGTATCAGGGAAGGGGTGGCCGTGTTCAAAATAAGCGCTCGCGCCAAAAGGTGTATGTATTAATTCAAAATTGACCTTATTACGTTTGGCTACAAGGTTTAGGATTTTTGCGGCCTCGGTCATTATTTCTGGACCAATTCCGTCACCATCAAGCAGGGCTATTTTGTACGAACTCATGTTGTTCCTTTTAGATAATTGATTTTGGAGTAAAACTACAAAGGGGCGCTAATTTAACATTTTGCTAAAAGTGAGTAAATTAGAAAGATTTGATGAAAAAGTTCTTTCTCTTAAATTTTTGAAAAAATATTGCCGTTTTTTTCGATAAAACGATGAATTAATTTTCAAAAACTGCAAATTGATAGTTATCTCCGGTACTCATATGTCTCTTAAAATTATAAAATAACCCACCAAAATTTTTGGCTGAAATCTATCAGGTTTGAGCCATTTTGTAAGAAAACTACCTTAACAACGGAGCGCTATATGGTCTCTTACCAAGAGCACACTACAAACACGCAACTGATTGATTGGATTGAAAAAAATGTAAAGCTTTGTCAGCCGAAAGATGTGTATATCTGCGATGGTTCGCAGGCAGAATACGATAGACTTTGCCAAGAGTTAGTTGACCAAGGCACATTCATCAAACTTAATGAGGACCTTAGGCCTGGCTCTTTTCTTTGCCGTTCTGATCCCCGTGATGTAGCTCGAGTTGAAGATCGAACTTTTATTTGTTCCGAAAATGAAAAAGATGCTGGTGTTACCAACAATTGGATGGCACCTGCACAGATGCGTGACACACTGAGTCCTTTGTTTGAAGGCTGCATGAAAGGCAGAACGATGTATGTTATCCCTTTTAGTATGGGGCCATTAGGTTCTGATATCGCTCAAATTGGTGTGCAAATTACCGATAGTCCATACGTTGTAGTGAGTATGAGAATCATGGCACGTATAGGGCAAAAAGTTTTAGATATCTTAGGTGATAAGCCTTTTATTAAATGTTTGCATTCTGTTGGTTCTCCTTTGGCCGATGGGCAAGCCGACGTTACATGGCCTTGTAATGTTGATAATCGTTATATCGTTCATTATCCAGAAGCTCGTGAAGTGGTTTCCTTTGGTTCTGGATATGGTGGTAATGCCTTACTTGGTAAAAAATGTGTGGCCCTTCGCATAGCTTCGGTTATGGCTCGTGATGAAGGCTGGTTAGCTGAGCATATGCTTATTGTAGGTGTTGAATCTCCTGATGGAGAGAAGACTTATATTGCCGGCGCATTCCCAAGTGCTTGTGGAAAAACTAACCTAGCAATGGTAATTCCTCCCAAAGGCTTTGAAGGCTGGAAGGTTTGGACAGTTGGTGATGACATCGCTTGGATCAAACCAGGGGCCGATGGTCGCATGCATGCAATTAACCCTGAAGCGGGTTATTTTGGTGTTGCTCCAGGAACTTCATATGATTCAAACCCTTCAGCAATGGATACCATCAAGAAAAACACTATTTTCACTAATGTCGCTATGACTGATGATGGTGATATTTGGTGGGAAGGGATGACTGAAGAAGCTCCTGCGCATTTGATTGATTGGTTAGGTAATGACTGGACCCCGGACAGCGATACTCCAGCAGCACATCCAAATGCTCGTTTTACTGCACCAGCTGATCAATGCCCAAGTGTTGACCCAGATTGGGAGAACCCTAAAGGTGTTCCTATTGAAGCCTTCATTTTTGGTGGACGTTTAAGTACAACCTTCCCACTAGTTTATCAAAGCAAAGATTGGTCGCATGGTGTCTATATGGCGGCAACCCTTGGCTCCGAAGCAACAGCTGCTGCTGAGAACCAAGCAGCTATCCGCCGTGATCCTATGGCTATGCTCCCATTTTGTGGATACAACATGGGTGATTACTGGGCGCATTGGTTAAGCATGGAAAATAAAGTAGAGCAGTTGCCGCAAATTTTCCGAGTAAACTGGTTCCGTAAAACTGAAGATGGCAAATGGTTATGGCCTGGCTTTGGTCAAAACATGCGTGTGCTTCAATGGGTAGTGAATCGCGTGAAAGGAAGAGTTTCTGGAAATGAAACGCCTTTTGGTAAAGTTCCTAAATACGACGATATTAACTGGAATGGTTTGGTTTATGACGAGGACACTTTTTCTAGTCTGATGGCGATCGATACTGATAACAGTATCCGTGAATTCGAAGATCAAGCTAATTTATTCAAAGAGATTGGCGATAGTCTGCCTGAAGAAATGGAAAACCAGCGTCAAGCTATGTTGGACATTTTATCAGCTGAAAAGGAGTCTTCAGCAGCTTAAGTTCGACTTACTGTCTAATGAATTAATTTAAAGATTGATTTTAGAAGGACGTTTTAAAAAGCCGGTGCTAAAAGTTAGTGCCGGCTTTTTTATACCTGTAAGTCCAATTTTTTAAACTCATAGAAAAAAGGGACTTTAGTCATTATCATGCGAGGCAGAATTAGTACTTTAATTAATATGAAAAGATAAAAGGTTATCAGCTTATGTTGAAAAAAATTGGGATTGGTATTGTTTGTTTGGTCGTTGTGTTTGTTCTAGCGAATGTAGTGATACTCTATAAGCTAGGAGAGCAGTCTCAGAATATTGTTAATGCTGGTCTCGAGAATGGAACATTGAAGGATTGTCCAGATCGCCCAAGTTGTGTGAATAGTTTTTCTTCGATTGAAGAGCATGCGATAGCACCTTTTTTAGCGCCTGATAGTGTGCTTGACCCTATTGCCGATATAAAGGAGATCATTTCTGAATTCCCACGCGTTGAGTTGATGCAAAGTAATGAAAATTATCTACATGCGGTTTTTAGGAGTAAGGTATTTTCGTTTGCTGACGATTTCGAGCTTCTTCTTGATGGTTCCACAATACAAGTACGATCTGTTTCAAGAGTCGGTGAATCAGATTTAGGTGTGAATAGAGAAAGGGTTGAGTTAATAAGAACACTTTGGGAAGAAAAAATTCTGGCCAAGCAAAAGCTGATATAGATTAGTCTACAGTCTGACAGCTTTGTTAAATCATCAGTTTTTTTCTTCCTGGAACAGATTGATTGTCAGTGCTTAATGAATAAAAGTGACTTGAGAAGTAGACGGTTATTCAAAAAGGCATCTCTTTAGGAAGTCTAGGAAAGGGCTGAGTAGTAGAATAAGTAAGGAATATGGAAAAATGGATTTCAGCCTGATGTAGCAGTCTATTTGGTTGCTTTTATAGGCGCGAATGAGTATTTTCAGAACCATAATATGGGTTTAGTTTTTCTGACGGCCTTATCGGTGATGGCTAGCTCAGTATCCTATCCTTAAAATAACCTTAAAAATAATAACTTTAAGAATAACTTTGCAGTAACAACTATAAATAGAACTTTAAAATAATTATAAGTGAGGTCTACTATGAATCAATTTTTTCAAAACATATGTCGTCTACTTTCAGTACCCTTTGCTATCTTCGCATTGCAATCAGTTGCTCTGGCTCAACCAGTTATTTACCCTGGTTTTTTAACAGTAGAAAATGCTTATATTGATACTTCAGAAGGAGATATGGAGAAAGCAAAAGCTTACCTAACAATAAATAATCTGGGTGACGAGCCTATTGTGCTATTAGATGCAACTAGTGAAATTTCTGAAGGAGTGACTTTCTATAGTGCCGCTAATGAAGAGATCGAACATGTTGAAATTTTACCTGGTCAAAAATTGGTTATGGAGCCAGGCGGTATTCACATGGCAATAAATGCTCTAGATGCTGAAATTGCAGAAGGGGATATCGAACCTTTTGAACTTTTGATTCGTACCGGTTTAGTACGAGGTGAATATCTAGAGGCCTATAAACCAAAAGGTGCTTTCACAGGTGAAAAAGAAAGAGAAGCTGGTTTTGAAAATGAAAAGAACTACCTAGTTCGCTTGTCGGTTAAATAATACCTAAAGTCCGTTCTCTAAATAATAAACTATAGGCTGTTGGACTAATCCAATAGCCTATTAGTTTAAGAGTCTATCCTTTCATAATTAGTTAGAATAAATACCTTTAGCTTTTTCCAAGAAGGTTTCGTTGTCCTTACTTCCCCTAGAATATTTAGTGCTACTAGCCATAGTTTCGACCTTTGTAGGTTTTGTTAAAGCTGGCATACCTTCTCTAGGCGCTTTGGTTGCAGTCGTTGTTGCCATAAGCTTCACACCAAGAGAAGCACTGGGCATTTGTCTAATTTATCTATTGGTTGGCGATGTTATAGCGGTGAGTTTTTACTGGCGTCTCGCTCACCTAAGTGAACTTAAGAAAATGATTGCACCGGTACTAGTCGGCATATTAAGTGGTGGTTTATTGCTGGGGTATCTCGATGATGGGAACTTGGGCTTAGTGATTGGTTGCTTGGTTCTTGCTCTGGTCTTTATGGAGCCCTTTCGGCCCAAGCTCACTGAAATTGCACTGCATTATCCTCACAGCATTAGAGCTTGTTCAGGATTTTTGGCGGGGCTTACAACCACAATTGGTAATGCTGCAGGTCCAATTACCGCCTTATATTTTTTACTGCTCAAGCTAGATAAGAAAACCTTTGTAGGGACGAGTAGCATTTTCTTTTTATCAGTCAACACGACTAAAATTCCTATTTTTTATTATCGAGATATTTTTGTTCCAGAGTATTTGCCTTCCATTGCCTTGACCGCTCCTTTAGTCTATCTGGGTGCCTTGATAGGTAAGAGCTTTCTGGAGTGGGTGTCGCAGCTTTGGTTTAACCGTATAGTCCTTATTGTTACAGCTTTTGCCGCAATATGGTTGATAGTAAGATATTTTATCTGATCAAAATTGTTGTAAAATTTGGCGTATTAAACTTTCCCAATACCCTTAATAGAGGTAGGTATGCAATGATCATTGCGCGATACAGAGGCTTATTTGTCCCACTACTGTTTTGTAACTTCCTTTTAAGTGCCTGTGCGGTGAATCCAGTTACTGGAGAAAGTCAGTTTTCTCTTCTCTCACGTCAAGATGAAATCTCAATCGGCGCACAACAATACGGGCCTTCGCAGCAAAGTCAGGGAGGCGAATACATTGTTGACCGAGAGCTTAGTCGTTACGTTAATCAAGTAGGGCAGAGCTTGGCTACAGTGGCGCGTCGAGATTATGACTTGCCTTATGAATTTGTGGTTTTAAACAATTCAGTGCCGAATGCCTGGGCCTTGCCAGGCGGTAAGATTGCTATCAATCGAGGTTTATTGATTGAACTAAATAACGAAGCTGAATTGGCTGCTGTGCTTGGTCATGAAGCTGTCCATGCGGCTGCTCGACATGGTGCTTCGGCTATGGCTCGCGGGACATTATTACAAGGGGTGTTAACGGTTGGTGCAATTGCCAGTCAAGACAGTGCTTATTCAGATTATTTAGTCGGTGCAGGACAGCTTGGTTCACAGTTGATCTCACAACGCTATGGGCGCGACGCAGAGAGGGAGTCTGATTATTATGGTATTCGCTACATGCTTGAGGCGGGGTATGACCCTAATGCCGCTGTAAGCCTACAAGAGACCTTCGTACGCCTATCAAGTGGACTGGATTCAAGTTGGGTTGACGGTTTGTTTGCTAGCCACCCACCATCGCAAGAGCGTGTAGAAAATAATCGAGCCTTAGTAAATGAATTGGCACCGTTTATGGCTGGGCGGGACCTCGTTATAGGGGAGGCCCGTTATCAACAAGCTATAGCAGGTATAAAAGCCGATCAAGAAGCTTACGCTCTTTTTGATGAGGCCCAGAGGGCTCTAGCTGACGATGATTTTGAGATCGCTATGATGAACCTTAAGCAGGCTATTTCAATGCAGCCAAATGAAGCTAGGTTTTCAGGCTTACAAGCGGATATTCTTCTGTATCAAAAAAGCTATCGTCAATCGATAGAGGTTTATGACGAAGCCATTCAAAAAGATAGCAATTATTTCGACTATTACCTTGGTAGAGGCCTTGCTCATTCTAGGCTGGGCAACCAAAATCAAGCGCAGAGTGATTTAGAGCGAAGTGCTAGTTTACTTCCTACGTCCACTGCTATGAACGAATTAGGTAAAATTGCACTGCAAAATAATGATCGTAGTACGGCTAAACAGTATTTTCAGTCAGCAGCCTCAGGAGGCGGGGTAACAGGAGATGAAGCCAGCCTGGCTCTCATTCGTTTGGATGTTGAAGATAATCCATCGGCTTATGTACAGACTCAGGTTTTTACAGATGCGAATGGCCGGGTTGTAGCTAGAGTTTTGAACCGCTCAGGAATTTCTCTGAGTAATGTTCAACTTGAATTTACAGCGGTGATTAATAATCAGATTAGTCAGCGTACTCGAGTTATATCGAATCTAAATGTGGATGAGATCTTGGATGTTAATTCAGGTTTGGCCTTTCCAAAAGATGCGGTTGCAGCATCCAATCAAATGCAGGTGAGAGTCAGTTCAGCGCAACCTTAAGTTGCGCCGATGCAGAGTATTTCTTTGCAAGGCTAAATAAAAAAGGCGCCTTTATTCAATAAAGGCGCCTTTTTATATTTAGTAACTTATATTTAGTAATTTATATTTACTAATGCAGCTTGAATACTGCGCTTAAGAGCTCGAGATATTAGCGAGCTCTGTTTAAATAAGCTGCAACATCATCAAGTTCAGAATCGCTGATTTCTGTTTTACGAGTAATCGGCATGCCGTTCAAACCACCTCGAACCACGGCTTTGACAAACACTGGAGCAAGGTCAGTACGATCTTCCAGTACTGGAGGTAAGTCACCTTTGTATTTCACCATCAAAGCTGAGGTGCCTGGTAAAGCGTGAGCGCCAAGGCCTCCGAAAAGACCACCAGCAACTCGACCATGACAGGGCTCACACCACTTATCGAAAACCATTTTGCCAGCGGTTTCAGAAGCAGTCAGCTCCTGAGCTTGAGCAGTTCCAATTGATGATAAAACTAAGAATCCTAAAATAGTTAATTTCTTCATGCGCGATTCTTCCTCATGTTTGCCGGCCAAATGCCATAACGTCCTGGTGAGATAATGCCGTTAGGGTCAATAGAGTCTTTCAGTTTTTCTTGATACTTGAGCAAAGCGCTATCGTTGAAGCTGTATTTGCTTACAGCGTACTCCTGGAAAGCGGGATTAGTTCGATAAGTACCAATACCAGCCTCAGCCATTTTATCCAGGCACTTTTCATAGATTGTTCGTGATAGAGCATTTTTCGCTGGATCTCTCCAGGTAGGCACTATTACCGCAATAACAGAGGCTCTAGCGTAAAAAGCAATTGGAGTCATAAAGGGGTGAGTCTGTGGAGGCAGACCAAGTTCTACAAAAGCTTCCGCTAAAACTCGAGCTGCTGTATGAACGCCTTCAGCAGTTCTTGGTGCTAAGGCAAACAAATCGGCATGGCCATCAGATGGATCGGCATCGGTCATAGGGTTGCGGGCTACCATATGGAAAATTTCAAGGTTAGGAATGCCTAAGAGAGCTTTGTCTTTTAATGCTGGAATGTCTTCATCAGGGACTGGTAAATTGAAGGATTCATTTTCCATAAAGGTTGTGCCGGCTATTTTAGCTTTAAAGCGACGCTGTATTGCCGCCCAAGTCGCACTGACCACTTCTTCAGGTCCATACAATGAAAAGTTAACAGACCAAGCAGGTTTGTTTCGAGCTTGAACAAAAGCTTCGAGCTCTTCAACTGAGGGCCAGCCATTTGCCATGAGTTCGTCCATTGACACTTGATCAAATAATCCTCCGCCAACTGGGCTACCCCAGAATGGCATGCCTACCATTAGTGAATCTTCAAAGTAATTCACTTCCTCCATCATGGCTTGCAAATCTTGGTAGCGAGGAGCTGTCACCGTTACATTTCTATAAGTCTCTGGCATGGGCATTAGTTTGACACCCATTTTGGTTACGATGCCAAAGTTTGATTGCGCAAACAGACCATCAATAGATGGGCCTGCACCATAATGGAAGTCTTGCCAGGCATCAGAGCCTGGAACTGCGCCAGCGCCAGTTCGAATAAGTTCACCTTCAGCGCTGACGATTTCCAAACCAATATGCGAACCAAAGTGATCACGATAAGGTCCCATCGTATACCCAACGCCGTGGTCAAGGCTGTTGCCCATTGGACTGCCCCAGCCGGGATCAGGAACATCCAGCATGACTTTCAGATCGTTTTCACGAATGTATTTAAAGAGATCAAAGTAAGACACCCCGGGCTCGACTAATGCGAAGTTTCTTTTGTCATCAACTTTGATGATTTTATTCATGCGTTTTAAGTCAACAACAACACTGCCGGTCAAAGTAGGAGCTGAACCACCGTAGGTCAGGTTGCGACCTGTTGAAATTGGGTATAAAGGAATTTTGTATTTGTTAGCGATGCGCACAACTTCTTGTACTTCTTCAACGCTAGCTGGGGCGATCGCAGCAGAGGCCATTCGCTCTTCCTCCTCACCCCAAAGTGGTGAGTAGGAATCTCTATAAAGTGCAGTGTCTGCATCTGAGCTGAAGACCCAGTCATTGCCGACGGTGGTTTCGAATTCACGCAGTGCTGATCTAAAGTCAGCATCGCTTACATTTGGTGGAAGAATCATTTTTTTGCCTCTTTTGTTTTTTATTAAGGTAAATTTTGAATCAAAGTTCTTGTTATCTGTGTGGCTTTTATTGAAACAAGGGTCAGCTAATCACCCATGAAACTAAAGCGGTTTTGTTAGCAGGGCCATTAGGGCCAGTTAATTTTTGGGCTGAAACGCTTGATTGATCAGCAGCAGGCTTTTCGGTTAATTCGGTTGCTCCAGCAATTTGGCGGCCAAAGTCTGTGTTAAGTAACTTAGTTGCTTCATTAAGCACATCCGATGCAGCCAAATGCTCAACCTTGCCGTGCTGATCAATTAAATGATCAATGCGTGTATGGACTTTTAAATTTAAATCGCGGGCCAGTTCTTCAATACAGAAAAGAGAGAGGCGATCTGTGAGTCCAAACAGAGGCCTTGGATTTTCAGCAAGTGACGCTCTTAATTCGTCATACCAAAGTGAACTCAGATTATCTTTAATGTCAAAGGCAGAGATGCCTTTGTTGGAGAGGGTTTTAGCAAAGGCTTTACTCTGAGAGTAAGTACTGTCAAAAACCCCTTGAGGCATCTGTGCTGTTTGATTTTTGGCTGTTGCAGCAAGAGCGTTAGCAGAAAAGTTAGCGAGGCCACTGGCCATGGTGGTTACACCAAGTTTTAAAGTGTTTCTACGGTTAATCATTATTATTACCTATGTCGATTTCACACTGCTCAAGATAATACGTCAAAAGAATTATGCAATAAACCCTTTTTATA
This sequence comes from Pseudohongiellaceae bacterium, assembly GCA_965662565.1. GTDB lineage: Bacteria > Pseudomonadota > Gammaproteobacteria > Pseudomonadales > Pseudohongiellaceae > UBA5109. Next base: position 10,812 of record CBFIHS010000022.1, on the reverse strand, counting down.
TTTAGTAATTTATATTTACTAATGCAGCTTGGTTACTGCGCTTAAGAGCTCGAGATATTAGCGAGCTCTGTTTAGATAAGCTGCAACATTATCAAGTTCAGCATCGCTGATTTCTGTTTTACGAGTAATCGGCATGCCGTTTAAACCACCTCGAACCACGGCTTTGACAAACACTGGAGCAAGGTCAGTACGATCTTCCAGTACTGGAGGTAAGTCACCTTTGTATTTCACCATCAAAGCTGAGGTGCCTGGTAAAGCGTGAGCGCCAAGGCCTCCGAAAAGACCACCAGCAACTCGACCATGACAAGGCTCACACCACTTATCGAAAACCATTTTGCCAGCGGTTTCAGAAGCAGTCAGCTCCTGAGCTTGAGCAGTTCCAATTGATGATAAAACTAAGAGTCCTAAAATAGTTAATTTTTTCATGCGCGATTCTTCCTCATGTTTGCCGGCCAAATGCCATAACGTCCTGGTGAGATGATGCCGTTAGGATCAATAGCATCTTTCAGTTTTTCCTGATATTTCAACAAAGCGCTATCGTTAAAACTATACTTACTTACGGCATGCTCTTGTAATGCTGGGTTAGTTCGGTAGGTGCTCATACCAACTTCAGCAGCTTTGTCTAAGATTTTAGTCAAGAGTTGCCTGCTTGCAGCATTTTTAGCAGGATCTCTCCAAGTAGGAGCAATTACTGCTACGGCGTAACTTCTAGAGTAATAAGTTAGAGGTGTTGTGAATGGGTGAGTCTGTGGAGGAATGCCAAGCTCTATATGAGCTTCAGCGATCACACGAGCAGCCGTATGAATATCTTCTGCTGTTCTAGGGGTCATAATGAACATATCTGCGTGGCCATCTGAAGGGTCGGCATCCGTCATAGGGTTTCGAGCGATGAGATGGAAAATTTCAAGAGCTGGAATCCCTAGACTGGCTTTGTCTTCAAGAGCTGGAATATCTTCATCAGGGATTGGTAGGCTAAGGAACCTCTCTTCTTCAAAAGTAGCTCCAGGTATTTTAGCTTTAACTCGACGTTGTGCCGCGGCCCATGTGCCTCTTACCGTTTCCTCAGGTCCAAAAAACTTAAGGCCCACTTCCCAAGCAGGTTTACCTTGTTGGATAACAAAATCTTCTAAAGCTTCAAGAGTAGGCCAACCATTAGCCATAAGGTCACCCAATGGGGCTGGATTAAAAAAGTCGCCTATAGCTGGGCTACCGAATTGGGGATAGCCCATTAAGCCTTGGTCTTCCCAGTAATTAGTCTCTTCAATTAAAGCTTGAAGATCTTGGTAGCGAGGCACTCTGATGACGCCAGATAAGAACTTTTCAGGCATAGGCATGAGTTTTATGCCCATTTTGGTTACGATGCCGAAGTTTGACTGTGCAAAAAGACCATCAATTGATGGGCCTATGCCGTAATGGAAGTCCTGCCAAGTTGCTGAGTTTTCAATAGCACCAGAGCCAGTCCGAATGAGCTCACCTTCAGCGCTGACGATTTCCAAACCAATATGCGAGCCAAAGTGATCACGATAAGGCCCCACGGTATAGCCAACACCATGGTCAAGGCTGTTACCCATTGGGCTGCCCCAACCGGGATCGGGGACATCTAGCATAACGTTTAGATCGTTTTCTCGAACGTACTTGAACAGATCAAAATAAGAAACACCCGGCTCAACTAAAGCAAAGTTTCTCTTGTCATCGACTTCGATGATTTTATTCATACGCTTTAAATCCACCACGACACTACCCGTTAGAGTAGGGGCAGAACCACCATAAGTCAGATTTCGACCAGTAGAAATTGGGTACAGGGGGATTTTGTATTTGTTAGCGATACGAACAATTTGTTGAACTTCTTCAACATTAGCTGGGGCGACCGCAGCTGAAGCCATTCGTTCTTCTTCTTCACCCCATAGTAGTGAGTAGGAATCGCGATAAAGGGCAGTGTCTTCATCTGAGGTGAAAACCCATTGGTCACCTGCAGTGGACTTGAATTCTTGAATCGCAGAATCAAAGTCTGCTTGGCTGGTATTTGGTGGTAAAACCATTCTACTTTCCTCTTTGTTTTACGGTGATTTGGTCTTTTAAAACTTTTTAGCTAATGACCCAAGAAACTAAAGCGATTGTATTCGCTGGAGCACTAGGGCCGGTTAATTTTTGTGTTGAAACAGTTGATTGGCCATTAGAAGGCTTTTCAGTTAGTTCAGTTGCTTCGGCAATTTGTCTTCCAAAATTATTACTAAGTAACTTAGTCGCTTCATTCAAGTTGTCTGAAGCTGAAGCATGTTCAATATTGCCATGCTGATCGATTAAGTGATCAATACGTGTATGAACTTTCATATTAAGGTCACGCGCCAACTCTTCAATACAAAAAAGTGAGGCACGGTCTGTTAAACCAAACAGAGTTTTTGGATTATCTCTAAGAGAGTTTCTTAATTCGTTGTACCAAAGGTCACTTAAGCTTTTTTGGATATCGAGTGAGGCGATGCCATTGTTAACTAAGGTTTCAGAGAATGTTTTACTTTCTTTATAGTTGCTGTCAAAAATACCGAGCAAGTGTTTTGTTTGCTGGTCTTTGAGGTCAGAGGCTAGAGCGGTGCTTGAGAGATTGCTAAGGCTTCCTAAAAAGCCGGTGGCTCCTAGTTTTAAGGCTGTTCTGCGGTTGACCATTGTTGCTCCTCTTATCTTACGATGTAGACGATGTGTATTTTATCGTTTTTTAATTTTATGAGGATGTTACAGGTGTGGATTAGGGAAAAAAAGGTAATTTCCCTCTATTGTGCTTAATATATTTACAGTAAGTCTTTTAATCTCTTACACTGTTAAAAATATCGAACAATAGGTTTTAGTAATGGATCTAAATAAGTTGATGGTTTTTTCTAAAGTTGCGGAATATAAGAGTTTCACCAAAGCTGCTGAGTACTTAGGAATTGAGAAGTCTACCGCGAGTACTAAAGTTTCAGAGTTAGAAAAGGCTCTCGGGGCCCAGTTGCTGACAAGAACAACGAGAACTGTCGCTTTGACTGAAATAGGCGAAGGATATTTTGATTACTGCCAGCGAGTAATAAGTAAGGCGCAAGAAGCTGAAGAATTTGTTCGAGCTGAGATAGCTGAGCCGCAAGGGCTGCTTAGAATTAGTGTTCCTGAGAGAGTCGGCAAAGTGTTATCTGATGATCTTAGCGAGTTTTTAAAAAAATACCCAAAAGTGAGTATAGAGCTTTGTGTTTCTAACCAGATTATTGATTTGGAAAGAGATAACTTTGATTTAGCGCTCCGCATCAGTGGCACAAAACTTAGTGAACCTGGTTTGATCAGTAAGCCAGTCATGAAAATTGAACTAGGTTTGTTTGCTTCACCTGAATTTGTAGCTGAAAACGATGAGCTTACTACGCCGCAAACCCTCTTAGAAAAGCCCCTGGTGACTTTAGCCTTTTACAATACTGAAAACCCGCTGGTGTGGCAAAAAACTGGTTTTAAAATCTCATCAAATAGCCGCATTATCAGTAGTGAAATTGATGTATGCATTAAGGCGATTAAAAATGGTATAGGTATTGGCTTATTGCCTGTAGAAGAGGTTAAGCAGGGGCTTGAAGAAGGCTCAATTGTTCAAATAGTACCTAGTTATCCGATTTATCCAGCTTATCTTTTTGCCGTATATTCAAATCGAAAATGGTTAAGCTACAAACTGAGAGTGTTTTTGAAATTTCTTGAAGAGTGGTCGTTCCGGCGAAAGAAAAATCGCTAAGTCGTCTCTTTTTGTTCTTGGCTTTAGTAATTGACTTGTATTTCTTTGGGCAGACCATTGTCAAGTGCTTATGGTTCTAGCTATTAGTCCTCGATTATGAAATAGGTCTTCAGTTTGCTTGCTTTGCGTGCCCTATCCTCTAGAATGGCCTCCTTTTTCGTGCCCCCATAGTGGGCCCTCAAATACGCAATTGATTCAATGATTTCACTTCAAGATGTCTCTCTTCGTTTAGGAAGCCAACTGTTGCTGGATGAAGCCAGTTTAACCGTTTACGCCGGTCAAAAAGTTGGCATTATCGGTCGAAATGGTTCTGGCAAGAGTAGCTTGTTTAAACTTTTGATGGGTGAGTTGACTCCTGATACCGGAGAGTTGGATTTTCCTAAAGATCTGCGTAAATCTCAAATGTTACAAGAAACCTTGGGGTCTAATCGGACAGCAGTTGATTACGTTATTGATGGCGATATTAAATACAGAGCCTTAGAAAAACAGCTGATAGCTGCTGAGCAGGCTGGTGATGATCATAAGTTAGCTCAGTTACATGCAGAATTAGACTTGTTGGGTGGCTGGACGATTCGTAATCGGGCGGAACAGTTATTGTCAGGTTTAGGTTTTCCCCCAGAAGATTTTAGCCGAACTGTTAATGAGTTTTCCGGAGGCTGGCGAATTCGTATGAATCTGGCGCAAGCCTTAATGACACCTTCGGATTTGTTATTGCTAGACGAACCGACTAACCATCTGGATTTAGAAGCCACCTTATGGCTGCAACAATGGCTGTTAAGGTATCAAGGAACTCTTTTGCTTGTTTCGCATGATCGAAGTTTTCTTGATGTTGTCGTTAGTCATATTGTTAGTTTTGATAATAAAAAACTGTCTCTTTATCGTGGAAATTACAGCGATTATGAAAGGCAAAAAGCCGAGCGTTTGGCTCAACAACAAGCAGAATATGAAAAGCAGCAAACGCGTAAAAAAGAAATAGAATCTTTTGTTCGGCGTTTTCGAGCCAAGGCTTCAAAGGCTCGTCAAGCGCAAAGCCGGATGAAGGAATTAAGTCGAATGGTTGATATTGCTCCTGCTCATATAGACTCGCCTTTCCATTTTGAGTTTCTTGAACCGGATAAAAAACCTCCAAGTTTATTGGCGTGTGAGAATATTGATATTGGTTATTCCGAACCCTTAATACAAAGTTTTTCGATGAATGTTCGATCGGACTCCCGCCTAGGTTTGTTAGGTTCTAACGGTCAGGGTAAGTCTACATTACTTAAAGTTCTGGCTGGAAAACTTGAGCTTTTGGGAGGCGAGATTAATCGTTCTGATCATTTGAAAATTGGTTATTGTGCTCAGCATCAGGTAGATGAATTGGATATATCTTCTACCCCCATGAAACTTATTCAGGCTCTTGATATTAAGGCGCGAGAGCAAGAGGTTCGAAACTTTTTGGGAGGGTTTGATTTTCAGGGTGATCGTGTGACTGAGACAATTGAACATTTTTCAGGTGGAGAAAAATCGCGTTTGGCCTTGGCTTTAGTGGTATGGCAAAAGCCTAATTTGTTGCTGATGGATGAACCGACTAACCACTTGGATCTTGAAATGTGTCACAGCCTTACGGTGGGCTTACAAGAATTCGCTGGAGCTTTAATTCTGGTCTCTCATGATCGCCACTTATTGGGAAATACCGTTGATCAGTTTCTTTTAGTTAAAGATGGGAAACTCGAGTTTTTTGAGGGTGATCTCAGTGACTATGAAAAATTACTTTTGGAAAAGAATAAAGCCGAGCCGAAAGCCGCTAAAGAAAAAGTAGGGAAGCTTAACAAAAAAGAACTTCGCCAACAGGCAGCAGAAAAACGTAATCAAATGAAAAGCCTTCGTGCTAGGTCGGTTAAATTAGAAAAAATAATCAATACTAATCAGGCAGGTCTTAAAATTATCGAAGAGAGTTTGGCTGACACGGCTATGTACGAAGAAAATCAAAAAGATGCACTCAATGACTTACTGCAAGAAAGAGCAAACTTGCTCGCATCAACTTCTGAATTGGAAGAAGAGTGGTTGCTCATAAGTGAACAAATTGAAAGCTCAGATAAATAGGTTAGCAGATAACACTATATTCTATCCTCTTTTAACATGCTCTAAATGAGCTTGGCAGTGTCTAGGCAGCTCTAGTTATGCCAACTATTAAACCAGTCTCTTAATAACTCTAAAAAGCCTTCTTTTGAGCTTATCTCTGCATCACCATCGGTCCTCAATATTTGCTTGACGAATTCAGATCATTGGATTGTATTTGTAAAATACGAATGTTATGCTGTATAACAATAGCTTAATTTTATAACAACTAGAAAAGGGGGATTGCATGTCTACTAGTACTGTATCTTTATTGATTGGCGGGGAGCCCCGATCAGCAAAAAAAAAATTTGAGCGAATAAACCCTGTAACTGGCGAAGTGGCGACTATAGCCGATGCTGCATCAGTAGAAGATGCTAATGCTGCTGCTGATGCCGCTAGCGCTGCTCTCCCTGAATGGGCCGCTTTAGCGCCTAATGCTCGGCGAGCACTTTTAAATAAAGCGGCTGATGCCTTTGATGAGCGCGTTGATAAGTTTATTGACGCTATGATGAGTGAAACTGGAGCGACTGAAGGCTGGGTTCGATTTAATTTAATGTTGGCTTCTTCGATGTTGCGCGAAGCAGCGTCTCTGACCACCCAAATTAAAGGCGAAATTATCCCTTCAGACAGGCCTGGCTCTTTGTCTATGGCAATAAGAGAGCCAGCAGGAGTTGTTCTTGGAATAGCGCCATGGAATGCTCCGATTATTCTTAGCATGAGATCAATAGCTGTTCCCTTAGCTTGTGGTAATACGGTCATCTTGAAAGCTTCAGAAATATGTCCACGCACTCACGCCTTAATAGCTGAGTCTTTTATTGAGTCAGGTCTTGGAGGTGGCATTGTCAATATGATTACGAATGCTCCAGAAGATGCCGGTGAGGTTGTTGGGGCAATTATTGATCATCCAGCAGTTCGTCGAGTCAATTTCACTGGCTCAACAGCGGTGGGGCGAGTTATTGCTAAGCGTGCAGCTGAGAATCTTAAACCAGCATTACTTGAGTTGGGCGGCAAAGCTCCTTTGATTGTACTCAAGGACGCAGACTTAGATGAAGCAGTTGCTGCGGCTTCTTTTGGCGCTTTTATGCATCAAGGGCAGATCTGCATGTCGACTGAAAGAATTATTTTAGTAGAAGACATTGCTGACGAATTTATGGCTAAGTTCACTAAAAAAGTTTCTGCAATGCCGGTGGGCGATCCTAGAGAAGGTAAAACACCTTTAGGAGCAGTGGTTGACTTGAAAACAGTGACACATGTTGAGTCGCTAGTGGCTGATGCTTTAGCTCAAGGTGCGGTTCAAGTTAATGGTGGGGAAGCAGATGGCGTATTAATGCCTGCAACCGTCATTGATAAAGTCACACCGGAAATGAAAATTTTCCGTGATGAAAGTTTTGGGCCTATCGTCGCGGTCATTCGGGCGCGAGATGAAGATCATGCTGTCGAGCTGGCCAATGATACTGAATATGGTTTGTCAGCGGCAGTATTTACAGGAGACACCGCGCGAGGATTTAGCGTTGCTAAGCGAATCAAATCTGGCATGTGCCACATCAATGGGCCAACAGTGATGGATGAAGCACAGGTTCCTTTTGGTGGTGTTAAAGCTTCTGGTTACGGTCGATTTGGTGGTCAGTCAGGAATAGACGCTTTCACAGAATTGCGTTGGATCACGATGGAAACTGAAGCTGGCCATTTCCCAATTTAATAACAATTTTACTAGTCGATTTTAACGAAAGAGGATTTATCATGACTGAACCAGTGGCTTATGTAGTAGAAAATGGAATAGCCTGGGTAAGTTTTAACCGTCCCGAGAAACGCAATGCAATGAGTCCAACACTTAATCGAAAAATGATGGAAGTGCTGGATGAACTAGAATATAGCGATGATGTTGGAGTACTGGTTCTTACCGGTGAGGGTACTGCCTGGACGGCAGGTATGGATTTGAAGGAGTATTTCCGGGAAACAGAAGCAACAGGCCTTGGCGGAACTCGAAAAGCTCAGCGAGAATCTTATGGTTGGTGGAGAAGATTGCGCTGGTATCAAAAACCTACTATTGCGATGGTTAATGGTTGGTGTTTCGGCGGAGGTTATGGTCCTCTGTATTCATGTGATCTTGCTATTGCTTCTGAAGAGGCGAAATTTGGCTTAAGCGAAATTAACTGGGGAATCTTGCCTGGTGGTGGAGCGACCAAAGTTGCCGTTGATCTAATGCCAATGCGTGATGCAATGTACCACGCAATGACAGGCGAAAATATTGATGCTAAAAAAGCTGTCGAGTGGCGATTAATTAATGAAGCAGTTCCTGCAGATCAATTAAAGCAAAGAGTGACTGATCTTTGTAATGTCTTGTTAGAAAAAAATCCTGTTGCTTTAAAAGCGACCAAAGATGCTGTTCGTCGGGTTAAAGAAATGACTTACGATAATGCTGAAGATTACTTGGTACGCGCTCAAGAGGCAGCTAATAGCTACGATAATGAGGGTCGTAAAGAAGGCATTCGCCAGTTCATAGATGAAAAATCTTATAAGCCTGGTCTTGGAAGCTATGATGTCTCAAAGCAAAAAAAATCTTGAGACTGATAAGTAGATAAGGAAGAGGCGGATTAAGTGAAGGGTGCAGCAGACATACTTGGCTTTCAGGCTCAGTATCAGCCAAATCGACTAGCGGCAATTGATTTGCCACGCAATAGAGAGTGGACTTACCTTGAGTTGGATAACACGACCGCAAGATTTGCTTCGGCTCTAAAGTCTTATGATGTAAATACAGGTGACCGGATAGTTTGTCTTGCCAATAATCGGGTTGAACTAGTGGCTCTGCATCTGGCCTGTGCTCGTATAGGCGCAATTTATGTTCCTCTTAATTGGCGCCTGACAGCGCCTGAGATTAATTCTCTACTGGAAGATATCGAGCCAAAACTAATCCTTGGTGATGATCTGCTGCATAAATTCTCGCTTCAAGGCCTTGATATAGAATTATTTCTGGAAAAAGCTCAGGAACTTGAACCTTTTCCTTATCAAATAATTGATACGCAATTACCTTCTCTAATGTTATTTACATCAGGAACTTCAGGGCGTCCAAAAGGAGCCTTGCTCAGTGAAAATAACATTGCTGAAACGGGTATTAATTTTGGCTATTTAGCAAGAGTGAACAACAAAAGCGTGATGATGTGTGACGCGCCAATGTTTCACATTATTGGTTTGATCACTTCAGTGAGGCCACCCCTTATGCAAGGGGGAACCTTTGTGGTTTCAGATGGCTTTGAGCCTGAACGAACCTTAAATCGCCTGGCTGATCCCAAGTTGGCTATTTCTCACTATTTCTGTGTGCCAGTTATGGCGGATCTAATGCGGGCAGATCCAAGTTACTCTCCTGATAAATTAAAAGGGCTAACGGGTCTTTTTAGTGGCGGCGCACCGGTAGCGGAAGCAAAAATACAAAATTGGGTAGAGGATGGCGTTCCTTTTGTGAATGGTTTCGGAATGAGCGAGGCAGGTACTATATTTGGAATGCCTGCTGACATTGATTTAATTGCTAAAAGACCGGGTTCTGCAGGAATTACGACTTCTCGAGTTTCAGCTCGATTAGTGAATGCCGACGGCAATCTTTGTGAGACGGGTGAGGCTGGTGAAATTCAGTTAAAGGGAGCGAATCTATGCTCGGGTTACTGGCGTTGTCCGGAAGAGAGCGCGGCAATCTTTACAGAAGATGGTTGGTTCCAAACTGGTGATGTTGCGCGTTGTGATGACGATGGTTATTACTGGATTGTGGATCGAATTAAAGATATGTTTATTTCCGGTGGAGAGAATGTTTATCCGGGAGAAATAGAAAATTTATTGGCTCATAATTCAGCAATCAAAGAATGTGCTGTTGTTGGTCAGGCAGATGAGAAATGGGGAGAGGTAGGGCATTTATTTGTCGTGCTTACTGACTCAAGTGAGGCGTCAAATAGCAGTCTTGATGGAGAAGCGCTTATTAAAAGTTTAGACGGCAAACTAGCTCGCTATAAGCTGCCAAAATATGTCACTTTTATAAAAAGCTTACCTAGAAATGCTAATGGAAAAATTCTCAAAACTGCCTTGTTGGAGCAACTTAAAAAGTAATTTTAATAAGTCGCCATACTCGAGAATATAAAAGCGGGCTTGTGTAAGATAGTCACTGTGCTGGTAAGAATAAAAAACTAGAAAATACTAATAATAAATATGAGAAGAGAGGCAGTAATGAGTCAAGATCCTAGACAAATCATGAACGATAGCCCAATGTCATTTGCACAAATTTTGGCTGTGGCTATTACTGTTGGCTTAAACGCTTTAGACGGTTTTGATGTATTGTCGATTAGCTTCGCTTCCCCAGGAATCGTTTCAGCTTGGGGTGTACAACCTGGAGCTTTAGGGGTGGTTCTATCAATGGAGCTATTTGGTATGTGTGCCGGTTCTATAATGCTAGGGGGGCTTGCCGATAAGATAGGTCGACGTTCGACAATATTGATTTGTTTGTGCTTGATGGTGGTTGGAATGAGTATGTCATCTGTCTCTGATTCTATACTGGAGTTATCAATTTGGCGGGTGCTAACTGGGATTGGAATCGGTGGAATGTTAGCTGCAACCAATGCCACTGTAGCTGAGTTTTCTAACAAGCGACGCCGAAATTTGTGTGTCGCTTTAATGGCAATTGGATATCCAATTGGAGCCACAGCAGGAGGGGCCATTGCTTCAAAATTATTGGTCAATAATGATTGGACAATAGTGTTTGAATTTGGGGCCGTTGCGACTCTTTGCTTCATTCCCTTAGTTTGGTTTTTTGTTCCAGAATCGCCAGTGTATTTAACTGCGAAACAACCCAAAGGGGCTCTTGAATCAATTAACAAAACTTTTAAACGCATGGGCTATGCTGTTTTAGATTCAATGCCAGTAAGAACCGAAGAAGAAAAAGCTCATTCAGTGAGCGATATTTTTAGCCCGGCTTTGATCCAAAAAACAATACTGATTAC
>CBFIHS010000021.1:14565-34970 GCA_965662565.1 Pseudohongiellaceae bacterium | reverse complement strand
CACGTTTGCGAAAAACAAGATACTTCTCCACACCCTCTTTTGTAGTTATGGAAAAGTAGGATTTACCTTGCTGCAAATTGGCGTAAATCTCTAAGTAAGCAGCTTTGCCACGTTCAACAGCTGTAGCTTCGCTGCGTGTGCGTAGGCTTTTTCGTGCGTACTTATTTTCTTTTGGTAACCACATACGAAACTGCCAATACTCACCTCGCTTGTAGACACAAGCTTCGTCAAATATTGGTATTTCGTCATCTGCAAATTGCTGTTTCTTCAGTGCCAAATCTTAGTCTCTGAGTTACTACGAGTTTCAGTAGTCACACGTTTGTGCAACATTTTGTGCAACTGTATGAAAAAAGACTAAGGAAATCAACGATTGAGTTCTGAGTGTGAAAGTAATGTGTAAGTCATTAACTTAAGTAAATCAATGACTTACGTCTGAAAAGCTACTCCCACTCAATAGTGGCTGGCGGCTTGCTAGAAACGTCATAAGCTACACGAGATACTTCTTTGATTTCATTGATAATTCTATTTGAAACCGTTTCCAGTAACTCATAAGGAAGGTGGGCCCAACGTGCCGTCATAAAATCAATTGTTTCAACCGCTCGAATTGAAAGAACATAAGAATAGCGACGCGCATCACCGACTACACCAACAGATTTAACCGGCAAGAATACGACGAAGGCTTGGCTGACTTTGTGGTACCAATCCGCTTTATGCAGCTCTTCTATAAAGATAGCATCGGCTTGTCGTAGGATCTCACAATACTCTTTTTTGACTTCACCCAATATTCGAACTCCAAGCCCAGGGCCTGGAAAAGGATGTCTGTAAACCATGTCGTAAGGCAAACCCAAGGCTAAGCCAATTTTGCGTACCTCATCCTTAAAAAGCTCTCGTAAAGGTTCAAGCAGCTCTAGCGCCATATCTTCCGGCAAACCACCAACATTGTGGTGAGATTTAATCACGTGTGCAGTTCCGTGTTTGGAGCCAGCAGACTCGATCACATCAGGATATATCGTACCCTGTGCCAACCATTTAACTTCCCCTGCTAATTTAGCCGCTTCAGCATCGAATACCTCAATAAAGGTATTTCCAATTACTTTGCGTTTGTTTTCAGGGTTATCGACCCCTGCCAACTTGCCCAGGAAAAGGTCTTCTGCATCTGCACGAACGACTTTAATGCCCATGTGGTGGGCAAACATCTCCATAACCTGATCGCCTTCCCACAAGCGCAGCAGGCCGTTATCGACAAACACACAAGTAAGCTGGTCACCAATTGCTTCGTGCAACAATGCCGCTACTACAGAAGAATCTACTCCGCCTGACAAGCCCAGTAGAACCTGATCATCACCAACCTGCTTGCGGATCGTTTTAATGGCATCTTCAATGATATTGGCCGGCGTCCAAAGAGCTTCACAGTCACAAATATCATGAACAAAGCGATTCAAGATGCTCTGCCCGGCGGGTGTATGGGTTACTTCAGGGTGAAATTGAATACCATAAAAACGTCTGCCTGGGTCAGCCATCGCAGCAATTGGAGCACTCTCGGTTTCTGCGATAACACTAAAACCTTCCGGTAACTGAGTTACCTTGTCACCATGGCTCATCCAGACGTTATGCTGAATAAGGCCATCTTTTTCTATGGCTTCGCCCAAATTCCCCAACAAAGAGCTTTCTTCAAGTACGTTGACTGTGGCGTGACCAAATTCAGATTTGTCGGAGCTCTCTACCAGACCACCCAGCTGTTGAGCCATGGTCTGCATGCCATAACAAATCCCCAACAGAGGAATATTCGCACTGAATAAGTATGCGGGGGCTTGCGGCGCATTCACTATGTTGGCGGATTCTGGCCCACCAGAGAGAATCACCCCCATTGGAGCAAAGGCTGTAAACGCTTCTTCCGGAAGATCATAGTGGTGAATTTCACAATAAACGCCGGCTTCACGAACACGGCGTGCGATAAGTTGGGTGTACTGAGAACCAAAATCGAGAATTAATATCTTTTGTTCATGAATGTTGTGGCTCATTAAATTGATTCTCTCAATAGGAATAAAGTAAATCGAAGTCTATTTTTAGTTAGAAAGCCTTTCGAGCGAAGCTTAGACGCGGTGAAAGAAAAATTTGATGAAGGAGCTTACTGCTAAAGTAAGTGACTGAATAAAATTTTTCTTTCCTCAAAGAGGCAAGCGCAGTAGCTTCCTGTCTACCTTCCTGTCTACCTTCCACTCTACCGGCCCGTCTAACTTACCCTGTAATTAGGAGCCTCTTTGGTGATACTCACATCATGCACATGGCTTTCGCTTACACCAGCGCTGGTGATTTTTACAAATTGAGGCTTAACGCGCATTTCTTCAATATCGGCACAACCAGTGAGCCCCATGCTAGAGCGAACACCGCCTATTAGCTGAAAAATAATTGCTGTCATTGGGCCTTTATAAGGCACTCGCCCTTCAATTCCCTCAGGCACCAACTTAGCAGCTCCTGCTTGAATATCTTGGAAATAACGATCACTAGAACCATTCGTTTTAGACATGGCTCCTAATGAGCCCATACCGCGATAAGCTTTGTAGGAACGGCCTTGATAAAGCTCTACATCACCCGGAGCCTCTTCAGTACCTGCCAAAAGGCTACCAATCATAACCACGTTGGCACCAGCGGCGATGGCCTTAGCGATATCGCCAGAAAAACGAATACCACCATCTGAGATAATCGTAATATCAGTGTCTTTTAATTCTTCAGCAACATTGGCAACCGCCGTAATCTGTGGAACCCCTACTCCAGTCACTATTCGAGTCGTACAGATCGAACCGGGCCCAATTCCAACTTTGACAGCATCAACACCAGCATCCGCTAGCGCTCTAGCCCCGGCAGCTGTCGCTACGTTACCACCTATAAGCGATAGATTTGGGAAAGCCGCCTTAATCTCTTTAATGCGGTTTATTACTTCCTGGGAATGGCCGTGAGAAGTATCCACAACAACCACATCAACACCGGCAGCCACTAAGGCCTTAACCCTGTCTTCAGTATCCGCGCCTGTACCAACTGCCGCACCAACGCGCAACTGACCCAAGGCGTCTTTACAAGCGTTAGGAAAGTCCTCAGCTTTGCGAATATCTTTAAGCGTTACCAGCCCTTTAAGCTCTAACTCATCATTAATAACCAGCACTTTTTCAATACGATGCTGATGCATTAGCTTCTTAACATCATTGAGATCAGCGCCCTCAGGAACTGTGACAAGACGCTCTTTAGGAGTCATGATTTTATCAACGGTAGCATTTAAGTCGTTTTCAAAGCGAACATCACGACTGGTTACTATGCCAGCCAGCTTCTTGGACTCCATATTCTCTAGCACAGGCATCCCAGAAATGCGATTTTCGTTAATGAGGTCCAGGAGCTTTCTGATAGTCGTGTCTGGAGTAATACAAATAGGATCCGTTACTACGCCGCTTTCATATTTCTTAACGGTACGCACTTCACGAGCCTGCTCTTCGATACTCATACTTTTGTGGATAATCCCAAGACCACCTTCCTGCGCCATAGCTATCGCCAGACGAGACTCGGTTACGGTATCCATTGCTGAAGAAACCAGCGGTATATTAAGTTTGATGTCGCGAGTGAGGCGAGTATTTAACTCGACCGAATTTGGCAGCACAAGAGAGTGTGCAGGAACTAAAAGAACATCATCGAAGGTTAGAGCGTCTTCTACAATACGGAGCATATCTGAACTTTCCATCTGAACCCGGAAACCGGAAAGCGCCACATTATAAACTCAAGCCGGAAACCAGTAAATAGCAGTTATTGTTGAAGCTGGGATTATACAGCTTATCAAGGATGATTAGCTCGATAAATAAGGTAAAACAGAGGATTAAGCCTCAGATTTATACAAACAAGGCTGGATATTTCGCAACACCTGAAAAGCTTGTTCATCCAGCAAGGGATAATCATGTATTATGAAACGATGACTGATGACCTTTTTACTAAGCCAGCTTCCCAAAAAGATAACGTTCACAGCGTCACTTCCCTAAATCGCGAAGCGCGTTACTTGTTAGAAGATAATTTTCCCGCCGTGGTCGTTGAAGGCGAACTTTCTAATGTTGCTATGCCAGCTTCCGGTCATTGGTATTTCACCTTAAAAGATGAAAACGCCCAAATACGTTGCGCCATGTTCAGAGGCCGCAACCAACACGTCAAAATAAAACCTAAAGAAGGCATGCAGATTCAGCTAAAAGCCAAGCTGAGTTTATATGAAGGTCGTGGTGATTATCAGTTAATAGTAGATAATATAAGCCCTTTAGGTGAAGGTGCTTTACGCATAGCCTTTGAGGCTCTAAAGAACAGGCTGCATAATGAAGGCTTGTTTAATCCGGAGATTAAACAGGAGCTGCCTTCACTGCCAAAGCATATCGGCGTGATTACTTCTCCTACTGGTGCCGCTATCAGAGACATACTGAGCGTTCTTAAGCGTCGTTTCCCAGCAATACCAGTCACGATTCTTCCTGTTCCAGTACAAGGTACTGAAGCGGCCCCAAAAATGCTTAAAGCCATCAAACTCGCCAATAAAAAGAAGGGCTGCCTGCATGATCTGGATGTACTAGTTATTGCCAGAGGGGGTGGCTCACTGGAAGACTTATGGGCCTTTAATGATGAGAAACTGGCACGGGCCATTTATGAATCTGAGTTACCTGTTGTCAGCGCTGTTGGCCATGAAGTCGATTTTACGATTGCCGATTTTGTAGCAGATGTTCGAGCAGCAACACCTTCAGCTGCAGCTGAATTACTCAGTCCAGATCAAAATGAAAGCATGGCTTTAGCCATGGCTTATCAACTGCAACTAGGAAATTTGCTGAAAGACCGTATTTTACAGAGCAAACAAAAACTTCTATGGTTGAGGAAGCAACTAAAACATCCAGGCAGACGACTTCAAGAACAAGCGCAAAAAGTTGATGGTCTTGAGCTAAAACTGCGTCGTGAATTTCATTTTGTTATTTCACAGAAAAAAAATGCAGTCAGAGAGCTACGCCAACAGATACAGCAACACTCTCCTCGATCCCTGATCCAGCAACAACGACAGCATACTCAGCATTTATACCTTAATTTGGAAAAAGCAGCCTCCCAATCATTAGCCAATACCAAGCTGAAACTGGCCAGCCTAAGCCATGCTCTAAATAATCTAAGCCCACTAACCATTTTGGGTCGAGGTTATTCAATGACATACGATTCCGAGAATAAAATTATCTCTCAATCCTCAACACTCAAGAAAGGCGAAAAGCTTCGTACTCGCTTACATGAGGGTGAAGTTATCAGCACTGTAGAGAGTGTTAGTAGTAAAACCAGAAGTTGATCAATTAATACGCTAGATATTCGGAAGTATGGCTGGAGAATAATGTGCTTTCATAAACAAGCAAAGTAATACGCTTTTTTTGTAACATTTTATTAATCTTTTCTTAACGAAGCTGGAGTAAAATCTTAATAACCAGATCTTTATTTAACTAATGAGTAAGACTTTGACTGCTGAAACAACCAAAATAGTTCGTGGCTTAACCGTTTATAAAAAGAAATCTAAAGAAATAAAAAATTTAATAAAATCGGATAACTCACCGGAAATACATGGCGATAAAATATGGTATTCCAGTTTTTTCATCATTGATTACCTTAATGCCAACAAGCCTAAGAAAGGCTCTACGATTATGGAAGTCGGTTGTGGCTGGGGCTTTTTATCTATTTATTGCGCAAAAGAGTTTCAGGCGAAGCTTACCGGTGTTGATGCTGACAAAAATGTATTCCCATTTCTGAAATTACACGCAAAGGCCAATAATGTTTCCATCAAAGAAAAGGTTTGTCGTTATGAGAACCTAAAACGAAAAACTCTTGCCAAACAAGATATAATCCTTGGTGGTGATATATGCTTCTGGAAAGAATTAGTTGATCCACTCTATAAGTTGATCAAAAAAGCTATAGAAGAAGGCGTTTCTCAGATTATAATTTCAGACCCTGGGCGCTCACCTTTTCTCAAACTTGCTAAGCGCTGCATAAAAAATTTTAACGCTGAGCTAGTTGAAGTTGAAATTGATGAACCTAAACATCGTGATGGGTATTTATTAATTATTAACAAGGCAAAGTTAGACAATTAAAAACAGGCTAATGACTAAACCAATGAAAAAACCAGCTACCAAGGCTAGCATTAAAACTACCGATGAAATAATCGATTTAAGCAATCCAGACTATTTCATCAATCGAGAAATGAGCCTGCTTGAGTTCAATCGTCGCGTTTTAGCCCAAGCTCAAAATAAAGCAACACCGCTTTTAGAGCGCCTGTTTTTTCTTTGTATTGCTAGCTCAAACATGGATGAATTTTTTGAAATTCGTGTTTCCGGTTTAAAACAACAAGTGGCCTATGGCTCTACTCAAAGAGGCCCTGACAATTTAAGTCCGTCAGAACAGCTCGAACTCATTACTGAAACTGCTCATAACCTACAGTCATTACAATACAAAATTCTCAATGATGATGTACTCCCAGCTTTAGAAAAAGAAGAAATACATTTTCTACCTCCAGAAAAATGGAATCAAAGACAATCAAGTTGGATTAAAGGCTATTTCAATCGTGAACTCTTACCTGTGCTAAGTCCTCTAGGCTTGGATCCAGCTCACCCCTTCCCCACAGTTCTGAATAAAAGTCTCAACTTTATTATTACTTTAGAAGGTAAAGATGCTTTTGGTCGCAGTACAGGTATTGCTGTTGTTCAAGCGCCTCGTGCTTTACCCCGATTAATTCAGCTACCTGCTTCTATTTCTAATCATGAATATGATTTTGTTTTTCTGTCTTCAATTATTCAAGCACACGCCGGAGACCTATTTCCGGGCATGACTGTAACAGGATGTTATGGATTCAGAGTTACTCGAAACAGCGACCTCTTAGTCAGCGAAGAGGAGACTGAAGATCTTATGCGTGCACTCGAGGGCGAGTTACCTTCCAGAAGATTTGCAGAAGCTGTTCGACTAGAGGTCACAGATCGCTGCCCTCAAGAAATAGTGGATTACCTTATTCATAAATTTAATTTACAAGCAGCCGATGTTTATCAAGTCAATGGGCCAGTAAACCTGAGTCGAATGATGGCTCTGCCCAACATGGTTAATAAACCAAACTTACAATACCCTCAATTCACTCCAGCATTACAGAATCGTCTACTGCGCTCAGACAACATATTTGAAACAATTAAAAAGGGAGATATCCTGCTGCATCACCCTTTCCAGTCTTTTTCACCCGTCGTAGATTTTCTGCGCCAAGCTGCAGCTGACCCAGATGTCTTAGCCATCAAACAAACTCTCTACCGAACTGGGGATGACTCAACAATCGTTGAGGCACTTATCGCCGCCGCACACGCTGGCAAGGAAGTCTCTGTTGTTATTGAGCTTCGTGCTCGTTTCGATGAAGAAGAAAATATTGAGTTGGCAACTGAGCTCCAATATGCCGGAGTACACGTTAGTTATGGCGTAGTTGGACATAAAACGCATGCCAAAATGATACTTGTCATCCGCAGAGAAGGACGACAATTAAAACGCTATGTACACTTAGGCACAGGGAATTATCATGCCAAAACGGCAAGACTCTATACCGATATAGGCATGCTCACTAGCGACACCGCTATCGCCGAAGATGTTCAAAAAGTCTTCCAACAACTCAGCGCATTAGGAAAGGCCGGAAAGCTCAAAAAAGTTCTTCAAGCCCCCTTCACGCTTCACAAAACAATGCTTGAATTAATTGAGGCTGAGT
This sequence comes from Pseudohongiellaceae bacterium, assembly GCA_965662565.1. Classification (GTDB taxonomy): domain Bacteria; phylum Pseudomonadota; class Gammaproteobacteria; order Pseudomonadales; family Pseudohongiellaceae; genus UBA5109. The sequence goes on along the minus strand of CBFIHS010000021.1, from coordinate 27,205 downwards.
CTGAAGCCGCAAGACAAGGAGAGCCTGCACGCATAATTGCAAAAATGAACTCTTTGGTTGAACCTGAAATTATTCAAGCACTTTATCGAGCTTCTCAGAATGGCGTAAAAATTGAACTCATTATCAGAGGGATTTGCTGTTTAAGACCTGGAATTAAAGGCGTTTCAGAAAACATACAAGTGCGCTCTATAATCGGCCGCTTCTTAGAACATTCACGCATTTATTATTTTCATAATAAAGGCGACTACCATTTATATGGCTCTAGCGCTGACTGGATGGATCGTAATTTTTTCCGTCGTATTGAAGCCTGCTTCCCAATCGAAGATAAGCGCATGAAGAAGAAAGTATTCAAGGAATGCCTGCAAAATTATCTTACTGATAACTCACAATCGTGGTCACTTCAGTCTGACGGCAGCTATAAGAAAAACACCACGACTGGTTCAACAATAAAATCTGCTCAAAAGAACTTACTAAAACACTATACCGAGTAAGTTCTGATTAAGCGGTAAAAATCAGTAAGCAGTTTGCGAGCAACTGGAGTAGCTTGGATTTCAGCTAGCAAAACATCAACATCAAGACCTTCTTCTTGTAGTTGAGATTTACGTTCGTCGAAATAAGCCAACATTACATGCTCATCGAATTCAGGATGAAACTGTACTCCCCATGCTCGATCGGAAAATCTAACCGCACAATGACGATCATAATGATTACAAGCCAGAATAGCTGAACCTTCTGGAAGTTCAATAACGCTTTGCATATGACTAACATGGGCTAGAAAAGAACTGCCTAAATCAGCAAACAACTCATCATTGCTGGCCTCAGTCTGCAAAGAAATATTTTTTGTTCCTATTTGACGCCCTTTAGGGTTGTAGTCGACTCGCCCGCCTAGAGCATGGGCTAAGAGTTGATGACCATAACAAATTCCAAGCACTGGTGTTTTTGCTGTTACCGCTTCGCGCAACCAACTTGCTGAGTTTTCACTCCAGTCCAACTTATCAGTAACCATTGCCGGAGAGCCGGTAATAATGACTCCCGAGATATCTTTAAGCTCTGGAAGACTTTCTCCCTCACAGACCTCCACTACTATAAATTCACTCGAAATTGCTTCAGTGCATGCAATAATCCAAGCATCAAAATCACCGGACTGACTGAGGGCTTTCTTAACAGGCGATCCGGTTTTAATAATAAGAATTGGTTTCATGACTTAGATTTTTTTAAATATTCTTTATTCTTTTTAATGCGTCTTTTTCGAGCAATTTGCTGATCAGTTAATTCAAGTTCTGATTTCGTATAAGGGTTTTCATCACTGCGCAATTCTATTCTGATCGGTGTGCCTTCCATTTTTAAGAATTTACGAAAAGTTTTTTCCAGATACTTAACATAACTTGCGGGAAGTTTTTCAGTTTGCTTACCGTGGATAACGATTAGAGGCGGATTTTTTCCTCCGGCATGTGCGTAGCGTAATTTAATTCGACGACCATTATGCATCGGTGGGACATGCTCAGTTACTGCTCTTATAAGCAACTCATTGAGTTTAGAAGTAACAAGTTTTTTGGTCGCAGAATCATAAGCAGTCTGGATGGATTTATATAAATCACCAACACCAGTACCATGTAATGCAGAGATAAAATGAATTTTCGCAAAATCGACAAAAACGAAGCGACGCCGGATGTCTTTTTTAACCATATCCTTATCGTATTCATTCATGCCATCCCACTTGTTAAGGGCTATTACCAACGCTCTACCCGTTTCAAGAACATAACCCAATAGATGTAAATCCTGCTCAACGATACTGTCTCTCGCATCCACCATCAGAATCACTACATTAGCATCCTGAATAGATTGCAAAGATTTAACTACCGAAAACTTCTCAATAGTTTCTGTAGTTTTACCACGCCGTCGAATGCCGGCAGTATCAATCAAAGTATACTTTTGTCCTCGTCTTTCATAAGGAATGTAGACGCTGTCACGAGTCGTTCCAGGTTGATCGAAAGCTATGACTCTTTCTTCACCCAACAAGCGATTCACCAAAGTCGATTTACCTACATTTGGCCGCCCTGCTACAGCGATTTTGATACCTGAGTCTTCATCTTCTTCATCTTCAAATATTGGCTCAGGGAAGCTGGCAAGAACCGTATCAAGCATCGAGGCAACACCACGCCCCTGAGTAGCGGCAACTGGATGAATGTTCTCGATGCCAAGTTGATAAAAATCCGACAAGGCAAGATCCTGATCGATTCCATCAATTTTATTAACGAGCAATATGAAAGGCTTTTCTTGTTTACGAAGAAAATCAACAATGTGTTGATCGCCGGGGCTTAGCCCTGCTTTTGCATCCACCATCAAAAGAACCGTATCGGATTCTTTTATTGCTAAAAAGGCTTGATCTGCCATTGGAGCATCAATACCTTCCTCGGTGCCATCAATTCCGCCAGTATCAATAACGATAAACGGTCGATCATTATGTTGTGCTTCACCATACTTTCGATCGCGCGTTAGACCAGCAAAATCAGCAACCAAAGCATCACGACTTCGAGTCAAACGATTAAATAGAGTTGATTTACCAACATTAGGGCGCCCAACAAGGGCTAGTACGGGGACCATAGGAAAAACCTAGAACAGGAACGTTTATTTATCTGGCTTCGACCTGAAGAGCGGAAAGCTTTCCACCATTTCCAAAGGCATAGAGAATACCATTTCTAACAGTAATAGATCTTAATCCTTTACCATCAATTTTAATTCTTCCAACAAAACGGCCATCAACTTGAGAAAGCAAATGCAAATAACCCTCAAAATCACCAACAGCTACATAGTTGCCAAAACTGACGGGCGCCGAAACCTCACGCAGGTCCAGTTGGTCATTAACCCAAACCTCATCATCTTGTGAGTTTCTTCGATACGCTTGGACGTGTCCTCTTTCATTGCTTAAATAGGTATTACCGAAGCCAGTACTGACGCCAACCAGGCTGGATTCAGGAACACGCCAAAGCGTCCTGCCGCTTGCGATATCAATCATACTCAAGAAGCCATGCAAGCTAGGAACTAAGACTGTGGCTCCATCTATGTGTAACTCACCATCAACATCAATCATACGATCGAGTTCAGATCGTCCGGTTGGAATAGCAATTCTTGTATCCCAGTTTAAGGTGCCATTACTGATGGCTATTGAAACCAACATACCATTTGCAAAACCGGCTAATACAGAATCAGCAACAACTCGTGGAGAGCTGGTTCCTCTGACCGTAAGAGCCGGCACAGTATTTTCATATATCCAGGTTTGCTCTCCAGTATCAACCTCATAAGCAGTGAGCTTACCATCAACAGATTGAACAATAACTTGATTGCCATCACTTGCTGGCACAGAAAGGACTTCACTACTGGTGGCGACTGACCATTTTTGTTCACCCGTATTTTTATCCAATGCAATTAAGTACGCATCCTCTGTACCGATGAATAAATAATCACCACCAAGACCAACACCGCCACTAATTTCGTATCGAGTTTTGTTTTGCCAAATTCTACGCCCGCGCTCCAGGTCAAAAGCTCTAACAACGCCATCACTTGCCGCAACATAAATATTATTAGCATCAATAGCAGGTTTTAAACGGTTGTACTTTTTACCTTGCCCATCACCTATATTGGCACTCCATAATCTATCGAATTTTACTTCTTGATCGAATTTTACGAGTTCGGCAGGTTCATCCAAAACCTCTTTGTCTCCAAAAAGACTGCAAGAAGTTAGTAATGCTGAAGCAAGTAGTACAGAGCTAAGAGAAAGTATTTTCATTTATAAGTCTTATGAACTAATGTCATCAAGTTTAAGTTGAACAGCCTGGGTATTCACTCCCATGTTCAGTGCTGTTTGGTATGCGGCGCGAGCTTCTTCCAACCTTCCAAGCACTACGTTCGCATCCCCTTGTATTTCAGCAAAAACACCTTCGAAGTTACTGGCTTCAACTTCATTCAGTAGTGACAGAGCCGTTTCAGCTTCACCACTTGCTAATACAACCCGAGCCAATCGTGCACGTGCAGTTAGGCTTAAGCCCTCATCTACGCTGCTCAGGAAACCCAGGCTTGGCGTATCCAAAACCCACTGCAGCTCTTCACTAGCGGCGTCAAAATCTTTTCTTTCTACATATAATTTGGCAATCAATAACGCGGAGTAACGACTATAAATAGAAGCTTCAAAATTATCTTTCAATGAAGCATGGAATTGTTCTGCCATTGCTAAGTCTTGATCATCAACTTCACCATCTATATCAGCGTTTACATTGGCTAACATCTCACCATAAATATCAGAAGCGGCTTCAGCATACTCCGCCTGCGAAGATTGCCAATAACGCGAACCAAAAAGTACGGCAAGCACTAAAACAATACCAACAATAACAAGCTTGCCGTTTTCATCCCACCAAGCCTTTAACGCTTCAATTTGTTCTTCATCTGTATCGTAAGCCAAGAATAGCTCCTAATTTTCTTTAAATAATATTTTAATTTTATCAGTCACTTCACTCGCGTTAAGCGCAACTGATGCCCCTTCGTCATCAAGCATTTTTAATTTAATTTCTGACTGCTCAAAAATTAATGCACAGTAAGCCCCACAAGCATAAGCTTTTTTCAGCTGGCTATTATATTTGCCACCTCCACAATGGGTCAAAACTCTTAGCCCCGGAATGCTACTTCGTAGTTCTTGTGCTAGCAATAAACTTCTGGCTTGTTTATCACTGTCGATAACCGCAATAAACACATCGACTCTCTTGTCCAAGCCAGTCGGCATCTTATCTAAGGACTCCAGCATTAACAAAACTCGCTCAATCCCCATACCAAAGCCAACTGCAGGAGTGTCTGCACCACCAAGCTTTTTAACTAGACCATCATAACGGCCACCAGCACATACGGTTGCTTGTGAACCTAATTCTTGTGTCGTCCATTCAAATACCATCCCATTATAATAATCCAGGCCTCTTACTAAGGAATGATTAACTGTATATGAGACAGCAGCTTCATCTAAAATATTCAACAGAGCTGAAAATTCTTCTTTTGATTGCTGGTCTATGTAATCGGACAAGACTGGTGCATCTTTAAGAATGCTTTGTGTCTGTTCACTCTTACTGTCTAAAATCCTTAGTACATTAGAGTCCAAGCGTCTTTGGCTATCATCATCAAGCTGATCTCTATGACCAAGCAAAAATGATTTCAAGGCTTCTCCATACGAGCTTCTATTGGCAGATGTTCCTAAATTATTAATTTCCAAATTTAAATATTCGTTTAGACCTAGGCTTCGCCATAAACCGGCACTTAATAAAATAACTTCTGCTTCAATCGCAACACCTGTCATTCCAAAGGCTTCAACACCAAATTGTGAGAACTGTCTATAACGCCCCTTTTGCGGCCGCTCATGCCGATACATAGGCCCCATATACCAAAGCTTTTGTATTTGATTATAAAGTAAACCATGTTGTTCAGCCGCTCTAACACATGATGCTGTCCCCTCAGGTCGTAAACTTAAACTGTCGCCATTACGATCATCAAATGTGTACATTTCTTTTTCAACAATATCGGTAGCATCACCAATAGAGCGTTTAAAAAGTTGAGTTTGCTCCAGAACTGGAAAACGAATTTCTTGATAAGCATAAGCAGCCATTAACTCAAAAATAAGTTTTTCAAGATAATGCCAATGAGGAGATTGATTCGGCAGCACATCATTCATACCGCGAATTGCTTGTATTTTAACTTTGGACAAAACTTGCAGCTTCCTATTCTTTAGCGATTCTTTGGTAATCTTTAGTATTCGTTTTAACTTTTTGTTTTATGTCTTTTATAACTGTTATAACTTTTATATTTACTTAGTATTATCAGCTGCGTTTTGCGCTTCAATTCTAGCTACTTTTTCTCGAACCATCGCTTCAAGTTCATCAACCAGATTATCATTCTTTATTTTATGACTAGTTTCGCCATTTAAATAAGACATATTTACCGGAGTGGCTCCGGTTAAACCTACATCTGCAATTTTCGCTTCACCTGGACCGTTCACTATACAGCCAACAACAGAGACATGCACCGGAGTAGTGATATCTTCTAAGCGTGCTTCGAGCTCATTTACCGTTGAAATCACGTCGAAATTCTGTCTTGAACAACTTGGGCAAGCAACTAAATTTACCCCTTTGCTACGCAAACGCAGACTTTTAAGAATATCAAAACCAACCTTAACTTCTTCTACAGGGTCAGCAGCTAAAGAGATACGAATGGTATCTCCTATACCATCCATTAATAGCAAGCCAAGTCCAATCGAAGACTTAATCGTTCCCGCTCGCAAGCCGCCAGCTTCCGTAATTCCAAGATGTAATGGCTGTTCAATTTGTGGCGCTAATTTTTTATAGGCTTCAACAGTCATAAATATTTCAGATGCTTTCATGCTGACTTTGAAATCTTGAAAATCATAAGAATCTAATATTTCTATCTGTCGTAAGGCAGATTCAACCATCGCATCGGCATTTGGTTCTTTGTACTTACGTAAGAGTTCTTTACCTAAGGAACCAGCATTAACTCCTATTCGTAAAGGAACATTTTTATCTTTCGCGGACTCAACAACCATACGTATTTTGTCTTCACGACCAATATTACCGGGATTGATTCTTAAACAATCCACACCACCTTCAAGTACCTTCAAAGCAATACGATAATCAAAATGAATATCCGCAACTATCGGCACATTGGCTTGCTCACGAATAAGTTTGAAGGCATCGGCTGCTTCAAGCGTAGGAACTGAAACCCGAACAATATCAACGCCGACTTTTTCCAAGTCGCGAATTTGACTAAGCGTGGCCTCAACATCACAAGTTTCCGTATTGGTCATGCTTTGGACAGCGATAGGAGCATCGCCACCGACAGGAACATTACCAACCATAATCTTTCTTGATTTACGTCGAACTATTGGACTTTCTGTATTCATTATTTCTAATTACTCTTTTCTTGATCTATCTATTTGTAGCTAGACTAGCTCTATCCAGTTTTATCCAGCTCTCTCCAGCTAGGCGATTAACCAAAAAACTAAGGCTATGGCTAAAATCACTATCACACCAGAAATACTCATCCAAATTAATAGTTGGCTTTTATTTTCTGATTCACGAGCAATGGCCTCTTGCTCATCTCGAGCCTCAAAGGCTTTTTTATAATTCACAAAGCAACTCACAAGCTCATCAACGTCAGCGCCTAAAAAAGTTGCATAGGCTTTGTAATAGCCTTTAACAAAAGTCAGGCTTGGTAACTTATCAAACTCGTTTTTCTCTAAGGCTTTGACATAATGCGCAGTTATGTACAAAGACTCAGCGACTTTCTCTACGCTGTATCCTAAATCTTCGCGCATTTTTCTTACTTTTTCTCCTGGCGATGGCCACAGAGCCAATTCATCATCAGCAGTGCTCTCTTCAGGAGTATGTAGTGTAGGTTCAGTCATTCAACAACTCTCTATACTGCTCGTATTCTAGAGAATTTGGATAAAGCTGGCCGAGAGCGCTACCGTATTCGTACATTCTTTCTTCACCCCCGCGGAAATTTTCTAATTTTACACCAACCCATAAACTTCTGGCGCTTTGTGGAATATTATAAAACTGGCGAAGGGTTTGAAAACTCTGATAGTAGCGATCAGCCTGTGAAAAATTATCTTTTCGAATGAAAATATCGGCTAGCTCAAGAGTGGCGCGAATTCGGTTAGAATTTAACTGCAAAGCACGACCAAAGGCATACTCTGCATCATCCAAACGCTCAAGTTGTAAGGCTGCTAAACCCATATTTTCAAAGGCCTGAGTTCTACCCGAATACTCAGTGTCCTGAACCACAACGGCTAATTGGTCGTAAGCGTCTTGATAACGATTATTAGAAAACAGAAAGGCCGCATAATTATTTCTAACTTGAGAGTTTTCCGAGTCTATTCGTAAGGCACGGCGAAAGCTCTGATCTGCCAAATCTTCATCGCCTTCTAGACTATATACCAGGCCCCAAATCCCGAACATCTCAGAATTATTAGCATCAATACCGGCGGCATTACCAAGATGCCTTCTGGCTGCACTTAAATCATTTTGCTCCAAATAACCTGAAGCCAATTGCAGATAGTTTTGCAATAGTTCCTCAGGATTAGCTTTATCAAAACCACCCGTTGTCTCACTAACACAAGCAGAAACAAGCAGTGTTAAAAACAAGACTACAGTCACCGGTAAGCTTTTCATTTTATTTAGTCTTTCCTAATAACAAAAAAGTACAAAAAAATAATTAAACTGTCGCTAAGCAGCATATTATGCCTTAGAAATAGCAGCTATAGCCTAACATATTATTGAACCTTTAAAGGCTGAGCTACCTCACTTTGAGCTCTCGAAGCTAGATGCCTAGCACTTCTTCGAGTTTTGTCGTCTATCTGTCCCACCAACTGACCACAGGCCGCGCCGATTTCATCGCCCCTCGTGGTTCTGACAGTAACTATGTAACCTGCATCCTGTAAAATCTTTCGGAAATTAGTAATAGCCGAATCTGAAGAACGACCGTAATCAGTCCCTTTAAAAGGGTTAAAGGGGATGAGATTGATCTTACATGGAGTTTCTTTTAACAAGACGGCTAGTTCACGTGCGTGTTGACGGTGATCATTAACGCCTGAAATCAAAATGTATTCTATTGTCGCCATACGTTTATCACTGAGCGAATTTAAGTAAGAATTAACACTCAGCAATAACTCTTTAATTGGGTACTTCTTATTAATTGGAACAATCTGGCTTCTAAGTTCATCGTTCGGAGCATGCAAAGACAAGGCAATTGACGCATCGGTATGCTTTTCCATTTCATAAATTTTAGGAACCACACCGGAGGTGCTGATTGTGACACGACGCTTAGATAAGCCATAACAGTTATCCTCCATCATCAGACCAACTGCATCCATCACACAATCAAAGTTCATTAAGGGTTCACCCATCCCCATCATGACGACGTTAGTAACTTTACGAGGAGTTGTCGTACCAAAAGTACCAAAGGTCTTTTTAACTAACCAAAGCTGACCAATAATTTCAGCAGTAGTCAGATCGCTATTAAAACCCTGCTTCCCTGTCGCACAAAACTTACAATCAAGACTACAACCAGCTTGTGAGGAGATACATAATGTTCCCCTGCCCGCTTCAGGGATAAAAACTGTTTCAACAGAACTGCCGCTAGCTACTTCAACGATCCATTTGTAACAACCGTCTTCAGCTACATAACACTCCTTGATTACTGGCGGACGCACTTCAGCACACTCTTTGAGTTTCTCTCGCAGAGCTTTACTGATATTGGTCATGGCATCAAAGTCGGTCACTCCTTGCTGATGTATCCATTTCATCAGTTGTATAGAGCGAAAAGGCCTTTCTCCTAGTGTTTGAAGAAAGGCCTCCATTTTCTGCCTGCTCAAACCAAGTAAGTTGGTTAGTTCAGTTGGCATAAGATTACTCCTGGTATCCAGGATTATTCACTAATGAGGTTTAAAACTTACGAGGACAAAGCTCCTCAGCTTTGAAAAAGTAAGAAACTTCTCTTTCAGCTGATGCAGGAGAGTCTGAACCGTGAACAGCATTCGCATCAATGGAGTTAGCAAAATCAGCTCGTATAGTTCCTGGCGCCGCTTCAGCGGGGTTTGTAGCTCCCATAAGCTCTCGATTTCGTGCAATCGCATCCTCACCCTCAAGTACTTGAACAATAACTGGACCCGAGGTCATGAATTCAACCAGGTCTTTGTAAAACGGGCGCTCTTTGTGCTCAGCGTAAAAACCACCTGCAAGTTCATCGTCTAACTGCAACATTTTTGCTGCAACAACTTTAAGGCCACCTTTTTCGAAACGACTGATAATTTCACCAATAACATTCTTGGCGATTGCATCAGGCTTGATAATAGATAAAGTACGTTCTACAGACATCAATAAACTCCCCGTTTAAGATATTCGTTTGCTTAATTTAGAGGCGCGCATTATACGCTGTTTTACAGATTTTTTGCATGATTTTTAATTGCTTAGCCTCTGATTTTGTTGATTCAGGCTTTCTCGCTGAAGCAATCGGGCAAAGCTTGGTCAAGTTAGGGAATAATGGGGATATTCCCTGGATTCGCTCAATCAGATTCGTCAATCCAGGCCATTTGAATGGCCTCCAAAATCTTCTCGCCACTTCTTTCAGGATCGTCGTCAAAGCCCTCTAACTCGCATACCCAACGGCGTAAATCAACGAAATTGATGAATTTTGGGTCCACATCGGGAAATTTTTCTAACAACTCTATTGCGATGTCTAGACTGTCTGTCCACTTCATATTGCTACCTTTCTTATTTAGCTAATGCTCGGTTTTGATATTGCTCAGCAAAAGCCGCAATCCTGTTTTATCAGAGTAATCGGTTTCAGTTATTAATGCGCTTCAGAAACCATATTTATCGTATATTTCGGAATTTCGATTACCAAATCATCAGTCCCTAGCATAGCCTGACAACTCAGACGAGATTCGGGTTCAAGCCCCCAAGCTTTGTCTAACATATCATCTTCAGTTTCTTCAGACTCCGCTAAAGAATCAAGCCCCTCGCGCACAACGACATGACAGGTAGTACAAGCACAAGCTTTTTCGCAGGCATGTTCTATTTCTATACCATTTCGAAGCGCAATGTTAAGAATACTTTCACCAGTCTCACCTTCAATTTCAAGCCCTTCTGGGCAATGTTCAGGATGAGGCAAAAAAACGAGTTTAGGCATTACTTTTCTATCTCCTCAAGGCTCTTACCGGTAAAAGCCGTTTTAATCTGGGTATCCATTCGCCTAGCGGCAAACAGCAAACTGGTTTCATTTAATTCTTCGGATTTTTCATGAATTAGCTCAGCATCATTTGAATTTATTGATGCTATTAAACTTGAAACACCTTGCTCTAAGGCATTAAGCTCATCGGGCTCTAACAAATCGGCATCTTTAGTTAAAGCAGACTCAATAGCTTCAATAATTCGCAAAGCTTCAACCTGATTTTCTTTTAATCTACGCATGTCACGGTCATGCTCAGCCTCGCTATGTGAAGACTTAATCATGCTTTCGATTTCTTTCTCCGCCAGACCAAATGAAGGCTTAACAACTATACTGCTTTTAACACCTGACGATAATTCTTCAGCTTCAACTGACAACAATCCATCAGCATCAACCTGAAAAGAAACACGAATAGTCGCGGCACCAGCGACCATTGGAGGAATCCCTTTGAGTTCAAACTTCGCTAATGAGCGGCAATCCTCTACCAATTCACGCTCGCCCTGCAAAACATGCAAACTCATGGCAGTTTGACCATCTTTGAAAGTTGTAAATTCCTGTGCCCGGCTTACCGGAATTGTTGTATTTCTAGGAATGATTTTTTCTATCAAACCACCCATGGTTTCGATACCCAACGACAGAGGATTAACATCTAGCAGCAATACGTCATTATCGTATTTATTACCCACCAAAACATCGGCTTGAATAGCTGCACCAAGCGCTACTACCTGGTCAGGGTCAAGTTCATTCAATAAGGGCCTTTGGAAAAACGCTTCTACTCTCTCTTGAACTCTTGGTGAACGCGTCGACCCACCAACCATCACTACATCTGTAATGTCGTCTATTGTCATCTCGGCATCACGAAGTACTCGTCGACAAGCTTTAAGGGTGCGATCAATCAAAGCTTCTATTAATTCGTAATACTTGGTTCTAGTTAAAGTTCCAGTCCAGGATTCGAAAGTGATCTCTGCTTGCTCTTTTTCGCTCAATAGATGCTTCGTGTTTCTAGCCAGAGCAGCCAGTTCAGATAACTTTTCTTGAGCGACACTAAAACCAGACTGCTGTTTTATCCAATCCATAATCGCTCGATCAAAATCATCTCCGCCTAAAGCCGTATCACCGCCAGTAGCTAAAACTTCAAAAACACCTTTCTCTAAACGCATCAAAGATACATCAAAGGTGCCTCCTCCTAAGTCATAAATAATGACATTGCCTTCCAACTTTTTATCAAGACCGTAAGCAACAGCCGCAGCCGTTGGTTCGCTCAAGAGACGTAAAACTTTGAGCCCTGCAATGCGTGCTGCATCTTTGGTGGCTTGACGTTGAGCTTCATCAAAATAAGCTGGCACAGTGATCACGACACCATCAATTTCTGTTTCTGCCCCCTCATTATTGCCAATGAAACTTTGACCCTGCTTTGCTAAGACCTTGAGTATTTCAGCTGAAACCTCAACAGGACTTTTTAAACCTACCAAAGTTTGGATCATGGGCATGCCCCCTGCTTCACTCTCTACAAGTTTATAAGAAAGCTCATGCTGAACATCTTTACTTCCTCGTCCCATTAAACGTTTAACAGAGCTGATATGTGCTGGAGCTTTCGAGGCTGAAGCCCCTACTACAACATCGCCATTTTCAGCGTAACTAACAATAGATGGAAGCAAGTCATTTCCATTAGGAGATGAAATTATGTACGGGCCATCTGGGCCAGATGAAGCTACCAAAGAATTGGTAGTTCCCAGATCTATACCAAGAGCATGCTTGACGATGTGTTTACGCCTAGAACTCTGCCCTGGTTCTGCGATAGTCAGTAATGCCATTATTCTCTAATAATCCAGTAGTTTTTCTTCAGTACGATTGATTTCGG
>CBFIHS010000021.1:0-14555 GCA_965662565.1 Pseudohongiellaceae bacterium | reverse complement strand
AAGCTTATTAAATATGGGTTTAGCTTCTTGAAATAGCCCAGCTTTGTAATTCTCTCTAAACTCATTTATGCATGACTCTCGTGAGGATTTCACTTCGAGTTTTAGCTTGTCTAGTGAACCCAGATCCTCATCGTCTTCAACATCTACTAGTTGATCCCGCCATGCCATCTGCTCTAACAAAAAACTTTCAGATAAATGCCCAGGGTTATGTTCATCAGGATCAACGCCTTTTAAGGTCAAGAGATAGGCGGCTCTTTTTAACGGCACTTTTAAGGTTTCAAACGCATCATTAATAATGCTACTTAATTGTAAGGCTTGTAGCCTGCTCGTATCATCTTTATCACTATATTTATCAGGATGATATTCAGCTTGAAGTTTTTTATATTCAAGTTGAATTTTCTCAACATCAATATCGAAATCTTCCTTAATGGAAAAAATTTCAAAATAATTATTACTGTTGATCGTCAATTGAATTTCCAAAGATTAAGTATAGTTAAGAGGTGTTCAGCAATAGAAATGTTTTAAAGCACAGGGGAAAGTATACTTTCCTTATTACTACTTTTGATTTCTATTGCAATGAAGTCATTCGATTTGAAGCCGCTAAAATGCCACTAAGAAGCCACTAAATAGAAAAAGATTCACCACAGCCACATTCCCCTTTTACATTAGGGTTGCTGAATTGGAAACCTTCGTTAACACCTTCTTTTACAAAATCCATTTCGGTGCCATCTATATAAACCAAGCTTTTAGGATCAACGATGATTTTGATTCCATGGTGCTCAAACACCTCATCACTGTCTTCTAATTGATCAACAAACTCTAAGACATAAGCCATTCCCGAACAGCCAGTAGTGGTTACTCCGACCCGTATACCCAAGCCTGAACCTCTACTGTCTAATTGCGACGCAACATGTTTTGCCGCTGACTCACTAAGTGTTATTGCCATGATACTTCTCTTAATCTATTCGTTTGTTTCTTACTTTTGCAAAATTTTTCTTTATTTCCAGCTATTTCCAGCTATTTCCAGCTAATTCCAGCTTTAAATAATCAATGAATTCTCGCTGGACTTTTTAAATTCACTCACCAACTGCTAAGTCACTTTTTTGAGTATAGCCACGCTTACTTTTTATATCAGCGATAGCGGCTTTAATAGCATCTTCAGCTAAAACTGAGCAATGAATTTTAACAGGAGGCAGACCGAGTTCTTCAGCAATTTCGCTATTACGAATTTGTTGTGCATCGTCAAGCGAACGCCCTCTTACCCACTCTGTAAGTAAAGAGCTTGACGCAATTGCAGATCCACAACCGTAAGTTTTGAACTTAGCGTCTTCGATAATACCGTCTTCAGAAACCTTGATTTGCAAGCGCATAACGTCACCACAAGCTGGCGCTCCCACCATCCCAGTACCAACGTTCTCATCACTGTCATCAAGCTTTCCGACATTACGTGGATTTTCATAGTGATCTAATACTTTATCTGAATATGCCATGCTAAAACCCTCTATATAAACTTTATCTTTAACTTATTTTCGTATAAAAATTGTTAAGTACTAACAACACCTGTACTTTTAATTTATTGCATCTACTTCTTTAATGGGCCGCCCACTCTATTTTGCTCATATCAATACCGTCTTGATACATATCCCATAAAGGAGAAAGCTCACGAAGCTTCATAACCGCTTCCTTGACTTTTTCAACTGCAAAATCAATATCTTCTTCTGTCGTAAATCGTCCGATAGTGAAACGCAATGAACTGTGCGCTAACTCGTCATTCAGACCAATTGCCCTTAAAACATATGAGGGCTCAAGACTTGCCGATGTACAGGCTGAACCAGAAGATACCGCTAGATCTTTCAGGGCCATCATCAATGACTCGCCTTCAACAAAATTAAAACTAATGTTTAGGTTACCTGGAACACGCTGGTCTATATCTCCATTGATGTAGACTTCTTCCATACCTTCAAAACCAGTTAAGAAGCGCGCTTTTAAGGTCTGCATACGTTCAGCCTCAGCGTGCATTTCAAGTTTTGCTATACGATAGGCTTCACCCATACCCACGATTTGGTGTGTTGCTAATGTTCCAGATCGCATACCACGCTCATGACCACCACCATGCATTTGAGCTTCAAGGCGAACTCTCGGCTTACGCCTTACATAAAGAGCACCAATGCCTTTTGGTCCATAAACTTTGTGTGCTGTTAAGGACATCAAATCAACTTTCATCGCTTCAAGGTCAATATCTACTTTCCCCACACTTTGAGCAGAATCGACGTGAAATAAAACTTTATGAGCCCGAGTCACTTCACCAATAGCGGCTATATCATTAATCACACCAATTTCATTATTAACATGCATAAGTGAAACCAAAATGGTGTCCTCACGAATTGCTTTCGCGACATCTTCAGGCTGAATTAAGCCTTTATCACTTGGTTCTAGATATGTGACTTCGAAACCTTCTCTTTCAAGCTGACGGCAACTATCCAATACTGCCTTGTGCTCAATTTTAGAAGTAATGATGTGCTTACCTTTACCTTGGTAAAAATGTGCGACACCTTTAATCGCTAGGTTATCTGATTCAGTTGCACCTGAAGTCCACACGATTTCACGAGGATCACAGTTTAATAGGTCTGCAACATTCTGGCGCGCCTCTTCAATTGCTTCTTCCGCTTTCCAACCAAACATATGAGAACGCGAGGCTGGGTTACCAAAATTACCTTCCATAGTTAGACATTTCATCATGGCCTCAGCCACACGAGGATCTACTGGAGTAGTTGCTGAATAATCAAAATAAAGTGGTGCTTGCATAATTTTTCTCTAGCCTCTTAAATCTTTTACTGCTTCATTTATTTATGAGTAGCCAATTCCAAATCCCAAGTTGTTAATTCGAGCTCCGGGCAATTGTTTCAAGTTCGGTTTTGTTAAAATATTTTTGGTTCTGAGCCTCTGCAATTTGACTGACTTCACTTTTACTCACTAAGTCTGCCAAAGTAATATTGCTAAGAAAACCATGTATCTGTTCGCTCAAACCTTGCCAAAGGTGATGGGTTAAACAAATACTGCCTTTTTGGCAATCCCCAGAACCTTGACACTTAGTCGTGTCTAAGGACTCACTTACGGCATCAATAATGTTGGCGACATCAATATCAGATTCTTTGCGACCCAACTTATAACCGCCGCCTGGGCCCCTGACACTTTGAACTAATTCGTTTTTTCGTAACTTCGAGAATAGCTGCTCCAAGTAAGACAAAGAGATATCCTGACGAAGCGATATATCGTTTAGGCTTACCGGACCATTGCTGCCGTTGATACTAAGATCAAGCATTGCTGTCACGGCATAACGACCTTTAGTGGTTAGACGCATGTGCTTTTTCTATTCCTGATTAATTTAGTAGGGTATTATGCTAAAACCAAGTCTTTTAGTCAACTATTCAAGATTGCTCAAGGTTGCTCAAAGCATCTCTATTCAAGACGGCTCAAAGCTTTTCAGGATAAGGGCTAACAAACAGTTCACGGTCTTTTATACGAGATTTTTTATTTTTTAGACTCAAGTTTACTAAGCATTTTTTTGGTTTCAGTCACAATACCATGCAGTATATTGATTTCCATTTGATCAAGCCGAACCCGACTGTACAAGCGTCGCAAGCGTGGCATGAGATGTCGCGGATTCTTTGGGTCATGAAAGTCTAAACCAATAAGAACTTCCTCAAGATGAGCTAAATAGGTTTCCACTTCAGAAACTGTTGCATAATCTTGATCCCAGTTATCTTCTTGCTGGCTAAGCACCTTATCTTCCTCGGCTTCTTTTGCTTCAACAGAATTTTCTAAACTGAGTTTTTGTTGATAGATTTCGTAGCTTAAAACCATTACCGCTGCAGCCAGGTTTAGGGAACTGTAGTCAGGATTAGTGGGGATTTGCACATGAAAATGACAAAGTTGAAGCTCGTCATTACTCAAACCACTGTCTTCACGGCCAAAAACCAACGCAACCTGATTCTTTTGCCCTTCTTCAACCAATTTCAAACCACAACTACCCGGCTCAAGCATTGGCCAGGGTATGCGCCTAGACCGGGCACTAGTACCAACTACTAAAGTACAATCCTTAATAGCCTCTTCTAAATCCTCACAAACCACTGCATTATCGAGAATATCTAAAGCAGAGGCTGCTCTTCCTATGGCGACACCCGATGGGTAATCTTTTGGAGCGACCAAATACAAGCTTCCCAAGCCCATATTTTTCATAGCCCGCGCCGCTGCACCGATATTACCGGGATGAGAAGTGTTCACAAGAACGATTCGTATATTCTGAAGATTTATTGTCATTATTCTAAGTGTCTTAGTAAAAAAAATGTGCGTTATTTAAGAGCGCGCATCTTAGCAGATTCAAGCTGGCTCTGATATCATACGCCCGGTTTCTATCCAGTTTCTTCTAAGGTTTACCAGCATGCATCCAGTTATCAATATTGCTCTCAAAGCAGCTCGAGAAGCATCAGACATTATTGTTCAAGCGACTGATCGACTTGATCGAGTAAAAGTATTTGAAAAAGGTCAAAACGACTTCGTCACCAATATTGATCAGGAAGTCGAAGCTCTGCTGATTGCATCAATACAAAAAGCTTATCCTAAGCACAGCTTTCTTGGCGAGGAAAGCGGCCTGATAGAAGGAGAAGATAAAGAAACCGTATGGATTATAGATCCTGTTGATGGCACACGTAACTTCATGCGTGGCTACCCACATTTTTGTATTTCTATGGCCTGTATAAAAAACGGAAAACTTCAGCATGCTCTCATCGTTGACCCAATTCGACGTGAAGAGTTTACCGCCACAAAAGGCCAAGGTTCGCAGTTAAACGGAACTCGAATCCGGGTGACCGATAATATTAATCTAGCAGGCTCTGCATTGTGTATTAGCTGCTCAAGTGATTACTTTGAAGAAGCGCTCAAACTGCAAAACACCTTAATCAATAAAGTTGCCGGTATCCGCATAACTGGCTCAGCCGCTTTAGATCTAGCCTATGTCGCAAGTGGGCGTCTTAACGCTGGCTGGATGGCAGGGATAAAACAATGGGATGTTGCTGCTGGCATTCTTCTTATTCAAGAAGCCGGAGGCCTCATCAGTGATCACCAAGGCAACCCGGATTGTCTAGAAAGTGAAAGGCTCGTGTTCGGCAACAACAAGTCTTTTAAAGAACTCTTAAAACTCCTACCTAAACGAAATATTTAAGAACTCAACATTTTTTTGACCTTTTTCATATTCCCTCAAAATTTAAGCTGTATTCTTATCACAAGTATAGATTATTAAAATAATTCACTTAAGCATGAGGAGATCAATGTGGAAAACCAAGAGACTGTACTTGTTATTATAGAGCCTAGTCATGAGAGACATGAAGCACTTGAGCGTGCTCTTACAATGACTAAACTACGTGATGTTCCACCAAAACTGTATGTCTTTATTTGCGCGGATGGTGACAACACAGACCTCAAAGCAAGAAATCAAAAACTATATAAAAGCAGTAAATGGCTCAATGATTTAAGTTCACGTTTAGACGAATCTGGCACTGATTACGATTATGAAATTTGTTTCTCAACTGATTGGGCAGCTGCGGTACTCGACTGCGCGACTCGCATTGATGCACTGTTCATTATGATGCCAGATTACACCGCTGATGTTCGCCACAACCTGTTTACTGATTCCAAGTGGTTTTTATTAAGAAACTCTTTTTGTCCAGTAATGATTCTTCGCCCAGGTGCTAGCAGCCACAGAAAAACTGTACTCTGTGCAATAAACATTCAAGCGACCAAGCAAGAATATATTGAGCTAAATGACAAAATCTTATTGTTCGGAAAAAGGTCTGCTGAGCTCTACAATGCAGACCTCTATGCAGTAAATGCTTATAAAGACAGTATGCACTACCCTGACCGTGAACAGCTTTTAAGTTTCACAGGGCTGCCCACTGAACAGGTTCACGTCGAAGAAGGTCTTCCTGCCGATGTTATTTCTAATTACTCACAAACTATTAATGCTGATTTAGTTATTGTTGGTACCTTACGCAGATCCGGCGCTGCAGCACTTATGCGTGGAAACACTTCAGAAAAAGTATTAGGTAAAGTGACTCAAGACGTGGTTGCTATAAGTTAAGCTTTAGAAAGTAAACTGTAAGCACTTCAAAAATAACTACACTTGATTAAAAAGATAAGAATTAAGGTAAGGCGTCCAACTCAGGATCATCTTTACTTACTTGTATCAAGTCTTCTTTACTGATGTGCATTGTTAACAATACATTAGCGGCCACATAAATCGACGAGTAAGTTCCAATCAAAACCCCTACTGTTAAAGCAACAGCAAAGCCATTAATCATTTCACCACCAACTAAGAGCAAAGCTAAAAGCACCAATAAAGTCGTCAAGGAAGTAATTATGGTCCGACTAAAAGTTTGCGTAATTGATATGTTTATCGTTTCAACTGAATCAGTTCCTCTTAGCAAACGAAAGTTCTCGCGAATACGATCTGAAACTACAATCGTGTCATTCAATGAATAACCGACTACCGCCAGTACCGCTGCCAACACTGTTAAATCGAAATCAAATTGGAAAAGCGAGAAAAACCCAAGCACGATGATGACATCATGTGCTAATGCAACAACGGCTCCCATAGCAAATTTAAACTGAAATCGCATTGAGATATAAATCATAATCATGATCAATGCCACCAGCATTCCTAAGCCGCCCTGCTCTCTCAACTCATCACCAACCTGAGCACCAATATACTCAGACCTTAATAACTCGATATTCGAATTGCTTGCATTGCGCAAGACTTCAAACACTCTATCACCAGCTTGCGTCGATTCTTCCAACAAAAGCTCTTCACTTGGAGTATCTTGGATTCGAATCACTACATCTTTATCACTACCGAAAAATACAACCTCGTAATTTTCATAAGAATTCTGGCTTAAGGTAGACCTAATATCTTCCAGGGCTGGAGAATCTGAATACAATAGCTCAACTTGAGTACCGCCGGTGAAATCAAGCCCGAACTTCATACCATTTACGAAAAAAGAACCAATAGACACGATCAAAAGCACGGCTGAAAAAATGGTTGCAAACTTTCGCTTGCCCATAAAATTTATTGTTTGCTTGAAATCAATCATATTTTTCTACCTTGCTTAGCCTGCATTGCTTTCAGGTTGTGGCACTTTGATACCAATGGAAAGGGAGTCCACTTTTCTGCCACCATAAATTAAATTAACAATAGCACGAGTTAGAACAATTGCTGTAAACATAGAAGTCAAAATACCGATTGAAAGCGTAACTGCAAAACCTTTAACTGGACCGGTACCAATAGAGTAAAGAATGATGGCGACTAAAAGCGTTGTCACGTTAGCATCAAGAATAGTTACAAAGGCTCGACCGTAACCCGCATCAATTGCTTTTTGAACACTCATACCAGCTTTAAGCTCTTCACGAATACGCGCAAATATTAATACGTTGGCATCAACTGCCATACCAACAGTAAGAACGATTCCGGCTATTCCCGGCAAGGTCAGAGTTGCGCCAATAATTGACATCACAGCAACCAATAAAAACAGGTTGATTGCCAATGCAAGATTGGCAACTAATCCAAACACTCGGTAGTACGCAACCATAAACAACAAGACCAACGAGAAACCGATTCCAACTGACAAAACACCTCGATTAATATTCTCTTGTCCCAAGCTAGGACCGATGGTGCTTTCTTCAAGAAAGTACATTGGCGCGGCGAGCGCACCTGAGCGTATGAGTAATGCTAGATCATTAGCTTCATTGCCAACTAGGCCTGTAATTCTAAACTGTCTACCCAATGCTGCTTGAATAACCGGCGCACTGATAACTCTCACCTCTTCATAAGGTTCTGAGCTTGACTGAATTTCACCATTATCAAGCATTTCAGTAACAGTACGCACCTTGGTTTCGCTCAACAAAATAGCCATTCGCCGACCGATATTGCCACGAGTAGCTTCACTCATTTGTCTCGCACCAGTAGCATCAAGTGTAATATTTACTTGCGGCAGAGAGGTTTGTGCATCAAAAGAAGCTTGCGCCTGAGTCACACTGTCTCCACTAACAATCACATCACTTTCAAGCGTTAAAGGTAAGCCTTCATAAAGAAAGTCCTCAGTAGTTCCTGGAGCTGCATCCGCTTCAGCAACTAGATGAAAACGCAAAGTAGCAACAGTAGAAATATTATCTTTGGCTCGGGTTGTGTCCTGAATTCCCGGCAGCTCAACAATAATCCTATCGGCTCCCATTCTCTGTACTTTTGGTTCTTTAACACCTAAAGCATCAACTCGGGTACGTAAGGTTGAAAGGTTTTGTTGCAGAGCATAATCCTGAAGAAGCAATATGCTAGCTTCTGTTGGTGTGTAATAAAGAACAAAATCATTTCCTACTTGCTCTGTTCGAGTCACATAATCTGGAAACTCATCTTTGATTAAACTATTCGCTTCACTACGGGTTTCTGAATCTAAAAACCGTATAACAATTCGGTTAGTGTCATCCACTTCTATCGGTGGTCGATAACGCAAACGTTCTTCTCGTAGCAAGCGTCTTATCAGAGCAATTGAATCCGTAAGTTGGTTTTCAACAGCCTGCTTCATATCCACCTCCATCAAGAAGTGAACCCCACCACTCAAATCCAAGCCATAACTCATTGGCCCCGCACCAAAAGCACGTAATAATTTGGGTGTATTTGCCGCCATATTTTGAGCGACTAAATATTCTTCAGGCAAAGAGTATTGAATAAGTTCTTGAGCACGACGTTGGTCGTTAGAATCCTGCAAACGGATCAAACCAGAGCCATTTTCCAAATCAGCTGTTGTAAATTGAATCCCATCAATTGCTAGGGCAGTAGTCGCAGTATCAAGAGTACTTTGATCTACAATTCCACTTTCATGTGAAATTTGTATAGCTGAATCTGGTGGATAAAAATTTGGAGCCGCATATAAAACTGATAAAACAACAACAAAGGCTATCAGTAGATTTTTCCAAAGAGGATATTTATTTAACATAGGAAGGAACCAATAGCCTTATCTTTGCTGATTATTACTTAGACTGCTCGATAGATTTGATCGTGCCTTTTGGTAAGACTGCAGAAACTGAAGACTTTTGCATTTTCAGTTCAACATTTTCAGCGACAACGACAGTGACATATTGCTCATCAACTCCAGTCACTTTACCAAGGATACCCCCGGCGCTCATTACCTCATCACCTTTAGCAACTGACTCCAATAATGCCTTATGTTCTTTTGCTCTTTTGGATTGCGGACGAATCAACATAAAGTAAAAGATAATAATAAAGCCGCCCAGGAATATAAATGTTGTCCAAGGGCTTTGTTGAGCTGAACCTGAAGCTGTCTGCGCATAAGCAGATTTAATAAAAAAATCCATAATTAAGTGTGCCTTAAGT
Source organism: Pseudohongiellaceae bacterium (assembly GCA_965662565.1). GTDB lineage: Bacteria > Pseudomonadota > Gammaproteobacteria > Pseudomonadales > Pseudohongiellaceae > UBA5109. Next base: position 5,116 of record CBFIHS010000021.1, on the reverse strand, counting down.
TTAAGTAGAATGAATAGTGCTTATAAATTTGGTTCTGTTAGAGCTTGAGCCTCATAGAAGTTCTTTCTAAAGGCGGCCAATTTACCTTGTTCTATGGCGCTTCGCAAATCCTTCATTAGGCTTTGGTAATAATGCAAATTATGGATGGTATTCAACTGCGCACCCAACATTTCTTTGCATTTATCCATATGATGTAAATAAGACCGAGAAAAGTTTTTACAAGTGTAACAGTCACAATTTTCATCAAGTGGCGCCAAATCGTCTTTAAATCGAGCATTTCTAAGTTTTAATACCCCCCTAGAAGTAAAGATATGGGAGTTCCTTGCATTACGAGTAGGCATGACACAATCAAACATATCAATGCCTCTTGTCACGGCCTCGACCAAATCCGAAGGAGTTCCAACACCCATTAAATAACGCGGTTTTTCTGCTGGCATGTCTGCGGCAATTGCATCCAATACCTGCATCATTTCTTCCTTTGGCTCACCAACCGATAATCCACCGAGTGCATAACCATCAAAACCAATATCAACAAGTGCCGACAAAGATTCTTGCCGCAAACCTGCATACATTCCGCCTTGGACGATACCAAACAATGCCGCTGAACTATCAGCATGTGCCTTCTTACAACGCCCTGCCCATCTCATTGAGAGCTCCATTGATGTCCGAGCCTCGGTTTCTGTGGCTGGATACGGTGTGCACTCATCAAAAGCCATAACGATATCCGAGCCAAGATCACGCTGAACTTCAATGGCTTTTTCAGGGCTTAGAAAAACCTTATCGCCATCTATCGGAGATCGAAACTCCACTCCTTCTTCAGAAATCTTGCGCAAGTCACCGAGGCTAAAGACTTGAAATCCGCCGGAATCGGTTAGTATTGGTTTATCCCAGCACATAAAATCGTGCAAGTCACCATGCTGCTTAATAATTGACGTTCCCGGCCTAAGCATCAAGTGAAAGGTATTACCAAGTAAAATTTCTGCCCCCGTATCCGCTATCTGAGAAGGAAGCATTCCTTTTACCGAACCATAAGTACCTACCGGCATAAAAGCCGGAGTTTGCACTTCACCCCGAGGAAAGCATAATGCGCCTCTTCTGGCCGCACCATCTTTTGTAGAAATTTTAAATTCCAATTTCTGGTTTCCAAATATAAAAAAAAGGAAGTGAGAACACTTCCTTTTTTAGGTTTTATTTACTCTAAAACCAAACTTCTGTTAATTAAGGAAATAAATGACTAACGCCATCTCTTTCTTCGCTTAACTCTTGCTCAGTTTTTTGCATTAAGTCTCTGCTGAAATCATTAACTTCCAAACCTTCAACAATAGTGTACTTACCATTCTCACAAGTGACTGGGAATGAATACATTAAGCCTTCTTGGATGCCGTAACTGCCATCACTTGGAATGCCCATACTAACGATTTGGCCATTTGTACCTAAAGCCCAATCGCGCATATGCTCAATTGCTGCATTTGCTGCAGAGGCCGCACTGGATAGGCCTCGGGCTTTAATAATTGCCGCACCACGTTGTTGTACAGTCGGAATAAAGTCATTTACAAACCAGTCTTGATCAACTAGCTCAGTCGCCGCTTTACCGTCTATTGTGCAGTGATGAATGTCTGGGTATTGGGTGGCACTGTGGTTACCCCAGATAATGACACTCTCCACATCAGAGCTGTGCTTACCAGTCTTTTCAGCTAACTGAGCCATAGCTCTGTTATGGTCAAGGCGAGTCATAGCTGTGAATTGACCTGGATCTAAATCAGGCGCATTTTTAGAAGCAATTAGTGCGTTGGTATTAGCAGGATTACCTACAACGATAACTTTAACATCACGGCTCGCAACATCATTAATGGCTTTACCTTGAACCGAGAAGATTGCAGCATTAGCTTCAAGCAAGTCTTTACGCTCCATGCCTGGCCCACGTGGTCGCGCACCTACTAACAAGCAATAATCCGCATCTTTAAAAGCAACGTTCGGATCATCCGACTGGACAATGCCCTGTACTAAAGGAAATGCGCAGTCATCGATTTCCATCGCAGTGCCTTTCAAGGCCTCCAAAGCAGGAGTGATTTCTAGTAGCTGAAGGATGACCGGCTGATCTGGGCCTAGCATAGCGCCTGATGCGATTCTGAATAAAAGTGAATAACTAATTTGTCCTGCAGCACCAGTGACTGCAACCCTAACAGGTGATTTCATTGATTTTGATCCCTATTGTGTTTGTGTTTGTGTTATTGATTAATAAATGGATATTAATAGTAAATATAGAGCCGGCAAACAATCGCCTAACGGCGTCAGCGCGCGATTATATCAGACTTTCTAAGGATCGGCAGTATCCAGAATAAGCTGCTCAAACACTGTCTAGCGCTTCCAATGTTTGCTAGAATCGACAAGGTAACTTTCCTTAGATATTGTGTTTCACCTACTATCTTCAGTAACGGACGTAAATGCGCAAAACCAAAATAATCTGTACCCTAGGCCCCGCCACCAGCAACTACGAAACCCTCAAGGAAATGCATGATGCTGGTATGGATATCATCCGACTAAATATGTCACATGCACCTCATAAATGGGTCGACCGCATGATCGGACACATTGTCGAACTCAATAAACACACTGCTTTTCCAGTCGGAATTTTATTAGACACTCAAGGACCCGAGATTCGAACCGGAGTGTTGGAAAGTGACTTAGACCTCAAAGCTGGTGACGAGATTTCCATTACAGTACGGGACGGTGTTGATGTCGAAGAGTCTTCAATTCGTATAAACTATGATGAATTGATTGATGCTGTGAATGTTGGCGATAAAATCACTGTTGATAATGGCTTGATTAACCTGCAAGTACTGGAAAAAAACAATCCCGTCTTACGTTGCAAAATTCTTGATGGCGGCAAACTAGGCAGCAAAAAACACGTCAACTTACCCGGCATTCGAGTTAACCTACCTGCGATCACAGCTAAAGATCGAGAAGACATACTCTATGCCCTGACTCATGAACTCGACTACATCGCTTTGTCATTTGTGCGTGAGGCCGCTGATGTCCTTGAATTAAGAAAGCTCATTGAAGATAACTTTCCGGATAAGTTAGCTACGATAAAAATTCTTGCCAAAATAGAAGACCAACAAGGCGTTAAAAATCTCGAAGAAATAATACAGGTCTCTGATGGCATCATGGTTGCGCGAGGCGATTTAGGCGTAGAAATTGATCTCGCAGATTTACCCAAAGTACAACGCCAAATTATTCGCTTGTGCGCTCAATACGGAAAACGTGTCATTGTTGCGACTCACTTATTAGAGTCCATGATTGAAAACCCAATTCCAACTCGTGCAGAAGTGACCGATGTGGCGAATGCCGTCTATGAAGGTGCAGATGCCATTATGCTCTCTGGTGAGACGACTATCGGTAAGCACCCTATCCGTTGTGTTAAGCAACTGGATGCAATTGCACGAGCAACGGAAAGCCAACCGGGACTGAAACTGACTGATGATCTTATTAAATCATCCGACAAGGAACACTTAGCGGCTACCGCGGTTGAGTTAGCGACTAATCTCGAAGCAAAAGGCATCGTCGTAGTGACTCGACACGGCATCATGGCTAATTATGTAACCAACTGTCATCCGGAAGCTTCACCTATATTCGCTTTCACGAATATTGGTACGACAAGACGCTTAATGACGCTTAACCGCTACCTTTACCCATTTAAAATTGAGTTTAGTGATGACCCGGAAGAAACCCTGCGTCGAGCTTTTAGTGAACTAAAAGATAAAGCAGGCTTTGTAAGCAATGATAAAGTCGTGGTGATTTCTGATCTCTTACTTGATCAGGATAGTGTCGGCATTCAGATTCGCTATTTACCCTAATTTTCAGCTGATAAACATCGCATCGCCATAGCTGAAAAAACGATATTTTTCTTTTACTGCCTCATTATAAGCATTGAGGATATTATCTTTGCCCGCAAGCGCACTTACCAACATGATTAAGGTCGACTCAGGCAAATGGAAATTGGTTAAGAGTGCATCAATGCACTTAAAGTTGTAACCAGGGTATATAAATATATCCGTATCCCCTTTGTAGGGCTTCAATTCTCCTGTTGCACTGGCCGTTTCTAAACAACGGACAGTTGTGGTTCCAACGGCAATCACTCTGCCTCCTTTCGCTCGACAGTCGGCAACTTTGTCACAGACTTCTTGCCCTAACTCGAGATACTCAGCATGTATTTGATGCTCCTCTATCTCATCTGCACGCACAGGTTGGAAGGTGCCCGCACCAACATGCAAAGTCACAAAAGCAGTCTCAACACCTAAAGCTTTTATTTCATCGAGTATTTCATTATCAAAGTGTAAGCCAGCTGTAGGAGCCGCTACTGCACCCTGCTTTTCACTGTAGACTGTTTGGTAACGCTCTTTATCTATCTCCGCATCTTCTCGCTTTATATAAGGAGGTAAAGGCATGTGGCCAACCTCATCAAGCACAGACATCAGATTCAGTTCGAATGGAAAGGCCAATATGTAAAACTGCCCTTGCCTGCCTATGACTTCTGCTTCGACGTCCTCTTTAAAAGTAATAGTTGTTCCAGGCTTAGGTGATTTACTCACCCTAAGTTGAGCTAATATATGATTGTCCTGCATGACTCTTTCTAGAAGAACTTCAACATGCCCACCTGTCGCTTTTTTTCCAAACAAGCGCGCCGGAATTACCCGAGTATTATTAAATACCAGTAAATCGTTAGGCTTAAGCAAACCAGGGAAGTCTGTAAATTGTCGATGATGAACTTCACCGCTAGAACGGTTCAGACAAAGCAAGCGGCTATCCGTACGATTTTCAGCAGGATAATTAGCAATTAGCTCGTCAGGGAGATCAAAATGGAAATCGCTACGTTTCATGGGGCCGCAAGATTACCTTTTTTACTCAGCAAATAATAGGCATCAGGCTTGAGTATCTGTATAATCCGCAGCTCGTCTATCCAGACAGACTCTATGTGCCGGAGTGGTGAAATTGGTAGACACGCCGGATTCAAAATCCGGTGCTAGTGATAGCGTGCCGGTTCAAGTCCGGCCTCCGGTACCAAATTTAATTCCACTATCATCCATAATGATTTATTAATCTACAATTAGCGGTA
>CBFIHS010000020.1:0-35743 GCA_965662565.1 Pseudohongiellaceae bacterium | reverse complement strand
TACTCGCTCAATTAAACAGCGGTCAGACCATAGCAGCAACCGAGTCTTTAGCTCCTTTGATTCGAAAAGATCCAAACCGTATCACCTATGTCATGTTAGCTGCAGAAATCGCTAAAAATGAGCAAAGATATGACAATGCCTTAGCTATCTTGGAAGAAAACCTTGCTATTAACCCTAACAATTACCCTTTAACACTTGCCTATGCTGAAACTCTTGAAGCTAAGGGAGACTTCACTGAAGCCGTCACTGTCTATGAACAATTAAGCAATCAACGCCCCAATGACATCAACATCTGGTATCAATTAGCCGAGCTACAAGGCGTCGTCGGAGATATATCAGGGGTGCATCAAGCTAGAGCTGAATATTTTCTGGGTATTGGGGAGTTTGGGAGAGCAAGAGACCATTTAAACCTAGCTTTAGAGCAAAACAATGACCCTTTAACTATTGCCCGAATTCGTCAAAGACTAGAAGATATTCGTGCTATTGGTGACCGCTATTATCGCTAAACATATAGCTATGCTTAATCTTTTGCACAACTTCGTCTTTACCTGCACATAAGCCACTATTTAATCTAGCTTAATCTAGCTTAATCTAGCTTAATCTAGCTAAATGCTAACTAATTCTGCTTGCGAAAATCCAACATCAGCTGCAATGGAATCATTGCCAGTTGAGCAGTTTTCGAATCAACCTTGATTTCATTTGATTCGGCTAGTAAAGAGTTATAAAGATTCTTCAAAGTATTCATACCCATCCAAGGGCACTGCGCACAACTTCGACAACTAGCACCTTCTCCTGAAGTGGGAGCCATAATAAACTCTTTATCAGGAGCTAATTGCTGTAACTTATAAAAAATACCTTGGTCAGTGGCAACAATGAACTTTTGCTCTGGCCTCTCAACAGCCGCATTAATGATTTGAGTTGTAGAACCAACCACATCCGCTACTTCTAAAATTGGCAAAGGTGACTCAGGATGCGCCAAAATGGCGGCACTCGGATACAAATGCTGCATTTCTCGTAAGGCTTTAAGCTTAAATTCCTCATGCACAATACAAGCACCATCCCATAGGATCATGTCTTCGCCAGCATTAAGTTTATGTTTAATATATCGACCTAAATGTTTATCTGGAGCCCAAATTACTTTTTCACCCTGATCAAGTAAATGCTCAACAACATCTACTGCGATAGCTGAGGTGACCACCCAGTCCGCGCGAGCTTTGACCGCAGCAGAAGTATTCGCGTAAACGACCACTTTATAGTCCGGATGTTGACCACAGAACACAGAAAACTCGTCAACTGGACAGCCGATATCCAAAGAACAGGTAGCTTCGAGAGTTGGCATTAATACTGTTTTTTCAGGGCTTAAGATTTTAGATGTCTCGCCCATGAAACGAACGCCGCAAACCATTAAAGTATCTGCTTTACTTTTAGCACCAAAACGCGCCATCTCTAAAGAGTCAGCGATACAGCCCCCGCTTTCTTCTGCAAGTGACTGTATTGAAGGGTCAGTGTAATAATGAGCTACAAGCTCAGCATTCTTCTCGCTTAATAAAGCTAGTATCTTATGTCGATAGAGTTCATTTTCTTTTTCATCAAGGACCAACCTGTCTGGCACTTTATCAAGGTAGGCTCGAACAAACCCTCTATCAGCTATTAATTCATTGTCTGAATTTTGAACTTCTATTTGGCTCATAAATCTTTAAGAATGCGTTAATTGAATGCCTGATATTCTAGCATAAACAGAATTTTTGCTATGTGATCAGGCAAAAAAAAGGGCTGTAAAACAGCCCGAAAAAATGGTGGGACGTGTGCGACTCGAACGCACGACCAATTAATTAAAAGTCAACTGCTCTACCAACTGAGCTAACGTCCCTTTTGGAAAGCCGAACATACTACTGTTTTGGCAGAAAATTACAAGTATTTTAGTACAAAGTTGGATCAGAAATTTCCGCTTCTACAAAACCTTTTTTTCGCAGACGACAACTGTCGCATCGCCCGCAAGCCCTGCCTTCTTCATCAGCCTGATAGCAAGAAACTGTTTTTCCATAATCCACATTTAAAGCCAAGCCTTTTTGTATAATTTCAGCTTTAGTCAAGTGGATAAGTGGAGTCTCAATTTGAATTTCCGCCCCTTCTACACCCACCTTTGTCGCCAAATTAGCCATTGTTTTGAAGGCCTCAATAAACTCAGGACGGCAATCAGGATAGCCCGAATAATCTAGAGCATTGACGCCAATAAAAATTGTATTGGCACTAATAACCTCAGCCCAACCCAAGGCGTAGGCCAAAAACACGGTATTTCTCGCGGGGACATAGGTTATCGGGATTCCTTGCGTTTCAGTTTCTGGAACATCAATAGTTAAATCCGTCAAAGCCGAACCGCCGATTCCAGCCATATCAATTGGGATAATCTTGTGATCTTTAGCCCCCATGTCTTGTGCTAGTCTTGAAGCAGCTTCTAATTCACTACGATGACGCTGACCATAATCAAAACTTAAGGCATAACAACTAAAGCCCTCTGATTGAGCAATTGCTAGACAAGTAGCTGAATCCAGCCCGCCAGACACTAGAACAACTGCCTTTTTTTCACTAAAACGATTTGCCATATTAGTGCCCCGGATTATCCCCCCATAAATACTTGTGTAATTGAATTTGGAAACGGACTGCCAACTTGTCTTCCAATATCCATGAAGCCAAATCAGCCGGCATTAACTCGGTATTACTAGGAGAAAATAAAACATCTGAAACTCGCTTGGTTAAATCGTACTGCTCTACCTTAGCTTTGGACCAGAGATAATCTTCACGATTGCAAATCACAAATTTAACTTGATCTTTTGCTGAAAGTTTATCGATATTAGTTTCGAGGTTTTTACTCATTTCATCTGAGCCTGGTGTTTTTAAGTCCATGACTGTAGTCACACGCTTATCGACTGAGCCGATATCCATTGCACCACTGGTCTCTAATGAAACTTTATAACCTTTATCGCACAATGCAGATAACAAAGTAAGGCAAGCCGACTGCGCCAGAGGCTCCCCTCCGGTTACCGTGATATAACGCGTTGAATAACCCTCAACTTCCTTCAAGACTTGTTCTAAGTCATACATTAAACCACCACTAAAAGCGTAAGAAGTGTCACAGTATTGACATCTTAAGGGGCAGCCAGTGAGTCGTACAAATACAGTAGGAAGCCCTACCGTATTGCTTTCACCTTGCAATGAATAGAATATTTCTGTGATACGTAATGCTATAGTCATTACTTAATGGAAACCATTTAATTTAGATTTAGAGTAAAGAGTTAACGATTGTAGCCGTCACGCAAATACATTTCAGCGAGACGTAAAGAAGCACTTCCACTATCCGCATAGTTCGTCAAAAGCTCAGTCCACACTTGATCAGCTCGGCGTGTATTATTCATTATGCTATACACAATGCCTAACTTCAGCATCGAATCAGGGGCCTTTTCGTGAGTGGGAAAATTATCAATAACTTGGTTAAACACATTAATAGCTTGTGAGTATCGATTAACCAAAATCAAGGCCTCCCCCTGCCAATAATAAGCATTTGGAGCTAGTCTACCTTGAGGGTATTGCTCAATCATTTGCTGGAAAACAGAAATTGAAGCTTCATATTCAGCATCATTTAATAACAAATTTCGTGCATCCTGATACAACTCTTCTTCAGTTTTTATAAGAGCCACAGGGTTCTCATTTGCAAGCACTAATGAGGTATCAGTTCCACTTTGAGTTGGGCTGTCGTCGATATTAACGACACCAGCTATATCAGTGTTTGTCAGAGCAGCCTCTATTTCGCCGGGGTTTTGCCCAGTTGTCATTGAGACATCCATATCAATAGTCACAGCATCACCAACATTACTGTTTAAAGCGGCCTGAACCGAAGATTCTAGAGAACTTTGCTGAAGGATATCTGAACCAAGAAATGATGATGGACTTGCGCCAGCAGCCTGTGAAACCTTTTGATTTAATTCACTAAGTCGATCATCGACATCAAGATAACGATCTCTTTGAGTGTTTTGCATTTGTCTGATTTGAAAACCTTGCTCTTCTACTAAGCCTCTCAATGTCTGCACTTCGCTCTGTAAAGATTCCACCATATTGTAGAGCGTAACCATAAAGTCATTACCATTACTTGAGGCATTATTCTGAGCAGCATTCGTTTGATTACTTGCAGGGCTTGTAGAGTTTGAGTTGTTTACTGTTGAACCGGCAGCATCAACTACTCTGGCTTGAGGAAAAGCCGTGGACGATACAAGCAAAAAGATGAGACTTAATGGTAGCGATACACTTTTTCGAGAAGCGTTTTTGAACATATGGAGTCCCAATAAAATAAGCCGGGCGAACCCGGCTTGTTTTATTCGATTGAATTTATTTTAGTTCAACTCGACGATTACGAGAATAAGAAGCTTCAGAACTTCCACTATCAACTGGCTGTTCTTCACCGTAGCTAATAACTTCTAATTGAGAGGAAGAAACACCTTGAACCTGAAGGTATCTTTGTACTGCTTGAGCACGACGCTCGCCCAAAGCTAAATTATATTCACGAGTCCCGCGTTCATCAGCATGACCTTCCAAACGAACACGAAGAGAAGGGTTTTCAGTCAAACGTTGTGCGTGATAGACCAAAGCTTCACGAGAATCAGCATTTAAATCAGCACGATCAAACTCAAAATAGAAAACTGTAGTAGCTAAAGCTTCATCGCGAGCACGAATTTCAGAAGAAGTTAAGCCTCCAGCACCAGTATTACCCCCAGCAGAAGAGCCATTATCCATGCCGCCCATAGAGCCGTCATCCATGCCATCCATTCCGCCTGAAGAATCACCCATATCTTCAGAAGATGTTGTACACGCAGCTAAAAATAGGGATAGTATTGCGGCAACGCTTAATTTAAAGAATTTGCTATTTTGCATAAGTTCTTACACTCCTCTTGAGTTGGCTTTAGGCTACTCTATGTCTTTTATGTCTTTGATTGAAAATACTTTTTACAATATCTTGGGTAAAAGAATAATACATCACCATTAGCCACTAATCTAGCCATTATAGCGCTATAAGCACTATATTAGGCTTTAGGCATAATTACTCGTTAAAGTCCTAACTTTCCCTAACTTTCCCTAATTTTCCCTAATTTTAGGCGTTAGTCCAGAAACGGTGACCAGGCGGGTTCTCTTACATTACCTTGCGCGGATGGTAGCTGGAACTTAACTCTTCCGTCAATGGATACTGCATTTAAAATCCCTCTATTTCCAGATTTTGAGGCATACATCACCATGCTGGCATTTGGCGCAATACTGGGAGATTCATCAAGTGCGGTTTCAGTCAAAATTCTAATGGTGCCACGCTCGAGATTCATAATAGAAATATGGAAGTCATCGTTATTATCAAAACGATGCACCAAAATCATATTACTCCCATCGCTGAGTAACCTGGCTCTAGCGTTATAGTTACCCTCGAAAGTCAACCTTTCCTCCCAACGGGTTTCTAAATTCACCTGATAGATTTGTGGGGTATTACTTCTCTCAGAGGTAAAAATTAATGAAGAGCCATCAGGAGTCCAACTCGGTTCAGTATCAATCGAAAAATGATTGGTGATACGTTGGATATCTCTTGTTCGTAAATCCATAATATAAATATCCGGATTGCCATCTTTAGAAGAAACCATGGCAAGCCTATTTCCGTCTGGCGAGAAGACTGGAGAACTGTTGATTCCTGAGAAATCAGTTAACTGCTCTCTTACTCCACTTGCTATATCTTGAATAAAGATTTGTGAACGCCCCGTTTCAAAAGAAACATAAGCTATCTGATTGCCATCGGGGGACCAGCTAGGAGACATAATGGGTTCTTCCCCTTCCCATAGAACTTGCGGTCTTCCGCCATCGACATCAGACATTTCTAGACGGAAAGGAAATGCTTGAGTGCGGTCTTCAGTCACATAGAGAATTTTAGTAGAGAAGGCCCCACGAACACCTGTTACCTCTTCAAACACAAGGTCACTTATTTTATGCGCAATGTCTCTCAGTTGTGCTTCACTTCCTGAAATCACTTCACCAAACAAACGCTCTTCTCTAAGGACATCGAAGAACTCGTATTGAACTTGAATCAAATCACTGCTGTCATTTCTCGATATTTTTCCAACCAAGAGATAATCAGAACCTAGAAAACGCCAATCTCTAAAATAAACCTCATCTTGTTCATGAGGTTGACTCAACATATTAGCGGGTGAAACAGGTGCGAACTCGCCAGTATTTTGTAGGTCACGACTAATCACGAGATCAATATCATCGCTCAAAGTACCAAACCCTTCCCACTCAAAGGGTACAATGGCAATAGGGACAGGATTATCCACCCCTTGGGTAATAACAATATTTAGCTGGGCATTTACTAAAGCAGATACAAACAATGTTCCAGCAAGCAAGATTTGTACAAACTTAATAATCAACGTAAAAGGTCCTCTGGTCTAAAAGTTAAGGTCAGGTTTCTGAAACTTGCTTCAAATAGTGAGGTCGACATATCTTGTAATTCAGGAAAGCCTTCAGCTCTTCTGACAGCTTGTTCAACAGAGCGATCAAAAGCTGCGTCTCCACTACTCTGAACTATATCTGCTGAAATCACTTCACCTGTGGGCACGAGTCTAATTGCAAGAACCGCAGTCATTCCATTTCTTGCACTGGGCGGAATAACCCAATTACTTGCAACAGTGTTATGGATAATAGCAAGATAAGTATCCACTGCGCGAGCGTCTGCCGCTGCTTGCTGGGCCGCCGCCTGTCTTTGTTGTTCTATTTGAGTTTGACGTTGAACCTCTCTTTCCCTAGCGAGTTCTTCTTGTCTTTGTCTGGCGAGGTCTTCTCTTATTTGGCGTCCCTGATCCGCAGCTCTTGTTTGCGCTTGTTGCTCAGCCTCTTGCTGTCGACGTTGGGCAATTTCTCGTTCTTGACGTGCCTGTTCAAGCCTCTGTTCTTCACGTTGCGCTTGCACCTGACGAGCCTGCTCTTCTCTCGCACGCTGGGCTGCAGCGTCCCTCTCTCTTTGTCTTTGCGCTTCAAGTTCTTGAGTCCTTTGTAACTCAAGCTCTTGTATACGACGAAGGCGTTGGGGATTTTGTTCCACTGTGGTGGCATTTACGTAGATAGGTTTATCTATGTCGACTAGATCATTTCTATTAATAGAATTCCCAAGTACAACATAAAGCAAAAGAGCATGTAGAAAAATGGCAGCGATTACAGCAGGAGGATAGCCTTCGTGTTTAAGTAAAAGTGACATGGGGTGAAAGGGAAACATTTTTTCTCTAAACCTCAGCAATCAAACTTAATTCAAGGAGACAACTCAGGTGGCTGCGTAATTAAGCGCACACTAGGAGCGCCTGCATCTTCCAAAGCCGCCATTAGTTTCATTACCAAGCCATAATTCACCGCGGCGTCAGCCTCTAAAAAAACAGGAACCGCAGGATTCTGATTCATAATTCGAGCTACATTCTCACCTAAAGCTTCCAGTTCAACGGGTTCTGGGTCATCAGATACTTCACCTAAACTTATGTAGTAAAGACCTTGAGCATCAATTGAAACGACTAAGGTCAAATCATCATTATCATCAACGATTTCCGCATCAGCTTGGGGCAAGTCAACTTTCACACCCTGAGTAATTAAAGGAGCTGTGATCATAAACACAATTAACAAGACCAACATGACATCAATAAGCGGAACAACATTGATTTCAGCCATTAGTCTTTTGCGTTGTCTTCGACCTTCCACTTTTTACTCCTCAAGCCATCGATTATGTGTCAGTTCGTTTGCTATGAGCTTGCCGGTGCAAGATACTCGAGAACTCATCCATAAAGGTGTAATAACTATCAGAAATAGAATTAACACTAGCTGAATAGCGGTTATAAGCAAGTAATGCAGGAATAGCCGCAAACAATCCCATTTCGGTTGCAAACAGAGCTTCAGCAATTCCTGGAGCGACTACTGCTAAGCTGGCTTGACTTTGACTGGCCAAATCGAAAAAAGCATTCATGATGCCCCAAACAGTACCGAATAAGCCTATATAAACAGAGACACTAGCCACTGTTGCCAATATCGGCAAATGCCGTTCAAGCACCTTTTCTTCTCTTGCCAAAGCCACTCGCATAGCCCTTTGCGATCCTTCCATAACCGCATCAGAATCAATGCCGGGCTGCTGTCTTAAGCGCGTAAATTCTTTAAAACCAGAACGAAAAAGGTTTTCCATACCAATGATAGTAAGGTCTTCATTCTTTAACTTTGAGCTACCATCTCGAAATAGCTGACTTAGATCCATACCCGACCAAAACAGCTTTTCAAAGTCAAAAACTTCTTGGTCTGCATCGCGAATAATAATCCACTTCTGAACAATAATAACCCAAGACAAAACTGACAAAACAAAGAGAGAAAACATGACTAACTTGCCTATTAAAGTGGCATCAACAATCATGCTCCAGATATTCATCGACTCAACCATTCTGACATTTACTCCTGAAATAATGCTTACAAATTCTATTATTTTTGTTTCTCAAATCAAACTTCCTGGCTTCTCTCTACTCTTCAGTAAAAAAATCTTTTTCCCGCCCTTTGATTCCGAAATGGCGGTAAGCAAACTCTGTCACCATCCGTCCGCGAGGAGTACGAGTCACAAAACCTTGTTGAATTAGATAAGGCTCAATCACGTCTTCTACTGTGCCTCTTTCTTCACTTATTGCTGCTGCAATACTATCTATACCAACAGGACCGCCATCAAATTTTTCAATTAAGGTCATCAGGAAACGTCGGTCCAAATGATCAAAACCATTTCTATCAATACTCAACATATCTAAAGCGCTTTTTGCGATTTCACCAGTAATTCTGCCTTCATGCTTTACTTCAGCAAAATCTCTTACCCGCCTTAATAACCTATTAGCTATTCGTGGAGTTCCCCTAGCACGGCGTGCAACTTCTTCTGCGCCTTCTTGGTCACAATCAGCACCTAAAATGCGGGCGGAGCGCGAAACAATATTGCTTAAATGTTGAAAAGAATAAAACTCAAGCCTTTGTACAATGCCAAAACGATCACGCAAAGGTGAGGTTAGCAAGCCGGCTCTTGTTGTTGCGCCAATTAAAGTGAAGGGAGGCAGGTCAAGCTTTAAAGATCTAGCTGAAGGCCCCTCTCCAATCATAATGTCTAATTGAAAATCTTCCATTGCAGGATAAAGAATCTCTTCAACTGCGGGATTCAAGCGATGAATTTCATCAATAAAAAGTACGTCACCTGACTCCAAGTTGGTTAGCATTGCGGCAACATCACCCGCTTTTTCCAAGACAGGACCAGAGGTGCTTTTTAAGGTCACACCCATTTCATTAGCGATAATATGTGAAAGTGTGGTCTTACCAAGACCTGGAGGACCAAAAATCAAAGTATGATCCAAGGCCTCATTACGCTTACGTGCAGCTGAAATAAATATGTCCATCTGCTCTTTAACTACGTCCTGCCCAATATAATCAGACAGTGAATTAGGCCTTATAGCGGCCTCTTGCTGAACATCGTTTTCAACAGCAACAGGCGTAATTAATCGGTCTTCTTCAATCATAATAAACTAACCCGCTATTCCTTTAAGCGCCATCCGCACCAGAACTGCCGTTTCAATCGGCTGTCCATCTTCTTCTATACGAAGAGAAGCAGCACTGATTGCTTTCGTTGCCTCCTGAGGCTTGTAGCCTAAAGCCACTAATGCTTCTTCAGCTTCTCGGTAGGCACCTGAACTTTGGTTCGAAAGTGATGAAGAAGTTCCAGCTTCGCCGTTAATATCAGTTTCTTGATACCAGTCTTCCAGCTTGTCTCGAAGCTCCACTATCAAACGTTCAGCAGTTTTCTTGCCAACACCTGGTAAACGAACAAGCGCATTAATGTCATTACGCTGAATACATTCTGCCAGCTCGCGAATATTCAAACCAGACAAAATACCTAAAGCCATCTTTGGCCCTACACCATTCAACTTAATTAAAATTCGAAACAATACGCGTTCATGTGCTTCATAAAAACCATAAAGTAATTGTGCATCTTCGCGCACCACAAGATGAGTATGCAAGGTGGTTTCCTTACCAACTTCAGGAAGTACAAATAGAGTACTCATTGGTACTTCAAGCTCATAAGCCAGACCATTCACATCTATTAGAACCTGACTTGCCAACTTTTCAAGGACAACGCCTCTAATTCGACCTATCATCTTTTGATTGTCACCTTTTAAGTATCATTTAAGTATCATTTTATAAAATGGATGATCAGCGTTTGATAGTTTCCTGCAAACGTTTTCGTCTACTGCCTTCTACTCCTGCCATCTTAATCAAACTCGACTTGGTATGCACATGACAAACAGCAACACAAAGCGCATCTGCCGCATCGGCTTGAGGCGCCGAAGGCAAACCCAGGATAGACATAATCATATGCTGCATCTGCCCTTTATCAGCACGCCCACGACCGACCAGAGCTTTTTTCACTTGCGTGGGAGGGTATTCAGAAATGTCGAAGCCATGGTTACGGCATGCGACTATGACCGCGCCTCTAGCATGACCTAACTTCAAACCAGAGACAGGACTTTTACCTACGAAAATTTCTTCTAAGGCGATCTCATCAGGTTGGTATTTTTCAATGATAGAACAAATGCCGTCATAAATAGTTTTGAGGCGATCATTAAACGCCAAAGTTTCAACTTTAATACAACCTGAAGAAATATACTCAAGCTTGTTTCCATCAGCATTAACTATGCCGTAACCGCATACGCGAGAACCAGGATCTATCCCTAAAATTACGGACATATGGAATTTTTCACTCTAAATTATTGATCCTTATGAATCACCCAATTCTGCCAGCACAGCATCCGAAATACTGGCGTTTGAATAAACATTCTGAACATCATCAAGGTCTTCAAGACTGTCTATCAGGTTCATTACTTTTTCGGCATTCTCGGCATCGAGTTCTATTTCAGTTTCAGCGAGCATGGTTACTTCAGCATTTTTGGCATCAAAACCTGAACCGTCCAATGCATCTTTTACAAGGCCAAAACTCTCAAAGCTTGTGTGAACTTCAATACTACCATCATCATTACTTATCACATCATCAGCGCCCGCTTCCAATGCCTCATCCAAAAGAGCTTCTTCATCAGCTCCTTCTTCATAGGCAATCACGCCTGTCTTATTAAATAAGTAAGCAACAGAGCCATTGGTTCCTAGATTACCTCCAGACTTAGTAAAGCAATGTCGCACTTCAGCTACCGTTCGATTTTTATTATCAGTAAGAGTTTCAACTAATACAGCGATGCCGCCAGGAGCATATCCTTCATAGACCAGCTCTTCTAGGTTATCATTGTCAGCGCTACCAGCACCTCTTGCAACAGCACGATCAATAGTGTCACGAGTCATATTTGCACTAAGGGCTTTATCCACTACTGCTCGTAAACGAGGGTTATCTGCTACGTCACCTCCGCCAAGTTTAGCGGCTACTGTGAGTTCTCGAATGATCTTAGTGAATATTTTTGCACGCTTAGCATCTTGCCCGGCTTTGCGGTGCTTGATGTTTGCCCATTTACTGTGACCTGCCATTTTTTACTCTCTTTTCCTCTTGATAGTCGACTTTAGACTCACTTAACTTTGGTCAGCTTTGGGCTGTTCACGAAGTTTTATATTGAGTTCTCGAAGCTGTTTAGAACCAACTTCTCCCGGTGCATTCGTTAATAAACATGCTGCCGATTGTGTTTTAGGGAAGGCAATTACATCACGAATCGATTGCGATCCAGTCATCATCATAATTAAACGATCAAGACCAAACGCAATTCCTCCATGCGGCGGACAACCATATTTAAGAGCATCCAGAAGAAAGCCAAATTTCTCATCAGCTTCTTCTTCTCCTATTCCCAGTACTCTAAAAACAGACTGCTGCATGTCAGCTTTATTGATACGAATCGAACCTCCACCAAGCTCAGTGCCATTTAAGACCATATCATAAGCTCTCGACAATGCCTTCAAAGGCTCAGCTTCTAGCTCTTCTGGCGTACACGATGGTGCCGTGAAAGGATGATGTACCGAAGTACAGTTACCGTCTTTATCACTTTCAAACATAGGGAAATCAATCACCCAAAGCGGAGCCCAATCTCCTTTTAATAGCTTCAAGTCCGCACCCAAACGATCACGTAAGGCCGACAAAGCTTCATTGACGACACTGGCTTTATCAGCTCCAAAGAATAGAATATCTCCAGTCTCGGCTTGTGCTCTCTGTAATACGGCTTGTACAACTTCTTCCGGCATGAATTTCAATATCGGAGATTGCAAACCTTCCAAGCCTGCATTCAAATCATTGACTTTAATCCAAGCCAGACCCTTAGCGCCATAATTGGAAATATAAGCCGTGTAATCGTCAATCTGTTTGCGGCTAATCTCACCACCACCCGGAGCACGCAGGACAACCACACGCGAATCAGAGTCATTAGCTGGAGCATTGAATACCTTGAATTCAACCTCTTGCATTAAGTCCGCAATATCAACCAACTCCATGGGATTCCGTAAATCTGGTCTATCTGTACCATATTGTTTCACGGCATCGGCATAAGTCATCTGTGGAAATTCTGGCAACTCGACATCTAGATGCTCTTTAAAAACAGACCTAATCATATTTTCTGCGGCTTCCATAATGGCCTCTTCATCCATAAAAGAAGTTTCTATGTCGATTTGAGTAAACTCCGGTTGACGGTCAGCTCTTAAATCTTCGTCACGGAAGCATTTGGCAATTTGGTAATAACGGTCCATACCAGAAACCATTAGCAACTGTTTAAACAGTTGTGGCGATTGTGGTAGAGCAAAGAATTTACCTTCATGAGTTCGACTCGGAACGAGATAGTCCCGTGCTCCTTCAGGCGTGGCGCGTGTCAAAATGGGAGTTTCGATATCGAGAAAACCATTTTCATCCAAGAAACGTCGAATACTACTGCTTACTTTAGAGCGCATTCTCAATTTATTGAGCATTTCTGGACGACGCAGATCAATAAATCGATTCCGTAAGCGCACATCCTCGCCTACAGACATATGCTCATCTAACTGAAAGGGTGGAGTTTCTGCTGCATTTAATATCTCGAGATCCTTGCCAAGTACTTCAATTTTACCCGTGACCATATCTGTGTTTTCAGTGCCTTCAGGTCTCTGCCTAACTAAGCCCTTAACTTTGATGACAAACTCATTCCGAACTTGTTCTGCCAAGGCGAAGCTCTCAACAGTATCAGGATCAAAAACAACTTGAGTGATTCCATCTCTATCGCGTAAATCCAGAAATATGACTCCGCCATGGTCTCTTCGTCGATGCGTCCAGCCACATAAAATGACCTCTTCACCTATATTTTTCTCATTCAATTCACCACAGTAATGGCTACGCATATTGACTACCTTCTTTATATGACTGCTAGATAACTTTTACGACAATTTTAGAACAAACAACAAATACTTGCTCTTTTACTTAATAAATAAAACAATTTTTTACTGGTTAGCTTAGCTAGAGGACTTAGCGACTTTAGACCCACCTGAGCCACCAGTGCCACCTGAAGACTTGCTAGTTTGATCTTTTTTCTTACTAGATGTGCTTTTCTCAGAAGGACCCTCAGCCACATGTTTTTTTGCACCAGTTTTAAAATCAGTTTCATACCAACCTGTGCCTTTCAATCTGAAACTAGTTGCTGAGATTTTTTTCTTTAAACTTGGCTCACCACATTCTGAGCAATCCTTTAACACAGGATCACTAATTTTCTGGAGCTTCTCTAATTCAGCCCCACAAGATTCACATTGATATTCATAAATTGGCATTGTTGACCTCTAAGATACCGCCTTCTACATCTTTGATAATACAAATTTGATTACTGGCCGATTATGGCGAAATCAAAAGCGCTGCATTGTACCGCATTTATTATCCAGACAACATTTTTGATATAAAACATCTTTGACTCAGCTAATACCAAAAAAGTCAGCAAAAAACTCTACAAAAGCCTTGCCCGAACAAAGTGAAAAAGTTATAAAGTGTTTCTTAACTAGCAACATTAGTTTTAAGAGTTCTCAGTCTTGTTTTCAAGCGAACCAAATGCCAAGTTTGGCTAAAGCTACAAATCAAATTCTGAGTTTTTATTAACACATCAACTTACAAGAGATGAAGGTATGGCTGTCAAAAAACCAGCAAAAGCTCCAGCAAAAAAATTAACTGCAATCCAAGATAAATATACCAAAACAGCAATCCTCAGCACTATTTCTGAAAATACTGGTTTGACCAAAAAAGAAGTTTCTCTAGTGCTGGACGAGTTAGGCGATCTAATCGAGAGACATATCAAGAAACGCAGCGTTGGCGAATTTACTCTTCCTGGTCTACTAAAGATCAAAGCGGTTAAACGTCCTGCTCGCCCTGCTCGCAAGAATGTTCCAAACCCATTCAAACCTGGTGAGTTCATGGATATTCCTAAGAAACCAGCAACTACTCGAGTCAAAGTATTGCCTCTTAAAAAGCTGAAAGAATTCGCACTCTAAGTTTTCTGTTCTATACAAATAGACTTAAAGCAGTAGAATTTCAAAAGCAGCCTTCGGGCTGCTTTTTTATTGAATCAAAACAGTTATCATTCTGAACCTATGCGTACTTCAAAATATTTACTAGCTACTACAAAAGAAACACCTTCTGATGCGGTTGTCATTAGCCACCAGCTCATGCTTAAAGCTGGGCTTATTAGAAAATTGGCCTCTGGTCTTTATACCTGGATGCCTATAGGACTGCGTGTCTTAAATAAAGTAAGCAAAATCATTCAAGAAGAAATGGACTCATCGGGCGCCCTCGAAGTTTCTATGCCCGTTGTGCAGCCCGCCGAACTTTGGCAAGAGTCTGGACGCTGGGAGCACATGGGAGCTGAGCTTCAACGCTTAAAAGATCGACATGATAGAGATTTTTGCCTCGGACCAACGCATGAAGAGGTCATCACCGATCTAGTCAGAAATGAAATTAACAGTTATAAACAATTGCCTATCAATCTCTACCAAATTCAAACCAAGTTCCGAGATGAAAGACGTCCACGCTTTGGTGTAATGAGAGCCCGGGAATTTGTAATGAAGGATGCTTATTCATTCCATATTGATCAGAATTCTTTGGATGAGACCTACAAAATTATGTATGAAACCTACAGTAAGATATTTACTCGACTCGGTTTCAACTTCCGCCCTGTACAGGCTGATTCTGGCAATATTGGGGGCAATAACTCACATGAGTTTCACGTCCTGGCTGATTCTGGCGAAGATGAAATAGTTTTCAGCACTGAGAGTGAGTATGCGGCTAACATTGAAATGGCTAGCTCCTTGCCTCCTACTCAAGAAGCAAACACTCCAAGTCAGGAAATGGCTTTAATTTCTACTCCGAACACTTCGAGTATTGAAGATGTCTGTCAATTCCTAGATGTTAAAGCTGAACAGACTCTTAAAACCCTGATTGTTCTTGGTTCTGACAATAACGAAGAGAGTGAGCCTGACTCTTCAGCCTCCCCGACTTTAGTTGCCTTAGCGCTTCGAGGAGACCATCAACTCAATGAAATAAAGGCCGCAAAACTAAAAGCTGTTCTAAGCCCTTTAACCTTCGCCAGTGAAGAGCAGATTAAAGATGCCATAGGCTGCAAACCCGGCTCAATAGGCCCTGTAAGCCTGCCTGAGAGCATTAAACTTATTGCAGATCGTGAGGCCGCTGTGCTTGCAGACTTTGTAGTGGGCGCTAACCAAGATGAACATCATCTAAGTGGAGTGAACTGGAACAGAGATTGCCACTATGCAGAAATCGCTGATCTAAGAAAAGTGCAAGAAGGCGATCGAAGCCCAGACGGAAAAGGCACGCTTTCAATCAAGCGTGGTATTGAAGTCGGCCACATATTCCAGCTTGGCAACAAGTACAGTAAAGCCATGCAACTTAATGTATTGAATCAGAACGGTAAAAGCATCACACCTGAAATGGGCTGTTATGGTATTGGAGTAACCCGAATTGTCGCAGCGGCTATTGAACAATCTCATGATGAGAATGGCATTGTATGGCCTGACAACATTGCCCCTTTCCAGCTGGCAATCATTCCTTTGAATGCCCATAAGTCAGAACAGGTATCTCAGCTTAGTGAAAAGCTTTATAGCGATTTAAGCGAAGCTGGTATCGAAGTTCTGTTCGATGACAGAGATAAAAAGACCAGTCCTGGCGTTAAATTCGCAGACATGGAATTAATAGGCATCCCTCACCGCTTAGTTATTTCAGAACGCAGCCTTGATAAAAACATGCTGGAGTACAAACATCGCGCGAGCGGTTTAAGCGAAGACATACCAATAGATACTGCTTTTGACATTCTAAAAGAAAAAATACTGAAGCGATCTTAGTTCTATTTTTCATTAATTTTTCGAGCCAATTTACAATGCCGTTATTTTTGAAATAGCTCTGAGAATGAAACTGAAAACTCTTGCTTTGAAGTCCCTTCAAGATTACCGAACTTAGACTTCAAATCATTGAATCCTGGCAGATGCTTTATAATTAATTCAGGCAAATTATCGAAATCTTTTGCTTTCGGCAAAGCCACATCCAAAAATTCAAAAAGCTCTTGCATAGAATGTGAGTGCAAATCTCTCACTAAAGCATATTCTTCATTGCCACAATCTCGAATAACTCGATTTTCTTGCAAAACCTTCAAAGCTAAGTCCATTGAGAGCTCATTGAAAGGCCACTTCTCATTAAGCAAAACTTTCAATTTAATGGTTTCTCCGGATTGTTGCTGTTGCCAAAACTTATGCAACAGGGCTATCAAGACAATATAAGGATGCACTCTTTCAGTTTTGTACTCTGCACTGTAGGTTGGCAGTGCTCTAACAAGGTTGGCTCCCAGCAAAATCACAATCCAGCAAATATAGATCCACATTAAAAAAATGGGCACCGCGGCAAAGGTTCCGTAGACAAATTGATAGCTGGCCAAAGAAATAAACCAAGTAAAAACCTGTTTTACCAAAGTAAAAGAAATAGCGACTACCAAGCCACCAATGACCCCATGAACAAATCTTACTCCACAGTTTGGCACCGCAACATAAATTAGCGTGAAAGCTCCCGCTGTCAATAACATCGGAAAGATTCCTAGAAATATACTTTTTGTTCCCAGAAACTCCGAAATATCCAAAAAGCTGTCAAACAAATTTAAAGAGGTTATGTAGGAGCTAATTGAAAAACCCAGACCTAGTAATATTGGACCAAGGCTCATGACACTCCAGTACAATAGAAAGGAGTTTAGGCCTTTCCGTGCTTCTTTAACTTCCCATATACGATTAAAACTGCGCTCTATATTAAGCAGCATCAGAAAAGAAGTTACGATTAACATCAAAGCACCAACCCATGTAAGGTTCCGTGCCTGACTACTAAAATTAGTAAAATAAACTTCCAGTTGACTGCTTGAACTAGGAAGTAGCCGGTCAAATATCATTTCCTGCACTTGTGTGCCAAAAACTTGAAAGGCTGGAAAAGCAGAAAGAATACTAATTATTAGGGTCAGTAAAGGAATAACAGCAAACAAACTCATATAGGTCAGTGCCTTAGCATTTTCAGTACCTTTATGACGACTGAAGTTATGCAATACAAAAGTAAGGAATTGCCAAAAATCTTTTATTCGTTCATGCAACATATTTAATTAACTCGATAAAATTAAACATCTTCATCTACTTACTTACTATTCTATATTTTCACAGAAATGTACTTGGAAAATCTTTATTCTCTAGGATAACTCATAGCAGCTCTCTTGTTTAATCAATTCGAAATGTCTACCATTGCGATGCTTAAGGAGAGCCCAAAGATCGGGTTTTTGATTCCACAAGAGGCCAATATGGGAAAGATTACTATCTATCATAATCCACGTTGCTCAAAGTCACGCCAAACTTTAGCAATTCTAGAAGAACACAAGATTGAACCTGAAGTCGTGCTCTACTTAGAAACACCACCAAAAAAACAAGAACTAATCGAACTATTAACGCTATTAGGTAAAAGCCCCAGAGAAATCCTGCGAAAATCTGAAGTTGCTTATAAAGAAAAAAATCTTGGCGACTCTACACTATCCGATTCAGCCTTAATCGCAGCTATGTTAGATGAACCGAAACTTATTGAGCGTCCAATTGTTGTTAGTGGAAAAAAAGCTGTGCTTGGACGCCCTCCTGAAAATGTTCTTGAGTTAATCGCATGAGCTCACCTTATGTATTAGTCCTTTATTACAGCCGTTATGGCTCGGTGGCAAAAATGGCCGAACTCATCGCCCGAGGAATTGAGAGCGTAGATGGGATCGAAGCTAAAATTCGCTGTGTACCAGCCGTCTCACCTGTCACTGAAGCTAGCGAACCAGCAGTTCCTGCTGAAGGAGCTGTCTACTGTAGTGAAGAAGATTTATCCGAGTGCTCTGCCTTAGCTCTAGGCAGCCCTACTCGTTTTGGCAACATGTCTGGAGCAATGAAGCATTTCCTTGACGGCACAGGAGCTCAATGGATGAGCGGAAGTTTAACTAACAAGCCGGCAGGTGTTTTCACCTCAACTGCAAGCCTGCATGGCGGTCAAGAATCAACTCTGTTGAGTATGCAAATACCCTTACTGCATCATGGCATGTTTATTTGCGGCATTCCTTATAGTGAGACTGAACTAAACACAACGACCAGTGGAGGGACACCTTATGGCCCCAGCCATGTATCCGGTTCCGACGGGAAAAACCCGATCACACAGGAAGAGACGGCTTTATGCCAAGCCTTTGGCCAGCGGCTTGCTCAAGCAGCGCTAAAACTCTCTGTTTAATCTCCAGAAATGTCTAAGAAAAATAATATAATTAATATAGCCAGACTCAGCGTTCTAATCTCTCTTGGATTTTTAGTTGTATTTCTAAGCCTAGAAAATTGGCTTATGTCACCAACGAGTATCTCCCGTTGGCTCATACAAGTGATTCCCTTAGTGGCTTTTATCCCCGCTTTATCAAAGCAACAACTTAGAGCGTATCAATGGCTTTGCTTTTTAATTTTGTTTTACTTTCTTATGGCCGTTTTAGCTATTTTTACGCCTGGGAAAACCCTATTTGGCAGCCTCGAAACATTCTTCTGTGCACTTTTATTCAGTTCTGCTATTTTGTATATACACAAAAAGCAAAGAGCTGATGCAACTAACAAAAGTGAAGAGCTTAACCAATAAGTAAAAAGAGTAATCAGCGAACATGATTAAGACAATCGCAAGCAAATTCTTTAAAACCATTCTGACTTTGTATCGTTGGATTAGGAGTTTTTCACTCAATTTACTTTTTATAATTGTGCTTATTTCTTTAATCGGCGCCCTCTTTAGTTCCAATCAACTAAGCATTCCCGACGGTGCTGCTCTTGTAATAACGCCTTCAGGTACAATCGTTGAAGAGAAAGTCAGCGTCAGCACCTTAGGTGATTTAGTTAGTGGAGGAGCAAGCGTTGATGAAACGCTTTTACAAGACTTATTAGATGGAATTGAAATTGCAGGCCGTGACGAAAGTATTAGTTCAATTGTATTACGCCTCGACTATCTGCAAGGTGCAGCATTAAGTAAATTGCAGGATATTGGGAAAGCATTAAACGCCTTTAAAGAAACCGGTAAACCTGTTTATGCAATCGCCCATAACTTGAGTCAAAGCCAATATTATCTCGCAAGTTATGCTGACGAAGTTATATTGAATAAAATGGGGGCCGTAGCCCTTGAGGGTTTCAGTAGTTATCAGTACTACTTCGCTGAGATAATCGAAAAACTTAAAATAAATGTTCATGTATTTCGAGTGGGCGAATTTAAGTCTGCTGTCGAACCTTATGAACTCAACGCAATGTCTGATGCCGCAAAAGCAAATTATCAAGAATGGCTCAATCAAAGTTGGCAAATTTATATAGATGATGTCAGTCGTGAACGAAATTTAAATCCAGAGTTAATAAATGAATTAATCAATACAATGGACCAACAGCTAGCTAATTATGGTGGAGATACTGCTGCACTAGCTCTTGGAATGGACTTGGTTGATCGTATCGATTCTCGCCCTGAAATACGTAAGTATTTAATTGAAAAGATTGGATTCGATTCAAGTATTGACTCTTTTATTCAGGTCCCTCTAAAAGGATATCTAGCACAGCGTCAAATCCCTCTCCCTGCCACTCTTGGCGAGAATCAAATTGCCATTATCGTAGCAAGTGGAACTATTTATGATGGCGAACAAGCTCCAGGAAGTATTGGTGGTGATACGCTGAGTTCACAAATACGTGAAGCAAAAAATGATGACAACATAAAAGGCCTCGTATTACGAGTTGACAGCCCTGGCGGTAGCGCTTTTGCTTCTGAGGTAATAAGAAGTGAACTGCTTGACTTCAAAGCCAGCGGCAAAACTCTTGTCGTTTCGATGAGCAGTGTTGCTGCCTCCGGCGGGTACTGGATAGCTACAGCCGCCGATAAAATTCTTGCCAGTCCTGCAACTATTACTGGCTCAATTGGTATTTTTGGAATCTACCCTACTTTCAATAAAAGCTTAGAGACTTTGGGTGTATACGTAGATGGCGTAGGCACCACATCTCAAGCAGGTGCGTTTGGACTGGGTAGAGAATTACCTGAGATAACTCAAAATTCAATTCAACTGAATATCGAAAAAGGCTACGAAAGATTCCTACAAATAGTTTCAGATTCTAGAAACATGACTATGCAAGAAGTTGACGCAGTCGCACAGGGGCGTGTGTGGTCTGCTGATGACGCTCTAAGGCATGGATTAATTGATGAGATCGGCGACCTTGATAAAGCCATTGAAGTTGCTGCTGATTTGGCGGGACTTGAGCAATACCGGAGTCGTCAAATAATGCCCTTCCTAAGCCCCAGCCAAATGCTCCTCGAAAGCATTTCTGAAAACTTCGACATTCAATCTTGGATAACAACCAACTCTGGAAATGCTTCTCTAAAAACAAGATTGAATTTACTTTACAAGGACCTCAGCAATAGTTTGAGTCAATTGCTTGACTTAAATGACCCCAACAGTCTTTATCTACAGTGTTTTACTTGTCAAAATATTTTTTAAAACCCTAATCACCAATTCATATATTTCTTAACTAGTGGAATAGTTACTTTGCGTTTTTCCGCTAAAGAAAGTTGATTAAGCTTCTCTAGTACCGAAAATAATTTATGCATACTGCGGTCACTTCTGAGGCAGATATAATTTAAAACCTCATCTTGTAAGGGCATCCCTGCGAATGAGGTACGTATCTTTAAGGCTTCAATTTTTTCAGCTTCATTCAACTCATAAACTTGATAACTTACTCCACTCTTAAAGCGTGATTGCAGGTCTGCTAGGTAATAACGTAACTCCAAGGGTGGTAACAGTGAACTCACAATTAAGTAACTTCCATTCGCCTGACAAGCATTAAATAATGCAAAAAGTTTTTCTTCCCATTCAGGCATCTCCAAAACCAAATGAATATCATCAATACAGATAAGATCCAATTGCTCCAAACCAAACAGAACTTCTGGGCCTTCATCTAAAAATACTCTAAGAGGAAGGTAGACTGCATTTGAATGCGACTCACAAGTAGCCTGTAATATATGACTTTTACCATTACCAGAAGCGCCCCATATAAAATAAAACTGTTCAGGAATTACCGCTGCAGAAAAACTACTAACAAGCTGTTTATTAGCATCTGAAACCAGAAAATTATCAAAGGTAAATTCGTTATGGAGAGTAAAATTAAATGGAAGTTGAGTTAAACGGGGCATAAAAAATTTATCTATCCTTGAGCCAGCGATAATGCATTGTAATAGCCTCATTATCTCTTCGTAGGGCTTCTACTTCTTTCAAAGAAACTTGTAAAGCAATCGTTTCAACAAGCTGAAGAAGCTGCCCTCCAGTTATTAACTCAAACTCAAAGCTTTCATTGTCAACAGCCGACAACTGAAAAGAATTCACCGCATTGAGAGATTTTAAATAAGATAACAGCTCAGCATAATCTTCAGGGCTATTTATTCCATCCACCCTCATATTAACTATTACATTCTCACTAGTATTTGATAAAAGTACAGCATAGTATTGCGCCAATTCTGTCGCAGCAAGATTAATACTTCCGCCTAAAAATTCTGTTTCATTTGACTCAAATTTTTCATAACTAAAAACATTATCACGAAAAAAATACAAACTTTTTGCTAACACTTCACTGCTTAGGGAACGATACAATCTAAGCACCAGAATACTTTCAGTTTGATAACGCCTAGAAGCATTTAGGATGGCTGATTCATCCAGCTCCCAAAGTCTATTTTGGTTTAGTTGAAGTTGATCTTGTAAATCCAGTAATGGGAAAAGTAATGGCAGCCCACGATCATTTGCTATTTTTTTTAAATCGCCAACGAGTTCAGTTTCCGCCAGCCCTGCTCCTTGAATATCCCTCTGCCCTAACTCATCTTGAACAATCAACCATACTAAAGTTTCTGGCCGATTAGCGGACCAGACTGGAATGTTATTTTCATCAAGCAGACGTTTGATCTCTGTTTCGTAAAAGCTCACTTGAATTTGAATTCTTTCTCTAATCTCTGAGATTTGTGCATTAGGATCAACCGCTTCCAGTCGGGACTCTGTACTCCAAGACTCTACAAAAGGTTCTGGGTTATTTAATGCCCTTCGAATGGATGGTGGATTAATTGTCGAATTGAGACCACTCACTTTCATCAGTACCACTTGCATTGCTTCACTAAATGCTCGCCTACGCTCCCTAAGATCTTCTCTTGAAGAAACATTAACAGTGGCCTCGTACAGCTCTTCTATCTCAACAGCTTGTGCAACAGCCACGACAAACAAGCTTGAGCTCAAGATTGCGTATATACAAAGACGGTGGAAAATAATTTTTAATGCCATTCTCATAAGAGCTATGATACCTGATACAGCCACATGCTAACCAGACAAGAACTTCAGCTAAGGTTAAGCTAAGACTGGGATAATTTAATCATGAATACTCATAACACCCTTAAGCACATCCTATGCTTTTTACTACTGCTTAGCTCGAGCATTGGTATTGCGGCCCCTCCTAGCCCATTTAGCGTCGATTATGACGCTAAATATAAAAACCTAAAGGCTAAAGCTACTATTTCTTTAGCGCAACTTGATAACGGCGATTTTTTGGCTTCATCTAGAATTGCCATTAAATTGTTAGGCGCGACTGTTTCATCAATCAATGAAAGTAGCCAATTCACTTGGAACAGCGAGGCTCCGAAACCCTCCTATTATGAATATAAACATACTGGCATTGGAGGCCGAACCCGAAGCATTGATTTCGACTGGGATCAAAGCATCGCGATCGCGACAGTTAAGACTGAGGTTTCTGAACTACCCTTAGAAAACAGAGTGTTAGATGAAATCAGCATGTACTCTTTCATTCGTCAAAAATTACAAGCAGGCATAAAAGATATTTATTTTGATGTAATCTCTGGAAGCGTTATTGAAGAGTATCACTATCAGGTTATCGCCGAAGAAGTGATTGAAACTCCACTGGGTCCTTTTAATAGTTTAAGAGTAGAACGAATACGACAAAATAGTGAGCGTAAAACCCAATTATGGTTCGCAACAAATCATGAAATGCTAATGATCAAGCTCTATCAAAGAGACCCTGGCGGTGATGAATTTGAAATTACTATGAATAATGCTCATCTTAACGGGACGCCAGTAAGTTCAGATCAGAACTTATTATGAAAAATACAAGCCTCTATTTATCTTAAAACCTCTAGATCATCTACAGTATCAATGTCTCTCAATGTTGGAAGTTTCGAGA
The DNA here is from genome assembly GCA_965662565.1 of Pseudohongiellaceae bacterium. GTDB lineage: Bacteria > Pseudomonadota > Gammaproteobacteria > Pseudomonadales > Pseudohongiellaceae > UBA5109. The sequence continues at coordinate 11,908 of CBFIHS010000020.1, read as the reverse complement.
ATTTTAAGCCCTCATCTTCCAAGCTCCGAATAGTTTGCCGAAGAACTTTCTCAGTCCCCCACTCTATATTTTCAAAAATGTTTTTTTTGGCGCGCTTCATGCCGATTAACACATAACCACCGTCTAAGGCTGGCCCAAGAACAACATCTGTTTCCGGCTTTTTAAGCTCCAAAATAGCCATCGATAAATACCCTTCATCAATCTGCGGGCAATCACTTCCAATAATAATCATCTGAGCATAATCTTTTAAAACTGAAGAAGAGGCCTGATACATTTTTTCACCAAGATCACCTTCAGATTGTTTTTGTATTTTTCCATGGAAAGTAGCGGTCACGAGATGCTCTTTTGAAGCATCTAGCCAGAGTTGGCTTTGACATAAAGAAGTCTCGTTAAGTAATCCGATTTGCCGTCGAACTAAGTCAATGTGTAAATCTAGAGCGCCTTGTTCTCCAAGTGCTGGTATGAGGCGTGTTTTAACCTTCCCTTTTTCTGGGGTTCTGGCAAACATTACGATGCATGTGTCTGCATGCAAATAAGTCTTAAAAGGCTTTGTCATATTATTTAGAATCTGGGTAATAAGACTCGACCAACTTTTCAGGTTTAACGCCTAAAAAATAGAACAATCTCAATCGCCACATCAGAAGGATAGTGCTAATAACACCATGTTTTTCCCAGCGCCTACTGGATGATAAAACGGTTTCTTGTATGCATAGAGGAGACGAATAGCTTAATAGTTTTTTACTAAGAGCCACGTCTTCCATGAGCGGAATACGATCATAGCCGCCGATGTTTTCAAATAATATTCTACTGACAAATATCGCCTGATCGCCCGTCGCTATGCCCGTAAACTTGCTTCTTACGTTCACGCTTTTTTCAATCAAGCGATAAATAAGCTTTTTATTGTCCAAACGAATATTAAACCTACCCCAAACAAGCTCAGCTGAATTAGGCTGAAGACTCATAAACGTTTCTTTTGCGCTTATAAGAATATTATCCGCATCTCCTGGCAAGATTGTATCGGCATGAATAAAAAGCAAAAGGTCATGTTTTGCTAAGCCTGCCCCCTCATTCATTTGATGAGCTCGACCTTTAACAGTTTGCATAAGTCGATCTACAAAGGGTCTTGAAACGGCAAGCGTTTTATCATGACTACCACCATCAACTAAAATAATCTCATGACCTTTCTCTCGGAAGGATTGCAAAGCAGGAAGGTTTTGCCTCAGTGCTTTTTCTTCATTTAGAGTAGGAATGATAATGCTGATTTTAGAGTTGTCTGCTAACATGCGTCTTGCCGAAACTCTCGAACACTTATTTTTCTAGTCATTAAGAGCGCCACCACAACTACTCCCTTGACCAGCTGTACAACCATAGCAGTGTTCCCCTATAGCGATAGGCTTACCTTCAAGTTTTTGTTTCAACATATCTTTTAGGTGGGGTTTTGCTTTACTCGTAGCAATCAACGGCATTTCTAACATTTGATTAAAATCACAATCATAGACATACCCCTGATAATCAATACTGATAAGGCTTTTGCACATGACTGAATCTAAGTTACTTTCTGCATATGAATCTTTGAGAATCCCCATGTATTGATCATATAAACCTTTGGCTAACAACCAGCCTCCAAAGCGACTGATAGGCATGTTAGTTATTGTATATAACTGATTGAAATCGATATCAAACCCTTCTTTCAAGATCCTCTTGTAATCACTTTCCAGCCCCGCCTGAGCTGGAGGCAAATTCAAATCTTGTGGGTTATAAACAAGATTCAATTGCAACTCAGGATCTCTACCGTAACCGAGAGAATTAAGAGCCTGTAAGGCTGTGATGCTTCCATCAAAAATACCTTTGCCGCGCTGCTTTTCAACATTTTCCTCAGAGTAACATGGCAAAGAAGCGGTAATAACCACCTTGTTTTCTGCCAAGAAACTTGCCATCTCTTCATAACCGGGCTCATGCAGAATCATCAGATTACAACGATCGATTACTTCGACTCCTAACTGACGAGCCCTTGATACTAAATATTTAAAATGTGGATTCATCTCTGGGGCTCCGCCAGTTAAATCCAAGGTTTTAATATCGAGTTTCTGAAGCGCTTGAATAATCAGATCAACCACATCAAGGCTCATTATCTCTTTTCGAGTGGGTCCGGCATTAACATGACAATGTGTACAGCTCAAATTGCACAAATAACCAAGATTAACCTGCAAAGTGCTTAAGGCTTCTCTGTAAATTGGCGGGAAATTTGTTTCAAGTAATAATGGTTTGGTATCTAACATAATGCCTTTAACCTAAGTTGATGCATCGATTCTAAGGAAAGCCCAGCTAATTAGCAAAAGACTTTACTTAGTCTTTCTGCCTCTAGCACGTTAGAATAGAGACCTAATTTATTGAGTTGTTACACATGTCTGCAATACATTCTTTGGGCACTTTAGATGCTCTCCAATTTGACAATAGCTTTTACAAGCATCTGCCTGCGGATCCTGTTATCGATAATAGCAGTCGTTATGTTGATGAGGCTTGTTACTCAAAAACTTTACCTATGCCCTTTCCAAAAGCTCAGCTTGTGGCCTTTTCACGCGAAATGGCATTAGAGCTAGGGCTAAACCCAATGGCGTGTATGTCGAAAAGCTTTACGGAAGTATTCAGCGGCACATCTCTACTAGCGGGGATGCAACCTTTTGCAGCTTGCTACGGCGGCCATCAATTTGGCAACTGGGCTGGTCAGCTAGGGGATGGGCGAGCAATTAATTTAGGTGAAGTAATCAATAAGAACCGGCAGCGCTGGTCATTACAGCTTAAGGGCTCTGGCCCTACTCCATACTCGCGAAATGCTGATGGATTCGCTGTTCTACGATCATCTGTTAGAGAGTTTTTGTGTAGTGAAGCCATGCACCATTTAAGAGTCCCGACAACCCGAGCTCTATCGCTGTTGACTACTGGAACCCTTGTTGAGAGAGATATGTTTTATGACGGTAATTCGCGAATGGAATCCGGGGCCGTGGTTTGTCGAGCTGCCCCTAATTTCATTCGCTTTGGTAACTTTGAAATTTTTGCCTCTCGTCAACAAACCGAAATTCTGAAACAGCTCACTAATTACACTATTGAGCATTTCTTCCCTCACCTAGGACGACCTTCTAAAGAGGTTTATCTGCAATGGTTTAATGAAGTTTGCTTATCGACAGCGAGATTAATTACGGAATGGATGCGTGTTGGTTTTGTTCACGGCGTAATGAATACCGACAACATGTCTATCATGGGCTTAACAATAGACTATGGCCCTTATGGTTGGCTTGAAGATTATGATGCTAACTGGACCCCGAACACCACAGACGCTCAAGGCAGGCGTTATGCTTTCGGTAGGCAAGCTGAAATTGCGCATTGGAATTTATATCAACTCGCTAATGCAATTTATCCTCTTATTGAAGAAACTGAAGGTTTGGAAAAAGCGCTAGACCTATATAAAACAACCTACGACATTGCCTGGCGAGACATGATGACTAGCAAGCTTGGTTTGGTCGCTTTTGATTCTGAAAGAGATGAATCGTTATTCTCAGATTTAATAGAAAACCTGCAAAACACTGAAACTGATATGACGCTATTTTTCCGTAACTTAGCTAATATTGGAGTCAGAAAAAATGCTGATGCAAATTATCTCCTGGAGACTATTCGAGAAGCTTTTTACGTCAATGAAATTGAGCCTGCTCAAGAAAATGCTATCAAAGCTTGGTTACTAAGATACTTACAACGCCTTAGGGATGATGGCAGAACAGATGAACATAGGCGTCATCAAATGAACTCTGTTAACCCTCTTTATGTTCTGCGGAACTATCTTGCTCAAGAAGCCATAGAGCAAGCTGAAAATGGCAGTTACTCATTACTTCATGAACTTCATGAAGTACTCAAAAGCCCTTATGAAGAACAAGCTGGCAAGGAGCGCTTTGCGAAAAAACGCCCTCAATGGGCGAAGCACAAAGCCGGTGCTTCAATGTTATCGTGTAGCTCTTAAAACCAAAGACTTTGTAAACCTTTAAAACTTATTAGAGGGACACATAACAGCACCCTGTGTTAAAATTCTGCTGCCAATTTTTTCATGCTCCGGTGGCACAGCTGGATAGCGCGGCCCCCTCCTAAGGGGCAGGTCAGAGGTTCGAATCCTCTCCGGAGCGCCATTTTAAATACCCAAAGAAGCACGATCCTCAGAGATAGCCATTTAGCGCTCCCAACAAAAATGATAGCCAATACAACTCTTTACATACCTTTAACTAAAATACTTATTGATAGAACTTGAATTTGACTAAAAACCCAGCACTACTTCTAGCAAGAGCAGCCTAAATCGATATACCTTATATTTGACTCAAAACAAGCGTAAAACTTGCACAAAAAAGATGATCCTGTTTGAATACTGGCTCCAAAAATAAGATAGAACATTTATATAATTAGGCACCAATAAAACATTCGTGAAAGGAGAATGACATGAGCGTTAAAGTAAAAGATTTTGGACTCAACAATTTACCTGAAGCTGTCCTCGAGGAATATGCTGCGAAAACTGAAGACCCAAGATTAAGAGAGATCATTCTAAGCCTAATCAAACACCTTCACGCCTTTGCTAAGGACGTAAAACTAACGGAACAAGAATGGTTTGCTGGTATTCAATTTTTGACTGCAGTTGGCCAGAAGTGTGATGACGTTCGTCAAGAGTTCATCCTACTGTCTGATACTTTAGGTTTCTCTTCTTTAGTTGACTCACTGAATCATGACTCTGGTGGAAGCGCAACTGAAAGCACCGTTCTTGGTCCTTTCTATGCCGAAGGAGCACCTGAATTACCGATGGGTTCTAATATCGTACAAAAAGCCACCGAAAAAGGCGTTAGAGCAGTTGCTATGGGTAGCATCAGTGACGAAAATGGCCAACCCATCCCTGGAGCGTTAATTGATGTATGGCAATCTTCAAGTGAAGGGACATACCACATGCAGGATGAAAGCATGCCTGATCACAATCTTACAGGCCGCTTCACTACAGGCGAAGACGGAAAATATATTTTTGCCACTGAGAAACCCGCGCCTTACCCTGTTCCGACTGACGGCCCTGTAGGTGACATGTTACGCGCCTGTGGCCGCCATCCAATGCGCCCTGGGCACTTGCACTTCATCATCACTGCCCCTGGTTATCAGCGTTTATGCACTCACATATTTACGAATGAAGATGAATACCTAGATTCCGACGCAGTTTTTGCAACTAAATCGTCATTGGTCGGTGAATATGTAGTTTCTAATGATCAAGAATTAGCCAACGAGCTCAATATCGAAACCCCTTTCGAAAAAGTTGAGTTTAATTTTGTGCTAACTAAAAGCAAATAACACTCAGGCCACTTAGGTATTTAGAAAGCCTAAATTTATTCAATGCTGAAGTCACCTTAACTCAAAGGCGGCTTCAGTAAGAGTGTTGTTATTGGGGCTTAAGCCCTTAAAGCTTCTGGAGAGCTCAAGAAAAAGACTTAGCAAAAAAAAGGTTTTTCCGAGAATAATTCCCTAGCATAGCCCATGGCATTTGCCATACCTGAGCTTAAAATAATAAATTCTCATCTGCTGGCAGCACTTGGGAAATTTTTCTGGCTGCAGCCTGCAAGTTTGGTAATAACTCTTCTTTAAGACGCTTCTTATTCATTTTATGGGTTTGTGAGCTTATGTTAATCGCAGCCAAAGTTTTTAGCTGCATATTCATTATCGGGACTGATACCGAGCTAAGGCCGATTTCTAACTCCTCATTTACGACAGAATAGCCTTGTTTTCTAGCCATAATAACCTCATTTAAAATCGAGGTATACCCAGTAATACTATGTTTTGTATAGTTTTTTACTTTTTCTTTTTCGATAAACTTACAAATTTCATCATCTGGCAACTGAGCTAGGAGAACCCGCCCCATAGACGTGCTCAATACTGGCAAACGAGTGCCAATATTTAAACTCACCGACATTATTTGCTTAGTTAGACTTCGAGCGATATAGACAATATCTGGCAAATCCAAAACAGCCACAGAACATGACTCGCCTGTAATGTCACTGACCTCTTTGATGAAAGGCTGTATTAAGTCAATCAGAGGCTGTGAACTTAGGTAGGAATACCCCAAATTAAGGACTTTAGGAGATAGCCAGAAGTGCTTCCCATCTGATTCTATGTAAGACAAGGAATGCAGGGTATATAAGAAACGTCTTGCAGTGGCTCTTGGCAAGTCTGTAAGGCTAGCAACTTCCGTTAAAGTTAGCTTAGAGTGATCTTTATCAAAGCATCTGATCACTCCCAATCCGCGTGCCAATGAGGTAACATACTCCTTATTATCTGCATTGATATGACTTGACATATTTGATCCCATTGCTCATTATCTCTGCTTATGTTCGCAGAGCATTACAATAGTTCGCTATATGAACTTTGTCAAGACATACTCTCTGCTAATAGGGCTTAGTTGATCCCTATCAATTAATTAAATAACGACTGCATTACATTTACTAGACGCGATATTTAGAAACTAAACTAAATAGAAGAAACTAATAACAGGAGATTAGAATGTCTGTTGAATATAAAACAACTTATGCTTCCATTGATGATTACAACAAAGGTGGCGTACAAATGATTAGTGGCAACATTAAAGACTATGTCTTTTCTAATGTATACGAAGTTGCTGCGAATTCAGCCCCATACGAGCGTGTGGTAGTTGCCAAAAATCTTGTTTACACACTAGAAGCTACTCGAGCAGAAGGAACTTCAGACTGGTATGCTTGTTCACATGATGAATTTGCTATCGCCTTTGATTATGACGTCGAAGTTCATTTCAAAAAGTTAGCGGACCTTAGTGAAATCGACCAAGACAAAGATGGCGCCATAAAATTAAAAGGTGAACCTGAAGGTCAGTATATGGGTTATATTCACCTGAAAAGAGGACATCAAGCGCTTCTTCCAGAAAATACGGCTTACAGCATCAAAGCAGCCAAACCAGCTACTGTTGTTTTCCAAAGTATAATCGGTGATGAATCTGTTGAAAAATGGAACGATATTTGTCTTACCTAAGGCATAACTCTGGAAGAGACATTATAGATAATAGCTTATAATCATTGACTTTATTTGAAAAAACACTAAATTACTGAGTTAATAAAGCATTGAAGTTCTAAGCCAAGAACAAACAATAAACCGAAATAGTTAACGTATTAAGAAGCAGGACAATTTTAAAGGATCAATTATGAACACAATGACTAATTTGCAAGCAATAATAAATAGCCAAGCAACTGGCTATGAAGATTTCTCAATTGGTAGTTTCACCTTTAGACGTAATGAATACTTTACCTACATTGACTACCCTGGCGGCGAATACGTTATGTCAATTGACGCTTTCTTAAGAGCGTTAATGCGCGATATCGCATGGGGCTTTTTTTACGGCACTGTGAACTTTGATGCTGTATTTGGCACAACCAATCATTACGGTAATGTAGACCTCTTCATTGGCTCTCATAATGAAGAATATATAAATAATGATAAAGATTTCATGGAAAACTTCCCATCTGAAGAATTGATGGAAGTATTCAAAGCTATGCAGTCCAACTGGACGAATGAAGGCTTTGACCCATTTGCTGCTCCACAAGAAACTGGCAACCCATGGGGCCCAAGAAACGGCAATAACGATGAAGCCATTTCTCGAGAACGCCAAGTCGCGAAGCGTATGATTGGCATCCCAGGGGATACAGAAGTGCGTTCTGATGACACAGGCTACCCAGTTAACCGCCATTTTAAAGACGTCGATCAATCGCAACCTGAGATTCATGCTGAACCTGGTTTTGAAGACCAAATTCATGGTTTTAACTTGTGGGCTCACCTATCAAGATCCGATGTTACATGGAACCCTTCTATCGTTTCTGTGGTGAAACAAAGCTTGATGTGCCCTACTTCGGAAGAATATATCCTTCCTGTTGAGCATGGTAATGACCGCGTAGAGTGGTTTGTTCAAGTATCTGATGAAATCATCTGGGAAATTAAAGATGGTGAAAGCAGTAAACCAAGAGCTTCTCTGGTTATGAGAGCTGGTGATGTTGCTTGTATGCCTGCCGACATAAGACATCAAGGCTACTCGCCTAAACGCTCAATGCTTATCGTTTGGGAAAATGGCTCTCCAGAAATTCTCGAGCAAATTCAAAACGGCACTACTCCTAGAGTAGGCGTCGAATTCTAAAGTCTGTTATACCAAAACACCGACTTTACCCTTACAAAATATAGCTGCTGTCCTTTTTCGGGCAGCAGCTTTTTTATAAATTAATCTCCTAGGAATATTATGAAAATCATAGATAAATTGTTAATTAATGGTGAATGGGTTGATGGCGAAGCCGGCACCACCATTGATGTATTAAACCCTTATGATAATTCCCTAATAACAAAAGTTGCTGAAGCTAAAGAAGCTGATGTTGATAAAGCCGTCGCAGCAGCCAAAGAAGCACTCAAAGTATGGAAAGCCTTCAGCGCATCTGAACGTGGACATTTCTTGCTAAAGCTTGCAGATAAAATTGAAGAGCACGCTGAAGAGCTTGCACAAATTGAAACCATGGATACTGGCCATCCGATACGTGACACTCGCAACTTAGATGTTCAACGTACCGCATATTGCTTCCGGTATTTCGGCGGCATGGCTGACAAATTAGAAGGCTCTGTTATCCCAGTTGAGTCTGGTTTCCTCAACTACATGGAACGTGAACCCATTGGTGTTGTTGGTCAAATTGTACCTTGGAATTTCCCTCTGATGTTTACCAGCTGGAAAATGGCTCCAGCTTTAGCCGCTGGTAATACTGTCGTTATTAAACCAGCCGAACTAACTCCCCTCTCCACTTTACGCATTGCTGATCTAATGATGGAAGTTGGTATCCCAGCAGGTGTTGTTAACGTTCTGGTAGGTAAAGGAAGTATTGCTGGTCAACATTTAGCAGAACACGATGACGTTGGTAAAATTTGTTTCACCGGTTCGACTGGTGTTGGCGAGAAAATCATTGAAGCATCAGCAAAAACCATCAAGAAAGTACAGTTAGAGTTAGGCGGTAAAGGTGCTAATATCATTTTTGAAGATGCTAACATTCCTGCTGCTGTGGGTGGTTCTGCATTCGCCATTTTCCATAACCAAGGCCAAGCCTGTATAGCGGGTTCTCGTCTGATTATTCATGAAAATGTTGTCGATGAGTTTCTAGAGAAATTTACTGCACTGGCTAAAAGCATCAAAGTTGGTGACCCAACTGACCCGACAACAGAAATGGGGCCGTTAACTTCGCAACTGCATCTTGATCGTGTTTTAGAGTATTGCGAGATTGCAAAAGAACAAGGTGGAGAGTTCTTAACTGGAGGCGTACAACCTGATGACGAAACCCTCAAGAAAGGCTGTTTTGTTATGCCAACCATCGTGAAATGCAAATCAACTGATCGCGTTTTCCACGAAGAAGTCTTCGGCCCATTTGTTGTTGTAACTACCTTTAAAACTGATGAAGAAGCCATGGAGCTCGCCAATGCAACTGAATATGGTCTTGGCAGCGGTCTATGGACTAGCAACCTGTCACGAGCACATAAATTTGCTAGAGAAATCCACGCGGGTATGGTCTGGATTAATTGCTACAAGCGTGTGAACCCTGCCAGCCCATTTGGCGGTGTTGGACGCTCTGGATACGGTCGTGAAATGGGCTTTGAAGCCATGCGCGAATACACTGTAGCTAAATCTATTTGGGTAAATATCGATGCGAAAATTCCTCCTTTCTACCCTAGATAAAAGTTCTAGGAGTAACTAAGGCAATACTTAAGCAACAAGTTAAGGAAAGTATATGAACTTTATTTATCAGCCAAATTCACAACGCATAATATTTGGCGCTGGAACCTTTAAGCAACTTCCTGATGAAGTTGCTTTACTTGGCGTAAAGCGACCTATGATAATTTCGACTGAGTTTCAAAAGGACTTAGCTCAGACAACCAAGGTCTTACTTGGAGATTCTTTCGATAGCGCTATTTTTGATAAGGCTGTAATGCATGTTCCTAGAGAATCGATAGATGCAATCCTAGAACAAATAAAACAACACGGAAGTGACGGTTGTGTTTGTGTCGGAGGTGGATCTACGATTGGCTTGGGTAAAGCGGTTGCTCTAGAAACTGGCTTACCTTCAATTGTTGTACCCACCACTTATGCAGGTTCAGAAATGACTCCAATCTGGGGAATCACAACTGACAGCATAAAAACTACGGGTAAAGACCCTAAGGTCTTAGCAAAAACCGTTATTTATGATCCTGAATTAACCGTCACCCTACCTGATTTTATTTCAGGCCCCAGTGGAATAAATGCGATTGCTCACTGCGTAGAAGGACTTTACGCTGAAAATAAAAATCCAGTTATCTCGTTAATGGCTGAAGAAGGCATACGAGCTCTTGCTGAAAGCTTGCCTGTTGTCGTCAAAGATTTAGACAATATTGAGGCTAGATCCAATGCCCTGTATGGAGCTTGGTTAGCAGGAACAGTTCTTGGCGCCGTAGGTATGTCTATACACCATAAACTTTGCCATACCTTGGGTGGTTCATTTAATTTACCCCATGCTGAAGTTCACTCTGTGATTATTCCACATGCGACTAAGTACAACCAAGACCATGCTCCTGAATCCATGGCAGCAATTGCTCGAGCATTAAAAACTACTCCTGACAATGCTGCTGGAGCGCTTTTTGACCTATTATCTGCAGTTGGTGCTCCTACGACATTAGAAGCCATTGGCATGAAAGGTGAAGACCTAGATAAGGCAACTGAAATTGCTTTATCTAAGCCTTATTACAATCCTCGAGAAGTTACTTCTGAAGGAGTTAGAGAACTGCTTCAAAACGCTTATGATGGCAAGCGACCTTAATAACTAAACTGGAATTCTTCAGAGATATTATTTCTGTCAATAGAAACAGATAGACCCAGCTCTTAGGAAAGCAGCATTAATGAAAGTTTGGCACCAAGAAAGGAATGCTCCCAAACCCGGCACAGAAATTTGCGATATTAAAGATAGTAAGCCTGGTGATGTGCATGAAGTAAGTTTTGCAGAGGATTCAAAATATCCTTACCATATTTTTGTATACAATGATGATGGTCAGCATAGATGCTACTTAAATCGCTGCCCTCATTTCGGAATTAAATTAAACCTCAGGCCAGGAAAGATATTATCATCCAATGGTAGTCAATTTCTCTGCTGCCATCACTTAGCTAGGTTTAATATAGAAGATGGTTTATGTGTTGATGGTCCACCCCAAGGCCTATCACTAGAAAGCATCCCTATTGTCATAAAAGAAAACAAAGTCTACGTAGACGATATTAAAAACTAGAAACCTAGATTCAACACGAGACAAGCATGATAAAACATATTGTTTTTTGGCGCGTAGCTGACTCTTCCTTAGCGAAGCAATATTGCGAAGGTGCAGAGAACTTATTGGAGCAAATGCGCTCAGAGATCAAGGGGCTCATTCATATCGAGCTTGGTGTGGACCTTACACGAAGTGACACATCTTCAGATATCGCGCTCTATTCAGAATTTGAAAGTTGGGAAGCCTTGTCAGACTATGATGCCCACCCTATCCATGAACAATTTAAAAAATACCTAGGCCCCCTTCGCACCGAAAGAAGAGCGGTCGATTATGAAATTTGAGGATTTATTATGAATGATGCTTATATTTGCGATGCGATTCGCACACCCTTTGGACGTTATGGCGGATCCCTATCGACTATTCGAGCAGACGATCTTGGCGCTATTCCTCTAAAAGCATTAATGGAAAGAAACCCAAATATTGACTGGGAAGCAGTAGATGATCTTATCTATGGTTGCGCGAATCAGGCCGGTGAAGATAACCGCAATGTAGGCCGTATGTCTCTATT
>CBFIHS010000019.1:35952-36274 GCA_965662565.1 Pseudohongiellaceae bacterium | reverse complement strand
TGTTTAGCCAATACTGAATTAAAAATAGTGAATAGATAATAAAATAAGAACAGAAGACAAAACTGACGACAAAAACAAAAAACAGTGCAAAAAACAGCCTAAAAGTACTTCCAGATAAGATTAGAGAAAAGTAAATGTGGCAATGGTTATATAAGTTAGGTTCACCAAAGTGGTTTTATGCCATGACTGGCAAATATATGCCTTGGTTAATTGCTATAACGGCTGTTTTGCTAGGTCTTGGTATGATCTGGGGCTTAGCGTTTACGCCTCCGGATTATCAAATGGGTGAAAATTACAGGATTGCTTATATCCACGTTCCATC
>CBFIHS010000019.1:0-35942 GCA_965662565.1 Pseudohongiellaceae bacterium | reverse complement strand
GGAGCTTATTACATGATGGCTTGTATGGCTGGAGCCTTCCTTATTTGGCGGATTAAAATGGCGGATATGGTTGCCAAGGCGTGTGCGCCGGTAGGAATGACTTTCACTGCAGCCGCACTGTTTACTGGATCAGTTTGGGGGATTCCAACTTGGGGTACTTGGTGGATATGGGATGCTCGTTTAACCTCAACTCTGATTATGATGTTTCTTTTTATTGGGGTGATGGCTTTGCGATCCGCTTACGATTCAGAAGAGTCTGGTGCTAAAGCTTGCTCGGTACTCAGTCTTGTCGGTGTAGTAAATGTTCCAATCATTACCTATTCAGTGGAGTGGTGGAATACTTTGCATCAAGGGGCAAGCAGTCTGTCTTTGAGTGACACCGCAGCAAACCCTCCTGAAATATGGCTGCCAGCTATCTTTGTTGGTTTTGGTTTGTTTGGGTTTTTCCTTATTGCCATTATTTTAAGAACTCGAAATGAAATCTTGATCCGAGAAAGGCGAACAGAATGGGTGAGTGATATCTTTCGATCTTCGGTGGAGAGAAGCTGATGGGTAGCTTCAATAGTTTTGCAGATTTTATTGCTATGGGTGGATCCGCAACTTATGTGTGGTCGGCTTATGGTTTTTTCGCCATTATTTTGATTTTCAACATTGGGCAACCTCTTGTAGCGCGAAAGAAATACATACAACAGCAAATAAAACGTCAGCAAGTTCAGGAAGAAAGAGATTTGGCGCAAAAGCAGCAACAAGAACAACAGCAACAATAGAAATATCGAGAAGCAAATATAAACGTAAAGTAATACATGTAATCGATTGAAGTGCAGCATTTACTAATTAAGAAATAGAGGACTAAGCGATGGCAGCGCCTCGTAAACAACGTATGGCAATAGTAGGTTTCATAGTTATTGGTTCAGCAATAGCTATAGGGCTGGTTTTATTTGCCCTGAATGAAGGGATAAATGTTTTTTATACTCCAACTGAAATAGCTCAAGGAGCTGTTCCAAATGGTCAGAATTTTCGCATTGGTGGGATGGTAAAAGCAGGCAGTGTACGTTCCACTGAACTGCAAGGTGCAAGCGTAGAGTTTTTAGCAACAGATTGTGCAGTTGATATTCCGGTGACTTATAACGGGGTATTGCCGGATTTGTTTCGTGAAGGGCAGGGCGTTGTTGCTGATGGCTTTCTGAATGAAAACGGTGTTTTTCAAGCTTCACAGATTCTTGCAAAACATGATGAAAATTACATGCCTGCAGAGTCAACTGCCGCATTAGAAGCTTCTGGAGTAGTGTGTGATCCCTGAATTAGGTAATTTTTCTCTGATACTGGCTTTTTGCCTAGCTATATTAATGGCCATTATTCCTATGGCCGGAGCAGTTACTAATAATCAATTATGGATGTCTCTTTGTCGTCCTTTAAGCTCTGGAATTTGGGTTTTCATGGTTATTAGTTTCGCTTGTTTAGCGTATTCCTTTTTACAGGATGATTTTTCAGTAAATTATGTGGCTCGAAATTCCAATAGTCTCTTGCCGGATCGTTATAAATTCACTGGCGTTTGGGGTGGCCACGAAGGCTCTCTGTTGCTATGGGTTTTAATTCTTGCAAGCTGGTCTTATGCCGTCAGTTTATTCAGTAAAAACTTACCGCTCGATATCCTAGCCCGAGTGCTATCGGTGATGGGGATAATTGGTGTTGGCTTTTTGTTTTTCATGTTATGGACATCTAATCCTTTTGAGCGGACCTTGCTCAATACTCCAGCCGATGGAGCAGACTTGAACCCCTTGCTACAAGATTTTGGGCTCATTGTTCATCCTCCTTTTTTATATATGGGCTATGTTGGATTCTCTGTTGCCTTTGCTTTTGCTATTGCTGCATTACTTAGTGGTAGATTAGATGCAGCCTGGGCACGCTGGACTCGTCCCTGGACTAATGCGGCTTGGGCTTTTCTCGGAATAGGAATAACACTTGGCAGCTGGTGGGCATACTATGAATTAGGTTGGGGCGGTTGGTGGTTTTGGGATCCAACTGAAAATGTAGCATTCATGCCTTGGTTAGTGGGTACCGCATTAATTCATTCATTAGCAGCGACCGAAAAACGTGGTGTGTTTAAAAGTTGGACTGTCTTACTTGCTATCGCAGCTTTTTCCCTGAGTTTGCTTGGCGCGTTTATTGTTAGGTCAGGAGTTTTAACTTCTGTTCATGCCTTTGCTGTAGACCCAGAAAGAGGCATGGTGCTGTTATTGCTTTTGCTTATTGTTATCGGTTCTTCGCTTTTTTTGTACGCTCTCAGAGCGCCAGTAGTGAAGAGTTCGACTACGTATGCGTTGACCTCAAGAGAAGTATTTCTATTGGTTAATAATATTATTTTAGTTGTTTCTACCGCAGCAGTATTGCTTGGTACTTTATACCCGTTAATCCATGAGGCTATATATGGCGAAGCTAATAGAGTCTCTATAGGAGTGCCATATTTTAACACTGTGTTTATTCCATTGATGGCTCTCTTAGCAATGACCTTGGGTGTTGCTACTTTTTCTCGGTGGAAGAAAACTTCAGTTGTTTATCTAAAAGAACAGCTTGGTAAACTGGTAATCGCTAGTCTCGCCTTTGGTATTATCATTCCCATAGTAGTCACAGCAGAGGTAAATATTTCAGCTATTATTGCGGTGATTTTGGCGCTTTGGATTATTTTTACTATTGCTAAAGATATCTTAAATAAAATTGCTAACAAGAAGAAAGCTCTAGATGGTCTGAAAGCTTTAAGTTTAAGTTACTACGGTATGCAGCTTGCACATTTTGGTTTGGCCGTAATTATTCTTGGTGTGTGTTTAACAAGTCATTACAGTGTAGAAAGGGATGTCTTGCTGGCTCCGGGTGAGAGCGAGATGATCGGTGACTATGAGTTTATTTTTGAGGGCGCGGAATTAGTTCAAGGCCCAAATTATCAAGCCGATAGAGCTGTAGTTCGAGTCTTAAAAAACGGCGAAGCTTATTTGGAATTGGAGCCTGAGAAGCGTCTATATTTCGCTACCGGCTCAGTTCAAACTGAAGCCGCAATTGATGTGGGTTTGTTCAGAGATCTTTTTACCGCTCTCGGAGATGAAAGAGGTGAAGGTAAATGGGTTGTTCGAATTCACTACAAGCCTTTTGTTTTTTGGATATGGGGAGGTTCTTTCTTGATGGCTTTTGGCGGTATTTTAGCGATAACAGACAAACGTTACCGTGCTAAAAAAACTGTGAAAAGTGCTGAGCTTGAAAGCCAGAGTTCACCCTCAAATAAGTTAGCAGTGGAGTCCTGATGAATAACCGAATGAAGTTATTCTTTCCCGCAGCATTTTTTCTTATTATGCTCGGGCTTCTACTTTTTGGTTTGAGGAGAGACCCAAATCAAGTTCCTTCTGCTTTGGTTGATCGTCCCTTACCCGTCTTTGCTTTGCCAAATTTAGAAGATGATCTCGACCTGATTAGGTCTCAAGATCTCTCTGGGGGAATCAGTATTATAAATTTTTGGGCTACTTGGTGTCCGCCATGTCATGTGGAACATCCTTACTTAGTTGAAATCAGTGAGAAAGAACCAGAGTTAAGTTTTATTGGTGTTAATTACAAAGATGACATTGAAGAAGCCCGTTTGTTTTTAGAAGAAAAAGGCACGCCATTTAGAAAAGTGATTGTCGATTTAGATGGAAGTCTCGGAATAGATTTTGGTGTTGCTGGAGCTCCTGAAACTTTTATTGTGGATAGCTTTGGAACAATTCGTTACCGCCATGTAGGTGTGATCAATAATAAAATATGGGAAGAAACCTTTGAGCCAATAATCGCTCGACTTAAGTAATTATGCGTATTTTATTCATAGCTATTCTCTTTAATTTTATCTGCTTAATATCAGCTAATGCTGCGATAGAAGTGTATGAGTTTGAAAACGAATCTCAGGAACAACAGTTTAAAACCTTAAGTAACCAACTGCGCTGTCCAATGTGTCTAAATTCTAATTTGGCTGGCTCAGATGCCCCAATTGCCGCTGATTTGAGAGCGGAGATTTATTCTCAAATTACAGAAGGGCGTTCTAATCAAGAAATAATTGATTTTATGACCCAAAGGTATGGGAATTTTATTAATTATCGTCCACCACTGAATTCAGGAACTTTTGTGCTTTGGTTTGGACCATTGTTTTTATTGTTGCTTGGTTTAGCAATCGTTTGGCGCATGGCTAAAGCAAACAAAAGTGCGGATATAAATAACTCTTCGATAAAGTTAACTTCTGAACAAAAACAAGAAATCAAGAATTTGCTGTCAGGGAAGTCCTAAAAAATAATGTATTCATTGACCCCCTATTTACTAGTATTAATGCTTGCTGCATCACTTTTTGTGATCTTGCCGGTTTTACGTTTTCGCGGCAAAGATCAAAGCCAAAGTGAAATTAGGAAGCAAAAAAATATCGAGCTCTTTCAGCAATCTTTAGATGATCTTTCTCTAAATCTAGTTGATGGTTCAATGTCCCAAGAAGATTACGAGAAGCTAAAGTTAGAGCTCGAAAAGAACTTTTTAAGTGATATGGAAACTCAAGATGAAGCTAAGTTAAAGTCTTCTTCAAACTATACTAAGTTAGTTCCATTACTGTTGATGTTATTGATACCGATAGGGAGCTTTTTATTTTATAGAAGTTTAGGATCTAGTCAGGAATTGATATTACCTAGTTTGATTGAGCAGATAGGAGAAGCAACTACTGCAGAAGAGCAGATTGAAACGCTTAAAGTTATTGCTGATGTTTTGGAAGATCGTTTTCGACGTAGAAATGATGATCTCCAAACAGCTTATACCCTTGGGACTTTATACGTTTCTTTGGAGAATTATGCTGCTGCAGTAAGCGTATTTTCAACTTTAGCTGAAGGGATGGAAGCTGACTCTGATAAAGCTACGGTGCTTGGACAATTGGCGCAAGCGCAGTATTTACTAGCAGATTCTAGTATGAATTCTGCTGTACAAGCTTCTATAGACGAGGCTTTATCTCTCAACTCTAATGAGCAGGCTGTGATGAGTATTCTTGCTGTGGAGGCCATATTAGAAGAAGACTATCCTGCAGCAATTTCATTTTGGCGACGTCAGATATCACAATTGCCTGTCGGAAATCCCCAGATAGCGGAGTTGAACCAACGTATATCGGCGATTGAGTCTTTCCTTACTGATAGTGATTCTAATGATGCCCAAAGTAGCAATCTAGCTGTAACTGTTAAAGTCGAGATTGATGAATCAATTATTGACCAAATTGATTCAGACATGAGGGTTTTTGTTTTTGCTCGAAGTGAAAGTGTACAATTCCCTTTGGCGGCTCAAGAATTTTCACTATCGGATTTGCCTATTACTGTGACCCTTGATGATAGTATGGCGATGATCCCTCAATTTACAATCTCTTCAGTAGATACAATTTATGTTGGCGCTACGATTGCTCGAACGGCCACAGCAGATTCTGGTGGTTTTAGAGCGCAATCAAGTTCTTTTGTTCTCATAGAGCAAGAGACTCCAATAGACTTAGTGGTAAAAGAACCAATTCTTTAATCGCTTTTCTTTTTTTATTTAAATGGTGAGTTGAATTGGCTACTTTATCGGCTATGAAATCCTTATTCCGAAATAAGAATTTCGCTATCTATATTTGTAGCAACGCTATTTCCCTTATTGGTTTTTGGATACAGCGTCTAGCAATAAGCTGGTTGACTTGGGAGCTCACCGAGTCAGCATTTTGGGTTGGTGCTGTAGCGTTTGCTGAATTAGCGCCATTGTTAGTGGTAAGCCCAATTGTCGGTGTATGGGCTGATCGTCTTAATCGCAAAGTTATGACCGTCATCACCCAGGCTGCAATGATGTTGCAGTCCTTTACCTTATTTATTCTAATCGCTTCAGATCTAATTAATATTAAAATTTTGTTTGCTTTTGCATTGTTAGATGGAATTCTACAGGCTGCCGATCAGCCTATTAAGTTCTCAATCGTGCCTAATTTAGTCGTAAGAAAAGATATTGTCTCTGCTAGTTCTTTAAGTGCAGTAGTGTTTAATGCTGGTCGCTTGCTAGGTCCTGCCTTAGCTGGTTTGATTATAAGTTCTTATGGTGCAGCTATCGCAGTTTTGTGCAATGCACTTTCGACTATTCCAATTTTATGCTCTTGGTTTTTCATTAACCTACTGGAGAACTCGAGTCAGCGAGACTCAAGTTCTACTCGGAATGGTTTAAATGAAGGCGTTAATTATATTAAAAGTCTACCAGCTGTAAGTTATCTCTTTTTGTTGCAAAGTTTTATTACGGGTGGAATACGACCGGTAACTTTAATGTTAGCCGCGTTTATAGGTGCTGTTTATAAAGGAGGCGTTGATGGTTTAGCCATCTACTCGGCGGCTCTAGGTCTGGGTGCTGTGGGCGCAGGTTTATATATAAGTTTGCGAGGTAAAGCTCAAGGCCTGGTTTCAACAATGCTGGTTAACAGTATGGTGGCAGTTTTTGCATTAATGTTGTTTGCGATCTCAACACAGTTCTATTTTGGTTTAGTATTTATTTTTGTGCTTGGTTGGGGGGTTACTACTAGTACTGTTGCAAGCATGACCATGCTCCAAAACAGTATTGATGATAGGTTTCGAGGCAGGGTCTTAAGTTTGTGGATTGCTGTCACTAGAGGAGCAACTGCCTTTGGTGTATTGCTAATTGGCTTATTTGCGGATATCTATGGCTTGCTTTTGCCGTTTCTAGTTTCAGCATCGATTTGTTTTGTTGTTTTGATCCTGTTTTGGAAAAAACAAAACCTTATGCAAGCTTATTTTGAAAGTTAATAGATATGCGGAATGTTGTTAGTTCATTCTTAACATGGACACTATGTTGCAATTACTTTAAGGTTTAGAAAATGTAAGTTTTTATTTTATTTACCTTACTTAAATAGGAGCAAGGTTTTGGCAAGTTGGATTGAAGGTAAAATTGTTGAGAATATCCATTGGCACTCTAATCTTTTTTCTTTGAAAGTTGATGCTGATATTAAACCTTTTTCGGCAGGTCAATTCACTAGTCTGGCTTTAGAGATTAATGGAGAGCAAATAGCGAGACCGTATTCTATTCTCAGTGCTCCTGGGGAAAAACCCTTAGAGTTCTTTTTTTATGTGGCTACTGATGGCGTCTTATCAAATGCACTAGTCGCTAAAGCCCCTGGTGATAGTGTGCTATTAAAAGAGGAAGCCAATGGTTTCTTCACCTTGGATGAGGTTCCCGCTTCACGTGATTTATGGATGATTGGGACAGGTACAGGAATAGCGCCTTACTTATCAATTCTTAGTACAGAGGAACCCTGGCAAAAATATGAGAATGTAATTCTAGTCCAAGGGGTTCGGACGGCTTTGGATTTACAGTATCAAAATTTGATAGAAAACTTTAGACAGAAGTATCCTCAGCAATTCAAGTTTCAGGCCTTTGTCACTAGAGAAGACTACCCTGACGCTTTCAAAGGTAGAATACCCGACTTTCTAAGCAATGGTGAGTTAGAAAATAAGCTTGCTATAGATTTAGATGTGGATCATTCACAAGTTATGCTATGTGGAAATCCTGAGATGGTTAAGAGTTCGGTACAGTTTTTAAAAAATAAAGGGTTCTCAAAAAACCTGCGTCGGAAACCTGGCCAGATTACTACTGAAAATTATTGGTAGTAATTTTTTAAATCTTAGGCCAGTACGGCCACGCTTTTTATTTGCGCAAAGACTTGTTTTCCTTTTTTCAGCGACAAGTTGTCGCTAGATTTGAGCGTAATTCTAGCTAGAATTGGGGTTCCGTTTATCAATAAACGTAAGGTAGCCTGCGCTCCATTTTCATCACGTATTTCATCGATAATAGCAGGGAAGATATTTAAAATACTGGTATCATTTTGGGCCTTTAAAGTAATGCTTATATCATTTGCAAGTAAGCGCAGTCTTACGTCTTTATTTTTATCTAATTGTTCACCTGGAACCAAAAAAGTTCCTACATCAGATTTAAGTTGGTTTAAGTGAAAAGCTGAGTCGTAGTCAGCTGTTTTTGCATAAACAATTGATTCGGCTTGTGTGCGATGGGCCAGCGACAGGTCAGTTCTAGTCAGCAACTCGTTTATAGGTCCTGCTGCTTTGATAAAAGAGTTCTCAATAAGGATTAATTGATTAGCGAGTCTACTAATTTCTGAAGTTGAATGACTGACGTATAAAACTGGAATATCAAATTTCTTGCTGAGAGTCTCGATGTAGGGAAGTAGCTCTTCTTTACGCTCTTGATCTAGTGAGGCTAAAGGTTCATCCATTAATAATAATTTGGGGCTTACAAGCAATGCTCGAGCAATTGCGACTCTTTGACGCTCTCCACCAGATAGATCTGTGGTTTTTCTTTTCAGCAATGGGCCAAGGTTTAATAAACTTAAGGTTTCGTTAAGAGAGATTTTCCTGGAGTTGGCAGGAATTCTTTTCATTCCATATTCTAAGTTAGCTTTCACAGAAAGGTGCTCAAACAAGCTGGCTTCTTGGAAAACAAAACCAATAGAACGTTCATGAACCGGAATGAAAGTATTTTCATCTTGCCAAGTTTCATCTCCGACTTTTAAAAAACAATTAGAATGTTTCTCTAAGCCTGCAATTGCTCTTAATAATGATGTTTTCCCACAACCGGACTTACCAAAGATGGCTGTGATACCTGAAGCATTGAGCGAAAACTCGAAATCTAAAAGTTCAGCTCTTGGAATTTTAAATTGGGCAGTAAATTTCATAAGCGAACGAGCCGAAAGCGACCGTTAAGCGCATAAACACTCAATAAAAGAATAAAGGATAGAGCGACTAGTACCCCAGATAGAAGGTGTGCATTTGTGTACTCTAAGGTTTCGACATGTTCATAAATTGCAATTGAAAGCACTTGGGTTTCACCAGGAATATTTCCTCCAATCATTAAAACCACTCCAAACTCTCCAACCGTATGAGCAAAGCCCAAAACAATGGCGGTTAAGAATCCCGGTCTGGCTAATGGCAGAACTACTGTGAAAAAGCTATCAAGAGGACTTGCTCGTAATGAGGCTGCGACTTCTAACGGACGTTTCCCAATATTATTAAAAGCATCTTGGAGTGGTTGCACGACAAAAGGAAAAGAATAGAAGACTGAGCCTATTACCAAGCCAGTGAAGCTAAACGCAAGTGGTGGAGCACCAAGAGATTCCATAAGCGACCCCAAAGGACCATTGCTGCCCAGAATTAGCAGTAGATAAAATCCCAATACCGTAGGGGGAAGTACCAAAGGTAAGGCAATTAAAGCTTCAAAGATAAATTTATAGCGCCAGCGACTTTTGGCTAAGCACCAAGCTATAGGGGTTCCTAACACCAAGAGAATAACAGTGGTAAGCAAAGCTAGCTTTAAGGTAAGCAAGAGGGCTGTTAAATCGGCAGGACTAAACATTAATATTGGGTCATAATTTTTATTTTCAGGCTAAGGGTGCATCTTAAGTGTCGGTGCGGCTATGTGTCCAGCTTAAAGCCTAGACATGATATCTTTCGCGAGACTTAGTGAATTACTGTATTATCGAATTAAGCACTAATAGAGCCTTTTGAGCAAAGTCATAATGTTAGAACAGGAAAAAATGCTAGTAGATAAACATGGTCGTCATATTGATTATGTGCGGCTATCTTTGACTGATCGCTGCGACTTTCGTTGTGTTTATTGCATGTCCGAAGAAATGACCTTTCTTCCTCGTAAAGAGGTGCTTAGCCTAGAAGAGATATATAAAGTTGCGCAAGCATTTACAGAATTAGGTGCTAAGAAGATCCGCTTAACGGGTGGTGAGCCTTTAGTTCGTAGGAATGCTATGGAGTTGATCGAAAAAATTGGCCTGTTACCTGGTTTGGAAGAGCTCTTACTAACGACCAATGGCTCTCAGCTTGAAAAACTCGCGCAACCTCTGAAAGACGCCGGGGTAAATCGTATCAATATCAGCCTTGATAGTCTGGATAGTGATAGATTCAAAGCTATGACTCGTACTGGAAACTTATCTCAAGTATTAAAAGGCATTGAAAAAGCGGTGGCTGTTGGCTTCGATAGTTTACGTTTGAATTCAGTCATTTTACGCGGAAAGAATGATGATGAAATTCTGAGCTTACTGGAATATGCCATTGGGCTTGGTATCAATATTGCCTTTATCGAAGAAATGCCTCTTGGAAGCATCAGTGACCATGAAAGGTTGGACACAATGGTTTCCAATGAAGAGGTCAGAGAGAGGGTTCAACAAAACTTTACTATTAGCCCCATTGAAATGACTACCGCAGGACCATCTCGGTATTATCAAATTGATGGTTGTGAGACTAAGGTAGGCTTTATCTCACCTGTTTCTCATAACTTTTGCGAAACATGTAATCGGGTTCGGGTCACTGTAGAGGGGCGTTTACTCTTATGCCTGGGCAATGAGTATTCTACTGATTTAAGGGCCTTGTTAAGAGGAGGCTCTGATACTGAGAACACTCTCAAACAAGCAATTGTGGAGGCAATGGATATTAAACCTTTGAGACATTATTTTTATGATGAAGAAGAACCTCAGATTGTGAGGTTTATGAGTATGACAGGGGGCTAAAAACGAATGGTTGGTAACAAGGCTCAAAACGATTTCATTCCAGTAAATATTGCCGTTGTGACAGTATCGGATACACGTACTGAAGAGAATGATACTTCTGGTGGCTTTTTGGTGAGTGCATTAAACCAAGCTGGTCATAAGCTAGTAGAGAAGCATATTTGCAAAGATGATTTGTATCGGCTGCGTGCTTTAGTAGCCAATCTCATCGCAGATGATGGTGTGCAAGCGATTTTGCTAACTGGTGGTACTGGCTTTACTCTTAGAGATAATACTGTAGTTGCTATAAGTCCTTTGCTGGATTCGACGATTGACGGTTTTGGTGAGTTATTTAGAGCCTTGTCATATCAAGAGATTGGTTCTTCTACCATACAGTCTAGAGCATTTGCGGGAATTAGTAATGACACGGTAATTTTCTGTATGCCAGGTTCAACTGGTGCTTGTAAGACTGCCTGGGAAGGGGTGATCGCTGAGCAACTGGATAGCCAACACAAGCCTTGCAACTTTGTCGGAAGAATCAATCAATCTAGGGTTTAAATTCTGAGAAAAAAAACGCAGCCTGAGAAAAAAGAAGGGGATGACTCTAGCAGGCTGCGTATAAGGGAATTTTCTTTAAAACAAGCTTGATTAAAATAGGGGGGAAGCTATTCATCAAGCTTGTATAAATCTAGTACCGATTAAGCAAATGATGCCCAAAGGGCTAATACTGGAACTACCAATACAGCCAGTGTGCTTAAAGCTGTTTTGATATATTCAGTTAGTGTTTCGTTGTCTTCAATATCTTTATCTATAATGTTCAATACTTCTGTTTTCACCGGAGTGCTCCTTGTAAGAATGTCGGATGGTTTAATTCGTTTCTTGTAAAACTGAGGTCATGGTAACATATAAAAATAAAAAAAGGTAACACTTTGTGAATTAAATTCACACTATTTCCTGATTTGTTACTTTTTATGCTTGGTTTTGAGAGCTGTTAGAAGTCTCTCTACCACCTTTCTTTAATGCGTCCCATTAAGTCTGTTGTTTTTCAGAATGAAATGGTAACACTTAAAGGTAACGAAAAATGTGAATTCCATCAATCTCTACGGACTAAATAGGGAGAAAGATTAAAAGTGTTACTTTTCTTCCGGTAAGGCTTTTTTCTATCAAAATCGTAGGTAATACGAGATTATTGCTTACTTGGATTTATCGAGAGTAATTTATGACATCAGAAGAAAGTACTTTGGTAGGGCGGGTTGTCGCTATCCCCGAAAATAGGCAGCTTACTCTATTAACTCAAATTCTTGAAAAGCGAGGAGCTAGAGTTGTCTCTGTGCCAATGATGACAATTCTAGATGCCCCAGACCCGGAGCCAATTTTAAAGTGGATTGAGGATTTTATTTCTAGCCCTCCAGATATACTTGTTTTGCTTACCGGTGAAGGCTTAAGGCGTTTACTTAGTCTCGCTGAGTCCAATGGCATAAAGGCCGCTTTTATTGATGCGCTAACAAAGGTTTCTAGCTTATGTCGAGGGCCTAAGCCTAATCGTGTGTTAAGAGAATTGGGTCTAAACCGAGATCTAGATGCAAGATCTCCAACTACTGATGGAGTGATTGCTACTCTAGATCAGTTGGAGCTTTCTGGTAAAGTGCTAGCCGTTCAGCTTTATGGTGAAGAGCCAAATTTAAAATTAATTTCCTATATTCAAGCACGTGGGGCCATAGTTAAAGCGGTTGCACCTTATATTTATGCCACTAAACTTGAAGAGGAGAAGGTGATTAAACTTATTCAGCAGATGGAGTCTGGAGAGATTGACGTGATTGCTTTTACTTCTCAGCCCCAAGTTAAGAGGTTGTTGCAGGTTGTGAAAAGCCGAAGCCTAGAGCAAAATCTGCTTAAGGGCTTAGAGAAAACAAGAGTTGCAGCAGTGGGACCAGTCGTTAAAGAGCTATTGCTTGAAAATGGTATAAATGTAGAAATCATGCCTGAAAGAACTTATTTCATGAAACCAATGGTGAAGGCCATAACTAAGTACCTAGATACTATGAGTTAGATTTTTCGAATATCACTTTATTGTTCTGATAATGCTTTTATAATAGCTTAACTATAGAGCCAAGATTGTTATAACTAATTATTTGTAGGGGAAATAAAATGCGCACACTGCTTAATTCTGTCGCTCTAACTTTCAGCTTGATGTTGACGATTTGTCTAAATACTCAGCTCATGGCTCAAGAAAAAAATCCTAATGAACTGTATGCGGTTATTGAAACAGATAAAGGATCCATGGAATTTCTTCTTTATAAATCTGTAGCACCTCTAACCATAGCCAACTTTGTCAATCTCGTGTCGCGAGGATATTACGATGGCTTAACCTTTCATCGTGTTGTAGAGGATTTTATGGCTCAAGGTGGAGATCCTTTTGGTGATGGGACCGGTGGACCGGGTTATGAGTTTGAGGATGAAATTCGCATGCGTCATAACCAAGATGGAATCTTATCAATGGCTAATTCAGGGCCCAATACTAATGGCAGTCAGTTTTTTATTACTCATCTTGCGACCCCTCATTTGAATAATTTACACACTGTATTTGGCAAAATAATTTCGGGTCGAGAATTTATTCGACAAATACAACGAGGAGATCAGATTATTTCTATCAAAATAGAAGGGGATGCCAAAGGGCACTTAGAAAGGTATGCAGATAGAGTGTATCAATGGAATACGATTCTGGATGAAAGGTTTCCAAATCTTAAACCAGCATTAACTGACTAAAGCGCTTAAGAATAAACTAAGCTGAAGTTTTTTCAGTGTCACTGGTTTCTTCGGGCTTGGTCTTATCGTCATCTTGTAGGTAAGGCATTAGGTAAAAGCTTTGCGCGATTATAAACAAGAAGATAAGTCCCATGCTGCCAAATACTTTGAAATCCACCCAGTACTCATGAAAAGTAAAAGCAACAAAAAGGTTGAGTGTTCCTAAAAATAGAAAAAAGAAAGCCCAAGCGAAATTAAGTTTGCGCCAAGCCTCATTAGGCATAGTGACGGCATGTTCAAGCATCAACTGTGTAGCATTTTTGGAAGAAAAGAAATGAGTGCCTAAGAAAATAGCCGCAAAAATCCAGTTAACAACTGGGGCCTTCCATTTGAGAATAGCTTCTTCTCTGAAGATAATTGTGAAAGAGCAAAATATCAACACGGCGACTAAAGTAATAAGTTGCGTTCTTTCCAATTTTTTATTAACAAGATATAAAGCACCATAGACTAAAATTGAACTAAGAACCAAAATCTCAGTTGCGCTAAAAATCCCACCAAAGTTATAGGAGTAGGAGCCAATTTGTATGACTCTTTCTTCCATCTTATAAACAATGAAGAAAAAGATTAGGGGTATGTAGTCTAATAACTGTTTCATAGAACCATTCTAGTGGATATATGCTTAAAAGTCGCCACTCTTAGGTGCTGGCTATGATAATCTGCGCTTTGCTTATGTGGAGAAACAATGGCAAAGATTTTAGAGATACATG
Organism: Pseudohongiellaceae bacterium; assembly: GCA_965662565.1. Lineage (GTDB taxonomy): Bacteria > Pseudomonadota > Gammaproteobacteria > Pseudomonadales > Pseudohongiellaceae > UBA5109. The sequence continues at coordinate 21,866 of CBFIHS010000019.1, read as the reverse complement.
CTGATAACCCTCAGCTTAGATTAATTCGACAAGCTGTGGATGTGCTTAGAGATGGTGGCGTGATTATTTACCCGACAGATTCTGCTTATGCCTTGGGCTGTAGTCTAGGTAATAAAGCTGCTCTGCAAAGAATATCCCGTATTCGACAGCTGGACTCAAAACACAATTTCACTCTTGTATGTAGAGACTTATCTGAAATTTCGCTTTATGCCAGAGTTGATAACAGTGCCTATCGCCTGCTGAAGGCTTATACCCCAGATGCTTATACTTTCATTTTGAAAGCAACCTCGGAAGTGCCACGCCTATTAATGCATCCAAAACGAAAAACTATTGGTATTCGAATACCAAAGCATGCTGTGGTCACTTCTTTATTAGGTGAGCTAAATGAACCGATTCTTAGTAGTACATTGATCATGCCAGGCGAGGAAATGCCGCCGAATGATGTTGAAGATATTAAAGCGGAGTTAGGGCATGCTGTTGATCTGATTATTGATTCCGGCTTTTGCGGCCTAGAGGCTACGACGGTCGTTGATTTGGTTGAAAGAGAACCAAGAGTTCTGCGAACCGGCAAAGCGGATGCAAGCCATTTTTAAACGTATGAGCGGTGATTATTCTGCCACCCTTACCTAAAAACTAGTTATAATGCTTAACAAACTTAGATACAAATCAAGCGCGCCATTCATTTGAATTAGTATCTCCTTATTATCAGAGAAGTTGGCAGTCGGGGAATAAGACTTGAGTTCAGTAGATTCGCAACAGCGAGTATTGTCAGGAATGCGTCCAACCGGGCGCCTACATTTAGGGCATTATCACGGAGTTATAAAGAACTGGGTTGAATTACAGCACGAGTATGAGTGTTTTTTCTTTGTGGCTGACTGGCATGCATTGACTACCCATTACGATAACCCTCAGCTAATTGAAGAGAGTGTTTGGGATATGGTTATTGATTGGTTGGCTGCTGGTGTGAGTCCAAGCGCGGCAACCCTATTTATTCAGTCAAAAGTTCCTGAGCATGCTGAATTACATCTTTTGCTTTCTATGATGACCCCATTGGGTTGGCTTGAGAGAGTGCCTAGCTATAAAGATATGCAGGAAAACCTTAATGATAGAGATCTTGCTACCTATGGTTTTCTTGGTTACCCCTTGTTACAAAGTGCAGATATTTTGATATATCGTGCAGGCTTCGTTCCAGTTGGGGCCGATCAAGTTGCTCATGTTGAATTTACGCGTGAAGTTGCTCGGCGCTTCAACCACCTTTATGGCAGAGAGCCAGACTTTGAAGAGATAGCTGAGGCTGCGATCAAAAAGATGGGAAAAAAAGCAGCTAAGCTTTATACCTCTTTACGTAAACGTTATCAGGAAGAAGGAGATCAGGAAGCTTTACTTAGGGCACAAGCGCTCTTAAAAGAGCAGCAGAATATCGCCTTGGGTGATCGAGAGCGTCTGTTTGGTTATATAGAAGGTGGCGGCAAGATGATCTTGGCTGAACCTCAATCTTTACTGACAAAAGCTCCAAAAATGCCGGGTTTAGATGGTAGAAAAATGTCTAAGTCGTATAACAATATTATCGGTTTGCGTGAAAGCGAAGATGACATCATGAAGAAGCTTAAAACGATGCCCACTGACCCTGCTAGGGTGCGTTTAACCGACCCAGGTGATCCCGAAAAATGTCCGGTATGGCAATTTCATGAGGTCTATTCTGATGAGAGTACGCAAGAATGGGCACAAAAAGGTTGCCGCAGTGCTGGTATAGGCTGTTTAGAGTGTAAAAAGCCAATTATTGACGCAATTATTGAGGAGTTAAAACCAATTAAAGAAAGAGCTCAGCAATACGAAGATAATCCTTCTGCTGTCAAAGCAATCATTGTTGAAGGGTCTGAGAATGCGCGCGAAGTGGCTAAAGAAACTTTGGATGACGTGCGCCAAGCTATGGGACTAAATTACCGATAATCTTATGAGTGATGACCCAGTAACAGACACAGCTGCAGAGCCGCTATCAAAACAGAACATTGCAGAGACTGGTGAGACAGATTCTGTTGGTGTTGGGGCTAGCCTGCTAGAAAAAGCGAGAGCAGAACAAAGCTCCCAGCAGGCAGAAATGCCTTTTGCCTTTGTCGCTGGACAAGCCGTAACGGATCTTCCAAAAGACCTTTATATTCCGCCCGATGCTCTAGAAGTATTTTTAGAGGCTTTTGAAGGACCTCTAGACCTTCTACTTTACCTAATTCGCCGACAAAACATCGATATCCTCGAGATAAATATTGCACAAATTACAGCTCAATACATTGCTTATGTTGAGCTTATGGAAGCAGCTCAATTTGAGTTGGCGGCCGAGTATCTGGTTATGGCCGCTATGTTGGCCGAGATTAAATCCAGGTTCTTGCTCCCTAGGAATGAAGAAGACGAAGAGGATGAAGAAGATCCTAGAGCGCAACTAATCAGGCGCTTGCAAGAGTATGAGCGCTATCGGGATGCCGCTGAGAAAATCGACGAAATGCCAAGACTACAAAGAGACTTGCATCTAGCCTCTGCGGAAGCACCGCTCATGGAAAAAGAAGTTCCTTTACCGCAAGTGGATTTGCAGGAAGTGCTGCTGGCATTTGCTGATGTCTTGCGTCGTACTGATCTACAAGGGCATCATCATATTCGTTCGGACTCTTTATCCACCAGAGAAAAGATGTCGCAAATATTATTAAGAATAAGCGATAAGCAATTTACCCAATTAAGCACACTGATAATGAAAGATGAAGGCCGATTAGGTGTCGTAGTGACCTTTTTAGCTGTAATGGAATTGATTAAAGAATCACTGATAGAGTTGGCGCAGAGTGAACCTTTTGCGCCGATTCATATTAAGGCAAAAAGTACATGAATGATGAAGAAAAAATAAGGCAGATTATTGAAGGCCTTTTACTGACGGCAGGTAAACCTTTATCTCTCGATAAGATTGCCAATATCTTTACGGATGAAGAGCGGCCGGAGAGAAATGTCTTAAAAGCTGCTTTACTTGAGATAGAGAAGAGTTGTGAAGGTAGAGGTTATGAGCTTAAAGAAGTAGCTTCTGGCTACCGTTTTCAGGTACGCCAGGAACACAGCGATTGGATTGGTCGTTTATGGGAAGAAAAACCTCAACGCTACTCTAGAGCCTTATTGGAAACCCTTGCCATCATAGCCTATCGCCAACCAATTACTCGCGGTGACATAGAAAAAATCAGAGGTGTTGCAGTAAGCTCGAGCATTGTTAGAACGCTTCTGGAAAGAGACTGGGTCAGAGTGGTTGGGCATAGAGATGTTCCAGGTCGTCCAGCAATGTACGCATCAACTCGTGAATTTTTAGATTATTTTAATATAAAAAATCTGGATGAATTGCCTGCGCTAAATGAGATTAGAGATCTAGAGAATCCCAATCAGGAATTAACCCTGGATGAAGAAGCGCCGGTTAGCAAAGTATTAGAATTCCCAGAAGAAGCACAAGAAGATGAAGTAGTTGTTGCTGACGAAGAGGAACTCGCAGCTGCTGCCATAGGCACGCGTTCTATTGATGAGATTTTAGGTATCCAAGAGTTAGATTTAGATGAAAATTCCGATGAAGAAATAGAGGCTGAGTCGTCAGAGCAGGAAACTGATGTTGAGTCTACTTCAGAAAGTGTCGCTCTAGAAAAAGAGACTGAAACAGATAAATCTTTACAAGAACTTGAAGACGATAAAAAAGAGTAAGCCCGCAGTTCTGAAGCTAGAAGTATAAGATAGAAGTATACGATAGAAGTCAGAGCATCAAATAATAAAATTTTAATTTCGTGAGAAATGAATATGGATAGTGTATCCGATGAAAAGCTCCAAAAAGTTTTAGCTCGTGCTGGGTTTGGCTCTCGCCGAGAGTTGGAAACCTGGATTAGTGCTGGTCGAGTAAAAGTTAACGGTAAACTAGCCGCTCTTGGTGACAGGGTTGGGCCTGAAGATAAGATAGTTATTGATGGAAAAAAACTTTCATCGAATACCTCAACTTCAGTTAACCAAACGGTTTTACTTTACAACAAGCCAGTTGGTGAAATATGCAGCCGAAACGATCCTGAGGGCAGACCTTCAGTTTTTGATAAATTGCCTCGCCTTCAACACGCTCGTTGGGTCTCAGTCGGGCGTCTAGACATTAATACAAGCGGATTATTATTATTCACTACAGATGGTGAGCTGGCTAATAAGTTAATGCACCCAGCTACTCAAGTTGAACGCGAGTATGCAGTTCGAGTCATTGGTGAAGTGACCAAAGAAATGATTAATGAGATGCATAAGGGCGTCATGCTAGAGGATGGAATGGCGAGATTCACTGATATCCAGTTTTTCTCAGGAGAGGGTGCTAATCAGTGGTATCACGTTGTAATTATGGAAGGGCGGAATCGTGAAGTTAGACGCTTGTGGGAGTCGCAAGGGCTTAAAGTCAGTCGCTTAAAAAGAGTTCGTTATGGAACTGCTTTCATACCCAGTGTTGTCAAGGTTGGTCAGTTCAGAGAATTGCCGGCCTCAGAAGTAAAAGAGCTCTATAAACTAGCAGGCTTGAAGTACCGACCAAGCAAAGTTGCCAATAAGTTTGCCGGGGCAAAGAATTTAAAGAAGCGCAGTGCATTTAAAGTTCGCTAATAAGAAAATCTGGATTTAATAATGAAATTATACGGAAACTATCCTTCACCTTTTGTTCGTCATTGCCATATCGCATTGATTGAAAGTGGCCTAACTTTTGAATTTGTGGATGCTGATCATGACACGCTGCGCACCCCAATGAAAAAAATCCCTTTTTTTGAGTATGAAGAAGAAGGTCAGAATAAAATGCTCACAGATTCCAGTTCCATTCTGCGTTACATACGTGAATCTTCAGATTTAATTTATTTGCCAACAGTGCAAGACCTAAATGATTTTTGTGCGGTGAACACTTTAATAGATTCTCAGGTGAATCTCTTTTTGTTGCAAAAGGAAGGATTAACTGCGGATTCAGTAAAGTATTTACAGAAGCAAAAAGACAGAATACAAACAGGCTTATTAGAATTCGAAACCCGGACTTTTTCAAAACAAACACCGTGGACCGATGTTGAAATTAGACTGGCGTGTTTCTTAGCTTGGGTTCGATATAGAAACCATTTCAGCTTGGAGCCTTATCCGAAGCTAATGTCTTTGTTGGAAAGCTTCGATGCTTACGAGCCTTTCCAAAAGACCACACCGGTCTAAATTAAATCATTGCATATTCTGGTGTTTTAGAAATTACTGAGCATCAAACTGTTTGCCATTTTCATGCAAACTATCAGCGCCCATCAAGTATAAAAACACGGGCATAATGTCTTCTGGTTTTGGCAATTTATCAGGGTTTTCGCCAGCAAAAGCTTTCTTCCTCATTTTAGTTGCCGTAGCGCCAGGGTTAACTGTGTTAACTCGTATTTTAGAGGTGTTCTCCAGTTCTAAAAACAAAACTTGGGCTAGACTTTCTATTGCCGCTTTAGAAACAGTGTAAGCACCCCAGTAAGCATAGGGCTTTCTTCCCGCACTTGATGAAGTGAAAATAATTGAAGCATTTTCTGATGCTTGTAGGAGCGGCAGGCAGGTTTTGCTTATTGCAAATTGCGCTGTCAGGTTAGTCTGTATGACTTGGTTCCATGTTGCTAGGGGGTAGCTTTGAATGGGTGTAAGCATCCCCAGTATCGAGGCATTATTGACTAAGCCATCTAGTTTTCCGAATTCATTGTAAATACCATCGGCCAGCTCATCATAGTTATTCTGATTCGCACTTTCTAAATCCAAAGGTGTAATGGCTGCTTGTGGCCCTCCAGCAGCTTCGATTTCATCATAAACTTCTTCCAGCTTATCAACTTGTCGCCCCTGTAAAATCACTGTGGCTCCATGTTTTGCATAAGCTAGGGCAGACGCCCGTCCAATTCCAGAAGTTGCGCCGGTAACTAGAATAATCTTGTCTTTAAGTAAATTTGTAGGCGCTTGGTAGTCAAACATGCTTAGTTTCCAAATAGATGGTCTGCAATTTCTTGTGAAGTATTGACGATGTGATCTGGCTGCCAATCTTCGAGACGAACAGTTTTAGGGACGTAGCCCCAAGTAACAGCAATTGTTTCCATGTTTGCATTCTTACCCGCATCAATATCCCGTTTATGGTCGCCTACATAAATGCACTCATTCGGTTTTCGGTTAAGAGTCTGGCAGGCCAAAAGTATTCCTTCTGGACTTGGTTTGCTTTGGCTAACTTGGTCGGCGCAAACCACCACTGCGGAACTTTGAAAAATATTGAATTGTTTTAATAAGGGCGTAGTGAAGCGAGAAGGTTTGTTGGTTACTATCCCCCAGGCTAAGTTATTTTTATCTAGAAGGCTTAATAGCTCTTCAATACCAGGAAATAAAACAGCTTCTGATGAAGGTATCTTGTTCGCATAGAGGTTTAAAAGTTCTTCTAAGTAAGTCGAAAAATCTTGGTCACTTTCATCAATACTAAAACCAAGCTTTATTAATGCGCGTGCGCCATCTGAGACAGTTTCACGAACATGCTGTTCAGCGACTTCTTCTCTGCCATGTTTTATAAGTTGATAATTTAACACTGCACTAAAGTCTTTTGCTGTATCTAAGAGAGTGCCATCAAGATCAAAGAGAAGGTGTTTTCTTACTAAAGACATAGTTGCTCAGATAGTTATTCGGGCTTCACTAGATGCATAGAATAATTTACATCTACATCATCACCTAGTTTGTATTTTTTAGTAAAAGGGTTGTAGGTCATGCCTCGAACTTCTAATACTTCCAGTTTAGCATCACGCGAGAATCGAGCGAGTTCGGAGGGGCGAATAAATTTTTGATAATCATGTGTGCCCTTCGGAAGAATCCGCAGGAGATATTCTGCACCTATTATTGCGAAGAGGTAGGACTTTGGGTTGCGATTTATTGTTGAAAGAAAAAGCTGGCCGCCCGGTTTTAACAATTTATTACAAGCTTTTATTATTGAAGACGGGTCAGGGACATGTTCAAGCATTTCCATACAAGTAACGACATCAAATTTTCCGCTGTGTTGTTCTGCGAATTCTTCGGCTGGTAATTGCTGGTAGTCTATTTCTAGACCGCTTTCCAATAGATGAAGTCTGGCTACGGCTAGAGGAGCCTCGCCCATGTCGATACCCGTGACTTGTGCACCTCTATGAGCCATCGCTTCAGCTAGGATACCACCCCCACAGCCAATATCTAGGACAGTTTTACCAGCAAGATTGACCTTACTATCAATATAGCCCATGCGTAATGGGTTGATTTCATGTAAGGGCTTAAATTCACTATTTCTGTCCCACCAGCGCGATGCTAATGCTTCAAATTTTGCAATCTCGCTGTTATCAACATTATCCATAATCACTTGGTCCTAGTTTTACCCTTGTTGGATTTTCTTGGCCCAGTCTTGAGCCTTGTCAATTAGTTGCTTGCTGTCCAAGCTCAACAGTTTGCCATTTTCGACATTTAATTTGCCGCCTACCCAAACATGACTGACTTGAGAGGCTTGAGCACTATAAACTAATGTGGACACTGGATCATATACGGGCTGTGTGTTTATCTGGTTCAGGTTTATGGCTGTTATGTCTGCAAACTTGCCTGATTCTAAGGTTCCAAGTTGCTCGCTAAGTCCCATTAATTTGGCACCATTGACTGTAGCCATTTCAAGTACTTCCCATGCCGATAGGGCGCTAGCATCTTTTGCTGCGCCTTTGCCTATTAAAGCCGCCATACGCATTTCATTGAACATATTGAGTTCATTGTTGCTGGCGCAACTATCTGTGCCTAGGGCTACCGTGATACCGGCTTCAAATAATTTTGCAGTCGGACAAAAGCCACTGGCTAGTTTCATGTTTGAGGCTGGGCAATGCACAACTGAGACACCATTATCGGCGAGTAAGAGAATCTCATCTTTTTTAAGCTGGGTCATATGAACGCATTGCAAGTTAGGTGTTAATAAACCTAACTTACTTAAGTGAATAAGTGGACTAACAGCTTTGCTGGCTTGGAAGTCTTTAATTTCTTTTGCTGTTTCGTGAAGGTGAATATGAATTGCGATATCTAATTCATTGGCTAAAGTTGCAATCTTTTGCAGGGGTTCGTCAGATACTGTATAGGGCGAGTGGGGGCCAAAACCCACATAAATATGCTCGTTGTTTTTATAGCGATCGTGCAGCTCCATGGCTTTGTGGATATATTCTTCAGGGTCCTTTGCCCATGCGGTAGGAAAGTCTAGGACTGGAGAGGCAAGGTGAGCGCGAATATTTCCTTTCAAAGAAGCTTTAGCAACATGATCAGGAAAGAAATACATATCGGTAAATGCTGTTGTACCAGACAAGAGCATTTCAGCAATAGCAAGTTCGGCTCCATCACTTACAAACTCTTCATCAACCCAACGTGACTCTGCCGGCCAAATTTTGTCTTCTAACCATGAGTTTAAGGGCATGTCATCTGCATAAGCTCGCAACAAGCTCATAGAGGCATGCCCATGAGCATTTACTAGCCCAGGTATTAGAGCATGCTGATCTAAACTGAAATTTTCTTGGCTTTTAAAATATTTGCCTGCTTCAACTGTAGGTAGGATTTCCCTGATCATTTTGTTTTGAATAATCAAGCTGTGGTCATCAAGAATGAGACCAGCCTGAGTCATGGGTATTAGCCATTTAGCATGGATGATTGCATCCACTTCCTGACGGCTATCGGGACTTAGTTTTGAAGGCATAGTGTATTGAGTGAGTCTGGATTATGTATTGATTTTCGGTCAGTAATTCATCTCTTTTGCAGTATACCGATAATTACCAAAAGTATGTACTTCCACTGTCAGTCTTAAGCCAAAATATGCTAGAATTTCCCTATTATTTTTAAACAAATAAGAGCCAGTTAATTCGTCAGGGTTGACCTAAAAGCTGGTCTGTTAATTGAGCTTTAAACGCGAAGCTGAGAAGATTCAAAAGTTAGCTTCATACCAGCTGAATATCAGCTTGAAAAGGGGATTTAAGAGCATTTTATGTCAGATTCTATAGATCAAAATGAAGGAATCACTGGGGGACAGGTGGAATCTGTCACCATAGAAAGTGAAATGCGTCAGTCTTATCTGGATTATGCGATGAGCGTAATCGTAGGTAGGGCTTTGCCTGATGTTCGCGACGGACTAAAACCAGTTCATAGGCGTGTGTTATTCGCCATGAACGTTCTATCCAATGACTGGAATAAACCTTATAAAAAGTCTGCTCGAGTGGTTGGTGATGTCATTGGTAAGTATCACCCTCATGGTGACTCAGCTGTATATGAAACGATTGTTCGTATGGCTCAGGATTTTTCTCTACGTTATCCCTTGGTAGACGGTCAAGGCAATTTCGGTTCCATTGATGGCGATTCTGCTGCTGCTATGCGTTATACAGAAATACGTATGAAGAAGATGGCTCATGATTTATTGGCCGATCTTGATAAAGAAACTGTTAATTACACTGAAAACTACGACGGTACTGAACTGATTCCAGATGTCCTGCCAACACGCGTGCCTAATTTATTGGTTAATGGTTCTTCAGGTATTGCGGTAGGGATGGCAACCAATATTCCTCCTCACAACCTTAGTGAAGTGATTAGCGCAATAATAGCTATGATGGACAATCCTGAAATTGAGATTGATGAATTAATGCAGCATATCGAAGGCCCAGACTTTCCAACTGCGGCAATTATTAATGGTCGAGCAGGGATTCTCCAGGCTTATAAAACCGGGCGTGGAAAAATTTACATGCGTTCACGAGCTGCGGTTGAAGAAAATGAAAAGACCGGCAAGCAAACAATCATTGTTAGTGAAATCCCTTATCAATTAAACAAAGCTCGTCTGATTGAACGTATTGCTGAATTAGTTAAAGAAAAGAAAATTGAGGGAATCAGTGAGCTTCGTGATGAGTCAGACAAAGATGGTTTGCGCATAGTCATCGAGTTACGAAAAGGTGAAGTAGGAGACGTTGTATTAAACAATCTCTATGCCCAAACTCAGATGCAAATGGTATTTGGTATCAATATGGTTGCCTTGGTTGATGGCCAGCCTAAGCTCTTAAATCTAAGAGAAATTGTTGATGCTTTCATTCAGCATCGAAGAGAAGTTGTTACTCGTCGAACAGTTTTTCTTTTACGAAAGGCGCGCGAAAAAGGTCATTTATTAGAGGGTCTTGCTGTTGCCTTGGCAAATATCGATGCAGTTATCGAGTTAATAAAAGCCTCACCTAGTTCAGCTGAGGCAAAAGTGAAACTACTAGAGCGTTCATGGAACTCTGAGGGCGTCGTTGCAATGCTAGGTGATTCGGATCCGCATGCATGCCGTTCTGATAACTTGCCAGAAGAGTATGGCTTAAAAGGTTCCGAGTATTTTTTGACACCAGAACAAGCTCAAGCGATTCTTGAATTAAGGCTGCATCGCTTAACAGGTCTAGAGCAAGATAAGCTGATCAATGACTACAAAGAATTGTTGAATCAGATTGCTGACTATCTGGATATTCTCGCACACAACAGCCGCTTAATGTCTGTTATCCGTGAAGAGCTAGAAGAGATTAAAGAAAACTATGGTGATGAGCGTCGTACTGAAATCATGGATTCTCAGCATGATTTGACGATTGAGGATTTAATCACGGAAGAAGACCGGGTCGTGACGATTTCACAAACTGGTTATGCTAAAAGTCAGCCATTATCAGATTATCAAGCGCAAAGACGTGGTGGTCGTGGTAAAGCTGCAGCAACAGTCAAAGAGGAAGACTTTGTAGAGCATCTTCTCGTCGCCAGTAGTCATGATACTTTATTGTGTTTTACTACCAGCGGTAAGGTTTTTTGGATAAAAGTCTTCCATATTCCTGTCGCCAGCAGGACTGCACGCGGCAAACCGATTATCAATATATTGCCCTTAGAAGAAGGTGAAGCGATTACTAGTATGCTGCCCATCAGAGAATACCCTGAGGATGAATACGTCTTCATGGCGACCAGTAACGGCACTGTGAAAAAAGTAGCGCTGACAAATTTCGCTCGACAACGGAGTGTGGGTTTGCGAGCAATTGAGTTAGATGAAGGCGATACTTTGGTTAAAACTGCTATCACTAATGGTCAGCAGGATGTGATGCTTTATAGTAGTTCAGGTAAGGTAATCCGCTTCAGTGAAGGTGATGTAAGGCCTATGGGCAGAACTGCCCGAGGCGTTAGGGGGATTCGCTTAGAAGAATCGCATCATATGGTTGATATGATTATTCCTCAAGAAGGTTCAGAGATTCTTGCTGTTAGTGAAAATGGTTATGGTAAGCGCACTAAGGTTGAAGATTTTCCAAGCTATAAGCGTGGCGGAAAAGGCGTTATAGGAATCCAAACCAGTGAAAGAAATGGCGCAATTGTTGGTGCTGTGCAGGTCTTTGCTGGTGATGAAATTATGCTGATTAGCGACAAAGGAACCCTAGTTCGTACTCGTACGGATGAAGTTTCTTCGCAAGGCAGAAATACACAGGGTGTTCGCCTGATTAAGCTAAAAGAAGGTGAGAACCTAGTTGGTTTGGAGCGTATTGAAGAACCCGAAGATATTGAAGATATTGAGAATATTGAAGAGTTGATCGAAGGCTCAGGTGATACTGAGCTTTCAGAAGATACTGAAACGAATGCGACCCCTATTGGTTCAGACTCAGATGAGCAAAGTCCGGAAGACGATAAAGGCTCACCACTAGGCGATGAGTGATATCGATCCCTCTCAAGCGGTTGCCTATCTGGGGCCGCAAGGAACCTATTCGCATAGAGCCTTGCTTAAGTATTTTGGTGCTGAGCAAGTGTCTGTCCCAGTTCCCAGTATCGAAGAAGTCTTTCTTAGCATTGAAAACGATGACTGTGATTATGGTGTCGTACCACTTGAAAACTCATCTGAAGGGTCTGTAAGCGCAACATTAGATTGTCTAAATCAAAGCCCCATCAGTATCTGTGGTGAAATTTTACTACGTATTCAACACGTCCTTATGGTTCAGCCCCAAACTAATGAAGCTGGAATTCGCCGTATTGTTTCGCATCAGCAATCGCTTGGGCAATGCCGGAATTGGTTGGAAAAACATTATCCTGGTATTGAAACAGTGGCTGTCAGCAGTAATGCAGAAGCGGCCAAAATGGCTTCTCTGGAAACAGGCGTTGCTGCTATAGCAAGTCAAACTGCGGCAGAAATTTATCAACTCAATGTTTTAGCCGAAGACATAGAAGATACTCATGACAACTCAACTCGTTTTTTGATTGTCAGTAAAAAAAATCTAGCTCAGTCAAGCGGGCATGATAAGACTTCTTTGATAATTACTACTCGTAATGAACCAGGTGCCTTATTTAATGTTCTAGAACCATTGCAACGTTTTGATGTAAATATGAGCAGGTTGGAATCTAGGCCTTCAAGAAAAGAAGCTTGGTCTTATAGTTTTTACATTGATATTGACGGTCATCAAAGAGATAAAAATATAGCCGCAGCCATAGACGCCTTAAAACAGCCTGATTTGGAGTGCCGCATTCTAGGGTCTTATCCTAAATCGGGCACTGTTCATTTAGTTCAAGATGCAATCAGAGTGGATGAAGTTCTACTCAATAAAAAAATTGTGGTTATCGGTTTAGGTCTTATTGGTGGGTCGTTAGCTAGGTCTCTTTCTGATAAAGGACTCGGTTCACAGATATGGGCAGTAGGTAGGAATCTTGAGTCGCTTCAGCAGGCCTATGACTCCGGAGTGATAGCAGGGTTTAGTACTGAACTTGAAGAAGTTTGCAGTGATGCAGATATCGTAGTTATTGCAGTGCCTGGTTTAAGTGTAGGTGCAATAATGCAAGGGCTTGCTGGAATTGTGAAGCAAAGCTGTGTCATAACGGATGTTGCTAGTGTCAAGCAATCAACGGTTGATGCTGCTCTTTCCGCCTTTGGTGAAATTCCTGAGAATTTAGTGCCGGGGCATCCTATTGCCGGTTCAGAAAAAAGTGGTTTCCAGGCATCTAGGTCAGACCTCTTTGCCGAACGAAGAGTTATATTAACGCCTCTGCCCGAAACTAATGCTGATGCACTAAAACTTGTTAGTACACTTTGGCGCGAAGTCGGTGCTGAGGTCTTGCAAATGTCAGTAGAGAAGCATGATGAAGTGCTTGCCGCAACTAGTCATCTTCCACATTTATTGGCGTATGCTTTGGTTGACACACTTTCGAAACAAGGCACCAGTGAAGAGATTTTCCGCTACGCTGCTGGTGGCTTTAGAGATTTCACTAGAATAGCGGCAAGTGATCCACATATGTGGAAAGATATATTTTTAAGCAATGCATTGCCCATTCTAGCGATTTTAGAAGAGCTTGAAACGGATATTAATGTATTTAAGCAAGCGCTGAATCAAGGTGATAGTGATTATTTGATGCAAGTGCTTACTCGTTCAAAACAATCCAGAGATAAATTTCCTAATAAGTAACTTTCTATGAAACATAATTTCATTGCAGAGCCTGGTGGCCATCTGTCAGGGAGTATTCGAGTTCCTGGCGACAAATCAATTTCTCATCGTGCAATCATCATGGGAGCGATTGCCGAGGGGATTACAAATGTCCAGGGCTTTTTAGAAGGCGAAGACAGTCTTGCTACCTTAAAAGCTTTCAGAGCAATGGGTGTGAGTATCACTGATCCACAAGAAGGAAATTTGCGCATTGAGGGGGTTGGTATGAATGGCCTCAAAGCTCCTTTGGAAGCTCTTAATATGGGGAACTCGGGTACAGCGATGCGATTAATGACAGGTTTATTAGCAGCGCAAAGCTTCTCTTCAGTTTTAATAGGCGATGAGTCTCTTTCTAAACGACCTATGAAGAGAGTGACTGAGCCTCTTAAATTGATGGGTGCGGATATTGTGCTGGAAGAGGGTGGCTTTGCTCCAATTAAAATCAGCCCTGCGAAATTACAACCGATTGCCTATGAGATGCCTGTAGCCAGTGCTCAAGTTAAATCTTGCCTTTTACTGGCTTCTCTTTACGTTGATGGTAGCAGTAAAATCGTCGAGCCTACTCCTTGCCGGGATCATACAGAACTTATGTTGCAAGGGTTTGGCTATCCTTTAAGTGTTGTGGGAGACACTATTGAAATTAAGGGTGGGAATAAGCTTGTAGCTTGTGATTTAGATATACCTGCTGATATTAGTTCGGCTGCATTTTTCTTAGTAGGCGCCAGTATAAGTCCTGGTTCGGATTTAACTTTAAAGCATGTTGGTATTAATTCGACCAGAACAGGTGTGATTAATATTCTTAGAGAAATGGGCGCAAATATCGAGTATTTGGGAGAATACGAAGTTGGGGGGGAGCTTGTAGCCGATATTCGTGTGCGTTATGCCCCTTTGCATGGTATCGAAATTCCGGCTGAACAAGTACCTTTAGCAATCGACGAGTTTCCTGTTTTATTTATTGCTGCAGCCTGCGCCACTGGGACTACAACATTAAGTGGTGCGGAGGAGTTACGAGTAAAAGAAAGTGACAGAATTCAAGCCATGGCTGATGGCCTGGCAACTTTAGGTGTGAAGCACGAAGTGAAACCAGATGGTATCGTAATTGAAGGTTCTGAAATGGGCGGTGGCATTATTGACAGTAAAGGAGATCATCGTATAGCCATGGCTTTTGTGATTGCGGCTTTGCGCTCTAAAGCAAAAATTTCGATCCAGGATTGCGCCAATGTTGCTACTTCTTTCCCTAATTTTCTTGAGCTTGCTTCCACCAGCGGTATCAATCTTAAGGCGGTAGATTGATGACAGACTTAAGTTCTATAGAGACACCAATACTCGAAGCGCCTGTAATTACAATCGATGGACCTAGCGGCACAGGTAAGGGAGCTATTACACATCTACTGGCAAAATCTTTGCAGTGGCATATTCTTGATAGTGGGGCGCTTTATCGTTTAGTTGGCGTGGGGGCTAATAAGAAAGATATATTGTTGAATGATATCAATAGCTTAGTGGATTTCACGACAGGGATGGATGTCTGTTTCTCCAGACTCTATGAGGGCTCAATAGAGCTTAACGGCGAGGACGTCAGCACAGAAATAAGGCAGGAAAGCAGTGGAGAATTGGCTTCCCAAGTAGCCATTATTCCTGAAGTTCGTGACGCGCTTTATGAGAGGCAATTAGCGTTTCGTCAGATGCCAGGTCTGGTGGCAGACGGTCGAGATATGGGAACAGTAGTATTCCCAGATGCAGTCAAAAAACTTTTCCTCACTGCTTCACTCGAAGTGCGAGCTGAAAGACGTTATAAGCAGTTGATAAATAAGGGACTTAGTGTTAATCTGCGCGCCCTTTTGCAGGATATAGAAGCTCGTGATAAGCGAGATTCAGCAAGAGAAATTTCACCATTAGTGCCTGCAGAGGATGCTTTGGTGATCGATACAACTGATTTGAATGTCGACCAAGTGTTTAAAGAGGTGTTAGCAGCAACAGAGCAAGCACTAGACTTAGGCAATTGAATTGAATATTCATTTCTAATGAAAGGTGGTTTTCAAGTGCCAGAAAATGCTGAAAACTTACTAAATAAAAACTAACCCATATTAACTGGAATGTGGATTGATATGAGATCTTGCCTAAGCATAGCTCTCAATGATAGGAAAAAACATGAGCGAAAGTTTCGCAGAATTATTTGAAGAAAGTTTGAAAGGTGTAGAAATGAAGTCCGGCTCCATTGTTACTGGAACCGTGATCGATATTGATTCGGATTGGGTGACTGTTCATGCCGGTCTTAAATCAGAAGGTGTAATTCCTCGCCAAGAATTTTTAAACGATCAGGGCGAATTTTCCCTGGTAGTTGGAGATGAAGTAAAAGTTGCTTTGGAAACTGTTGAAGACGGTTTCGGAGAAACAAAATTATCTCGAGAGAAAGCCAAACGCGCTGAAACTTGGATGGTACTTGAAAGTGCATTCGAGAAAAATGAAGCAGTTATTGGTGTCATTAACGGAAAAGTAAAAGGCGGTTTCACTGTTGATGTGAATACTGTTCGAGCATTCCTTCCAGGCTCATTAGTAGATGTTCGTCCGATTCGTGACGTTGATCCTCTCATGTTTAAAGAGCTTGAATTTAAATTGATCAAACTGGACCAAAAGCGAAACAACGTGGTTGTTTCTCGTCGCGCAGTACTTGAGTCTGTAAATAGTGCTGAACGTGATGAGTTGCTTGCTAATCTGCAAGAAGGTCAATCTGTTAAAGGCATAGTGAAAAACCTTACTGATTACGGTGCTTTCGTAGATCTAGGTGGGGTGGACGGTTTATTACATATTACAGATATGTCTTGGAAACGCATCAAACACCCAAGTGAAATTGTTGAAGTTGGCGCTGAGATTGACGTTAAAGTATTGAAGTTTGATCGTGAACGTAATCGTGTATCGCTTGGTCTAAAACAACTTGGTGAAGATCCATGGGTAGAAATTAAAAATCGTTATCCAGAGAACACCAAAGTTAAAGCAGTTGTTACGAATTTAACTGACTACGGCTGTTTTGCTGAGCTTGAAGAAGGTGTTGAAGGTCTTGTCCACGTTTCTGAAATGGATTGGACTAACAAAAACATTCACCCGTCTAAACTTGTTCAACTAGGTGATGAAGTTGAAGTAATGATTCTTGAAATTGACCAAGAACGTCGTCGTATTTCTCTAGGCCTGAAGCAAACTCAGAAAAATCCTTGGGATGCTTTTGGTGAAACCTTCAAGAAAGGCGATAGAATTTCTGGCAACATTAAATCAATTACAGATTTTGGAATCTTCATCGGTCTTGATGGCGAAATTGATGGCCTTGTTCATTTATCTGACATCTCTTGGGATGAACCAGGCGAGCAAGCGGTTCGTGAGTACACCAAAGGCGATAAGATTGATACTGTGATTCTTTCAATAGATCCAGAAAGAGAAAGAATTTCATTGGGTATAAAACAATTGATTGATGATCCTTTCTCTCAATATGCCTCAGAAAACGAAAAAGGCAGCATTGTTACTGGTAAAGTAGCCTCTGTTGATGTTAAAGAAGCAATTGTAACTTTGGCTGAAGGTGTTGAAGGCCTTCTAAAAGTTGCCGATATTAGCCGAGATAGAGTTGAGGATGCTCGAACTGTCTTGAGCGAAGGCGATGAAGTCGAAGCTAGAATTGTTAATCTTGACCGTAAAAACAGAGTACTAACCTTGTCTATAAAAGCTAAAGAAATTGAAGAAGAAAAAGATTCAATTGCTGAGCATAATAAACAAAGTACTAGTGCTGCTGCACCAGCTACCGTTGGTGATTTAATTAAAGCGCAGATGGAAAAGAAGTAAGCGCTTAGCTTACTTTATTAAGAAAGCTTAACTGTTGAGGTAATAAGTTATGACGAAATCAGAATTGATAGAACGTATAGCGGAAAAGCAAACTCAATTATCTCCGAAAGATATTGAGCTGACAGTTAAAGCAATTATTTCTTATATGTCTGAGACATTGTCTGAAGGTGGGCGCATTGAAATTCGGGGCTTTGGTAGCTTTTCGCTACATTACAGAGCTCCTCGAATTGGGCGCAACCCTAAAACTGGTGAAGCGGTGGAATTAAAAGGAAAGCATGTTCCCCACTTCAAAGCTGGCAAAGAGTTAAGAGACCGTGTCAATGAGAGCTTACAAAGAGAAAGAGCTTAAGGAAAAGCTTCTTTGTTGAACTATCAAAACGGCGGGGCCTTTTCGAGGAGCCGCCGTTTTTTTTGTCATGCTATAAAGAACCTAAATGAAAAGAATTTTACGATTTATAACGAGTCTTATAGTTCTACTGTTTGTATTAGCAGGGTTTGTTTTTACCAGTAATAATAGTGTGGAAGTGCCACTATGGATTGGTGTTGAACTAGCACCGCAGCGCTTAGCAGTTTGGGTATTGCTAGCATTTATCTGGGGTGGAGCTTTAGGTTTAATTCTTGGTTATGGTTTTTTTCGTCGAATTAAAACCAAGATTAAAATTCACGACTTAGAAGGTCGTCTAAAAAAATCTCAAGCAAATGTCGTTGGTAAGAGTGCTGACGCTAGTGTTTTCCGAAAAGGCAGGGGTTAATAGTAGACTGATTATGCTAGAAGGAAACACTACAGCAATAGTTTTAGTTTTAATTGCGTTGGCCTTAGCTTGGTATTCGGGTTATAGAACGAGAAATAGCAAAAATACTGCAGCATCAAAAAACTCGGAAAAAGATTATTTCATAGGTTTAAACTATTTAGTAAATGAGAAAGCAGATCAATCAGTTGATGAGCTTATTGCATCCCTAGAAATTAATGCCACTTCTGTGGAAAGTAATCTTGCATTAGCAGCCTTGACCAGAAGGCGTGGTAAATTCGATCAATCAGTTGCGGTTTACCATAAGTTATTAGCAGACTCCAAGTTAAGTGAAATTGATTTACAAAATGTAAAATTAGGATTGATTAGAAGCTATGTCGCAGCAGGATTACTAGATAGAGCAGAATCATTGATTAATGAATTGAGAAACTCAAACAAGGAAGTTTCTTTAGCTGCTTTAGATCAAGGAGTTATTGTTTATCAGACGGAAAAAGAATGGCTCAACGCAATTCAAGCGATTGATGATTTGTTGAAGATTTGTTCTCCAGAAGCAAAAAAAGATTATCAAAATAAAGCTTCACATTTTTATTGTGAGCTGGCTGAAATCGATATTGAAAACAGCAATTACAGTCAGGCGCGAAGCTATCTTAATTATGCCATTAACTTTGATCGAGATAATGTAAGAACTAGCCTCATTCTTGCTGATTTGGAGTACAAGCAAAAATTTTACAAGAAAACCCTCAAAGCTATTAATAAAATATCTACTGAGGATTTGAGTTTTCAAGCAGAAGTATTTCCTTTAATAGTTGCGTCATATCTCGCCTTAGATAAAAATAATGATCTGGAAAGGTTTATCGAAAATAGTATCGATCAATCTTCTTCTGCGAATTTCCTGCTGAAATTAATTCAGCATGTCAAAGAGACTAAAGGTAGGAATGAAGCCAAGGAATTACTATTCAGTAAACTGAAATCAAACCCTAGAATTGAATTGCTTGGTGAAGCAATATTGTTGAACTCAACCGAAGGTGAAGAGAGCGCTGAGTTTTTCTATGAGATTTTACAGGCTTACTTTGAGAATCATGCCAAATATCAATGTGGTAGTTGTGGTTTCGAGTTTCAGAGACTCCATTGGCTTTGCCCAAGTTGCAATGAGTGGGGTAGGGTCAAGCCTCTTGAGTTTAAGGTTGATGAAAATTATCTATAGCTATTTATGTAAGTCTTATAAATCTTCTTTGATTCAAATATGCATAATAAGTCGCTTATTCAAGGTCGTTAAATGAAATATGAAAAACAAATAATTATTGCTCTTGATTATCCCAGTGAACAGTCATGTCTAAATTTTTTGGATAATATCGACCCTCAGCTTTGTAGAGTGAAAATAGGAAAGGAAATTTTCACTCGATGCGGGCCACAATTGGTAGAAAGAATTTCTAAGCTAGGCTTTGAAGTTTTTCTGGATCTAAAGTTTCATGATATTCCGAATACTGTGGCCGGAGCTTTAAAGGCTGCTGCAGATCTTGGTGTCTGGATGGTGAACGTTCATGCTGGTGGTGGTCGCGCTATGCTTGAAGCATCACGTGAGGCTCTCAATAGCCAAGGCTCGCCGCTATTGATAGCGGTCACGGTATTAACCAGTATGGGGTCCGAAGATCTGCTGGAACTTGGGATATCTCGAAGTCCACAAGAGCAAG
Source organism: Pseudohongiellaceae bacterium (assembly GCA_965662565.1). Taxonomy (GTDB): domain Bacteria; phylum Pseudomonadota; class Gammaproteobacteria; order Pseudomonadales; family Pseudohongiellaceae; genus UBA5109. The sequence continues at coordinate 2,123 of CBFIHS010000019.1, read as the reverse complement.
TTGAGAATTTAGCAAAGTTGACAGCTGATTGTGGTCTTGACGGAGTGGTTTGTTCTGCTAAAGAGACAGAATATTTAAGATCATTACACGCTAGTGACTTCTGTTTAGTTACTCCAGGTATACGTCCACTAGGTGATAGTGTTGATGACCAGAAAAGAGTTGTAACTCCGGCTTTAGCGCTACAAAACGGCAGTGATTATTTAGTGATTGGTAGACCTATAACTCAATCAAGTAAGCCTTCAGCTAAAATCCTTAGTATTGTTCAAGAAATTGAATCTAGTTAAAAAAAAGTGAAATTGATTTAAGTTCTGCTAATCTTATTGATACAGAATTATTCTGTAAGTGATTTCAAATTTTACTAATGGAGAGTGTTATGAAAGGATTCAAGTTATTGCAATTATTTTGTTTGAGCGTGTTTTTACTACTTTCTCAAACTTCTGTAGCTCAAAACCTATCTGCAAAACCAGAATTAATTCAAATAAATGTAAACAATGCTGATGCAGATACAATTGCCCTGGCTTTAGATGGTATTGGTTATGCAAAAGCGGAAGCAATTATTGACTACCGAGAACAAAATAGAGCATTTCAAAGTTTTGATGACCTAATGATGGTTAGTGGCATCGGGGCAGCGACTATCGAAAATAATCAAGATAAAATTAAATTCGAATGATGTTTTAAGCTAGTATTTGTCGGTTAAGTGAAAGTGTTTAAAAAAGGAATGTGTTTAAAAAAAATCTGCTTTTGCTTTCCCGACAAGAACTCTTTAATTATTTATATTCTAGATGTGTAACACGTGAATACATTTGGAAGTCCGGCACATCAAGTGAGTTGATTGGTTGCGCGTCCCAAGCGACGATTTTTCCTTCCAGATCTTCTGCAATACCCATAAATCCAGGAGTGTAAAATGTAGAATTGAATTCTCCTGCTTATAATGCAGGAGTCAGAGCCGGAGATGTAATTGTTAGAGTAAATCAATCAATAGTAGAAAATGACCATATCTTTAAATATCTAATAGGTATTCATGAAGAGGGGGATGTTATAAAATTATCGATAGTCAGGGATGGGACATTTTTTTCTACCGAAGCAATTGCTGTAGGTCTAATAATAAGTAATCCGAACGAATGAGGCTGTACTTTTCAATAAGTATAAATTCCTGAATATTTTGAAAAAACTAACTCTGCATACTATAAGCTCCTTAATAAGGCTCTCGTTAAATTTACGCGCTCACTCTAATTCAAATTATTTAAAATTGCTGAAGCTATGTGGAGCTAATTTCCAATGAATGAAATAGAGCTTGGTCGCTTCAAGATTGAAAAGCTAAGTATCTTGATATCAGATTTGAGAGGTTTTACCTCATTTTCTGAAAAATTCTCGCCAATTGATGTTATGAACTTGCTCAATCGTTATTTCAATGTAATGATTCCCATTATTGAAAGGCACGATGGCGTTGTTGATAAATTGATTGGAGATTCTATCTTGGCCTTGTTCAGTTGTGAGGACGATACAATCAACAATGTATTAGCCTGTGCGATTGAAATGCAGAATGCTATGAAAGAAATTAATTTACAAAATAACGAGCTAGGTCTTTCTAGTATTTTCATGGGTATTGGTATTAATACAGGTGACGTTGCTACAGGCTATTTAGGCAATGTCTCGCATCACGAATATACAGCTATAGGTAATGAGGTAAATATTGCCTCACGTGTTGAATCCTTTAGTATGCGCGGGCAAGTGCTACTAAGCGATAATTCTTATAAGCTTTGTAAGGAGAATATCCAGGTGGGCAGTACCTATGAGGTTCAGCCCAAAGGGAGCATAAGGCCTTTGAAAATTTATGAATTAGTGCAATTAAGAAAGCCCGAAATTCTAACATTACACAGCTTCAATAACAGGGGAGAACCAAGGCTTCAGACCAAGATGCCGATTAGTTTTTACTTATTACAAGATAAGAAAGTGATACCTCACCAATTTGAAGGTGAATCTGTGAATATTAGTTATAGTGGTTGGCGTCTTAAAACCAAAGAGAAACTCGAATCACTTTCTGAAATTTTGTTGGAAGTTTCGACATCCATTTTTGGTAAGGAACTAGGTTCGATTTACGCGAAAGTTAGAAATACCTTCTA
>CBFIHS010000018.1:0-36932 GCA_965662565.1 Pseudohongiellaceae bacterium | reverse complement strand
CACCCACTTCGATGACAGTCGTCGCGACTAAGAGCTTAATTTCTCCGGCCTTAAACTGAGTCATGATTTCTGTTTTTTCTGCGCCTTTCATGCGGCCATGAATAAGGCCGACTGCTAAGCCTTGCAATTGTTCTTGTAGCTTGGCAAAAGTCGCTTCAGCTGCTTGGCATTGCAGAACATCAGACTCCTCAATCAAGGTGCAAACCCAATATGCTTGGCGACCACTGGCGCAAGCCTCTCGAATTCTTTCGATGACTTGATTGCGACGATCGTCCGATAACAAAACAGTGTTTACTGGGCTTCGACCAGGAGGCAGCTCATCTATGATAGAGCAATCAAGGTCTGCGTAAGCACTCATCATCAATGTTCTGGGAATAGGGGTAGCAGTCATAATAAGCTGATGTGGAATTTGCCCAACATGATTGCCTTTTTCTCGCAGAGCTAGGCGCTGATGCACACCAAAACGGTGCTGCTCATCAATTACCATTAAAGCTAAATTGGCAAAGATAATTTCTTCCTGAAACAAGGCATGGGTTCCGATAACAATTTGAGCTTGCCCACTTTTGATTTGCTCAAGAGTTTCGGTGCGTTTTTTGCCTTTGACTTTGCCGCTTAGGAAACATATTTCGATGTTTAGATTTTCCAGAAGCTCTGAAAAGTTCAAGAAATGCTGCTCTGCAAGAATCTCAGTTGGAGCCATTACTGCAGCCTGATAACCGTTCTCAACGGCCTGTAAAGCCGCCAAAATGGCGATTATGGTTTTGCCTGAACCAACATCGCCTTGAACTAGCCTAAGCATAGGGATGGTATTCGAAATATCCTCACTAACTTGCTGGAAAACCTTTTGCTGGGCATTCGTCAGAGTGAATGGCAAATAGGATAAAAGAGCAGGAATCAATGCTGTACTCGGTATAAGAGTCGCAGCCTGCTCTTGTTGTGCCTTATCTCTGAGTCGCCTTAAACAAAGAAAGTGCGCTAGTAGCTCCTCAAAAGCGAGGCGCTTTTGGGCAGGGTGTGCACCAGCCTCTAATAGACTTACCTCGGTGTTGGGTGGAGGGTGGTGGATCGTCAGCAAGGCATCTTTCAAAGAGCAATTACCGAGTTCATTGACAAGGTTTTGAGGCAAATAATCGGGCATTACGGATACAGATTTCTCTAATAGAGCTAGGGCCTGATCAATAACACTGCGGAGCCGGATTTGCTGAAGTCCCTCGGTGCTAGGATAGATTGGAGTAAGACTGGAGCTTGCAGGAAATGAGTCATTTTCGGCCACTATTTTGTATTCTGGGTGGTAAATTTCAAATCCACTTCGCCCCCTACGGACTTCACCAAAACAGCGAATGCTTCGGCCTTCCGCCAAGCTGCTTTTTTGAGCCGCGCTGAAATGAAAAAACCGTAAATTGATAAGGCCAGAGGCATCTTGGACTTTAACAAGCAGGCTTCGGCGCCTACCAAAAACAATAACGCTCCCAACGATATGGCCTTCAATAACAACATCAGAACCCAACTGAACGCCTCCAATAGGGCTGAGTTTAGTGCGATCTTGATAACGGAAAGGAAGGTGAAACAGTAAATCTAAGACGTTTTCGATGTTTAGACTGGCAAATTTTTTTTCTAGGGCAGGGCCGACACCTTGGAGGCTCGTTAAAGCTAAGTGGTGTAAAGGTTTTGACTGGGCCTTTAAAGGGTGTGATGGCATGAGTTAATTCTAGGGTCTTTTTCTGATAAGTGCTAATCATAGAGTAGTCTAAGATGAAGAATTTACTGATAAACAGTTGCTTAGTATTCCTGACCCTCAGGCTCACGTACTGTAGAATTATTCAATTACTCATTTATGTCCTGCAGTATTGGTCGCTAAAAAAAATCATGACTGAATCTGTAAATTTTGTACTAGAAAAGTTCCAACCCTTCAGGGCGCCTTTGCTTCCTCAGTTGCTTGGCTTTGGACTTTCTCTCCAAGAAGAAAGTAAGAACTTTAGAAACGAAATAAAAGCTGAAAAACTGGCCGAATTTCTTCAGTACTCCCCATTATTTTTACTTCAAGTTATTGCCGATTCTCTATCTGAAACTTCTGAAATAGAGCCTCTTGCGGGCAACTCAAAAAAACCCTCAGCTGAACTTAATAGCCACAGGCTTTTAGAGGCTTATGGAACTCAAGCTGCCTTTGAGTTGTTAAGGCAAAGCGCGCAAAACTACAGCCCCTATACATTTAATGATAAAACTGAGGCCTTTGAGCTAATGCATTGGAGGCAGTCTCTTTTGTGTAGCTATTATGTTTCTGAACTGAAAAAAATTACGCAAAGTCAAAATACTCCAGAACTGATGGCAACCGCGTCTCTACTGAATATCGGTGAATTGGTTCTTCGAAATGTCTACACAGACTACTATCTCAAATTACATTCAAGGACTTCATCTGAATCTGAGCTTTGTCGCTTAGAAGCCCAAGAGTTTGGTGCTACTCACGCAGAAATAGGAGCTGGATTACTAGAACGGTTAGGAGTTAATAATTTTTACTGTGATGCTATTCGTTATCATCATCATGCTTTTGATGACATTACTGACGCCAGTGAAGAAGTTAAAATTTGTTGGTTTGCGAATCAACTTGCTAGTAAAGAAGGCATAGACTTTGATTTGATTAATGCCGGCCAAAAATTCTTCGGTTTAGAACAAGAGGCGCTCAGAGCAATTTGTAAGAAAGTTAAAAAAACCGTAATTGAAAAAGCACAATTATTAAATCTGGACTGTGTTATTACGAAAAGACTGCCATTAGCAGATAAAGTGGATATACCTGCTTATAGTGAAGTTCAAGAGAAGCTGCATATCCAAGTACAAGCAATCAATCAGTATAACAATGCTTTACTCGCAGCAGGAAAAGCAGGTGAAAATTCAATTATTAAAGCTATTGAAAAGTTAGGTGAGCAGGCTTTTAGTTTTAACAAGCTTGTGATTTTTAGACCCGATTCAGAAGATCAAATTCTTGGTATTAGCGAGAGCACTAAAAGTTTAGAAGCAAGTAAAACAATTCAATTAAGTTTAGGTGAAAAACCAAGCCTAATCGCCGATAGTTTTCTTAAAGCAGAAGCTGTTGTGCTTGATTCAGATTCTGAAAATATAAAAGTAGCGGACTTACAAATTATATCGTTGATGGAAGGCTCGGTTTTACTTTGTGAACCTTTAGTCCATAAAGGTAAAACGATCGCTCTCATAGTATTTGGCACAGGTAAAGCGGCCGCTGAATCATTTTTGAAGAATTCAACATTAAGGTTATCGTTACACCAACTTTTTATGGAGCTAGATGGATCTCAGCAATTACTAAGCACTAATAACAATGAATTTTATTATCAAGAAAAAATTCGAGAAGCTGTTCATGAAGCGAATAATCCCATAAGTATTATTAAAAACTATTTGCAATTATTTAACATCAAGCAAGAACAGGATTCAGAAGTCTTTGAAGAAATAAAAGTAATTGAAACTGAAATTGAAAGAGTAAAACAAATACTTAACAGACTGGGAAATGACGAGCCCGCTACTGACGCAGAGTCTCCCTTAGATATTAATAAAATCATCACCAGCATTAATAAAGTGTTTAAGGCATCCATCCCGAAGGAAAAAGCTATTTCGGTAGAGCTGGATCTTGACCCATCAATGCCTTTCATCTTGGGTAAAGAAAATGGTTTAAAGCAAACCCTGATTAATCTACTGAAAAATGCCTATGAGGCTTGTGGTTCAGAAGGAAGAATTGCAATAGAAACAAAAAGCACTGTAGTGGTAAACCAAATGAATTATGTTCGCATCAATATTAGTGACGATGGCCCTGGTATTGAAAATGAAGTGATGCAAAATTTATTTCAACAAAGCTACACCACAAAAGGTGACGGACATACTGGTACTGGCTTAATGGTAGTGAAAAATTTCATGACTGAAATAGGCGGCTTGTTGAGTTGTCAAAGTGATCGAGCGGGAACGACTTTTTCATTGTTGCTTCCTCGACCGAAGTTAGAAGCGACCGAATCGCAAGATAGAAAAAACCAAAATAATAATAATTCTCCCCACCCATCGAGTAAGGTTTATGACTTCAAACGCTAAACTACTTTTAGTAGATGATGAAATTGAGCTTTTAAATAGCGGAAAAAAACTCTTAGAGAATGCTGGTTTTACTGTAGTAACTGCTCAAAGCGGCGAACAAGCTGTCGCTATTTTAAAAGAGGATGAATTTGATTTAGCGATTCTCGATTTAAATATGACAGGAATAAGCGGCCATGGAGTAATGGACTTCATTAACAATGAAGGCATTAATATTCTGGTCATTGTTTTAAGCGGAGAAACTGGTTTCGATGTTGTGAGCAAAGCCTTCAGTTAGGCGCTTTTGATTACATACAAAAGCCCTATGAGTTTGATGCTCTCAATAACACCATAATAAACGCTCTGAGCGGAAATGAATTAGAAAAAAACTTTGTTAGCTTAAGAAAAAAATGGAGCGTTCAGAAAAACTGCATCGCTTGATGGTAGAAAGTTCACCGGATATTATTTTTATTGTCGATGAAGAAAGCAGGTTTGTATTTGCAAACAATCGCGCTGAGGATTTACTAGGCTACAGTAAGAATGAGTTAATTGGTGAGCACTACTCTCACATAGTCGAGCCCTCCAGCCTTGAACAAGCCTCACATTGTTTTCTAGAAAGACGTGAAGGAGCAAGAGCTACTAGAGAAATGGAGATTTGGTTAACTTGTAAGCCAGGCCTTCATTTTGAAAATGCTAAAAATAAAATTGCTATTGAGCTCAATTCCATTGGGGTGTATGAAAATGATGATGAAGGTTTAGCCAGCGAAGAGAAAAAATTCTCTGGTACCTACGTTGTTGCCAGAGATATTACTGAACGCTTAGCAACTGAAAAATTGATTCACTACCAAGCCTATCATGATCTCTTAACTGGCCTTCCAAACAGAGCATTATTCATGGACCGCTTAGGTAACGCTATCAGTAATGCCAGACGAGAGAGCACTAACCTAGCAGTTATGTTTTTAGATCTTGATCGTTTTGAAATTGTTAATGATAGCCTCGGCCACACGAGTGGCGATGAATTATTAAAAAGTGTTAGTGAACGCTTACAAAAATGTTTGCGAGAAGGGGATAACTTAGCAAGATTAGGCGGTGATGAGTTTATAGTCCTCTTACCAAATATTCCAAATGAAGAGGCAGTGCATGCGGTCGGTAGCAAAATTGTAGAAGCTATTAAGCAGCCCTTCAAAGTTCAAGCCCATGAAGTATTTTTGACTGTTAGTATTGGCATGTCTGTTTTCCCTAGAGATGGAGAGAATCCTGATACTTTAATTAAGCACTCAGATGTGGCGATGTATCACACTAAAGATCAAGGTAAAAATAATTATTACCTTTATCAAGACAACATGAGCGTTAAAAATAATCTCTTACTGACTATAGAAAATGAAATACGCAAGGGCATAAAAGAGAATCAATTCGAAGTTTTTTATCAGCCTCAAATCAGCTTATTAACAGGCAAAGTTGCAGGTATTGAAGCTTTATTGCGCTGGAATCATCCTAAGCAAGGCTTACTGTCGCCTTCTCATTTTTTATCCGTCGCCGAAGACTCCGGTTTAATTTGTGAACTTGGCGATTGGGTTTTAGAAGATGTTCTTATAGAAATGCAAGCATGGAATGAATCTGGTTTGAGTATAAATACTGTCGCTGTAAATTTTTCCAGTAAGCACATAGAGCAAGCAGATTTTGTTGATAACATGATACGCTTGTTGAAAAAATACAGAACCCCGAAAAATGTATTTGAAATTGAAGTGACAGAAAGCGTTTTAATGCGTGATATAGACGACACCATTGGTAAACTAAAACAGTTACATGAAGTCGGTGTCAGTATAGCCATTGATGATTTTGGTACGGGGTATTCTTCACTCAGTTTGTTGCAAAAACTACCAATACATAGCCTCAAAATTGATCGTAGTTTTATTCAAGATATGGAGAAAGGTTCTGATCGTTCCATAATCGAAGCGATTGCCCATATGGCTAAAGGCTTAAATCTAGAAATGATTGCTGAGGGAGTTGAGGAAGAATACCAACTAAGATATTTGCATCAATTACAATGTCCAATCGTTCAGGGTTATATTTTTAGTCATGGCGTACCGAGTGATGATGCTAGGAAATTTATTGAAGCAAGTGTCAATATCGGATTAGAGAAATTTGAGAAAACAGCAGAGAACGCAGCAGAGAAAGCTGTAGAGAAAGCAGTAGAAGAAATCTCTAAGAAAATCGAGACATCCAACAAGCTCAATTAATTTTTTGTTCGGTTAACTTTAGTCACCGAAGGAATAATTCTCACTCGCTTCATCACTTTTGCTAAGTGAATCCTGTTCCTTACATTAATCGTTAGGTTCACAATACTGAAAGTCGCATCGCGATCAGTGGTGCTGATTTTTTCTATATTCGCATCACACGATGTTATTGTGTTCGCCAAAGTAGCGATTAAGCCCCTCTGATGTTCAAGCTCAACTTTTAATTCAACTGGAAATTCACCTTCGACTACTGGGTCCCAACGTAGAGGCAGATGTTTCTTTGGATCATTGAGAATTTCAGCAACGTTGTTGCAGCTTTCCAGGTGAACAATCATCCCGCGACCAGAGCTGTTATGGCCAACTATCGGGTCTCCGGGTATTGGATGGCAGCACTTAGCGAAAGACATAACCATGCCTTCGGCTCCATGAATAAGAAGCGCGGTATCTTCACCTCTGCCGGAAGGCACATTATTGTTTTCTTCTGGCAGTAAACGTCTAGCAACCATATAGGCCATTCGGTTGCCAAGGCCAATGTCCTCAAGCAAATCATCCAGAACATCAAAGTCAGTTTCCTCTAGCAAGCCGCCAACTTTGTTTTTTGGAATATTAGATAAGTTGTATCCGAAACCAGCTAAAGTTTTATTCAGCAAACGCCTGCCCAGTGTAATGGCCTCGGAGCGCCTTTGGTTTTTCAAGTAATGCCTAATGTTGCTGCGAGCTTTACCAGATACGACAAAATTTAGCCAAGCAGGGTTAGGTTGGGTTCCAGAGGCGATAATTTCTACGGTTTGACCACTTAGCAGCTCTTGACTAAGCGGCGCTAGGCGGCGGTTGATGCGACAAGCAACGCAGGAGTTTCCGACATCGGTATGAACGGCATAGGCGAAGTCTACGGCGGTAGAACCCGCAGGCAATTCAAGAATCGCGCCTTTTGGAGTAAAAACGTAAATCTCATCAGGGAATAAATCGGTTTTAACATGCTCAATGAATTCTTGTGAATCGCCAGCCTGTTTTTGCATTTCGAGGATGTCTTGCACCCACTGTCGGGCTCGGATATGACTTTGATTTGGCATTTCGTCCTCGGACTTATACAGCCAATGCGCTGCAATGCCATTGTTTGCCATCGCTTCCATGTCTTCCGTTCGAATTTGAATTTCGATTGGAATGGCATGAATACTGAAAAGGGTAGTATGCAGAGATTGGTAGCCATTGACCTTTGGTATGGCGATATAGTCCTTAAAACGTCCAGGAACAGGCTTATATAAGTTATGAACTGCTCCTAAAATCCGGTAACAACTGTCAACTTCATCAGTAACGATACGAAAAGCAAAAACATCGGTAATCTGGCGGAAGGATTTCTTTTTTTCGCGCATTTTTTTATAAATGCTGTAAATATGCTTTTCTCGACCTAAGACTCTCCCGCGCAAGCCTTCTCTTTGCAAGCAGGCGCTTAGAGCATTTTCAATTTGCGAAACCACTTCTTTGCGGTGGCCAGTAATACTTTTCACAGCGGCTTCAACCCGTCGAGCGCGCATTGGGTAGAGTGCAGCAAAACCTCTTTCTTCAAATTCGCTAAAGATATTATTCATGCCTAAGCGATTGGCGATAGGCGCATAAATATCTAAGGTTTCTCGAGCAATGCGTCGCTGCTTCTCGGGTTTTAGGGCACTTAAGGTACGCATGTTATGCATGCGGTCGGCAAGTTTAACGAGAATAACGCGAATATCTTTAGCCATGGCCAAAGCCATTTTTTGAAAGTTTTCAGCTTGCGCTTCTGCTCTGCTACTGAATTCAATTTGGTTTAATTTACTAACACCGTCTACTAACTCAGCAACAGTTTGACCAAATTGCCCAGCAATGGCTTCTTGGGTAAGCCCTGTGTCTTCGATTACGTCATGCAGCATGGCGGCTGCCACACTTTGGTGGTCCATATGCATTTCACGCAAGATATCGGCGACTGCTAGAGGGTGGGTGACGTAAGGTTCGCCAGAGATTCGAAGTTGGCCGTCATGTGCCTGCTCGGCATAGTAATAGGCTCGTCGAACCAAGTTAACCTGATCAGGTTCTAAATAACCTGATAAATTAACAGCGAGTAATTCAATGCTTGTGTTGATAAAAACCTCCAGAGCTTATTGGGGTAAAGCTACTTGAGCGGAGGCTTTGATTGTGTGGGTGGCCAGAATTGAGGATTAAACCTCTTGGTTGTCTCCGTCTATATCTGTTGTATCGCTAGCTTCTGCAGCTGGTTCAGCTTCTTCTTCAGCAAGCAATACAGCTCCCATTGCATCTTCAATGGAGATATCATTTTTTGGAGCAGCGCCTTCAGCACCTTCTTCTGTAGCAGCCATATCGCTCAGTTCAGCTTGTGCCTCTTCTTCTACAGGAGTATTAATCAAAATAGAGGAATCCACAAGGCCTTCAGCGATCTCACGCAGAGCTAATACAGTAGGTTTGTCATTTTCCAGAGGAACTAGAGGGTCACGTCCACCCGTTTGAATTTGCCTAGCGCGTTTGCCGGCAACCATAACGAGTTCAAAGCGGTTTTCAACATTTTCTAAACAATCTTCTACAGTAATTCGAGCCATTTTCTGTCCTGTCCTGGTATCTAGCCAGTTCTGTTTTAAATTTTACCTGTGTAGCAGGGGGCGCAATTATAAAGGGTTTACGCGGATTATGGTAGCAGGCTGTTCAATAGTTGATTTTGGCTTGCTAGATCTTGCTCAGTAGGGGTGTAAACACCTTTAAATAGGTCTTTTAGGTTTGCCAGCGAGACATCAAAATCATCATTGATTAAGAGATGGTCGGCGATTTCATGGTGTGAAATTTCGTTGACGGCCTCAGACATCCTTTTTTCGATTACCTCAGAGCCATCCTGTCCTCTGGAAGTGAGCCTGGCTCGGAGTGTTTCCAAAGAGGGAGGCAAAATGAATACGCTAACAGCGCTTGGCATTAATGTTTTAATTTGTGAGGCACCTTGCCAGTCTATTTCAAGGATAACGTTCCAGCCTTCTTGCAGGCTTTGTTCAACCCAATGCTTAGAGGTACCGTAAAAATTACCAAAGACTTCAGCACTTTCAAGGAACTCACCAGCTTGCTGCATTGCTTGAAAGCTTTCGACACTGACAAAATGGTAATTCTTGCCATCTATTTCACCCGGCCGCATCGGGCGAGTGGTATGAGAAACAGAAACACAAAGCTTGTCGTCTGGCTCGTTTTTGGAAGCTTTTATCACGGCATCCACCAAGGAGGTTTTCCCTGCCCCAGAAGGTGCTGAAATTAAAAAAAGAGAACCAGAAGTCATGTATGAAAAAAATCCTTACTCTATGTTTTGAATTTGTTCACGCATTTGCTCAATTAAAACTTTCAGCTCAACTGCGTTTAAAGTGGTTTCAGTGACAATCGATTTAGAGCAAATAGTATTGGCTTCTCTGTTTAGCTCTTGCATTAAAAAGTCTAGTTTACGACCTACCGCATCACTCTGCTTAAGAATATTTGTCACCTCTGTGACGTGTGCTTCAAGGCGGTCAGTTTCTTCTGAAATATCGGCTTTTTGCGCAAGCAAAACCATTTCCTGTTCAAGACGGCTTGGGTCGAGATCATCCTTGAGGCTGTCCAAAGTTTCCTTTAATTTAGCGTGCTGCTTTTTAAGAATTTCAGGCATTGCGGTTTTGATCTCATTTACGATCAAAGAGATATTTTGCAGACGCTGTTCGACAAAAATTTTTAATTGTGCGCCTTCAGTTTCGCGTTGAACTTGCAGTGATTCAACACAGCTTTTGAAAGCCGACATAATGTCTGGTGCAATTTCTTCAGCGTCAAATTTGGTCTCTTGAATCATGCCCGGCCACTTTAGAACGTCAAAGCTTGTGGGTTCAGCTAGGTCAGGCAGGAGTTTCACAATTTCAGATTTTGCCGTATTAAGTTCAGATAATAATTCCTGATTTAAATTGAGGCTGCCTGCTGCCAGACTGGGAGTGTATCTGAGTTGTGCATCAACTTTGCCCCGTTTAAGGTTGGCGCGAAACAAATCTCGGCATTTAATTTCAAGCGCGCGTAAAGACTCTGGCAACCTGATATTGGTTTCAAGATAGCGATGGTTAACAGAGCGTATTTCCCAAACGACTGTGCCCCAATCAAATTCTGATTGTTGGCGGGAATAAGCGGTCATACTTTGTGTCATATTTAAGCTCAATACTCAGAAAAAACAGGGATGCACTATAGCGGATTTGGATGATTATATAAAATTCATTTCCCCTGAGGTGCTCAAGCTTTACAATGCTTGCCGAGTAACGAAAAACAAATTCAAAATTTTGGAGAATTTAATGTCTGAATCAAGTCGCCCTAGTGGCAGAAGCCCAGATCAGTTACGAGAGGTTAGTATTACTCGAAACTACACTAAGCATGCAGAAGGGGCTGTGCTAGTAGCGTTTGGCGATACGAAAGTATTGTGCACGGCGAGCCTAGAAGTTGGAGTGCCTCGCTTCTTGAAAGGTAAAGGCAAGGGTTGGGTTACAGCTGAATATGGCATGTTGCCAAGATCAACCGGATCAAGAATGGATCGCGAAGCGGCGCGTGGCAAACAAAGTGGACGTACTCAAGAGATCCAAAGGCTTATCGGCCGTTCACTAAGAGCCGCGGTTGATATGAAAAAGCTGGGTGAAAACACAATAAAAATAGACTGCGATGTTATCCAAGCCGATGGTGGCACCCGCACAGCTTCAATCACTGGAGCTTGTGTGGCTTTGGTTGATGCAATCTCGGTGATGCTGGAAAAGGGTCTAATTAGGGAGAGTCCTCTAAAGCAAATGATTGCATCGGTTTCCGTTGGAATAGTGAAAGGTACTCCTGTTTTAGATTTAGATTATATAGAAGATTCATCAGCGGAAACGGATATGAACGTTGTCATGACAGACAATGGTGGCTTTATTGAGCTTCAAGGCACAGGTGAAGATGGAGAGTTTTCGGCTGACGAATTAGCTCAGATGATAGCCTTAGCGCAAAATGGTATCGTATCGCTTTTCTCGGCTCAGCAAACGGCGCTTAATTCATAAGATGAAAGATTATCAAACTCAGTTCTTAGATTTTGTAACCAGCGCAAACATTCTTCGCTTTGGTGAATTCACTCTAAAATCAGGACGACTCAGTCCATACTTTTTCAATGCGGGCTTGTTTAATACAGGGTCGTCATTGACCCAAGTAGGCCAGAGTTATGCGGCGGCAATTGCCCAAAGCGGCATTGAGTTTGATGTCATTTTTGGTCCAGCTTATAAGGGCATTCCATTGGCTTCGGCTTCAGCGATTGCTCTTAATCAGAGTTTTGGTATTGATAAGCCGTATTGCTTTAACCGTAAAGAAGCCAAAGAACATGGTGAAGGCGGCAACATCGTCGGCGCTCCACTAAAAGATCGAGTCTTGATTATTGATGATGTCATTACTGCAGGGACAGCAATCAGAGAAGTCATGAGCTTGATTAAAGAAAGTGGTGCTGAAGCAGCAGGCGTGGTCGTCGCATTGGATCGTCAGGAGAAAGGCAAGGCTGACTTATCAGCGATTCAGGAAATCGAAGCCGAGTATGGTATTCCGGTTTTGAGTATTATTAACCTGCAACAGATATTGGATTATCTAAGCAGCAGCAAGGCAGAAAGTTTTGCTGAATACCTTCCAGCTATGCAGGCTTATAAAGAAGCCTACGGCGTATAAAAAAGGTTTTTCTTAAGCAGTTGCCATTGTTCTAGCCAGTTTTCGGTTGGCAGGCGTTTAAAATCGGTACGAACGTATTGGGAAATTTTTCCTTCCGTGAAGGCCAGCAAAAGGTTTGCAGTAGCTGACACGGTTTCGACAGTTCTCAGGCCTTCTTTCATTTCCGCTTCCCGCAGTAACTGTTTTAACTGAGTTTCCAAACGATCAAAAATTTGACTGACTTGCCCTCGTAAACGTTCCGTTTCTCCAGCCAAAGCATCGCCATTTAATACTCGAGTGATGCCGGGGTTTTTTTCTGCAAAGGTCAGGCATAAGAAAATAATTCTCTCGCATTGCGCCACACTCGTACTTTGATCACTTAAGATTCGGGTCACTCTGGAGAACAGAGTGGTTTCAATAAAAGTGATTAGGCCTTCAAACATACGTGCTTTGCTTGGAAAGTGGCGATACAAGGCTGCTTCGGAAACACCAACGTTTTCTGCCAAAGTAGCGGTAGTGATCCTGCCACCAGGAGAGGCTTCCAGCATTTGCGCTAGGACCTGAAGGATATGATCTCGACGTGATGATTTATCGGTTCGGGCCATCTAAGGTCTCCATTTGACTAAAACAATACTACTAATGCCGGTTGCTAATTTGAGTGCCGACACCTTTATTGGTGAAAATTTCCAACAAGACCGCATGAGGCACTCTGCCATCAATAATTTGTGCGCTATTCACGCCTGAATTAACCGCATCCAAGGCACAACGGATTTTTGGCAGCATGCCGCCATGGATCGTGCCATCAGCAATTAAGTCATCAACTTCTTTGGTGCTTAAGCCGGTTAAAACTTTACCTTGCTTGTCTTGTACGCCTGAGATGTTGGTTAACAAAAGCAGCTTCTCAGCCTTCACAAGTTCGGCAATTTTCCCAGCAACCAAATCTGCGTTTATGTTGTAAGAAGCGCCGTCTTCACCGGCACCAATAGGTGCAATCACGGGAATGAAATTACTGCCTTTAATCATTTCAATAATTTCTGGATTGATGCTCTCGACTTCGCCAACATGCCCAATATCGATGATTTCAGGCGCGTTCATTTCAGCTGTCTGGCGAGTCATTTTTAATTTTTTAGCCCTAATGAAGTCACCGTCTTTGCCTGTCAGGCCAATGGCTTTGCCGCCGTTTTTATTCAAGAGTGTCACGATGTCTTTATTGACGAGGCCGCCCAAGACCATTTCGACGACATCCATGGTGGCGCTATCAGTAACTCGCATGCCATCAACAAAGCTGGATTGAATGCTTAACTTTTCCAACAAAGAACCGATCTGTGGCCCACCACCATGCACGACTATGGGATGCATGCCGACCAGTTTCATTAGGACGATGTCACGGGCGAAACTATTCTTTAGCGTTTCATCAATCATGGCATTGCCGCCATATTTAACGACAATGGTTTTTCCGGTGAAGCGCTGAATATAGGGAAGGGCTTCTGTTAAAACGCCGGCTATATTGTTGGCTGCTGCAAGATCAAGAGTCATTTTTTTCTCGTAAAATTAATAAAGCGAATACTTACTAACCTATTAAAGCAAGCAGTATAAGGAATATTTCATCTAATTTACAGATTAAAAGCTAGGAATAGGAATTACCGCAGTGCCCGCCGCGGCAAATGCAAAGCTATCTTGAAGGCTAAATTTAGGAAAATAAGCCTGCAAATTCTTCTCTTAAGAGGTTCTTCTGCACTTTGCCCATGGTGTTTCTAGGCAGCTCACTCATCGAAATAATGCGTTTTGGCACTTTATAAGACGCGAGGCGTTCTTTCATAAGCCCAATGAGGGCATCTGCATCTGGGTTTTGGTCTTTGATCGGAACGATGACGCCAATAACGGCTTCACCAAAGTCTGGATGGGGCACCCCGACTACGGCACTTTCCAAGACGCCTTCGAGCTCATCAAGTGCAAGTTCGACTTCCTTAGGGTAAACGTTAAAGCCGCCGCTGATGATTAAATCTTTGTTTCTACCCACAATACTGATGCGGCCATCGTTTTCTTCTTTCACAAGGTCGCCAGTGATAAAAAAGCCATCGGAAAATTCTTCCCGAGTTTTTTCAGGGTTACGCCAATAGCCATTGAAAACGTTGGGACCTTGCACTTGTAGAGTACCAATTGAGCCGGCTTCCAGTTCTTCGCCATCTGAGCCACAAACTCGATAACTCACTCCCGGCAAGGCATAACCAACGGTTCCTGGCAGGCGTTCGCCGGCATAGGGGTTTGAAATCAACATGCCGGTTTCAGACATACCGTAACGTTCGAGTATGCGCAGACCAGAGCGTTCTTCAAAGCTGGTAAAGGTTTCAGCCAATAAGGGTGCAGAGCCAGAAACAAAAAGGCGCATGTTCTTGCAATATTCAGGTGTCAGAGCAGGTTCTTGTAGCAGTCGCGTGTAGAAGGTTGGCACTCCCATAAGAACAGTTGCCTGTGGAATCAGTTCTAGGGTTTGCTTCACATCGAAGCGAGACAAAAACAGCATAGTGGAACCGCCGAGCAAGGCTAAGTGTAAAGCCACGAAAAGGCCATGAACATGGAACACCGGTAGAGCATGAATAAGCACATCGTCTTCTTGCCAATGCCAAAGCTCATAGAGGTTCAGCGCATTACTGGAAAGGTTGGAATGCGTAAGCATCGCACCCTTCGATTTACCAGTGGTTCCAGAGGTATAAATAATGACAGCTACATCATCGCTATCGACTTGCACAGGCTCATGCTCGCTTGGTAGATCTTTAAAACAGTCGTACAAAGAACCACCGCCTTGTTCATCGAGATCTAAAGTCGAAGGGATGCTGTGCTTAATGAATAATTCGGTGAGCTCGTCTTTGGAGTCTGTGCTGCAAACAAATAGCGAAGGCGTCGTATCCTGAATAAAATAATCTAACTCATCGTGTGTATAGGCGTTATTAAGCGGAACGTAAATAACACCAGAACGCATGCAAGCTAAATACAAAGCGAGCAGGGTCGGAGATTTAGGAGCTTGGACAACAACTCGAGAACCGGCTTTTAAACCTAAGCTGGATAATAAATTAGAAGCCTGTGCGGAGAGCTCTTCCAATTCACTGTAAGTCAGCCTTGGAAAATCAGGACCATCGATGCAAGCCTTTGATCCAGCTTTTTTGAAAGACTCTTGAAGAGTTAGAAAAAAATTTGCGTTAGTAGGCATAATTAAAAAGGTAAACTCAGCTTAGGTAAAATTCGTAATAACTCGTTTCGGAACAATAGCATTATATCTTCAAGTGCCTCAGCATTGTTAGCTTCAAATCTCATCACAAGATTAGGTGTCGTATCCGAAGCTCTTATTAAAGCCCAACCTTCAGGCCAGGAAATACGTAAACCATCAAGAGAATTTACTTCGGCATTTTGGAAATTCATTTCAGTCTTTAGTTTGTCCATAAAATAAAACTTGTCTTGCTCTGAAGTAGGAATAAATAACTCAGGTGTATTCGCACTTGTTGGTAAGTTTTCTATTAAGGAATCGGCAGTCGAATGGTGCTTATCAACAAGCTCAACAAATCGGCAAGCTGAATACATCCCATCATCAAAACCAAACCATCGGTGTTTGAAAAAAATATGCGCAGAATATTCACCACCTAAAACCGCTTCAGATTCTGTTAAGGCTTTTCTCACATAAGAATGACCACTCTTACACATAAGAGGGATGCCTTTTAAGTCTTCAATCAAAGTAAACAAATGATTCGAACTCTTCACATCAAATACAACAGTTGCTCCAGGCTTGTCAGGCAAAATATCTTTAGCAAAAGACATCAACAATTTATCGGCATCGATAATACGGCCAGTGTTACTCACCAGAATTACTCGATCTCCGTCTCCATCAAAAGCAATACCAAGATCAGCTTGCTCATTTACAACGGTTTCCCGTAATACTTTTAAATTTTAAAAGTTAGTAGGGTCGGGGTGATGATTGGGGAAAGAACCATCTATTTCACAATAAAGAGGAACAACGTCACAACCAAGTTTTTCGAAAAGTGTTGGTGCAACTGATGCGGTGATGGCATTGCCACTATCGATAATCACTTTTAATTTTTGGCTTAAAGAAAAGTCACTGCATATTTTTTCGATATAAGAACTTTTTATATCCAGTGTTAAGTAGCTGCCTTTGCCTTGGTAAAATACTTGTGAAAAAATTCGATCTTTAAAAATAGTAATTTGTGCATCACTTAAACTTTTTTTCTTAAAAACGACTTTCAAGCCATTATAATTTTTTGGGTTATGGCTAACAATGATCATGACTCCGGAAGTAATGGCTGAGGTATGCGTTGCAAAATATAAGAGAGGGGTTGGTATTTGGCCTAGATCGACTACGTTGCAACCGGTATCCAATATGCCAGCGCGCATATGCTCAGAAAACTCAGGGCTGGAAAGACGAGCATCAGAGCCCAAATAAAGATTTTTTTCTCCCTTATAGAGAGCTTCGCTGCCAATGGCTTTACCAAGCCAATACATGATCTCTGCGTTTAATCCTTCACCCACTATGCCTCGAATATCATAAGCACGAAAGATTTCTTCTTGTATGCTTGGAACAATCATTACAGAGATTTTTTACGCTCACTAATAAGCTGAATTAGCTCTCTGGCAAGCTCAGACTTACGTAACTGACTGAAAGTTTTTTCGCCTGCGTTTTCATTCCAGTACGCCGTTACGCTTGCGTTATCGCTGTTAAATGTATCCGTCGCATGATTGGCAAAAATTAAGTCTAGATTTTTTTTAACTAATTTATTTTTGGCGTAGTCTGCAATGTTTTCAGTTTCCGCAGCAAAACCAACACAAAAAGGTTTATTTTCTTGTGAGGCGATGGCGCTAATAATGTCGGGGTTTTTTACCAAGGTCAGTTGTAAAGTGTCATCGGTTTTTTTAATTTTTGTTTCAACAATTGTTTCAGGACGATAATCGGCAACCGCAGCAACACCAATAAAAATATCACAAGCCTTGGCAAGGCAGGCTTGATGCATTTGCTCGGCACTTTCTACCTTTATTAAGTCGACATGAGAGGGCGCTTGCAAATTGACTGGTCCGCTGATTAAAGTTACAGAGGCTCCGGCTTCAACAGCGGCTTGTGCTAGAGCGTAACCCATTTTTCCAGAACTGTGATTACTAATGTAACGTACCGGGTCGATTGCTTCTCGCGTTGGCCCCGCGCTTATACAAACACTCATTCCGGCCAGTGTACCAGGATGAAATAAGCCAGCCGCTTGTTCCAAAATTTCAGAGGGCTCTAGCATTCTGCCAAGGCCAACATCACCACAGGCTTGTTCGCCGTCGGCTGGGCCAAAAAATTCATAGCTTTTTTGCTTTAACGCAGAAAGATTTTCTTGAGTATTTTGGTTCGACCACATTGCTTGGTTCATGGCAGGTGCCAAGGCAATGGCTGCCTTAGTGGCTAAACAAACAGCGCTTAATAAATCATTGGCCTCACCTTGGGCTAAACGCGCAATAAAGTTCGCGCTTGCAGGTGCGATTAAAATTAAATCGGCCCAACGCGCGAGTTCAATATGACCCATCCCGGCTTCGGATTCTTCATCAAGTAATTCTGAATGAACGCGATTGCCGGACAAGGCTTGCATAGTTAAAGGGGTAATAAATTCGCAAGCAGAAGGAGTCATAACAACGCGAACTTCCGCTCCAGCTTTTATCAGTAAGCGACAAAGCTCAGCGCTTTTATAAGCGGCAATGCCACCACTTATGCCTAATAAAATTTGTTTATTGGATAGACTGAGCATGTAATTATTTTAATGACCAAAAGTCGGCAAAGCCTAGCAGTAAGTGCCACATTATTCAATTTTGGGCGCTTGCCAAAAGCATCACTGGTAATGCATTGGGCTTAGAAAAGCGGCAGACGAGTTAAAGACAAATTTAGCAAGTTCACAAAGTTTAACTAAACTGAATCGAGCGCAGCATCTAATTCAACACAATTAGCCATGATTTGGAGAGAGAAAGGTTTTGCGAAGTATCAAAGACTGGCCTGAGACGGAAAGGCCGCGAGAAAAGCTTTTAAGTAATGGAGCTCAAAGCCTTTCAGATGCCGAGTTGCTGGCAATATTTTTGCGTACAGGGGTTAAAGGGCTAAGCGCTCTGGATTTAGCAAGGCAGCTCTTGCAGGATTTCGGCGGCAAAAGAGGCATTCTGGAAGCCGATCAAAAACGCTTCTGCCAGCAACACGGTGTTGGAATAGGTAAGCATGTGCAACTACAGGCCGTGTTAGAGTTAACGCAGCGTCATCTGTTGGAAGCTCTAAAGCGTGAAGATGCCCTAAGCAGCGCCAAACACAGCAGGCGCTATGTGCACTCAAAAATGCGCGCTTACAGCAGGGAAGTCTTTCTCTGTTTATTTCTGGATTCACAGCATCGGGTAATCGCTCAAGAAGAACTTTTTCAAGGCACTATCGACAGTTCCATGGTGCATCCGCGTGAAGTTCTGAAAAGAGCCTTCCACCATAACGCCGCCGCCGTAATTTTCGCGCATAACCATCCTTCCGGTATTGCAGAACCCAGCGATGCCGACATCAGGATCACCCGTCGTTTAGAATCGGCACTAGAGCTAGTAGATATACGAACTTTGGACCATCTTATTGTGGGCGATCAGGACGTTACTTCCATGGCTGAAAGAGGCTTATTTTAAGCCTTCGAATTTCCATAACCTTGCTTGTCTTGCCAGCCCAAAAACACGCTTAAGGGTCTAAATTAGAGAAAAAGCACTTTCTAGAGCCTAAAAGCTTGGGTTTTCTTGCTATTAAATGGCTGTTTTGGTATAAATCGCAGCTCTTTTTTTCCACAGAATTCAGTAAACCTGATTTTTCAGGTTTTTAAAGCAAGACGAGGCAAGAGTAATGTCTAAAGTATGCATAGTTACCGGTAAGAGACCGGTTGCAGGCAACAACGTATCACACGCAAAAAACCGTACACGTCGTCGTTTTATGCCAAATCTGCACACTCACCGTTTTTGGGTTGAGTCAGAGAAGCGTTTTGTAAAATTGCGCCTATCCAGCAAAGGTATGCGAGTAATTGATAAGCGCGGTATCGACTCAGTATTGGCTGAAATTCGTTCTAAAGGTGCGAAGGTTTAACATCCGTTTTTAAGCGGCTAGCTAGTTAAGTGCATTAAGCCTAATTAGCCTAGTAGAATAAGTTTATAAGGAATCCATCATGAGAGATAAAATCAGATTAGTATCAAGCGCTAAAACTGGTCATTTCTATACCACTGACAAGAACAAGCGTACTACGCCAGACAAAATGGAAATCAAGAAATATGATCCAGTTGCGCGTAAGCATGTGATTTATACAGAAGCGAAAATTAAGTAATTTATTAGATAATTAATAATTTATTGATAGCTTAAAAAAAACCGCCACTTGGCGGTTTTTTTTTGCCTTTTTTACCAAAAAACCGGGTAATTTAATTGCTTCACACACTGGGGGCGTTCGGTAATCGTAGGAATGGGTTCTTCAGTTAAGGATTGACCAAGCCAGCCAAAAGGCATTGAAAGTTTGAGCGGGGCCTGAATCACTTTTTCCGATAGTGTCTGAAACCCCACTTTAGAATAAAAGGATGGGTCTCCATAAGTGATGGCAACATCCACAGAACGATTTTTGAGTTCATTAAGGCCATGGTTGATTAGCGCCTGCCCAATACTCTTGCCCTGCTGCTCAGTGCTTATTGCAACCGGGCCAAGTAGGTAAACCAAAATACGCTGACTAAATTGAAGGCGAGTGAAGAATATAGAGCCAATAAGAACTTCTTTTTCGTACACACCGAAACAGATTATTTAGCGATCATCAATGCCAGAGGCCAATTTTGAAGAAAGCTTGCCAATGAGTTTTTCTTCTTTTTCACCTTCTGATGAAGTGAAAACATAAGTGAAAAGTTCTTTCACTTCTTTGCGTTTTGATTTGTCCAGAATTCGGTGAATCATACTTGGCTTGTAAAATTAGATGCGTTTGCGACAGCTGCTGTTATGCGAAAGGGCTATCACAAAATCAATTCTGCCCACCCGTGCCCACAAAGCCCACCATGCGGGATACTAGCTCTCCATCCTTTTCTATAAAGTATTGGCCGAGCTGAACTTGTTCAGAACCATCCGGGCCCTTACCAGCGAAAGCGACAGTGACACGAGTAAGGCTTGCGACCGTATCACTCTGAACTGCTTTCGCTGACCAACCGGGGGCATTTGCACTAAACATGGCGACATAGTTACTCAATGCTCCAATGCCACTTAAAGTTTCAGGGCTGCGAGGGTCGTCGTACTGTACGTTTTCTGTTACAGCACTTTTTATCTTGGCAAGCCGAGCCTCATCATCTTCAATCTGCCAAGCTTCAAAAAAATTTGTTATGCAATCTGACATATTTCTATCCTAGTTTTTGGTTGGGAAAGTCTAGCGCCTACAAAAGAGAACCGGTCCAATAATGCCTCGCATCAGCGGCTGAGGCGATCGCGTAGCGATTGCCGAAGTTCGACTGAATGCGTTTGTTATGATTTAAGTTTGACTGCAGTTCCATAAACCAAAATCTCAGAACAGCCTACTGTGATAGCGCTAGTTGTGAAACGTATACAAACTACAGCGTCTGCCCCTTTGTCATTGGCTTCGGCGACTAGTTTGTCTATTGATTTATTTCGGGCATCAGTAAGCATTTCTGTATAACCGCTCAACTCTCCACCGATGATTCCCTTTAGTCCAGCCGCAATATCTCGACCGATGTGCTTTGACTGCACGACATTTCCCATGACTAGGCCAAGGGATTCCGAAATTTCTCTTCCAGTAACTTTTTCTGTTGTAGTAAAAATCATCTAGTCTTCCATTAAGACATAACATTTGTATACCGTGCCAGCACGGTATCCTTTTCTTTAATTTCTTACCACTGTGTTACTTATTGATTATCAAAACAATATTATTGAATGAAAAAAACAAAATCAGAAAAGCGTGCGCGCCTGTTATTTAAAGTGATGCGCCATCAATAAAAATTCTGTAGTCGAAGGTCATCGGTCATAGGCATTCCTGAAAAATAGTATCAGGAAAAGTATTATTACTTTTAAAACGAATTAACCTTGCCAGCGTTTAATTGCTTTACTGTCGATCTCAAATAAATCGAGTGCGCGCGCAACGCTTTGAATAACAATGTCATCGATGCTTTCTGGATTGGTATAAAACGCCGGTACAGGCGGCATGATTATGCCGCCCATGTTGGTGATCTTCAACATGCTGTTAAGGTGACCAGCATGTAAGGGTGATTCTCTTACCATTAATACAAGCCGACGGCGTTCTTTTAAAATCACATCAGCGGCTCGGCTTAAGAGTGAAGCGGTTAAACCGGAAGCAATTTCCGACATGCTGCGGATTGAACAGGGCGCAACGATCATGCCCATAGTTTTGAAGCTTCCGCTGGCAATAGTGGCACCAATATCTTTATTCGAATAGTTCACATCGGCTAAATCTTTGAGTTCAGAAAAAGACAAAGTGCTTTCGTGTTTTAGCGTTTGCAAGGCGGCTTTGCTGACAATTAAATGCGATTCAATTTTGGCTTCTCGTAAAAGCTTGAGGGTTTGAATGCCATAAATAATGCCAGAGGCACCGCTAATGCCGACAATCATTGTTTGTTTGTTTGCTGTGCTCATAAGTTCAGGAAGGTTCCTTAATAAAAGGCGCGCTGATTATGTAACGATCTACCGCTATCACAAAAGCGGGAATCGTTCCGAATAGTAAGAAAGACATTTGTAACCAGTAAGCCAATGCGATTAAGCCCCAAGTCATAACAATCCAAACCGTTAGCGCGACTAAGGCATAAATAATATGGATGGAAGCGTTCTTTCCACAAACGCTGCAAGTCAGAGCAAGTGGATAAATGGACAGTAATTTTTGTTGGGTGCTAATACTGTCTCGTTTGCAATGCGGACACTCGTACATAAGTTATTCCCGTTAAGTTAAAGGGATTATAAGCAGCTAAGGCCTCGAAGGGAAAATTTAGAAATTGCTTACTTTGCATTTCCGCACGGCCCTAAGTAATTAGAGAAGCTTGTTGACCTAAATCAACGCAGTATTAATCGGAAGTGGGAGAATAAAAACACAATAGAAATTAAGGAGATTCGATATGAATTCACTAAAAAGAAACTTCACTATGTTGATTTCAGCCTTGCTTTTACTTACTGCTGGATTAATTACTTTAAGCTTTGCTTTGTCTAACTCGGCGCAAGCGGCAGAGGGTCATGATTTTCCGCTGCCAGTGAGCATCAATGCTTTGATGGTGACGATGATTGATCATTCGGCTCATTACATTTGGGATTACGGTTCTCTTGAAGAAATGATGCTAGAAGATGAGTGGCTCGCCGTTGAATACTACGCCATTCAATTGGCGGCGGCGGGGCCATTGATTACTTTGGGTGGTACTGGCTCTGCAGATAATGGCTGGGTTCAATCACCATCGTGGTTGGCTCATTCCATGGATATGACGAATGCAGCTATGAAGGCGCTTAACGCGGCACGCCTGCAAGACAAAGCCTTATTGCAAACTGCTGGAGATGAGTTATTAGATTCTTGTCTGGGTTGTCATCGAAACTTTAAACCAGAAGTTCCAACCGAAGGCATGACACATGATCCGCTTTACGATCAGCTTTATCATTTGTTCCAACGCGAAGGCGGCGTGTAAGCTCTGCTTACTTAACGACTTTTATCCACTGCCCTGCAACGGGTTCACCGCGAGGGTAGTCGCCATTGTATAGCCTTAGCAAGTCTTCACTGAATTGATCAAAAGGGTTTTCGGCAGTAAGCTGCGCGTAAGTTCGACCATCTGAGCGCACATACTCTATGTGCAAAGGATTGGCGATGTTGTATTCATTTTGCGCAATCGGGCGAAAACTGCGAATGGCCTCCAATAAAACCGCATCACTTTCAGCACTTAAATTACCAGAAGCCTGAGTTCCATTAAGAATAAATGCTCTTGGGCCATAATAAACCACTGCCAAGCGTGAATTATCCGCAGGGTTGATTCCAGTGAAACCTTGTAAACCAAATTGACTCAAGGCTTCGGTTTTTTCCAAATTATTAATCGCCAAATCTTCTTGAATGAATAACCTGGGTTCTTTGGCTTGTCGTAAACGCTGTACGCCAAGGTCTAGAGAAAGGGCATTGTCAGGGCTGTTGGCCGTGAGCGTGGTTGTGGTTTCATTCCAGGTCCATTGATCTGGAAACACCATGGTGTAATTTAATAAAGTTTGGTAATAACGGTTGCGCGCCTCACTACCAGCCATTTGAGTGCTGGGCCCCAGTGTGAGGCCGTTTAATTTTTCACGGAATTCATTTGGGTCGATGGTTTCATCGCTATTGGAAACAAGTGAATTGGCTTGTCCTACCACTTCTTGTAAACGGGTGTCATTGCGTGGGTGGGTAGAGAAAACTCCATGATAACTAACTCCGCCTTGTGAGGTGCGTTTGGTGAAGTCTTCGTGGTTTTTTAGAACACCAATAACCTCAACCATGGCTTTGGGATCATAGCCAGCATTCGCCAGATACTCTGCCCCTAGCCCATCGGCTTCAAGTTCCATGTCACGACCGTAGCCGCTGAGTAAAGCGCCTCCCAATAATGAGGAAGTTTCGCCTAAGGAACTAACGCCTGTGGCTAAAACCAGCACGCCGGCCAAGACATTATTGGTTTGGCTGGCCGCTTGTTGGCGCACAGAATGGCGAGCAGTGACGTGGCCAATTTCGTGTCCGAGCACCGCCGCTAATTGATCTTCGGTATTCAAGTACATCATCAAACCGCGGTTGATGTAGATATAGCCGCCAGGCAAAGCAAAGGCATTGATGTCTGGGCTATCGATAATCGCAAAGTGGTATTCGATGTCGGGGCGATGAGAAGCCGCCGCCAGTTTTTGGCCAACCCGCTCAACATAAGCGGAAAGGTCTTGATCTTGATAGATGGGAGACTCTTGTAATATTTGTTGATTGAGTTCGGTGCCGAGTTCAATTTCACGGCTTTCACTCATGGTGACAAAGTCTACTCCGCCAGTAGGGTTGGATGCGCATGCCGCAAGTAAACAAGCGCTACTAAAGCCTAAGGCAAGGGTTTTAAAACAGAGCAGGCGGGTCATTTTTGTTTGAAGATATTTCATAATAATAAGCATAGTGCATCGAAGCTTAATGTTGGCTTAAAAACTTTTAATTCTGTACTTACGAAGAGAATGCGTTTTACACCCCTCCGTTTAAGAACGATTTTAATTGCTGGCCCATGCCATTACAGGCATTGGATTCCACTCTGGCGAGAAAAGGAATGGGAATCACGATTGCCGGTAAATACGATTGGCCATTGGCCTCAGTGCTGATCGCACCAGCAGAGGTGAGGGTATCCATATCCCAAATTTCAGCTTCAAAATTGGAATCATCGACCCAGGTGCCAAAACCGAAACAACCGCCGCCGCCTGGTCCTACGGCGCAAGAAATGGAACCACTTTCTCCAGAGCGTTGGGTGAGTCCATCCAGCCAAACTATGTACTCAACACCAAACTCTTCCATCTTTTCTGCGGCAGCCTCTTGATCCATTAACTGGCCGAGATGTTCGGTGCGCATGGGAGC
The DNA here is from genome assembly GCA_965662565.1 of Pseudohongiellaceae bacterium. Classification (GTDB taxonomy): domain Bacteria; phylum Pseudomonadota; class Gammaproteobacteria; order Pseudomonadales; family Pseudohongiellaceae; genus UBA5109. The sequence goes on along the minus strand of CBFIHS010000018.1, from coordinate 12,337 downwards.
GGTTCTGGGTTCAAAGAAAGGGAACATTTCATTGAGGAATAAATTTTCAGGAATTACATTAATGCCGTCAGAGCCGGAAGAAACAACATTGGCTACGCATTCAACAAAATCGCCTTCGGTTTCGTAAGCATTATTTTGGCGTCGCCCTAAAATCACAATGCTTTCGTCAAATTCAACTTGAGTGTCTACTTGACGAAACTCATCAATTTCAGTGGTTGTGCATGCGCTTAGGCCTATTAACAAAGCAGCCAATAAGGTGGCTTTTACCACTAAGCTATTAAAAAAACTGTGCTGTTTCATAACGACCTCCCGTAGGTGGTACCTGCTTTTAACTAAAATAATTTACCAAACTAAAATTTTTTAAATATTCGCCTCTAACCAAGAGTTTACTTCAGGGATTCTTGGAAACCCCAAGGAAAAAGTTGCTGCTAAATCTCTGAAAGCTTCAACAGCGGCCTCGTTTAAACCATCCCCTGCGTTGAAGCTCTCTTCAGGAGCTTTGCCGTAGGCAGTCATAATCCAGTCAGCAATAGGACTGCCATCCGGCGCGCTTAATTTCATGTTGTACTTAATCCAGACTTCGTAAACTTGCAGACGTGTTTTTGAGGGAATGCCTATTTGAAAATCTTCGATAGCGGGCTCAAAAATCATATCAACATCAGCTAGAGCATCCGGCGCTAAGGAGTCATCAACGATAGAAAATTCTGAGAACACAGCGGGTAAAACAGTATTGAATAACTGAACTTGAGAATTACCACTGTAGATAATGTATTGAGGTTCTCCGGTCACTTCATCGACTTCAGTGAAGCTGAAATTTTGGAAATCATCGCTGTATAAGACACCTAGTTTGAGAGGTAATTGAGTAACCAGTGGCGAAGGGTAATAACCTTCGATATTGATGACAGTGGTGGATGCGCAACTAACGAGGAAAGCAAAAGTTAAAAAACAAAAAGTTCGAGGGCTCAGAAATCTGAGCCTGCAAAGTAAATTCTTCAGGCTATTTGTTCTTTTTGTCATCTTGTTAATTGCCTGTTAAACAGTGCAGCAAAGCTCATTTTATAAGACTCTATATAATGCGCTCGATAATGCGATCTATATATAGTGTCTAAGCAGGCCCCAATGGGCCATAACTTGCTGAATACCTGCCGTGCATCCCTAATATTACTCTTGTCTACGCAGACATCAATAGGATAGATTGCCGATCTAGTAAAAATCGTTCAAGCCTACAAAAGTGCCCCCGTTACGTTTGGCTAATTCACGCATCAGTGTGGCGAAACGAATTCCGGTATTTTGAAACATTCGAGGCTGTGAAAACTGCACTGGGAAGCCGATGCCATGTATTCGTACCAGTCGATTGCCTTGGTTATCGGCAACATTAATTCGGTCAATTACGCTGACCACTTCTGAAATGGAATCCCCTGAAAACTCATCTCCAAGCACGTAAATACTGATTTTCTTACCAGGCTCATAATAAGTATTAATGGCCGTGGTGATGCCTTCTACTGGGCTACTGTTACTGAAAGGGTTCCAGGTTCGCAGCCTTTGAATGATGGCAGAGCGACGGGATGGCGTATCTGGAATCCAGTCACCTCTGAACGAGCTGTACATGTATTCGCCCATGTCATTCATGACCTGAATGCCTTTCACTTCTGGGTAAATATCCAGCGTATCGATAAAGACCTCAAGCATACGAGACCAGCTGTAGTTATACATACTGCCGGAAGTATCAATAATAAAAATGATGTATTCGCTGTCGACAGGGATTCCGCCCACGGCATCCGTTAGGGTGAGTTCTTGCTGGTTGGCCTGCAGTCTTTGCATTTCTTCGGTTAAGCTTTGTCGTGCGAGCACTAGGCGACCTTCCATTATGGAGTTGACGGCGGACTGATCCGTTGAGTTGGATAGCTCATCGTCTAGCGAACTCAGTTCGCGTCTTAAACGAGCAATGCGATCTTCATATTCAGAGAGTTGTTCATGCTTGGCATTGAGGTCGCGATTTAAAATAGTGGTTTCGCCGCGGATCTCAAAAACCTGACGTTGTAATTCCAATACGGAACCTTCATTGCTTGTATCAGAAGTTTCTAGAGGAACTGGAGCAGTGACTCGGGTAATCATCAAAAGCAAAATCATTGCGCCAAAGCCACAGGACATCACATCCAAAAAGGCGATGTTAAATGAGTCACTGTCTCTTCTATTTGCCATAATTTGCCATCAATAAATAAGCTTAAGGCCAATCTTCCGAAGGGCTCATAAAAGCGCCCCCAGTTGCTACCGCCAATTTCCAGTAATAAGAAGCCGCCATCGGATCACCTTCCAAAGGAGCCAAGATTACATTGACTGGAATCCCAGAAGGTAAAAACTCTAAGGCATCTTCGTACAAACTTTCTCGGTCTCTACCTGAAATGGTTGCGGCACGTGGTTCACGATTATCACGTGTGGGCAAACCGTCGGTGATCAGAAAAATATTATCGGGTAATGGGCTGAGACCCTGCACAGACTGGAATAGCCTGGCTAAGTTGGTGCCACCATTTGGAATGGTTTCGTTCAAATTTTCAACGGCCTCATTGAGTTGTTCCTCGTCGGCTACCTCCAACCATCGGCCCATGGTATTAGGGATAAGGCTGTCTACCTCTTCGCTGAAAGTATAAATTTGATATTGGCTGGGTATGGGCATTTGCGTTGTTAGCCAGTCTACCGATTGTTGTACCTTGCGCCATTTTTCAGAGTTGAGCTTGGCGGAATCAGACATGTTGCGACGACGAATGATATTAACGATGGTGTCATCAAGCATGCTGGTTGAAATATCAACTAAGACCAAGATTCGATTTCCACCCAAGATAAGTCCAGTTAAATATTGGCGGTTGCCATCACCGACGAAGCTACGAATGTTATTACCAACAAATTGATCTTCAGCTTCACGTAAGCGTTCGAGTTCCGCTTCCAGTGCAGCTATTTCCTGCTGTAAACGCATCAGGCTGTCTTCACCTGAAGTATTGTTTTCTTCAAGCTCACGTAAGCGATCCATAAAATTATCAATTTCTTCTTGAATCGAAGTCGCCAGACCCTGAGCTTCTACTATTTGAAAGTCAACTTCAGACAAAGTGTTTCTGACTTGAACTAAACCTTCTTCACCTTCTAAAATTTGTTCTTCCAGTAAATTTATTTCCGCAGCCAAGTTAGGATCATTGGCAGTAGTCGCATTTTGTGATGAGTGATCTAGAATTAAAAAAATCAAAACAACCGCACCAAAACCACAAGACATAACATCCAAAAAAGCCAGACTCATTGGATTGAAATTGCGCTTGTTACTTTTGTTTGACCTGGCCATTACTGCACCTGAATAAAATCAAGAGTAAAGCTGTTGTTAATCGTAAGCCTGTCGCCAAGCGCAAGTACGCTTGGTTCTTGAACGGATTTAGTATTAATTTCTAATTGAGCATCCTGATTGGGATGAACTAAAAAAGCACCTGCTTCAGAAGACACTTTTATTGGGCTGGACAAATTAAAATCTGGGAGATTCAAGTCTGATAATGGATAGGCCTTATGCTCATATAAAAAGTGAGTAGGGTGCAAAGAAACTTTGCTTGGAGCAGGCGCTGCAGTTTGAGAAACAGGCAATCTTGAGACTAGTTTTAATGCGGTGCCATCACCCTTAATAAGTTCCAAATGTTGGTAGGCATTTTCAGCAATAGTGGAATCAGAAACACTTACCAAATGTGGCATGGCCAAGGTCAAGCCAGGCAAAGAAGCGATACGATCCAAAGTGTAAACAGGAGTGTTGTCTTTGCTTATCGTATTGAGTTCGGAGGCGACTCTTTGGAAAATAGACTGTGCTCTTTGCTCAAAATTTTTCAAACTCAAGCTGGCTTGAAAGACCGTTCCTTTGTTATTAATTTCCAGCAAGATTTCTTTGTTCAATGAAACCGAGGCTAACCAGCTTTGCAATTCGTTATAAATGTATTGCTCGGTATCAGCATTATGCAAAGGATCAAATCGATTTTGTTTTATAAAGGCATCCGTAATTGTACTGACCCATGCGTCATGCAAAGCGAGCAAGCCAGTGCCAGGAATTGGGAAAACTTTTTTCCGCAGGATTTCACCGCCTTCTTTAGTCACCAGAGTGAGCACAGTCTGATGAAGTTGAACGTCCATAAACAAAGCGTGCTGATGATCGTTTAAAGAAGCGAGTGCTAATAAAGAAAGGTCTACCAAACCAGCGGCATCGAAAGAGCAGTGTTTTGCTAAGCCCAACAAAGTAGCAAGCTGAGTTCCAGAATAATGACTGGGTACTGCAAAAATGGCATCGCCGCTGAGATCAAGATGAGAAGATAAGTTCGTAAGATGTCCGAAGGCTAAATCCGCTTGATGGCGAAAGTGTTTGTTTTTGCTTGCTAAAGGATCAAGGCTTAACTGAAACCAGAATTGATTAAAATTTTGTTGCGGATGCAGGCGCGTAAGTTTTAATGCTTCTTCACCAAACACAGGTGTTTTTTCGGCCGTGTTGGCGAAACCCGGGCTTTCTCCCAGAAGACCTTCAGGAGAGCTGATTCGAATGTTGTGGTCATGCAGCTCAATTAAAGTAGTCATGAAGTTTAATCACTTTCGTGATCAGGCACCTGTAAATGGCGAATCAAATTATCATCGCAGTAGTCTTGTGCATCGAGAACTAAACGGTCTTGCAACAACTGCAGCTGATAAAGCACAAACATAATAATGATGCTGACAACCAAGGCGATGAAGGTTGAGTTAAAAGCAACACCAAGGCTGGTCGTAACGCCAAGAATATCTCCAGTCACAGCGCTTTGTGCTTGTCCAAGCGCCTCCCCAATTCCGCGAACAGTTCCCAGGAAGCCGATAGAAGGAATTGCCCAAGCAATGTATCTGACAATGCCCAACTCACTTTCGAGGCGTTCTGCTTCAGTGTTGCAAATATCTTTAACAACACTGGAGACATCCTGAACGCTTCGCGTAGTACCAAAACGGCGTAAAGCTGAAAGTAAGGCTCTTGGCAAAAGGTACTGACGCTCTTCTTCGGGTAAGGCTTGTAGGGGGCGAGCATAATTACGCGCGTCCTCCGGCAAAATACTCATGCCTTCCGATAAATTAAGCAAGGAGCGCTCAAGCAGTTTATTTTCTTTTCGATTCCGCCAAACTTTTAATCCAATAATAGAAAGCGCCCACAACATTAAAATGAGACAAGCTTCTTGTTCGAAGTCTCGCATGACGACGTAGAGTGAACGTTCTTGCACGTAATCCGGGTCGGCTTCTTGCAGCGCGACCTGCTGGGCAATAATTACTTCGGCGTTCGGGCGAATCACCGCAACATAAACGGCATGAACAATGATCACCGAAATAATCAGAGCAAAAACCTGATAAACAAAATCGGAAACGAGGCCTTGTTGTTTCATAGTGCGTCCTTAAATATCAACCGGAAATGACACAGAAAGATCTTCGGAAATTTGTGCAGTAGGAATGAAATCATCATCTTGCGGCTCTTCAGCTTTTTCTTCTGCCTCAGCACTACTCGAATCTTCCGTTGTGTTAACAGAGCTAGGTTCATTTGCAGCACCTAGGTCGCCAGCAGGTGCATCTTCGGCACTTAAAAGCTCATTGCTGAATAGGGCTAAAATGAATAGGCAGAAAAAAAACCTTAAAAATTTTGCGCAACCAAACATGATTTAAACAGCCATTTACTTACATTCAGATTTCATAACTAACTTTAAACCTAACGAGTTAACCATCAAATTACCTTATATCGATACGTCTATCAAAGACTATCGACTTAATTGAAATAGTGAGGCTTGGTACCAAGCTATACGCTTTGCCAGATCAAATAGATTCGAGATCTACTGACAGCTCTTAAGCCTTAACTATCTGGTTGAATTCTCAGAACTTCCCCAGAGAATTGACGACCAGCATCAGCATTGTCTTCTGAGTCCGTTAAGAGGTAAATGGACCCGTCCGGGCCTTCCGTTACATCCCTGATGCGACGATCATAATCAACCAACAAGTGCTCTTCAGCGATTACTTGTTCGCCATCAAGGACCAAACGAATTAAAAAATGGCCTTGGCTATTACTTAAGGCGCCAAGCAGTAAATTATCTTGCCATCCCGGGAACAAGTCATTCTGAACTTGAATCAGTCCAGAAGGAGCTATTGATGGAAACCAGTAATACAAAGGCTGGGAAATTTCATCCCAAGCAGAAGGGCCAATTTCAGTGCCATCGTAATTTTTGCCATAAGTAATGTAAGGCCAGCCTGAATTTTCTCCGGCACGAATAATGTTGAGTTCATCGCCACCCATTGGACCATGCTCAACCGTCCATAATTCACCGGTTTCGGAATGCAGAGTAATGCCATCTTGGTCTCGATGCCCAATGGCATAAATTTCAGGCAAGATGTTGGGGATGCCGATGAAAGGGTTGTCGTCCGGCACTGAGCCATCATTATTGATCCTGAGTACTTTGCCGGCGTATTGCGTTAAATCTTGAACTTGAGGACGTGAGTCCCGGATACCAGTGGTAGTGATGAAGAGTTTTCCATCTTGGGTAGAGGCCAAGCGACGGCCAGGGAAATTGCCAAGAATTTTTATATCTTCCAAGCGACTCATATCATCTGAGAGCCTTGCGCTGGCAACTTGTCCTATGGCTTCATCGCTGCCGTCTGCAGCATCGGCCTCATAGGTGAAATAAAGCTGACGGTTGTTGGCGAAATTGTCGTCTTGTTCAACATCTAATAGCTTGCGACCGCTGCCAGAACGAAGCGGGGGCATATTGTCGATAGCTTCAGAGACTGAACCAGTTGCCGTGATGATTCGTACCTTACCAGAGCCTTCAGCCACTAGGATGCTGCCATCCGGCAGGGCTTCTATCGCTCTTGAACCTTGAATGTCTGAGAGTAAAACGTCCATTGAGATTGCGGTGGAAGTAGCTTGCGGGGCAGCAGTTTGACCAGTAAAAGCCGGAGAGGGTGGATTGGCAAGCGGGTCGGGTGAACTCTCAGCAGCAAAGTCAAGGTTACTAATGCCTATTAAAACTAAAGCCAAGGCATGATGAGCTATACGATTTTTCATGGTGGTTTTCTCGAAAATTGTTATTAGTATTTTTCTAAACGGAGCTAACTATCTCAAAAATATAGGAATGAAGGAAGCACAGCATTGAGCTGGACTAATACCAGACGTGTGTTTATTCTCTGTCATACTCTAATTAGGTGGTGCTTGTGCAAAAACACAAACTAGTCTCGCTATTTACTACTTTTCTACTGCTTATCACTACAGCAAGTGCTGCAGTGGGGCAGGATGTTGCCCAGCAACTTTACTCAACATTTGAACGCTCTGTTTTTCGAGTAGAAGTTGTCACTCCCGGCAGTGAAAACAAAGCATCTGTTGGTACAGGTTTCGTTACAGGTCGTGCCGACATACTGGCTTCGAATTATCATGTTGTATCAGGCGCAGTGAACGAGCCAAATCGTTACAAACTGGAATGGGAAAGCGTTGATGGCAGAAGAGGGCCTTTAACCGTTATTGCTGTCGATGTGGTTCACGATTTGGCCTTGCTCTTGGCCGATGAAAGCCTAGGTTTTCCTCTGAGAACCACGAGCTTGCCAGAGAATGGTGTATCGCTTTATTCCCTTGGGCACCCTTTAGCTTTAGAACTCGCGATTGTTGGCGGTACAGCTAATGGTCTCTTGGAAAACTCTCTTTACGAAAAAATTCATTTTAGTGGCAACATTAACCCTGGAATGAGCGGAGGCCCAACCCTCGATCGAGATGGCAATGTCGTGGGTGTAAATGTCGCGACTAGCGGTGAAGCCGTGGGTTATTTGGTGCCAGCGGCTTATCTAGATGATTTGCTGACACAAGCTCAGGCAACTAACTTCCGACCTGAAACTGATTTAGCCAGCAGTATCAGCAATCAACTGATTGAAAATCAACAATGGCTAGTCGATGAGATTCTTAGTAGCGAGTGGCGCAACATTACACTTGGCAAACTATCTGTGCCTGGACGAGTTTTCAATCGACTGGATTGCTGGAGTGATAATCAGTTTGAAGAAGGGGCGACACGTTACACTGTAAACGCTTCGATGTGTAAAGGTCAGGACTCCATTTATCTTTCCGAAAAACTCAAAGCAGGCGCATTTTCTTATGAGTTTTATTGGCTAGACTCTGAGCAATTAACACCTACCGAGTTCTATCAATATTACAGTCGTAGTAGCCGCAGCAGATTTCCTTCTCGGCCGACAGAAGAAGACGTTGGAAACTTTTCTTGCTCAACTCGATTCATTAAGGTGTCTGAGCAAGATTTCAAAGCGAACATTTGTGCTCGACCATACAAAGATTATCCAGAGTTAACCGATTTTATGGTCTTGGTCACATTGGTAGGTCATGAAAAAGAAGGTGCAATTTTCACCATGGATTTTTCAACGGTTACCTTAGATAACGGCTTGTCGCTGCTTAAGAAATTTTTGGGGGAGTTAGAATGGAACCCCTCATAATTCGAGTATCAAAAGGTGGAAGAAGCCAGCCGGTTTTTCATCGCATGGATAAATTTCCTTTTCGAATTGGCAGAGCGTATGACAATGATTTAATCATTGCTGATGAAACGGTCTCCGCACATCATCTTGAATTATATGCTGATGAGAATGGCTATCAGATTAAAAGCCTTGTCGAAGAAAACGGTACTTGGATTGGCAAAGAAAAACTTGAACAAGGCCAACATTCCTTAGGGGTTCCAATCACTGTAAATATTGGTCGAACACATCTAGAGATGCATGCGGCTGACTCAGTCGTTGAACCCACACTGATTATTGCAAGAACGCATAGGGTGTCAGAAATTTGTTCACACATTGCGGTTGGCATTGCCTTTATTTTTACCTATTTCCTAGTCGACTATTATTTTGCTTACCAACAGAGTTCCGTTATTAATGATTGGAATGAAATTTTAATTAATCAGGTACGAAACTATAGGCAAATAGATTTTTTTGGATACCCTCTTATTTTAGCTGGAATCATGAGTGTGGTGTCTCGAATTTTCCATCACAGTTGGCGTTTCCCATTACAGCTAAGCATTGCCAGTCTTGCCTTTATGGGTTTTCTTTTTGTAAAAGAGTTTACTTCAGAGATCAGTTATTTTTTCACAAGCTGGGCCACCGCGAACATTATTATGGGCATCTTTAGTGCCATCTTTTTCGCTTGGCTTTTGACTTGGCAGTTAAGAGCAGCGAGCACAATTTCTGTTAAAAGAGCGGCTTTCGTTGGAATTGCAGTTACTTGGATTGCTTTGGGAATTCAGAACATACAGGTCATAGTTTTGAGGCCAGATTTTAGCCCGCAACCTAGGATGCACAATCTTGTTCAGCTTCATGACATTCGCTTATTGCCAGCAGAAGATTCGATTGATGACTTTCTCGCTGAAGTAAAATTGGAACTGCAAAACTGTTTAGAAAAGGAACTAGAGAGAGACAGCAGTTAGTTCGAGTAGGTTATAAAATAAAAGCTTCAATCCAAAATAAATAATAAAAGAGAAATAGCAATGGTTGATAAAGATAAAAAAACTGATCTTGCTAGCTATCAACCGCAAATAAATTATTTGCCGCGTCGAATGGTTCAGGTTCCTGGATTTACCACTCCTAATAAAGATAAGAAAAAGCTCAAAGCAACAGAAAATTATTTTTCGGAGGAAGATCAGAATAAATACCGAAGTGCTGGCGTTTTGTTAGAAGCCTTGGCTGAAGAAGCCAAAGCTTGGAGCGAACAACTACCAGAGAAATTTCGTCCCGCAATTGTTGCCATTTTGCATGGAGGGGTTCAAGTTCAGGTTAGCAATCTGGCGCAAGTTAGTTTTGATGGCATTCGAATCGAAGGCACAATGGGAGAAAATATTCCCTGCTCTATGCTTGCGCACCAAGATACCATTCAATTAGTTTGTTACGCTGTAGCTTTAGATGAAGAAGACGGAGATGAGCAAGAAGTTGCGAAGAATCCAATCGGATTTATTTGGGGCGATCACAGTGAAGAGGTTTAGTAAGCTAAACCAAAAATAACGTAAAGGCACTTAAAGAGTTTCAGTTCCATGCCTAAAATCACAAGTAATCATGAGCATATTTGGCTAACAGTCTTAGCAATTCCATCGGGTAAAGTAGCAAGTTACGGGCAAATCGCTGATTTAGCGGGATTACCTGGACGAGCCAGATTAGTCGGTAAATGTATGGCTTATGCTCCAAAGGAAATGCAGGTTCCCTGGTATAGAGTCTTACGCTCCAATGGGCAGTTGGCTTTCAAGGCGAAAACCTCAGCTGCGCAAAAGCAAACGGCCTTGCTGCAAGAAGAAGGGGTAGCCGTTATTAAAAATCGAGTAAACTTGGAAAAATTCGCTTGGCAACCAACTTTAGATGAAATGCTTTTTAAGTTGGAATATTAAGAGGCTTACTTTTTATTTAAGCTTTGCATCCAAGGGGGATTCAGTTTTTGAATTTTTTTGTAAATAGGGCAGTCTTTATGATGTGCTCCTTCTAAATAACCAGTACTCATAAGAAATTCCCCAGTAATTTCTCCTCCAGTAAACTTAAAAGTTTTCTTAAATAACTTTACCCAGTCTTCTTTTGGTAAGGGGTGATGATGATTTAGCCAGCTATGAAATGAACCGAATTGTTTTTGCAGTTCGAGTATGGTTTTGGCATTTTCTATTGCGGCGTTTACTTTCAAGCGGTTACGAATTATTGATGGATCAGAAAGTAAACGAGCTCTATCTTTTTCAGAAAAGCTAGCGACGTTTTTCACATCAAAATTTTTGAAGGCAGCCCGAAAACCTTCTTTCTTTTTTAATATAGTGAGCCAGGAAAGACCGGCTTGATTGATCTCAAGGATCAGCCTTTCAAATAAAAGGTTATCATCATTGATTGGGAAACCGTACTCTTCATCATGATACGGCTCATGATAAGGATGTCCAATTGAGGCTTCACAGTAAGTAGTCATATTGAAATTTTCTTGAGTTACTCCCAAAGATACATGCTACATTTTTTCTCGAGAATTTCTAATTCAAAAACCTTACTACAGTTTTGGCCTGCAGCCCCATAGCAAACATGTAAGGGCAATAAGTGTTCTTCACGAGGGTGACAAAACCGTCCGCCTGGAGCTATAGCCCAATTGATCAATCTTTGAGTTCTCTCGTCTTCGCTGAGAGCATCACTAGAACAGGTTTCGATCAACCAGTTTTCAAAGGCTTGATTATTTTCCAGGGTTTCATTCGTAGTAGGAGGCTGCATTGCTTTCATATTATGAAAAGAAAAACCTGAACCAATAATCAGTAAATTATCATAATCCAAATTCTGAAAAGCTTGACCGACTTTGATATGAGCGTCTGGATCAAGACTGTTTAAAAGAGAGATTTCAATACAAGGAATATCTGCGTGTGGATACATTATTTTTAGAGGTACAAAAACGCCATGATCGTAACCACGTTGAGCATCTAGTTTTGATTCTATTCCAGCATCCTCTAAAGATTGATGAACTTGCTCCGCAAGGTCTGGATTACCGGGACAAGGGTATTGAATGCTATAAGTTTCTTCAGGGAAACCATAGTAATCATATATCAGTGGAGGGTTTTTGCCGTAAGTTATGGTTGGAATGTTTTCTTCCCAATGACCACTGATCAAAATAATTGCAGAAGGTTTTTCTATACTCGATGAAATTTCCTTTAGACACGAGACCATCTCAAGGTGATGAACATCCTGCTCCAACAAGGGCATAGGCCCGCCGCCATGTGAAATAAATAAAGCATGAGAATTATTAATCATTGATCGTCACTAATTATTAGATTTTATTGAATAATTTGCTCCAGCCTTTGCAGTTGTGAAAGCCCATTTCATTGATATAAGGGGCTCCTGCATAGGAATCAGGTTTTTGAGCAGATCTTCTTATGTTTCAAAGAAGGTTCAAAAAGCCGTTTCTGGAGGCTGGAGATTATACCCTTTTTAGCATTCATTGAGATAATCTTCTGCTGAAAAGTAGGGCGTATTCTTATTAATTAACCATGGTCAATATTTCTGCTGTAATCTCGCCATTTTCAAATAGGCAGCTCTTATGCCTAAAACAATGCAAAAACGAACACTAGTTACTCGTTCCCGCCTAGTTGAGGCAGCATCTTACTGAATAGCTGAAAAAGGCTATGGCCTTTAGTTTTTCTACTTTTCATCAGAACTTAAGTTTGGAAAAGCGTTTACTGACTTACTTGAAGGGCTGGTTGACACCATCTATATAGGCTCAATTAATAAAATGAAATTAAATAAGGCAAGCCGAGACAATTTACCCTGAAACTCCCGTGCGAGATATACTATATTG
>CBFIHS010000017.1:0-38622 GCA_965662565.1 Pseudohongiellaceae bacterium | reverse complement strand
ATGGTGAGGCCTGGCTATATCGATATTCGCTATACCGACACCAATCAATATGGTGTCCGCTATGAGCCTTGGCACATCAAAATCGTTTAGAAAACTCGTTGGTGGATTTGACTAAGTTAGTAAGTAAGTTAAGGCAAATTATTAAAAGCAAGTTAGATAAAACAATTGCGGTTTAAATCAAGCAAATCAATAAAAAAACAGCCTTATAGTTACTTATAGTTACTAATTATTACTAATTGCTACTAGCTTTCTACTAACTTTCACCTAATTTTCTACAAACTTTCTACTACCTCAGGAAAGCCAACAACTCTTCTTGAGTAAAAGGCCATCCTAGTTCTTGCTCAGTTCCCTCAAGCTTCAGCACTGGAATTCTTACCCCATAAGTTTCTATCAAATCTTCAGAATCACTAATCTCCACTGTTTGAATAAGCAAATCTTCAGATCCAATAGTCTTAAGCATTTCATGCGCGATCTCACATAAATGACAACCCAAGGTTGTATAAAGCTTAACAGTTTTCAAGAGCCTGACTCTTTAGCTGCCTGAATAGCATCTGCTATCAGAGCTGGCCCCTCATAAATGAAGCCAGTGTATAGTTGGACCAGACTTGCTCCTGCAGAAAACTTTGCTGAAGCGGATGCAACATCATGTATACCTCCTACTCCAATAATAGGAATCTTATTTTGTAGAAACTTATGAAAATGTTCGATGACTACTGTCGACTGTCTTGCCAAGGGGGCACCACTTAAACCGCCTAACTCTTCTTTATATCGAGATTCTTGTACGTCTTTACGCTCAATAGTGGTGTTAGTGGCAATCACACCATCGAAGTCATTCTCCAACAAGGATTGAGCTATATCCTCACATTCTTTTTCGTTTAGATCAGGCGCTATTTTTAGAAGCAAAGGAACATAACGATGATGTTGCTGCTGCAAAAGGCCTTGTTCTGTTTTTAGTAAGTTAAGAAGCTTGTCAAGCTCTAGCCCATATTGAAGCGTTCTTAAACCTGGCGTGTTTGGTGAAGATAAATTCACAACAATATAGTCGGCTAACGCATACACTTCTCGCAAGCAATAAAGATAATCAGAGGCCGCTTCTTCAACTGGTGTCGTTAAATTTTTACCAATATTGACACCAACCAAACCGGTATACTTTCGGTTTTGCAAACGCTTAACTAAATGAGCAACACCTTTATTGTTAAAGCCCATACGATTAATAATTGCTTGTTCTTTTTCCAACCTGAATAAACGCGGCAAAGCGTTACCATCTTGTGGTTTAGGCGTCACTGTCCCTACTTCTATAAAACCGAAACCCAAAGCCCCTAAGGCATCAATGTAATCTGCATTCTTATCAAGGCCAGCAGCCAAACCCACAGGATTGCTAAATTGCAAACCAAAAACCTCTACAGCTTGAGACTTAGGATTAATAGCCAGTAAGCGGCTTAACCCACACAATGAAAGCAACTTAAGACTATTAAGCGCGAGACTATGAGAAAGCTCAGCCGAAAAAAGAAAAAATAAACTTCGAAAGACTTTATACAAGGTAGGATCGCTCCATATTTTCTCCATAATATAGTGGTTGAATAAAAGGCTTCCTGACCCCATAAATAATAACTACAGCAGTCAATGCAATCAGGCCTTTTATGTGCCTTTGATGTATTATACCCAGCTTATCTAGTCAGACTGTAAAATAATAGTCATTCAACAAGCAGTAGAGATTTTATTATGCCTCAAAAAGAAATGATTGCAGCTTTAAGAGATTGGCTTTCTCAACAAATTATTGGCCAAGAGAAACTCGTAGACCGCCTATTAATAGCCTTATTAGCAGACGGGCATCTTTTAGTAGAAGGAGCGCCTGGTCTGGCCAAAACCAAAGCCATCAAAAACTTATCTGAGGCTATTGAGGGCGATTTCCATCGAATCCAGTTCACTCCCGACTTACTACCAAGCGATATTACAGGCACTGAGATTTATCGCCCTGAAGATGGCAGTTTTACTTTCCAGCAAGGACCTATTTTCCATAATCTAGTGCTAGCAGATGAAATCAATCGGGCCCCAGCTAAAGTTCAATCTGCTCTTTTAGAGGCAATGGCTGAACATCAAGTCAGCGTCGGTAGAGAAACTTTTCAACTGCCTGAATTATTTCTGGTTATGGCAACTCAGAACCCCATCGAACAAGAAGGCACTTACCCTCTTCCAGAGGCTCAACTAGATAGATTTTTGATGCATGTTACTGTCGCTTATCCCGACACCGAATCTGAACGTAAGATACTTCATCTAGTGCGCGATGAAGCCAAACATATTAATCCGGAACCTCCAAACATCGTCCCACAAAAAGCTTTATTTGAAGCACGCCAAGCAGTTCTTAATCTGCATATGGCTGAAGCTGTAGAAGAATATATTCTACAATTAATTATGGCGACCCGAAACCCTAGTCCTTATAGTGAAGAGTTAGCAAAATGGATAGATTATGGTGCCAGTCCTCGAGGTACAATAGCGCTAGATATCTGTGCAAGAGCTCACGCTTGGCTTAAAGGTAAAGATTTTGTCAGCCCTGAAGATGTTCAAGAAATTTTTCATGACGTCCTTCGGCACAGGGTACTGGTCAGCTTTGAAGCTGAAGCTGCAGGCGTGGATGCCGATACAGTACTTAATAAAATTCTCCATCTGGTTCCTTCAGCGTAATTTAAGACCAGATAATGTCTCGTAAGCGCCAATTAAATCTTCAAACAGACCAGTTCCGCTGTCGTGGTGCCTCTCTCAGTTTGGGGCAATTACTTGATCAACGCCATGTAGCCAAAGCTCTTGAGTTACACCAGCAATCAAAATCAAGATTAGGCATGTCTGGCTCACATCTATCTAAAGCCAAGGGTCGTGGAGTCGACTTTGAAGAGCACAGGGCTTACCAAGCCGGAGATGATATCCGCAGCATTGATTGGCGTGTCACTGCTAGAACAGGCAGGCCTTTTACTAAAATCTTCCGTGAGGAGCGCGAACGACCGGTAATTATAGGCATTGACCAAAGCCATCACATGTATTTTGGTAGCAAAGTAAGCTTTAAGTCAGTTGTTGCTGCAGAAGTCGCTGCTATCTTATGTTGGATGACTGTAGACAATGGAGATCGTGTCGGGGGTGTCGTCTATTCGGATAATCAGTCCGAGCTGGTTAAACCTAGAAGAGGCAAACGTTCTGCCTTGCATTTTCTAAGCCTTTTAGCTGACTACAACTATCAACTTCTAGAACAGCACAAACCCAACAAGGAACAAACCGACAATAATTCACACTCTAGTTTGCGAGATTCTCTAAAGCACATATACCAAATAGCACGCCCCGGATCTACGATCTACCTTATTAGTGATTTTAGTGAGATGGATGAAGTTTGTTTGCAGTATATCCAACAGCTCTCTTTACACAATAACCTAAGTTGTATTTTTATATATGACAGCTTAGAAGCAGAACTTCCCCGTCCGGGCCTTTATAGCATCACTAATGGTGATGAGCTCGATACCATCGATACCTATTCAGCTTCAGTGCGAGCATCCTATCAATCTGCTTTTACAACAAAATTTAAGCAGCTAAAAAGTGATCTAAACAACATCAAAGTCCCTTTAATAAGCATAAGAACAGACCAACTTGTTTTGGAGCAGTTAGAATCGTGGAATCTGAAGACCCGTTAAGCCAATTAGCAGATATTCATTTGCCTGAAGCTGTAGGCATTTGGCCACTTGCGCCCGGCTGGTGGATCTTAATAATCCTCTTAATCGTAGCCTTCACCTGCTTAGTTTTGAATGCAGCTAAAAAATGGCTTCTGAGAAATCGACTGCGCATCGCCATAGAGCAATTAGATCAAGCTCTTAATAACTATAAAACTGAAACATTAACTCTACAGGACGTAGACGATGCTACCAAGAACAAGGCTGGTTTAACTTATCTCTATGCAGTTAACTCGGTATTGACTCGGGTTGCCTTACACATGAACAAATCTGGTTCTGAATCAGTCGCAAGGCTTAGTGGAAAAGCATGGCTTGATTACCTGGATCAATCTTATGGTGGCATCGATTTTTCTTCAGGGGCAGGAAAAGTTCTTGCGGAAGGGCAATATAGACCCATTTTTGAGGGAGAGATTGACGCTCTTTATTTAGTCTCAAAACAATGGATAAGTGCACAATATAAAGCAGATAAGCCCAATGAATCTCCTTCCAATCATGCTCATACAAATGTAAATAAGCAAAGGCCAGTCCATGATTAATTTCGAATGGCCATGGGTCTTTATATTCTTACCCTTACCTTTTTTAATTAACCGTTTGATGCCTCGGGCAGAAATAAGTGAAGCTCCCCTTTTTGTTCCTTTTTTTACTTCTTTAAAGTCAGTTGTCGCTCTAAACCCAAGACTTGCTTCACGCAGTTTTATTCTTTCATTATTGGCAATTTTTTGTTGGATTTTATTGCTTATCGCCGCCAGTCGACCGCAATGGATTGGCGATCCGGTTAAGCTGCCTACAACTGGGCGCGACCTTATGCTTGCTGTTGATATTTCTGGCAGTATGGAAGCTCAAGATATTCAACTACAAGGGCTTAGCTCTACACGCCTTGAAGTCGTAAAGTCAGTAGTCGGCGACTTTGTCGAGAGACGCTCCGGTGACCGCCTCGGTTTAATACTTTTTGCTGCCAGAGCCTACACTCAAGCGCCTTTAACCTTCGATAGAGATACCGTCGGTATTCTTCTCGAAGAAGCCCAAATCGGAATTATTGAAGAAAATGCAACCGCAATTGGCGATGCGATTGGTTTGGGTGTCCGCCATTTACGTGAGAGACCTGAAACTAGCAGGATATTAATTTTGCTTACGGATGGAGTTAATAATGCTGGGCAAGTCTCACCGCTTCAAGCCGGTGAATTAGCAGCTCGTGAAGGTATTAGAATTTATACCATTGGCATTGGCGCAGAAAGCTCTGCACGATCTGCTGTTTTTAACTCTCGTGCTGTCAGCGCCTCTGCAGACCTTGATGAGGATACACTCACCGAAATAGCAGTCAATTCTGGAGGACGATATTTTCGAGCCAGAGATATTGATGAACTGGAACAAATTTATGCCGTTTTAGATGAACTTGAACCTGTAGATCTAGAAGAGGAAACCTTTTGGCCCACTATCGCACTTTTTTATTGGCCTCTAGGAATCTGCTTAGTATTGAGTTTTTTAATAGGTCTCGCGAAAATATCCCTTCCTCTGCCCTGGAAAAAAAGCTCGGAAGACACTAGATATAGTTCTGAATCATACCTAAGTGGTGATAGTTAGATGGAAGCCGTTCCAACTATTGTTGAAAATTTCCATTTCCTCAGGCCCCTATTTTTTTTGGGTTTAATCCCTGCTGCCTTGATTGTGGCAACTTTAAGCTTCCAGAACAGTAAAAACACAAACTGGAGCAAAGCAATTGACCCTAGCTTGTTGCCTTTCTTATTAGAGAACAAGGTTCGCTCAAGACAAAACCTTCCTCTTTATGGTCTTTTAATAATCTGGGTTCTCTCTTTAGTGGCTTTAGCAGGCCCTGTATGGGAAAAAATCCCAGCTCCAGTCCAAGAACGTGAGGATGCAATGGTTCTTGTCCAAGACCTTTCTTTATCAATGAACTCTACTGACCTTAACCCTAACCGTTTAACTCGCTCTAAACGAAAGCTTCTTGATATCCTTAATAGTAGAAAAGATGAAGGCCAGACAGCTTTAGTAGTTTATGCTGGAAGTGCTCATATAGTTACTCCTTTAACTGATGATATTGCTACTATCAGCAATATGGTTTCAGCTCTTGAACCCGGGATCATGCCGGTGTTGGGAAGCAAACCTGAAGCGGCCATTAGCCTAGCAGTAGAGCTTTTAAACAACGCTCAACTTAGTCAAGCCAGTATTATGTTGATCAGCGATGGTATCAATAATACCGATATTAATGCGATCCAGAATATTCTAAGCACTACTAATCATCGTTTACTCGTTCTAGGAGTTGGAACTGAAGAAGGTGCACCCATCCCTACTCGAGAAGGATTTTTAAGAGACAATAATAATGCCATTGTCGTTCCTAAGTTAAATCGGGAATTACTCCTTGAACTCAGCTCTTCAGTTGATGGCCGTTATACCGACATGGTGCTTACGGATGACGACATCAATTTTTTAATGGACAAAAATTTCTTTGAAGAAAACCAAAACTTACGTGATGCCGAACAAGAGTTTGATACTTGGGCAGAAGCTGGCCCATGGCTTTTATTGCTCGTTCTTCCTTTCGCAGCCTTAGCTTTTCGGCGTGGTTGGTTATTAAGTTTAGCTCTCTTAGTTATTATTGCACCAGATCGACAAGCTTACGCTCTTGAATGGAAAGACTTATGGGAAAACAAAAATCAACAAGGCAGTAAAGAATTCACTTCAGAAAACTTTGATGACGCCGCTCAACTATTTGAAGACAACAGCTGGCGAGCTGCAGCAAACTATAAAAATGGAAATTATGAAGCAGCCTTAGCAGAGTTCAATCAGTTAGAAGGAATCGATGCCACCTACAACAAAGCTAACACGCTTGCCAAACTCAATCGATATGAAGACGCAATTAGCACTTATGACGAAGTTATTGCACAGCAAGCTAACCATACGGATGCCATCCTAAATCGAGACATTGTTCAGAAACTATTAGAAGAACAGCAGGAACAAGAAGAGTTAACCCAAAACCAGCAAGAACAAGAGCGAGAAGGCTCTGAAGACGAACAAGAAAGTGAGAACGAGCAAACAGAGTCAGAGCAGCAGAATCAAGATCAATCTGCCGAACAAAGCGAACAGGAAGAAGAAAACTCTGAACAAAATTCTGAAGAACAACAGCAATCAGAAAGCACCGATTCGGATGCAGGACAAGAAGCTGAAAATGAGGAAGAAAGTGAACCTTCTGAAGAGCAAAGCATAGCCGACCAAGGCGAGAGCGAGGAAGATCAAGCTATGCAACAATGGCTTGGGCGAATAGAAGATGACCCGGGTGAGCTGCTAAGAAATAAGTTTCGTTATCAAACTCAACAACTGCTGTACCAACAATTACAATCACCGAGAATGTTCGAAAACACAGATCAAGGACAGACATGGTAACTCGTATAATTATTTTGTTTTTATTGTTTCTACCCTTTTCAAGTATGGCGCAAGAACCTCCTTTAAGCGCCTATGTTGATAGAACAGAAGTTTCATTGAATGATGTATTTATTCTTACGATACGAATGAACTCTGAACTTGGTACTGATTTACCGGCATTAGGAGCACTCGATCAAAGTTTTGAACAGCTAGGAATGTCTAGGAGCTCTTCTTTCACCATTATTAATAACGTTTCCGAATCATGGAATGAGTATCGTATTTCTTTGCGAGCTAAAACTACTGGTTCAATCACAATCCCCGCTTTCCGTATTGGAGCACAAACTACCCAACCCATTGCTATTGAGGTTTCTGATCTTGCGCAAACTTCTGGTAATAATGAAGATTTTTTTCTTACAACAACACTTGATAAGGAAAGTGTGTATGTCCAAGAAGAGATTTTATATACCGTTCGGATTTACTTCTCTTCGCCTTTTGATCAAGGCGCTCAACTAGGTAATCCTGAGGCTGAAGGAGCAGTTATACAACAGCTTGGAAATGACAGCAGCTACCAAGAAATTATTAATGGCTTGCGTTACAACGTAATTGAACGACGCTTTTTGATATATCCACAAAGTAGCGGCACATTGAGTATCAAGCCGATTAGTTTTAATGCCACTGTTGGCCGCCGACGAGTAGGAGGAATATTCTCAAGTCGAACATCTGGAGGACGTATCGTCAGTTTACAAGGCGAGGAACATAATATTGCAGTAAAAAGTAAGCCTGCCAGCTTTCCTCCCAATGCCACTTGGTTACCTTCAAGCAAGCTAGAGCTTGAAGAAAGCTGGAGCAATGACCTACAAAATATTGAAATTGGTGATGCAGTAACTCGCAACCTAAGAATTGAAGCAGAAGGCTTAAGCAGCTCACTTATACCCAATATAGTGTATGAAGAAACCGAAGGCCTAAAATTTTATCCAGACCAAGCCAATCGAGAAGACATGGCCACACAAGATGGCGTAATCGGGGTTCGTTCTCAAGGTACGGCTATTGTAGCTTCCGAAGCTGGAGATTTTACAATCCCTGAAATTGTACTTCCTTGGTGGAATACTAATACTGATACTCTCGAATATGCCAGACTGCCACAACGCACTTTAACAATTGCCGGCACCCTTGATTCGACTATTAATAACTCCTCAAATGTATCTCCTGGGAGTACCAGCTCTAACATCAATATCGCTCAAGCTACAGATATAAGCGCAGACATTTCGCCCACAAACATTTATTGGCAAACCCTTAGTGCATTGCTAGCCTTTGCTTGCATAATCACCACCAGCTTGTGGCTCAAAAGTAGATCATTATTACTAGAAACTTCAAATTCTAATAAATCTGCAAAAAATACTCTGAAAAAAAATACAAACTCTAAAACCAGTGTAAGCACTGCTTCGGCTTTTGGTGTTTTCAAATTCGCTTGCCAGGAAAATGACTTAGCAAAAATTAGACAAACTCTTCTTAGCTGGGCTAGAACTTACTATCAGGATCAAACAATACAAAGTTTAGAAAAACTTAAACAGTACATAACAGATGCTGAGACCCAAAATATTATTGCTGAACTTGAGAGTATTCTTTATGGCACAAATGGTGATACTGGGAACTTTGATTCAAAAAGTCTTTTGAGCAAAATCAATCAGCTCAATAAAAAAGAAGTGCCTCAGGAAAAAAAAGATAAACCTTCATATTCCTTACCCCCCTTATATAAAAACTGAAGAGAACAGAAAAAAATTCTCTAGTTAAGACCCAGCATGCACTGCAGGCTTATTCTTAGGTTTGGCGATGCGGGAAACAAGTTAAATTGAGAGGCTTTGGATCTATTCTAAGCTTCCAAATTTCCAGAATCGATGTATTTGTATCGTCTGATAGTTTGACCTTGATATTCTACGGACTCAGTAAACATAGATAAGGGTCTCACCCAGTAACCTCCAGAGCCGTACAGAGGCGTATAAAGCACCATTAGCTCCTCAGTTTCTGAGTGCTTAGCAAAACCTTGGACGCTATAATCTTTGCCCTTATAGTGTCGATACAGACCTAGCGGTATTAACTTCTCCATAATTTCTCTCAGCAGATCACGTAGATTAAAAGAACATTCTTCCTGAAGCTTAATGCTTAATAGAGTAACAAACGAAATTCTTTAACTTTCTTAGCCATTCGTTTTACTTTTTCTGAATTATTGATGGCATCAGGCTGAACATATACTAACTCTATATAAGTTTCTGTAATTTCTTTAACAAGCTTTTCCCATGAAGGTTTTAAAGTTTTAATTCTTTTATAGTAAAGCATAGGCGTTTCACCTTTTAGTCTTACTATTCCTTGACGTTCTAAACCATCACAAAATTTTAGATAGATCTCAGTGACGGCGGCCTCTATTTTCTTTTGCATTATTTGCAGCTTTCTTAATTTATTTCTGACATTTTGACTATTAAGAAAAAGTTCAATTACTCATCGTTATGTAAACCGATAATTTCCTCATCCTTTGGTTTAGCCAAAGCGACCTTTTTTTCTTTAACTTTACTAATCTTGGCTCGATCATTGCGAATCCTTTCAAGGTCTATCAAATAATCAGGCGTGACATCCGAAGTTATGTACTTACTATTGAACACTGAACATTCGAAATCCATGGGCAAAATACTCCCTTCCGCACAAGAGTCAATTAGGTCTTGAAGATCTTGGAAAAGTAACCAGTCTGCGCCAATTTCCTTTTGAATTTCTTCAATGGTTTTATTATGGGCAATTAGCTCAGTGACAGCAGGCATATCGATCCCATATACGTTAGGGTAACGAACCGGCGGCGCTGCAGAACAAAAATAAACTTTACGAGCACCCGCTTCACGAGCCATTTCAATAATCTGACTGCATGTGGTCCCACGCACAATCGAATCGTCCACCAACATGACATTTTTATCTTGAAACTCTAAAGGAATAGCGTTTAGTTTTTGCTTTACAGATTTTTTACGTTGGCTTTGGCCAGGCATAATAAAAGTTCGACCAATATAACGATTCTTTACAAAGCCTTCTCGAAATTTAAGCCCTAAGGCATTAGCCAGTTCAACCGCAGCTGTTCGACTGGTATCCGGTATCGGAATAACAACATCAATATCGTGATCAGGGCGCTCTCTTTTTATCTTTTCAGCTAACTTTTCTCCCATTCTCAAACGAGATTTGTACACCGAAACTCCATCCATCAAAGAATCAGGTCTAGCAAAATAAACATGCTCAAATATACATGGATTAAGACTGGTTTCCTCAGCACACACTTTGGTTTCGAGATTACCTTCTTGATCAATATAAACGGCTTCACCCGGAGCAACGTCTCTGATCAATTTAAAGCCTTGAGAGTCCAGCGCTACACTCTCTGAGGCCAGCATATACTCAATACCTTTTCGTGTGCGCTTTTCACCAAAGACTAAAGGTCGTATGCCATGCCGATCTCTAAACCCAACAATACCGTAACCAACTAGCATCGCTACTGCAGCATATGCCCCTCTGCAGCGCTTATGAACTCCTTCTATGGCTGTAAATACGTCAGCAGCTGTAGGCTTAAATTTATTTAATTGCTGGAGCTCGTGAGCAAAAACATTCAATAGGACTTCTGAATCAGAATCTGTATTCAAATGCCTTAAATCATCTCTGAAAATATCCTCGCTAAGTTCATTAGCGTTAGTGAGGTTGCCATTATGAGCTAAACTAATCCCATACGGAGAGTTAACATAAAGTGGTTGTGCTTGCGCAGGTCCAGAACTGCCTGCTGTAGGGTATCGAACATGACCGATCCCCATATTGCCAGTTAAATTTTTCATATGGCTAGTGCGAAAAACGTCTCTAACCAAACCATTATCTTTACGTAGATTTAATTTCCCATTATCACTGGTGACAATACCAGCCGCATCTTGCCCTCTATGCTGGAGCACTGTAAGACTGTCGTACAAGGTCAGATTTACATTGGACTTACCAACGACACCGACTATTCCACACATACTTTACCTCTTAGCTTAGAGCTATCAGACACAATTAAACCGCGACTTCTTCAGCTGGCGTTTCCAGCCCAAAATCAAATAATGTTTCAATATTTTCAACTAGAACCATCATATAAGGAACCAGCACAGAATCTTGATACCAGCTTTGACTAAAGTCGAAACGAGTCGTTATAAACAAAGCAATTAGTACAATTATCAAACCACGTAATATACCGAAAACTGAACCGAGAACTCTATCGACACCTTTAAGCCCTGCAGCGCTGCTAAGCTTGGACATAAAGTTCCCTAGCAAGGTGCCAATAAACATAACCAGAACAAAGAGAATAGCTGAGGCTAAAACCCTTCGAACGGTAGCATTATCAAGCAGGTTAATCATTAAATCTGCGAGCAAGCCACCAAAAAAAGTAGAAATAAAAACCGCTGCGACCCAAGAGGCTAATGAAAAGGCTTCCTTAACGAGCCCTCGCCAAAGTCCTAGTAACAAAGAGATAAATATAACTATCAGTATCGTAATGTCTTCAACAGTCACATTCTTTCCTAGTTAAGGTTGAACGCCATCAATACTGAAGTCTACTATTAAACCATCGAGATCAAACTCGGTCGCTAGCTCTTTTTTTAGCGACTCCGCCTCGACAAGACTTAATACAGGCCCGACGAAAACCGCAATAAGCTCACCTTGCTGTGCCCTCATAGTTTTGTTGTAGGCTCTATAATTTTGTTGCAGAAGCCTAGTGGTGAGACTTTCAGCATTCTCAGCTTCACCAAAAATCCCTAAACGGACGCTCCAAGCTTCAGGCAAGCCTTCAGAATCTAACGAAGGTCCTTGCTCCACCACAGCCCTGTTCTCACTAGCTAACTCTTCAACTGGAGCCCTAAGGGTGTCTTTATCCAATAAATCATTTTGATCATTTTCTATGTTGCTATCTGGAGTGTTTCCCAGCCTGCCGTCGGAGCTGTCAGACAAAACTGGTCTTTGAGTGTCAATTATAAGAGGTTCAGGGAAAGAAGGTGCAGCAGGGATGCTTGCATTCATTGTTGGAGGTCTTACACCTTCTCCATCCAATAAGATTGGTAAAAAAATTATGGCAAGACAACCTAGGACAATTGCCCCAACCAGCCTTTGTTTCATTGCTTCGCTCAAATCAACTCCAAAACAGCAGCGACAGTATAGAAAGATCCTGTTACCAAGAGCACATCTTCAGAAGATATTGTTCTCTCTATATCTTTAAAAGCTTGTGCAACAGAATTATAAGCAAATACTCGACTTTGCCCTATATTTTGCAGCTCATTATATAGCATTTTTGCCTCAGAGCCTCTGCTTCCTTCTAGACTAGAAACATACCAGCTGCTTGCAACTGGCGCCAGATATTTTAAAGAATTCAAATGATCTTTATCAGCTAACATAGCTGCTAGAACATGAACCTTTCTGCCGGGAAAACAAAGTTTGATATTATTCGCAAGCTTGGCCATAGCATGAGGGTTATGAGCCACATCCAAAATAAGCGTATAGCCTCTTTGAATTACTTGAAAACGTCCAGGGATCTCAATATTGCTTAATGCAGCAGAAATATCAGCCTCTGCGTTTTCGTAGAAATTCTCTTCCAATAAAAGCATTGCTTGAAGCGCAAGTGCAGCGTTATCTGAAAATGAATCCAGCATACTGCCTCTCTTACAATTTACTTCAAGGTTTTGTGTCTGACCAAAGTGATCAATTCCCGACCAAAGCCATTTCCCCAGCTTTGTTTGTGAATAAAAGTCTTGATCTCTTACTAATAGATTAGCGCCAACTTGATTAGCATAGCGAATAACTGAGTTTGGGATATCGCTTTCGCCATAGAGAACCAGTTTATCAGCTCTCATTATGCCGGATTTTTCATAAGCAATTTTTTCACGGGTATCACCAAGCCATTGTATATGGTCAAGAGCGACATTGGTTATGATTGCCAAATCTGAATCAACAATATTCACCGCATCCAAACGCCCCCCTAAGCCCACCTCTAAAACAAGATAATCTAAATCATTCTCAGAGAAGATTAATAAGGCTGCTAAGGTGCCAAATTCAAAGTAAGTCAGAGAAACTTCATTACGAGCTTCTTCGATCTTGGCAAAAGCATTACATAGAGCATAATCAGAAACAGCATCACCATTCAGGCTTACTCTTTCGTTATAGCGCAGTAAATGAGGAGATCGATAAACACCGACCTTTTTACCGGTTTTGAGCAGCAAACTTTCCAGAAAGCAGGTTGTAGAACCTTTACCGTTAGTTCCAGCAACACTTATTATGGTTTTATTTGAAAAATCTAGACTCAGCTTATCCGCTACTGATTTAACGCGGTCAAGACCAAGTTCAATCTCGCTGGGGTGCAGTTTTTCTAGATAGCTTAACCAGGCAGATAAGTCTTTCATATATCAGGCTGGCTACTTGCTACTCTAAACAGCTTCGGTTCCAAAACTATGCATAAATTTATTGATCAAAGAGCTTAACTTATCTCGCATATCCTTACGATGCACGATCATATCTATAGCTCCATGATCTAATAAAAATTCTGAGCGCTGAAAACCTTCCGGTAAATTTTCTCTAACTGTCTGTCTAATAACATCTTGACCGGCAAAGCCTATTAGAGCATTCGGTTCCGCAACGTTTACATCTCCTAATATGGCAAGACTAGCAGAAACACCTCCATAGACGGGGTCGACAAGAACAGAAATGTACAACAAGCCTTGTTGCTTCATTCGCTCTAGTGCCGCTGAAGTTTTAGGCATTTGCATAAGTGAAATAAGCGCTTCTTGCATGCGAGCCCCACCACTTGTCGCAAAACAAACAAGAGGAAGATTTTGTTCAAGACATTTATTTACGGCTAAGACGAATTTCTGACCGACTACAGCTCCCATTGACCCACCGATAAAACTAAACTCAAAAGCAACTGCAACGACATCCCTGCCTTTTAATTTGCCTTTCATTGCAACCAAGGCATCATTTTCTCCAGTAGCCTTAGTTGCTGCAGAAAGTCGATCTTTATATTTCTTAAGGTCTTTAAATTTAAGGACATCAACAGGAACAATGTCTTCACCTAACTCAACTCGCCCTTCTTTATCGAGAAAAATATCTAAACGGCGACGAGCCGAAATCCGAAGATGGTGATCACATTTTGGGCAAATATCCAGGTTTTCATTTAAGTTGGCACTGTAAAGAACAGCCTCACAACGCGGGCATTTTTTCCAAAGCCCTTCTGGGATATTTCGATTTTTTACATCCACACCTGTTTTAATTTTAGAAGGCAGGATTTTGTCGATCCAACTACTCATAGAGAAAACCTTTTTCTACTCAAAATAATTCTTAGCCAAAATTAGGGTTACTAATTCAGATGGCATCTTGCTTAAAAGCAAGAGGCTTAAAGCTGATCTAACGCGCTTCGCATCTCTGAAATTATACCAATATGCTGGATTAATTCTTCCTTTGTGTAAGTTTTAGTATCACTTAATTCAGCAATGAGGTTTACAAGTGCACTACCTACTACAATACCGTCAGCAATTTCACCAAGATTACTGGCTGTTTCTGCGTCTTTAATTCCAAAGCCGATACCTATTGGCAAAGAAGAGTATTGCCTTAAGGCCGCAACATTAGCGCTCACAGAATCAATATCCATATGAGAAGCACCGGTTACGCCTTTTAAAGAAACGTAATAAACATAACCCGAACTTAACTCGCAGATTCTTCTGGCTCTTTCTTCAGTAGTTGTTGGCGCAACTAGAAAAATACAATCCAATTCAGAACGATGAATTACCTGCAATAAGTCATGGGCCTCTTCCGGAGGCATATCAACTATCAGTACACCATCAACACCAACCTCAACAGCCTTATCAGCAAAGGCTTGATACCCCATGCACTCGATAGGGTTAAGATAACCCATCAAAACAATAGGCGTGGAATTATTATCTTGCCGAAAACGACTAACAATATCGAAAACATCTTTAAGGCTGGTATTTTTGTCTAGAGAGCGCTCCACTGCTCTTTGTATGACAGGACCGTCTGAAGATGGATCACTAAAGGGGAAACCCAGCTCAATAATGTTCGCTCCAGCATCAACAAGGGCATGCATTAGCACAAGTGTGGTTTCTATATTGGGATCACCAGCTGTTAAGTATGGGATTAAGGCTTTCTTGTTTTGCTTTTCAAGTTCTTCAAAACAATTTTTCAAACGACTCATATAAAAAGATTCCTTTTAAACCTCTATGCCATCGAGTTGGGCCACAGTGTGCATATCTTTATCTCCTCTACCAGAGAGGTTAATTATCATTATATGATCCTTAGGTAAGTCTCCAGCCACATTCATTGCATAAGCAATAGCATGACTGGATTCTAGGGCAGGAATAATACCTTCTTTTCTAGCTAAAAATCTAAATGCTGCCAGCGCTTCATCATCAGTAACTGAAGTGTATTCCGCTCGCTTAATATCTTTTAACCATGAATGTTCTGGGCCTACGCCGGGATAATCTAGGCCTGCTGAAATGGAATGCGTATGAAGTATTTGTCCATTCTCATCATTCATTAAATATGTTCGATTACCATGTAAGACACCAGGGTTGCCAGAACTTAGTGGAGCAGCATGTTGACCTGTAGATAAACCATAGCCCCCTGCTTCTACTCCAATCATACGCACAGACTCGTCTGGCAAGAAAGGGTGAAAAAGCCCAATAGCATCCGCCACCTACACAAGCTACCAGAGAGTCTGGTAAGCGTCCAAATTGCTCTAAAGACTGCGCACGTGCCTCGGTGCCTATGACACTTTGGAAATCTCGCACTAACATTGGATAGGGATGCGGACCAGCTACGGTGCCAATAATATAATAAGTGGTATCAACATTTGTTGCCCAATCTCGTAATGCCTCGTTCATAGCATCTTTCAATGTTTTTGAGCCAGAACTAACTTCAACTACATTTGCTCCAAGCATCTTCATTCGATAAACGTTAGCGGCTTGTCGTTGCGTGTCTTCAGACCCCATAAAAACATGACACTCTAAGCCTAGTCGTGCTGCGATAGTGGCTGTTGCAACGCCATGCTGACCAGCACCCGTTTCAGCAATAATGCGCTTTTTCCCCATCGCTTTTGCCAATAAAGCCTGGCCTATGGTGTTGTTGATCTTATGAGCCCCGGTATGATTAAGGTCTTCTCGTTTTAAGTAAACCTGAGCGCCACCGAGAGCATCGCTCATGCTTTTAGCGTGATAAAGCGGAGAGGGTCGTCCAACATAGTGAGCGAGGTCATCATGGAACTCAGCCCAGAAAGTTTCGTCATTTTTCAGTTTGGCATAAACACTATTTAATTCTTCTAAAGCGGGCATAAGTGTTTCACCAACGAAAATTCCGCCATATATCCCAAAATGACCATGCTCATCTGGGCCATCATATAAATTTTTCTGACTAAGTTCGGACACGACTCACCTCTTTTACAAAATCTTGAATTTTAGCTGCTGACTTTATTCCGGCACTCACTTCTACTCCAGAACTCACATCGACAGCATAGGGTTTAAGTAGGTCAATAGCTTCTGCTACATTTCCACTATCCAAGCCTCCTGCAAGAATCAAATCAAACTGCATATTCTTGTAATCTTTAAGAACAGTCCAATCAAAAACTTCACCTGTTCCACCCAAAAGGTTTGGGTGCCAAGCATCTAAAAGAAGGCCAGATGCTGATTTATACGATGCAACACTAGCAGACAGATCGATGTCTTTTTTAACTCTGATGGCTTTAATATATGGCTTACCGAAAGAAGCACAGTACTCTTCATTCTCGTCGCCATGAAACTGCAAATAATCTAAGTTAACTTGCTCTAGCGTCTCTTTTACATCATTTGCTTCGGCATCCACAAACAGGCCCACCTTACTGATAAAAGCCGGAAGACTGTTAACGATTTCCTGAGCTTGTGATATTGAAACTGCTCTTGGGCTGGGCTTATAAAAAACTAAACCAAGCGCATCCACACCAAGTGAAACAGCTATTAAAGCGTCTTCAGTTCGAGTGATACCGCAAATTTTAATTCGAGTTCGATTAGTATTCATTATTGTCTGTCAGCAAAACCAAGTGCTGTATTCTAGCAAATTATGCGCTTAAGAGCTTTCTAAAAATGGGAAAACCCAGGAACTTATCGGTATCTCAAATTGTTCCGGATATTCAACTTCAACGAGGTATAGACCATCAGGCTTAGCCGTTACCCCAGCCAAGCGCCGATCTTTCTTTAAGAGTACCTCTTTGATCCATTCTGGTTTTTGCCTAGCTTCCCCAACTTCTAACAAAGCTCCAACTATATTCCTGACCATATGAAGCAAAAAAGCATTTGCTTTAATATCTAGAAATACAAAATCTCCCGATCTGCGCACACTTATGCTGCTGATATTTCGCATTGCCGTATTTGATTGACAACCCGCCCCTCTGAAGCTGCTAAAATCCAATTCGCCTAAGAGGTGCTGTGCGGCTTCATGCATTAACTCTTCATCTAAGCTATAAAAATGCTGGGTAACCATGCCATCAAGTAAAGCAGTGGGTACTCTATTGTTATAGATCACATAACAATATCGCCTGCTCCTTGCAGAAAATCGAGCATGAAAATCACTAGAAACTTGTTTTGCCCAACGAACAGCAACTGAGCCTGGAAGCAAGGCATTAGCCCCCCGAACCCATGCATTCAAGGGTCGTTCACTAGAGGTTTCAAAATGGACTATTTGTGAGCTTGCATGAACACCACTGTCTGTTCGTCCAGCACAATAGACTTGAACAGGGTGGTCGGCTACTTGCGATAAAGCTGATTCTAGAGTTTCTTGGACGGTCGGGACAGAAGACGATCTTTGAGATTGCCAACCTTTAAAGTTCTTCCCTTGATATTCAATACAAAGAGCTATTCGAAAATGCTCAGACCTGCTAGTAGCTGAACTTATGAAGCACCCCATTCATATAGCATCTTTCGTGCTTCTGCAACCTGCTCTTCACTCCCTTCAGCAATCACTTCATCCAGAATCTCTTTTGCGCCCTCAAGATCTTCCATGGCGTGATAAGCAACAGCCAGATCCAATTTAGTCGCAACTTCATCCTGATCAGTAATTACCTCAATTTCATCTTCGTCACTGTCATCAGTTAAGAAAGAATCAGCTAGGCCCAGGCTGCCTAGTGAAGGACTGCTTTCATTTTCTCTACCAGAATCTTCGGGGCTTTCTACAATTTCAATAACTTCGTCGTCATCGCTATCTATAAATTCAATTTCGCCTAGCTCATCAGTTTGGCTATCAAGTTCTATAACAGAATCACCAGGTTCAGTATCGCTGGGCTCTAAAGAAATATCATCAAAACTCACTGTTTCCAGCTCTTCAGATTCCTTGTCGTCACCAGTAACCTCGTCAGTCGGATCAATTGTAGCAACAGGCTCAACAGCCGGAGTAAATTCGAAACTTTCAAGATCTGAAGCCTCTTCAGCTTCATCTTCATCTTCTTCATCTGAAGACTCCAAATCCTCATCATCGAAGCTTATTAGATCTTCAGTTAGATCACTATCGTCAGTATTATCAGTATTATCAGTACTCTCAGTACTATCAGTACTATCAGCGAGAGTTGACGCAGCGAGCTCTTCTTCATCAGAACTGTCCTCGCCCTCATCTATATCTTCTATATCTTCTTCTATCTCTTCATCGTCGCCTAAATCTAATTCGTCTTCTTCGTCGTGATCTTCATCTTCTTCATCTTCTTGATCTTTATTTTTTCTGAAGCGGGCAAACAAGCTAGCGAAGAACCCTAAATTCTCTGTCTCTTCTAGGTCCTCTTCCTCTTCATCATCACCTTCATCCTCATCTTCTTCGTCATCTTCTTCGTCATATAGAGGGTCTAAATCTTCATCATCAGAAGCTTCATCTTCTTCAAAGTCGAAACTCTCTTCTGAATCCTTTGAATCAGATTCAACAAACTCATTTAAAGTCTCTTCTTCTATTTCTTCATTTGTCTCTTCATTTGTCTCTTCATTTGAGTCTTCTTCTAGTTCTTTTTCGGCGTCATCGTCTATACCTAAGTCAAACTCTTCATCTAAAGAGGATAACTCACTAGAAATATCATCGTCTTTATCCCCAAAGTCGGATTCTAAAGAATCATCAGAATTTTCAGTTTCTGAAGAAGAAAATCCAGATTCGAAGTCACTTGGCGTTATATCATCTATGCCTGAATCAAGCTCAGCGTGATCTTTGACTGCATTACGATTTCGAATAATTAAGAAGCCGACTATAACCCCTAGAAGCACAACAAGAGCAGCAATTAAACCTATAGTACTTCCGAGTAGCTTTTCGACTATCCCTTCGTTGCTCCCACCGCTCACACTACTCACAGTACTCACACTGCTCTCATTACCACTAAGATCATTGCTTTGGACGGCGGATGGAACTTCAGCTTCTGAAAGCGCAGCAGCTGTAGACTCAGCAGCCTCTGCTTGAGTAGCTATCTGATTCTGAAGCTCAGCCATTCTTTCAGCTTCTATTGCAATAATATTTTCTAAAATAGCTATTTCTTCTTCCATGTCCTCTAGGCGACTGACTAACTCTTCATTTTCTAGACGGGCACGGTCCAAGTTCTCTTCACTCAACGACAGTTCATTCTCTAGCGTCCGTATAGTTTGATTTAAGCTAGAAACTTGCTCACTTTCGGTATCTGAATCAAGCTCAGTTACCAGGCTCAATTCATCACGACCCTCACTGTTAAGATCAGTTCGAGTATTATTAACAGCTAAAGGCTGCGCACTTCCTGAGAACTGACGGTTCTGCATAGAAACCTGACTAAGTGCCTGATCTTGCCCAATCTCAAATATCTCTTCGCGGCTTGGTATACGAAGCACCCTACCTGCTCTAATGCCGTTTATGTTGCCCGCAATAAAAGCATCACTATTAGAGTTTGTTCTTTGAATTGCTATCATCATTTGCTGAATCGATACGCTGCTGTCAGGCCGGGTCGCAAGAGCGATATTCCAGAGTGAGTCTCCAGTCTGAATAACGACTGTTTCAGGTGAAGAGTTTTCCATTTCTGGCTCTGGTTCTGGTCGCAAAGCTGGGGCTGGAGCGACAGGAGCCTCTTCTGCTATGACTGGAGCAGGCTCTGCTGGGCTTGCTTCCTGTACGGGTTCGGGAGTGGCTATTATTTGCTCAATTGGATCCGCTATTGGAACAGGTTCAGGAGCTGGAGCTGCTGGTCTTGGTGCAGGAGCAGGCTCCTGCTGAGAAGTTGCGGAAAGCTGAGTCGGGCTTGGCGCTGGAGCCTGACTAGAACTGAAAGTAGGTAAATCGAGCAGTACCGTATACTCACGGATAATTCGCCCGGCTGGCCATCTCACATTTAAAACAAAGTTTAAATAAGGCTCAACTACAAGCTCAGAACTTGTGATATGAACAAGGCCTTCTGATGAAGAAAGTATTTCAACATCAAACTGTAAACGATTCAGTAAAGGAAGCGACTCTACACCTACTCGTTCAAAATCGGCTGGAGACCCCAAACTCACGATTACTTGTGATTCAGATAGACCGTCAAGTTCTAGTAACTCAATACTTGCAATCAAAGGCTCATTTAGAGCTGACTCCAAGCGGATATCGCCCAGAGTAAAGGAGAAGCTCGGATTTGCTAGAAACCCTGCAAAAAAAGCTACAGATACACCCAATACTTTGCTGTAGCTTTTTATCTTTTTGCAGGCCATACAACCGTCCTAACTGGAAGTGAGATAGTTTTTTAAATCAAGCCGTAAGTATTCATTATAAGTAGTCTTTTATCAACACTTCAGCTATCTGGATTGAGTTTAAAGCAGCACCTTTTCGTAAATTATCAGACACAATCCACAAATTTATTCCATTTGGGTGAGAAATGTCTTTGCGAACTCGCCCTACCCAAACTTCATCATGATCAGTCCCTTCCCCAATTGCCGTCGGATAGCCTCCGTCTTCGTGTTTATCAAGCACTTTCACACCTGGTGCTTTATTCAACAAAGCATGGACATAATCAACAGAAATACGATCTTTAGTTTCAAGGTGAACAGCTTCTGAGTGGGAATAAAATACCGGCACGCGAACACAGGTAGGATTGACTACAATATCAGCATCAGAAAAAATCTTTTTAGTCTCCCAAACCATTTTCATTTCTTCCTTGGTATAACCGTTGTCCATAAAAACATCAATTTGGGGCAGAACGTTAAAAGCAATCTGTTTAGGGTAAACATTAATTTCAGGCTCCAAACCATTCAGCAGTTTCGCTGTTTGACCCGCTAATTCATCAATAGCATCTTTACCTGTACCGGAGACTGATTGGTAAGTTGAAACATTTATGCGTGTAATACCAACTGCATCATAAATTGGCTTGAGGGCAACCAACATTTGGATAGTTGAGCAGTTCGGATTCGCAATAATGTTTTGATTCTTATAGTCACCGATAGCTTCTGGATTAACTTCGGGCACAACCAAAGGAATATCTTCGTGATAACGAAAATGCGAAGTGTTATCGATAACCACACAACCTGCAGCTCCAGCTATTGGTGCATACTCAGCAGATACCGAACCTCCAGCAGAAAAAAGCCCAATTTGAGCCTTGCTGAAATCAAACTCAGCAAGGTTTTCTACCGTATACTGCTTATTATTGAAGGACATAGTCTCGCCAGCAGTCCGTTCGCTTGCCAATAAATACAAGTTATTAATAGGGAATTTTCTCTGCTCTAGTATGCTTAACATGGTGCGTCCCACCGCTCCAGTCGCGCCCACAATTGCTACATTATAATTATCACTCATTCTCGTTTCTTCGCTCTCTATTTACTCTGTTGTTGACTTTAAAGCTGTCTCTATATGCGTC
This sequence comes from Pseudohongiellaceae bacterium, assembly GCA_965662565.1. Taxonomy (GTDB): domain Bacteria; phylum Pseudomonadota; class Gammaproteobacteria; order Pseudomonadales; family Pseudohongiellaceae; genus UBA5109. The sequence continues at coordinate 16,656 of CBFIHS010000017.1, read as the reverse complement.
TCTTTAAGTCTCTCTATTGGTCTTGAAAATTGACTTAGGATTCCAACGAAAAAAGCCGGAACTTGGATCCGGCATTTCTCAAAGATCAAACCAATACTCAATTCAATTTTTTATTCCGAACTGATAGGGCTATTGAGAAAACAGCCAAGGCGACTTTTGCTGCCAAGAAGTCTCAAAATCATGGATTTCTGCAGAGTTTTGCAGTGTTAAACTGATGTCATCAAGACCATTCAGCAAAACGTTTTTCCTTGCAGGCTCTATATCAAAACTGATCACATTCCCATCTGGCTTTATTATAGATTGTGAGCTTAAGTCTACCTCTAAAGCATATCCCTCAGTATCAAATACTTGTTGAAACAATTCTTTAACAATTTCTTCATATAAAACAATGGGTAATATCCCATTCTTAAAGCAATTATTGAAGAATATATCAGCAAAACTTGGGGCTATAATACAGCGAATCCCATAATCATCTAAGGCCCATGGCGCATGCTCTCTACTTGAGCCACAACCAAAGTTCTCTTTAGCTAAAAGAATACTTCCAGCCTTATAACGAGCCTGATTAAGCACAAAATCCGGGTTCAAAGGTCTACCGCTGCAATCAGCATCGGGTAAACCTTTATCTAAGTAACGCGCCTCATCAAACAAATTCTTTCCAAAACCCGTGCGTTTGATCGATTTAAGAAATTGCTTGGGAATAATATAATCAGTATCAACATTCGCTCTATCCAGAGGAATGACAATGCCATTTTCATTTATAAATTTTTTCATTTACTTTATTCCTTATAATCCTTAATGCAGATCAAGACTTCGTACATCAATAAAATGCCCGGTAACTGCAGCTGCGGCAGCCATTGCTGGACTCACTAAGTGGGTTCGTCCCCCAAAACCTTGTCTCCCTTCGAAATTCCGATTTGATGTGGAAGCACAATGCTCACCTTCTCCAAGCTGATCAGCATTCATAGCCAAACACATAGAACAGCCCGGCTCTCGCCATTGGAGGCCCGCCTCAATGAAAATTTGATCAAGCCCCTCTTGTTCAGCTTGCAACTTAACCAAGCCAGAACCAGGAACCACGATGGCTTCAGAGATACTTTCAGCGACTTTTCTGCCTTTAACCACGGCGGCTGCAGCTCTTAAATCCTCTATCCTTGAGTTAGTACAAGAACCGATAAAAACACGATCCAGTTTTATGTCCTGAATTGGAAGATTAGCCTCTAAACCCATATATTTCAGAGCTTGCAGGTAGTTTGTACGCTTACTTTCATTATCAATCTGAGCAGGGTCCGGAATATTTGAATTAACGCCTGCCACCATCTCTGGTGAAGTCCCCCAGCTAACTTGAGGCTCAATTTCAGCAGCATCCATTTCAACGACCTCATCAAACAAAGCGTCAGAATCACTGTGCAATTCCGACCAAGCCTGAACTGCTTGATCCCAAAGCTCGCCAGTAGGCGCAAATGGCCTGCCTTTTAGGTAATCTATAGTTTTCTCATCAACTGCTACAATCCCAGCTCGCGCTCCGGCCTCAATAGCCATGTTGCAAACAGTCATTCGGCCTTCAGTAGATAAGCTTTTTACTGCTTCACCACCGAATTCAATTGTGTATCCAGTTCCGCCTGCCGTTCCAATTTTACCTATAATTGCGAGGACCAAGTCTTTGGCTGTAACACCTACACCAAGCTCACCGTCCACTTTGATCAACATGTTTTTAGCTTTCTTTTGCTGAAGACATTGAGTTGCTAACACATGTTCGACTTCTGATGTACCAATACCATGCGCTAAAGCACCCAAAGCACCATGCGTAGAGGTATGCGAATCACCGCAAACAATAGTCATGCCAGGCAATGTCCTACCTTGTTCTGGACCAATAACATGAACAATCCCATGTCGAGGATCATCAATAGTAAATTCATTAATGCCAAACTCATTGCAATTAGCATCCAGGGACTTAACCTGAATTTTAGAAACAGGGTCTACAATTCCTTCAACGCCCATGGCCCGCTCAGATTTTGTGGTCGGGACATTATGGTCTGGAGTAGCCATGTTGGCACCAGAACGCCAAGCTTTCCTGTTGGCTAAGCGAAGGCCTTCAAAAGCTTGAGGAGAAGTCACTTCATGAATATATTGTAGGTCGATATAAATTAAGGAAGTACCATCTTCAAGGTTTTTCACCAAGTGGCTTTCCCATAATTTGTCATAGAGAGTCTTTCCAGTCATAACATACTCTTTCTTTAAGTTTTATTTATAAATTAGATACTTGCGGGCAAAATGGGCGTCTTACAATCGACATCCATATTTTGTGCCCGATGACGAAGCAAATGATCCATCAAGGTTATTGCCATCATCGCCTCAGCAATAGGTGTAGCGCGAATACCAACACAAGGGTCATGCCTACCTGTTGTAATCACTTCTACAGGGTCTCCATTTACATCTACGCTTTCACCAGGAATACGCAGACTTGACGTCGGTTTTAAAGCGATGTGCGCAAGGATGTCCTGCCCAGTAGAAATACCACCCAGGATGCCCCCGGCGTTATTACTCGTAAAGCCCTGTGGTCGCATCAAATCTCGATGCTCGGTTCCTTTTTGCTCAACAGAAGCGAATCCTGCTCCAATTTCAATGCCTTTAACAGCATTTATACTCATTAAGGAATGAGCGAGTTCCGCATCCAAACGATCAAACACAGGCTCCCCTAAACCGACTGGGACAGAACTTGCTACCACGGTAATACGAGCGCCAATTGAGTTTCCTTCTTTTGAAAGTTTACCCATGTACTCAGCCATCTCTTCCACTTTGTCGACATCAGGGCAGAAAAAAGGATTATTTCTGACCTCATCCCAATCAAGCTTTTCCGCCTTTATAGGACCCAATTGAGATAAGTAACCCCGCACCAAAACACCATGCCGTTCTTTTAAGTATTTCTTTGCTATGGCACCCGCTGCAACTCGCATAGCAGTCTCTCGAGCTGAAGACCTTCCCCCACCTCGATAGTCACGAATCCCGTACTTCTGTGTATAAGCATAATCAGCATGAGCCGGCCTGAAAATGTCCTTAATCTTACTGTAATCCTTACTTTTCTGATCCGTGTTCTCAATGAGAAGACCAATAGGCGTACCAGTCGTTTTACCCTCGAAGATACCAGAGAGGATTTTGACCTGATCCGGTTCTTTACGCTGAGTTGTAAAACGTGAGGTGCCAGGCTTTCTAAGATCTAAGTCCCCTTGCAGATCTGCCTCCGTTAAATCGAGTCCAGGAGGGCAGCCATCAACAATACAACCAATAGCAAGCCCATGACTTTCGCCAAAGCTTGTTACTGAAAAAAGTTTTCCGATGCTATTACCAGACACGTTATTTTCCTAGGAGTTGAATATTCCGAACACAAATAAAAGCGCGACATTATAGCCGACAAGCCGCTTAAAGTCTCTCAAAACCTAAGCCTTCAGAAAAATATTGCTACCCGCGTTTCAGCTCTTAATGACGCGAAAGCCTCCTAGGCTCTGGTGAAAATTAAAAACTAATTTAAATCCAAGACAGTCTAAAAATTATAATTCTCAAGGCCTTGTTTACTGATAAATAAAAGGCCCTCACCCCCCATTTCAAAGTCCAGCCAATGAAATGGAAAGTCCGAATATAGATCCTCTAGAGATTGCCAACTATTACCAAGCTCCAGAATGAGGATACCATTGTCCGTTAAATAACTCGCCGCTTCTTTGAGAATTCTGACTGGAATATCTAGCCCATTACTCTCGGAGAATAAGGCCATCTTAGGTTCAGCTTTATATTCATCAGGTAATGCTTGATATTCAATGCCGCCAACATAAGGGGGATTGCTAATGATCAAATCATATTGTTCAGACAATCCATTGAATAAGTCCGTTTCTATAGTTTTAACCCTTCCTTCTAGCTGATGCTTTTCGATATTAATATTCGCCACCTCTATACATGAGTTTGATAGATCAGCAAGATCGACATTAGCAGCTGTGAATACAGTAGCCGCTGCAATACCAATACAACCGGAACCGGAACATAAGTCCAAAATGGCTTTAGGCTCATCATCGATTAAGGGATAAAACCGATTATCAATTACCTCTGCAAAGGGTGAACGCGGCACTATCACCCTCTCATCAACATAAAAAGCTAAGCCCATAAACCAAGCTTCATTTAATAAGTATGCTAGAGGAATTTTATCGTGAAGCCGGCGCTGCAACATGGCGTCAATTTCAATCAGAATGCTTTGGTCTAACAAAGCACCTTCAGAAATATCACTAAAGCCCTTTCTTTTCAGTAGAGTTTCCACCATCCAGCAAGATTCATCCCAAGCATTATCAGTACCATGTCCAAAAAACAGCCCTGCTGATTCCATTTCAGCGGCGATTATTGTAAGAATCTGTTTTAGAGTTTGCTTCGTATCAAAAAGCATCACGCGCTTTACCTTCTTAGTGTATTCAAGTAGGGTGCGCAGTTTACTGATAAACGGCTTGGAAACCTATGAAAAAAGAAATCGAAAACGCCTATAAAACTATCATTGAAAACCTCGGAGAAGACCTAAGCCGACCAGGCCTCAAAGATACCCCTGCTCGCGCGGCTAAAGCTATGGAGTTCCTTACCAAGGGTTATGAGGAAGACATTGACATAATTATCAATGATGCTTTATTCCCTACCACCTCAAATGAGATGGTAATCGTTAAAAATATCGAGCTTTATTCTTTATGTGAACACCATTTGTTACCCTTTATTGGGAAATGCCATGTTGCATACCTGCCAAATGGAAGTGTACTAGGTCTGTCAAAAGTAGCTCGAATAGTAGATGTTTTCGCGAGACGACTACAAATTCAAGAACACCTAACACAGCAAATTGCAGAAACCATTCAGACGAAAACCCAGGCGCTAGGTGTTGGGGTAATTATTGAATCCCAGCACATGTGCATGATGATGCGAGGGATAGAAAAACAAAACTCAGTCATGACTACTTCATGCATGTTGGGTGCCTTCAGAGAAAAACAAAGCACTCGATCGGAGTTTCTATCTTTAGCTAGAACAAAGTTCTAAGCAATGACAGTCTCGTAGAAATACTCACTCCCTAAACCAAGTCCTAGACCGACCCCTGCCCCTAAGTCTTCAAACTCTATGCGACATAACTCAGCTGTTGCTAGAGTTTTCATATTGTAGTCGGCTTTTCCTTTGGTGAGCATTGCTAAAAGTGTTGATAAAAGCGGATTATGCCCAACCAACATCAAATTATTTGCTGGGATCTCTTTTTTCCTGCTTTCGAGCATAAAGGAATCGATAAATCGTATGACATCATATACTCCTTGTTCAGGGGTAAGGATCGAGCAGGTTTCAAGATTACACTTTATTTTTGAAGCTTCGAGAAAGCTTTTCGCACTTTGCTGTGCTCTTAGATATGGACTGGCAAAACAAAGGTCTATTTTGAAACCAGAAGCGGCAAAAACAATTCCTGCTCGCCGAATATCTTCATAACCTTTAGGGCTCAATTCGCGCAGTGAATCCATACTAGCAGCAGACTCGGCATCGCCATGTCTTAACAAAAAAAGATTCATTAGCTAATTTTTAGAAACATACGAACAATCAAGTACTTGAATGACTATTCAGAGAGATCAATCAGGTTTCTTAGCTAAGCCATCAAAATCAGTCGAATCCGAATCTTCCTCTTGCTTTTTTTCTTCATCTGGTTGTTCAGTGAAGCTAATATCCGCAAAAACATCATCTGCGGTTTTCTCAGAAGACTCTTGAGCATCAGGCTCGACATTCTGCTCAGGAACGTTCGCTTGTGGAGAACTCTCAGCAGAATTAGGCGCAACTTGATCAGAATCACTACTTTTCACTTTTTTAGTAAAAAAGACTGCAAAATCTATTGGCTCTTCGTCATTTATATACAACACATACTCTAAAACGAGAAAAAGGAAGTTCCCTAGCACTTTACTGATAGCCAACAAAGTTTCGTTATTCTCAGCGGCAATCACTCTATATAAAGACTGTAAAATTATAAGAACTGCCAAGGCTAAAGCCACCAAAGGCCACAAGAAGGCAAACACAACGACATATAGAGCGACATAAGCCAGCCTTATCCATTGCTCAAGAAAGTTCTTTTTTATCTGTTCGCCTTGCTCGCTCATTGCTGACTCCTAATTCACGCTGATGTGAAGATGAAAATGATGATTAATGATCTAACTGTTTTGCTCGCCCAACCTCAAACTCAACATCAAGGCCGCGTTCCTCCAGTAATAGAGAGCTTATTATATGAGTAATATCTTGATTGTTATATACAATTTCATAGATACCTTGAGCCAAAGGCATATCCACCCCTAGGGTTTTAGCTTTTTCAACAACCTGCTTGAGTGTATTGACCCCTTCAGCCACTTGCCCCAGTTCAGCCATAATCTCATCAACACTTTTACCCTCTCCCAGAGCCTTCCCTACTCTGAAGTTTCTGCTCAAAGGAGTCGAACAAGTAACAATTAAGTCTCCTACTCCTGATAAACCCAAGAAAGTCATAGGATCAGCCCCGAGAGCAACACCAAAACGAGCCATCTCAGTCAAACTGCGTGTGACTAGCATTGAGTTAGTGTTGTGCCCCATCCCCAAAGCGTCAGCAAGTCCAGCCATGATTGCATAGATATTCTTCAAAGAGCCACCCAGCTCGACACCAAACATATCGTCATTGGCATAAACCCTGAAGGTGGCAGATCTCAAAACCTCTTGAACTTCTTTCCTAACCTCAGCATTGGTACTCGCGACAACAGCTCCTGTGGGGCTTTGGCTCGCAATTTCCTTGGCTAAGTTGGGCCCACTAACCACAGCCACATTACTATGAGGGATCTCTTCACTAAGAATCTGACTCATTAACTTAAAGGTTTCCGCTTCAATGCCTTTGGTTAAGCTTACAAGAATCATCTCATCCTTCAAAAAAGGCCTCATTTGCCTGACAACAGTCCTAAAGCTAGAGCTGGGAACCGCCACAAAGACCATGTCTGCGGTTGAAACTGCAGACTCTAAGTCTTGGATTGCTTGTATCTTCTCATGGAGAGCAAAGCCAGGTAGATAAGCCAGGTTTTCATGATCCCGATTGAGGGTTTCGACCTGATCAGCGTCACGCATCCATAACAGAGTTTCATGTCCATTATGGGCAAGGATGTTGGCTACAACAGTTCCAAAACTGCCTCCACCTAATACTGCAACATTTCTAACTGCCATAATTCCTCATAACTACTAATAAAATCCTTAAGTAAACGCACATCTGATTTCGGCGCAAGATAACAGCTCTCCTTAGACAAAACCAGCTTTCCAAAATTGCGAGCTGAACTTACATACTATAGAATCGCAAAGCCTTAACTAGCTCGCAGGTAAAGATATGTCAGACAAACTCTGGTCAACCATTAAAGAAGAAATTAGTGACCAAATTATGCACGAACCTGTGCTTGTGAGTTTTTTAAGTAAGCGAGTTCATCAACATGAGTCGCTCGAATCTGCTATTAGCGACTTACTTGCTAACAAGTTAGCCTCTAATGATGTCCCTCTAAGTACATTAAAACAACTTTTCAATGAAGCCATAAGAGAAGACCCGGCAATTATGGATTCTATAAAAACCGATTTAATTGCTACCAAACAAAGAGACCCAGCAGTTAGATCTCACTCGGACATCCTACTCTATTTCAAGGGCTTTCAAGCGCTACAAGCTTATCGAGTTGCCAACTGGTTATGGTGCCAGGGACGAGAGAATCTCGCGCTTTATTTGCAAAGCCTAATATCGGAAGTTTTTGCTGTGGATATTCATCCAGCAGCACGTATAGGCTCAGGGATTATGGTCGATCACGCTACGGGCATAGTAATTGGAGAAACCAGCGTTTTGGACGATAACATTTCTATTATGCAAGGTGTGACTCTAGGAGGGACAGGCAAAGCCTGTGGAGATAGACACCCTAAAATCAGAGCTGGTGTACTTATTGGGTCAGGGGCTACTATCATCGGAAATGTCATCATTGGTGAAGGAGCTAAAATAGGTGCTGGCAGTGTTGTCTTAGCTGACGTTGAGGCCCATACCACTGTCGCGGGCGTTCCGGCTGTCGTAGTAGGTAGACCACAAGGTGATCAACCCGCTTTAGATATGAATCATGCCCTTAATTCTGAAAACTAAAACCCAAGCCTAAAAGCTTTTGTTCAAATATGACCTGAAATCAGCACAGTAGGTCTCCTAAAACCGAAGTTTCAGAAAACAATTCAGTTTGATTCTCCCCCCTTCAAATTTTAGTCCCTCTAATATATTTAACATTAAAATAAATATTTAAATTACTGATTTATAATAAATTAATTTATTTCAGGCTTTTTATTTCATGACTGTAACTCAAGATATTAAGGATTAACAACACAAGGGCTGAGTTGACCCCAAGCCCTCTCTATTGACTTTCATTCTGCACTATGTGAATTTCATGCTTCGCACTTTTCTCTATTACTAAGACTTACCTGTCATTACATAAAATAAAACGGAGATTTCATGAAAATTAAAACCGCAGCTTTTCTAACAGGCTTATTGACGATTAGCTCTCTTGGCGTTATTGCACAAGAAGATCAAGACACAAGCATGAGCTTTTTTATAACCAGCGTTGGTTCTGGTGATGGCGCGAATTTAGGAGGCCTTGCAGCTGCAGATGCTCACTGCTCTAGCTTAGCCGCTGCTGCTGGCTCAACCGGCAAAACCTGGCGCGCTTATCTTAGCACCACAGGCGGAAATGGGGTCGATGCACGGGATCGTATTGGCGAGGGCCCTTGGTTTAATGCCAATGGCGGACTAGTCGCACTGAGCCTAGATGACCTCCACTACAGCAATGTTAACTTCACTAAACAAACTGCTTTAAATGAAAAAGGACAGACAGTGAATGGTCGAGGAGACCAGCCCAATCAACATGACATTCTTACTGGATCAAGCCCTGATGGCACATCATCAGGCATGACCTGCGACAACTGGACTAGCAATGCAGAAGACGGCAGCGCAATGGTAGGCCATTTTGATCGCATGGGTGGCGGCCCGCTTCCAGAGTCATGGAATGCAGCCCATCCTTCACGTGGCTGTAGCCAAGAGAACCTAGTAGCAACTGGGGGTAATGGATACTTTTTTTGCTTTGCAGAATAAGTCTTTGCTAAGCAATTGATACTTATGAAAGGCGTCTTTTGGCGCCTTTTTTAATTAGCCCTTTTTATTTTTATAAAACATCACTTTAACATTGTCTTGGCTGTGATCAGTTACTGAACCTTTCACCGCTTTGGTGTAAAATGCGTCCTCTTTTTCTTGACGCCAATACAAATGAATCTAAAACAAACTCTTGATAGCAAAATCGCTGAAGTTCTGAGTGAAGTAACTGGCGAACTCGATTGCCTCGCTTTAGTAAATCACTCTAAGTCTCCTCAATTCGGGGATTATCAGGCCAATGGAGTAATGGCTCTAGCAAAACGCTTAAAACAAAACCCTAGAGAATTAGGTCAAAAGGTTATAGACAAACTGGACTTAAGTCCTTTTACAACAAAGCTTGAGTTAGCCGGGCTAGGTTTTATTAATATTTTTATCTCTCCAAACTTCCTAAGTGAACAACTTAACAGTCTTGATCACAAGCGCTTAGTCTCTAAGAGTGAAAATCCAAAAACAGCTGTTATAGATTACTCATCCCCCAACCTAGCTAAGGAAATGCATGTAGGCCATTTACGCGGGACGATTATCGGTGATGCCATTGCCAGAACTTTCGAATGGATGGGACATAATGTCATACGTCAAAATCATTTCGGAGATTGGGGAACACAGTTTGGGATGCTCATTACCTACATGCTGGAGCTTGAAGACTCTGATACTAAATTGGCCAATCTAGAACTTTTTTATCGCGCGGCCAAAGAACGCTTCGATGCCGATCCCGTTTTTGCTGAACAAGCACGTGAAAATGTTGTGAAACTTCAGTCAGGCAACGAACAATGTCTAGAAATGTGGCAAAGTTTTATTCAAGTTTCAATAAGTCACTGCCAAGAACTTTATGAAAAGCTCAACATCAGCCTAAGTGAGAAAGACATAGTACCAGAGAGCTATTACAACGATAAACTTGCGCGAATCATTGAAAGCCTTGGTCAGGAAGGCTTATTACAAGAATCAGAGGGAGCTCGCTGTGTATTTTTAGAAGAATTTAAAAATAAACAAGGCGAGCCTCTTCCAACAATTGTTCAAAAATCTGATGGCGGCTACCTATACGCAACTACAGACTTAGCTGGGATACAACACCGTTGCCAAAGCCTGAATGCCAACCGAGTCTTATACGTTGTTGATGCAAGGCAAGGCCTACATTTTCAGCAAGTTTTTGCTGTTGCTAAGCTTGCAGGTTTTGCTTCAGAAAGCTGCTCTTTGGAGCATTTAAGCTATGGGACCATGATGGGCAAGGATGGCAAACCCTTTAAAACCAGAAGTGGCGATACTGTTAAGTTAGTTGACCTGCTGGATGAGGGAATTGAACGTGCCCTCAAACTTGTCGAAGAAAAAAACCCAACTTTAGATGCCGATGAGAAACAGGAAATCGCCAGAATAATAGGTATTTCAGCAATAAAGTACGCTGACCTTTCAAAAAACCGCAACAGTGACTATATTTTCGACTGGGATACCATGCTCTCCTTTGAAGGGAATACAGCTCCCTATTTACTCTATGCTTATGCTCGTATCCGCAGTATCTTTCGACGAGCAAATATTGCTTCTGATGAGAGTTTTAAAATCAAACTTGAGGCTGACGAAGAAAAAAAACTAGCATTAAAACTTTTACAGTTTACTGAAGTTGTGGATAACTTGGTTCTTGAATGCTATCCCAACCAACTATGTTTGTATTTATATGAGCTAGCCGGTGACTTCATGAGCTTTTACGAAGCATGCCCGATACTCAAAGCAGAAGAGTCCGTTAAAAGATCACGCTTAGGGCTTTGTGAACTAAGCGCATTAACACTAAAGCAAGGGCTAGCTTTACTGGGAATTGAGACCCTCGAAAGAATGTAAATAAGCATGCTTACTGATATAATTCACCGCCTTAAAATAGAGCCAAAAGATTAATCTCTTACCTCTATAGTGTAAAAATTTGAACTTTGATGTTTTTAAAGATTGGAAAAGTTTTTTTATAAGCCAACAGACACAATTTGTAGACTGGTTAATCAAGTAAAACCAAAATTCAAACTCACTAACAACTGCCAAAAAACGATGAAATAAAGGAAATATATGTCTGATAACCCGACCATTATTTACACCAAAACTGATGAAGCACCTGCTTTAGCTACCTATTCACTGCTCCCTATAGTAGAAGCTTTCTCAAAAACAGCAGGCATCAACGTAGAAACACGTGATATTTCTTTATCTGGAAGAATTTTGGCACTATTCCCTGATTATTGCGACGCTGATCAGGTTCAGTCTGACGACCTTGCCGAATTAGGTGAGTTAGCCAAAACTCCTGAAGCGAATATTATTAAGTTACCAAATATCAGCGCATCAATGCCTCAGTTATTGGCTGCAATAAAAGAACTTCAAACTCTAGGTTATAAGATTCCTGATTATCCAGAAGCTCCAAGCAATGATATAGAAAAAGATATCAAAGCTCGCTATGACAAAGTAAAAGGAAGCGCAGTTAACCCCGTTCTTCGAGAAGGAAACTCTGATCGTCGAGCGCCTGGAGCCGTGAAAGAATATGCTCGAAAAAATCCACACTCCATGGGCGAATGGAGCAAGGAATCTAAAACCCATGTCTCACACATGGAAAGTCACGATTTTTTTGGCAGCGAACAATCAGTTGTTCTGAATAAAAATGACAGCTTTAAAATTGTTTTTGAAGATGCTCAAGGCAACAGAAATACATTAAAAGGATCAGCGCCTCTTCTGGCAGGCGAAGTCATTGATGCAAGTGTTTTAAGCTGCAGTGCTCTGCGTAGCTTTCTAGAAGCCGAAATGCAAGATGCCAAAGAAAATGATGTGCTATTTTCTGTTCATCTAAAAGCGACGATGATGAAGGTTTCCGACCCTATCTTATTTGGGCATGTCGTTTCAGTATTTTTTAAAGACGTTTTTGAAAAACATGCCGCTAGTTTTGCTCAAATAGGCGTTAACCCAAACAACGGCTTTGGTGCTCTATTACAACAACTAAAAGAGCTTCCAGCTGACTTGCAAGAAGAAATAGAAAAGGATATTCAAGCTTGTTATGCAAAACGTCCAAGCCTAGCTATGGTTGATTCAGACAAAGGCATTACTAACTTGCATGTTCCTAGTGATGTAATTATTGACGCCTCTATGCCTGCAGCGATCAGAGCAGGTGGAAAAATGTGGAATGCAGAAGGCCAAACCCAAGATATGAAAGCTGTAATACCGGATCGATCTTACGCTGGGGTTTATCAAGAAACTATTTCTTTTTGCAGAGAAAATGGCGCTTTCGACCCAAGAACTATGGGCAGTGTACCTAATGTCGGCCTAATGGCACAAAAAGCTGAAGAATATGGCTCTCATGACAAGACCTTTGAAATCCAAGAGCCTGGCAAAGTCATAGTTGTCAATAATCAAGGTGAGACTTTAATCGAGCATACAGTCTCTAAGGGAGACGTTTGGCGCATGTGCCAGGCCAAAGACGCCCCTATTCAAGACTGGGTTAAATTGGCTGTAAACCGGGCTCGTGCTACTGGTTCACCAACAGTCTTCTGGTTAGACCCAGAGCGTGCTCATGACAGGCAACTAATTGAAAAAGTGAATAAGTATTTACCACAACACGATATTGAAGGACTAGACATTCGTATTATGTCTCCAGTGGAAGCCACTCGTTTGTCATTAAAGAGAATGAAAAAAGGCGAAGACACTATCTCAGTAACAGGTAACGTCTTAAGAGACTATTTAACAGACCTATTCCCAATTCTCGAACTCGGTACAAGCGCAAAGATGTTGTCAGTTGTGCCTTTAATGAATGGAGGTGGACTATTCGAGACTGGAGCTGGTGGATCTGCTCCTAAACACGTTCAACAGTTTGTTAATGAAAACCATTTACGCTGGGATTCATTAGGCGAGTTTTTAGCTCTTGCTGCTTCATATGAACATCTTGCCCAAGCTAATAATAATGCTAAGGCTCAGTTGTTGGCAGAAACACTTGATGCAGCTACTGGAAAACTACTCTTAGAAAACCAATCTCCATCTAGAAAAGTTGGCGAGCTTGATAACCGTGGCAGTCACTTTTATCTAGCTCTTTATTGGGCCCAAGCTTTAGCTGAACAAAATGAAGACAGTGAGCTAAATTCGCTTTTCAGTTCACTAGCAAAAAATCTCGAAGAAAGTGAAAGTGCGATTATTTCTGAACTTAATGAGGTTCAAGGAGTGAAAGTAGATATCGGCAGTTACTATCGCCCGGATGATGCCTTGTGCAGTAAAGCCATGAGAGCAAGCACAACTCTAAACGCAATAATTGATAGTTTGTAATTAGCTAATCACTAATTAGGTACAGAAAAAACTTATTTAAAGAAATGACCTTTAAGCTGAAGTTCGAAGCTAAACTACAGATTCGAACTTCAGCGAAATAAGTTTTCTTGTACGGTTAAATTATTTGCTCAAATCTAACAACAATTTATTTAAACGTCTTATAAAGGTCCCCGGATCGTCTAGTTGCCCACCCTCAGCTAAGTTAGCTTGATCGAAAAGGATGGCTGCTAACTCATTAAAACGATCCTCATCAGCCTCGCCATCAAGCTTTCTTACTAATGGGTGTTCAAGGTTAAGTTCAAAAATAGGTTTTGAATCTGGCACAGCCTGACCCGCTGCTTCCATAATCTTTTTCATTTGCATGTTCATGTCGAACTCTCCAACAGCTACGCATGCTGGAGATTCAGTTAAGCGGTTAGTGGTTCTAACTTCAGAAACTTTATCATCCAAGGATTTCTGTACTCGTTCCAATAGAGGTTGTGCTTCTTTATCCGCTTCTTCTTTTTGCTTTTTATCTTCCTCTGAATCTAACTCACCTAAGTCCAGCTTACCTTTTGTGATATCTTGCAACTGTTTACCATCATACTCCATAAGATGGTTCATTAACCATTCGTCAACTCGATCTGAAAGTAATAAAACTTCAACGCCTTTTTTCTTAAATATTTCCAAATGCGGACTATTTTTAGCCGTATTGTGGGTTTCGCTGGTGATATAATAAATTTTGGTTTGATCTTCCTGCATACGACTTACATAATCGGCTAAGGTTTGATTCTGTTTAGAGTCGCCAGTATGAGTAGTAGCAAACTGAAGTAGCGCAGCAATCTTTTCTCGATTACTTGTATCTTCAGCAGGACCTTCCTTCAGAACAGAACCAAACTCTTGCCAAAAAGACTGATACTTTTCTTTATCTTTCTTTTTAAGCTTCGTAAGCATATCAAGTACACGCTTAGTCAAAGCACTCTTCATAGAATCAACAACAGGATCTTGCTGTAATATTTCTCGTGAAACATTCAAAGAAATATCATTAGAATCTACAACCCCTTTAATAAACCTAAGGTAAAGAGGAAGGAATTGCTCCGCTTCATCCATAATAAAGACACGTTGGACATAGAGTTTCAAACCACGCGCAGAGTCTCTATTCCACAAGTCAAAAGGAGCTTTAGTAGGGACATACAGTAAAGAAGTGTATTCAAGTTTACCTTCAACTTTGTTGTGACTCCATTCAAGCGGGTCTACAAAATCATTGCTGATGTGTTTATAGAATTCTGTATATTCTTCTGACTTTACGTCTGATCTAGACCTAGTCCATAAAGCCTTTGCGGAATTAACAGCTTCATACTCTTTTTCTTTATTCTTATCTTGCTTTTTATCTTCGTCTTCACTTTTCGCTTCAGCTAACTCTTCTTTAGTCATTAATACTGGTAAGGAAATATGATCAGCATACTTCTTAACAATACTTTTTAACCTGAAGGTTTCAGCAAATTCTTTTTCGGCTTTCTTCAAATGCAGTACTATTGTTGTTCCACGATTTTCCTTAGTTATGTTCTCAATACTAAACTCAGCCTCACCTAAAGACTCCCAACGAATTCCTGACTCTGCTGGTTCGCCCGCTTTCCGAGTAAAGACTTCGACCTTATCTGCAACTATAAAAGCAGAATAGAAACCAACTCCAAACTTTCCTATAAGTTGAGAATCTTTTTTTTCATCCCCAGTTAAACTTTCCAGAAATTGAGAAGTTCCTGATTTAGCTATAGTCCCCAGATTATCAATAACATCTTCACGAGACATACCTATGCCGTTATCACTTATGGTGATTGTCTTCTTTTTACTATCGCAATCGACAGTTATTTTTAGATCAGAGTCATCCTCATATAAAGCATCATCCTTTAAAGCGGCGAATCTTAGCTTATCTGCCGCATCTGAGGCATTAGAAATTAGCTCACGAAGAAATATCTCCTTATTACTGTATAAAGAGTGAATCATTAAATGTAAAAGCTGTTTCGCTTCGGTTTGAAACCCTAAGGTTTCTTTTTGTGCAGCTGTCATGAAAGTTCCTCTTACATGATTGTTATAAATATCTGAACTTGCATCTTAATATGGGCTAAATCACATTTTTCAAGGGCAAAAAAAAACGCACCGAAGTGCGTTTCTCTAAATCTTTCTACTTATCGGAAGAAACCTTCGTAAAGCTCACGTTGTCTTTGCTTAGTTTCATAAAGATTTTTTTCATTTTCTAGATATTGAATCCATGTAGAGGCAGCATCCTCACTTCTTTCATCGCGTGCTGCTAAACGAGCTGCCGCAATACCATCATCATGACGGTTTAGTTCAAGATATACTCTCGCTTGACGAAGATAGGTTTGATCTTCTCTATTTAAATCACCTTTATCGAAAGCTTGATTTAGAGAATCTGCAGCTTCGTCGTATCGTTCCAGGTTTATATAAATAGTAGCTAAGCGTGAGAACATTTCGCCATCATCAGCAAGCTCTGCAGCTGCAGCATATGGCTCAATAGCGAGTTCATCTTCACGAGCGATTTGATAGCTCTGTCCAATACGTGAATAAATATCTTCACTTACCTCAATGATGCCCTTATCGATACCATTCACAAGTGTCTTTGCTGATCCCCAATAGTAACTGCTGTTGAAGAATTGTGCGGCCAAATTGGTTAGTTGGCTTTCAGAATCCAAATAGCCAAAAGATTCCATTGCATATAAAAACTGTGATTGCTCTTCAAACCTTTCTAAAGCACCAAGCACATTAACCATAAATTCCCAATCTCCAGGCTCCTGGAATAAAACAATCATCTCACGTGTTGCTTGGAGAGCACTATCTAGGTCTTCGACCAGTGTATATAAGGATCTAAGAAGTGAATAAGTAGACTGCTCTACCTCCTCACCAGCTTCGCGAGTTAAATCCATAAACTGGAGAACATAAGGCAAAGCAACAGTATATTCTTCAAGCGTATAGTGAGCCATTGCAAGTCTTATGTAGATATCAATATCCTTATCTACTGGAAAATCTGGAGCACTAAAATCAAGATAACGGAGCATATAATCAATAGCTCCACGATAGTCTTCTACAGCAAACTTTAACTGACCAATAAGTTTAAGAGTGCCTTCGAACTGATCAGGAGTAATGGCATCTCCCATTCCTAGTATTCGCTCTTGATACCGTAT
>CBFIHS010000016.1:0-39848 GCA_965662565.1 Pseudohongiellaceae bacterium | reverse complement strand
TGTAGTCTTGCGCATAAAGCTTGGCAGCAAGAAAACAAAAAGTGATGAGTAGAATGGCCATTTTTTTCATAGCAAACTCCGCTTAAAGCTAAGGCTTAACGAACAATAAAGAGAACCTGGTCGTGTGCAACGCCACCACGGTCAGCTACTAAATGCTGATAGCCAAAGTCTGGTGTGTCGAAGTTAGAAGGTCCCTTCGATTGCGATTCACTGCTGTAACGCTCATGAATGTACTGGCTTATTTCCATTGCGTTAATCGCATTGTCACCGTCTAGGTCTGCGTTGCCACCATTCACTGCGTCTGCAAAGAAGTATGATAAGTAACCGCCAGCTTGAAATTTGGAAGCCACAAGAGAAGGCACATCTTCATCTGAGGAGAACAGCCCCATGCGTCCTGGTCGAGACACGATGTCTTTGGCAAAACCGCCGCTGTAACAAGAGTCTAAAATAATCACCGAAGATTTAGCGTTGATGGTGTTAAAGAGCTCATTGATTTCATCGTCGGTCACCGTTCGATCAGACAAAGCCAAAGTTTCATCATAACCATCGGCATCGGTTGATGTGAAACCACCGCTTCTTAGTTCTTGGCCGCCATGGCCTGAATAAAAGAATACGAAGGTGTCATCTTCATCAGCTTGAGCGGCAATTGTATTGAAGGCCTCTATGATGTTGGTAGAGGTCGCTTGTCGATCAATTAAGGTAATCGCATTAGCTGGGTTCATGCCAGCATGCTCGATTAAGGAATCTCTGACCACAATCGCATCTTCATCGGTATAGGAAAGGTCGCCCCAACCAGGATTGGTTTCGCGTAGTTGACTGTAATCGCTGATGCCAACAAAAATGCCATAAGTCTGTGCACCAGTACTTGAACCGCTTGCTCGACTAATAAAGTTGCCGCTATTGCTGGAGCCTGACCCAGTGGTTGCCAAGACATTGTATTCACCGGTTTCTTCGGCTCGATAAGACGTCACGATAACGGAATAACGGCCACTTGCGGGCAAGGTCAAATCAACAACCGACATACTGGTGCTGCCATCAAAGTCATCGTTGGCGTACTCATTGCCATTCGGATCAATAATGGTTAGATAGGTATCGAAGCTAGAAGATGACACTTCAAAATGTATGTTTTGTCCCTCAGTACCGGTAAAGGAATAGAAGTCAGTGTATTTATCTTCTTCGCCTAGTGAATCTCCATTCGCAAGAGAGCCACCGATTCTTTGGTCTAGAGCCATGCGCTGTGTATCACGAGAACTATTTTGGTTTCCTCCTGCAGCACTGCTGCCATTAATCGTTAAGGAATAGTCGCCGGTTACGTCTGAACCATAGGATGTGACATAGACTATATAGGTGCCTGACTCACTCAGCTGAGTTTCGATTTGGCTGTGGTTGAAGCTCTCGGCGTCATCGTTTTCCAGAAGATTACTTGTTGGGCTTTCCAATACTAGCAAGGTGTCAAAAGTATCTGATCTCAAATCAATTACGATATTTTGTCCTGGCGTGCCAGTGAATTCATAGTAATCGAGATATTCGCCGTCTTCGGTTTGAAGGTCTGATGTTTCAAGGCTGCCTTCTACTGCAAAATTAATCGGGCCAGAGAGGCTTGCTCCACTATCAATACCCAAAGTGTATGAACCAGTTTCTTGCTCATAAAAAGAAGTAACAATGACGGCATATATTCCTGTTTCATCTAAGGTTTCAGTAATTAATGAACGGCTGGTATCGCCTTCGTAATCATCGTTTGTGATTACTGCGCCACTTGGAGAGATAAGCATTAGCATGGAGTCAAAGGACTCACTGCGTAAATCTATTATGGCTTCATCACCTCTGCTGGCATCGAACACGTAAGTGTCGCTGTAAGCGCCACTGTCTTGAACATCATCTGTGCTTTCTAGGCTCCCTGAATATATTTCACCAGCAAGGCCAGCAATGTTTGCACTGGAGGCTTCGCCTTCATTGCCGATGCTTGAGGCATAGTAGCCGCCGAGTTCTGAGATAGACAGAACAGCTGAAGGATTCGTGTCTTCATCAAAGGTTCCGACCCAAATATTGTAGACGCCAGTTTCAGCATCAGAAATTTCCAACATAGGGTTCAAACCTTCGCCACCGTCATCATCACAAAGCCAAGAACCATCGGGTAAGTTAATTGCTAAGGTTGTGTCGCTTTCTGATCCGACTGAAAAAATTAAAGGTAAAAAGCCACTTTCATAGTTCAAATTAAAGTCAGGGTCTGTAGCGATATAGCCGGAACAAGTACTACTGTATGTGGAAGCATCAATGCTGCCGCCGGCAGCAACTTCAATACTGTAAGGGTCTGGTGTAAAACCGCCTGGAAGATCTGCGCTGCCATAACTTGCATTAGAAAACTGACCTGAGGAGCCGTTAGTGCTGTTGATAGTAGAAGCAAATTGAGCCTCAAGTTCTGAAATGTATAAAACCGCAGAAGGATAGCTATCTTCATCAATCGTACCTACCCAAATATCGTAAACGCCTGAGTCCGCATTACTTAGTTCAAGCAAAGGGTTCAATCCTTCGCCGCCGTCATCATCACAAAGCCAAGAACCGTCAGGTAAATTAACCACTAAGGTTGTGTCGCTCTCTGAACCCACTGAGATCATTAGAGGCAAGAAGCCATTTTCATAATCTACTTGTAGATCAGGAGCATTAGCGATGTAGCCGGTGCAGCTACCACCTAGACTAGAAGCTGAAGTGCTGCCGCCAGCGGTTAGCTCTATTGCGTATGGGTCAGGAGAAAAACCTGCACTAATTTCTATCTCGCCAAAGCTAGCGGTTTCAGAAAGATCTTGCCCCAGCAGTGAAGAAGTAAAAGTAAGTAGAGCGAGAGTTATTAGTAATTTCATGATGACCTCGGTGGTAAGCTCAATTTTTGTTTCTTCAGTATTGTTTCTTCAGTATTGTTTCTTCAATATTGTGTCTTCAAAAAAGGGTTTACTCGAGCTTTGTCAAAACTAGAGTTGAAATTGATACTACCCTTAAAAAGAGGGTCTGCCTACGCCTATGTGTAAATTCTGTTAAAATCTTTGGCAATCTTGATTTTAGACAAAGGCAGTTTAATGGCAGGTTTGCGTGGACAATTCAGTTCAAAATTAGGCTTTATTCTGGCGGCAGCAGGATCCGCCATTGGTATTGGAAATCTTGTGGCATTTCCTGTCGTGGCAACAAAAAATGGTGGTGCCGCTTTTTTACTGATTTATATCGCTTTTGTTGCCTTGGTTTGTTTCCCAGTGATGCTGGCGGAAATCACCATGGGCCGAGCTTCTCAGAAAAATCCTGTAGGTGCCTTCTATGCCTTGTCAGGTAAAAACAAACTTTGGGGGCGGGTCGGAGGTCTAGCTATTCTGACGCCTTTCATGATTGCTGTGTTTTATACGGTTATTACAATCTGGATAATGTTATACATGCTGCAGTCAGGACTTGGAAACCTCGATCGCTTGGCTGACCCAGCTACTTTTGGACAAGCGGTTTCATCACCCACCTTGTTTTTTTATTTAATCGCAGTCATGGCGGTAGTTTTTTCAATTTTGGCTGGTGGTGTAAAAAATGGTATTGAGAAAGCCGCGAAAATTTTAATGCCGGCCTTGCTGTTTATGTTGTTGGGCTTGGTGGCTTTTGTGCTGACTCTCGATAATGCCATGGCTGGTGTTAAATATTATTTAATTCCCGATTTCAGCAAACTGACCAGCACAGTGTTACGCAGTGCCTTAAATCATGCCTTCTTTTCATTATCCCTAGGAATGGGAATTCTAGTCACCTTTGGTTCGTACTTTAGCCGACAAGAAAGAATCGTCGGTGCAACTCGGATGGTGGCAATAATGGATACCTCGGTAGCTTTTATTGCGGGTTTATTAATACTGCCAGCGATTTTTGTAATTAACCCAGATATTGATGTGCAGACTTTATCGGAAAGCAGTGTCAGTCTTTTATTTTCATATATGCCGCAATTGTTTTTAGAGATGGAAGTTTACATAGGATATATAGGAGCAAGTTTTGTCGCTACCTTGTTTTTTGTATTGCTATTTTTTGCAGCCATAACTTCATTGGTTTCGATTACTGAAATCCCAATTTCTTGGATGGTGGATGAGAAAGGTCTTACCCGACGACAAGCAGTAGCGCTTATGGCAGGAGTATCAGGTGTCTTTATCATACTCGCGACTATGTCACTGGGGATGGTGGATTGGTTATCTT
Source organism: Pseudohongiellaceae bacterium (assembly GCA_965662565.1). Classification (GTDB taxonomy): domain Bacteria; phylum Pseudomonadota; class Gammaproteobacteria; order Pseudomonadales; family Pseudohongiellaceae; genus UBA5109. The sequence goes on along the minus strand of CBFIHS010000016.1, from coordinate 35,645 downwards.
CTTTTGTGAGTTATGGCGGAGCGAATAAATCCTTTTTCGATGTTATTTATGATCTTTTTTATGACACTATCTTGCCTTTTATTGGCTTAATGGTTTGCTTATTTTGCTCTTATCGTTGGAAACGCAGTGAGTTTATTAGCGAGACTGCGCATGGCGATGACAACTATTCAAATTCGCTTTTAGCCTCGTATGTCACTCTTTCTTTAGGAACTTTTATTCCGGTTATTTTACTTGTGGTATTCGCCAACAATGTTTCTCAAATTTATTTTGGTTTTAACTTATTAGGCTTTTAAAAGCGGGTTTTAAAAACAAGCTGTGACAATAATTAAACAAAGCGCTCTTTTGCCTTATTCAGATCAGGCCATGTTTGAATTGGTTAATGACATCGCCAGTTATCCAGAATTTATGGATGGCTGTCTAGGTGCAGAAGTGTTGAGTCGTGATGATAATGAAGTTATAGCTCGTCTTGATTTAGGCAAGGCCGGTTTTAAATATTCCTTTACTACTTGTAACAAACTGATTGCCCCCGCTGCGATGATAATGGAATTGGTGGATGGCCCTTTTAAACACTTCGATGCTAAATGGGAATTTACTGCTCTAACGGATGAGGCCTGTAAAACCAGTTTGGAAATGAACTTTGAATTTAAGTCGGGCCTACTGGATTTAGCCTTAAAAAATCTTTTTGACTCTTCCTGTAAAAATCTTGTCAATGCAATCTGCACTCGAGCCGATAAGCTTTATGGCCTCAAATAAAACCAACAAGAATATAACCAGGACATAAATAGAAAAGAATAATGGTCGCCGAAGAACTCAAACAAGCTACAAGCGAAGAAGTTATAAACATCGAAGTCGCTTATGCTTTGCCCAATAAACAGTATCTGATTCCGCTCTCAGTTAAAGAAGGCAGTAGCGCGTTAGCAGCAGTCATAGCCTCAGGTATTTGTACAAGCTGTCCTGAAATAAATCCAAATGAAGTCGCGATGGGTATTTTTTCAAAACTGATGGATGGTAAACACTTGCCCTTGCCAAAAGACTATATTCTTAAGGCCAAAGACCGCATTGAAATCTATCGACCCTTAGCAATCGACCCGAAGCAGAGTCGTATGCAGCGTGCCGAAAAAGCCCGCCAAAGAAAGCAGTTAAAAAAATAAAAGAAATAAAAAGAACTTAGTTTGAAGTGTTAGAGGTGATCTCGCCAAACTGGTCATTCTCAGGTGTTTGCGTAAAGTCACCGGTGAAGTGAGTCATTTCACCTCGGTCATCGAAGAAAATACTGATCCTTTCCTGAACCCGTTCGCCACCGCCAGGCTGATAGCTGTAGATATAATCCCAGCGATTTTGATGGAAGGTATCCTGAATCAAAGGCGTGCCCAATATAAAGTTGACCTGTCGTTTAGTGAGACCAGGACGTAATTGATCAACTTTCTCCTGAGAAATAATATTGCCCTGTGGGATATCAATACGGTACACGCCAGGGAAGCGCAATGGACTGCCATTACAGGATACCAACAATAATATAGAGACTACGATGATCAGCTTTTTCAACTGCTTAACCTTTACTTAGTTCTGAGGACAGGCATAATACCGAAAACACAGTTGATGATACAGATGCAATCCTTAATCATTGATGAATAACAAAGAAATAGCAATTAGTAAGGAAAAGTTTGATGAGCGGTGAAAACCAAGAACTTCGTAAAGCAGGCCTAAAAGTAACCCTACCAAGGGTTAAAATTATGCAAATCTTAGAAGCTGCAGAAGATCGTCACATGAGCGCAGAAGATGTCTATAAAGCCCTGCGTGATGCCGATGAAGATGTAGGTCTAGCCACTGTTTATCGAGTCCTTACTCAGTTTGAAAGCGCAGGCTTAGTGATGCGTCACCACTTTGAAGGTGGCCATTCAGTCTTTGAAATGATGTCCGAAGATCATCACGATCACATCGTTTGCACCAAATGCGGCAAAGTAGAAGAATTCTTCGATGAAATAATAGAAGCCCAACAAAAGAAACAAGCAGAATTGAAGGGCTATACCATTAGTGATCATTCACTTTATATATATGGGCTTTGCTCTTCCTGTCAGTAATTGCTACTGCGCTTGATATTGCTTCGTTAAAGCTCAAAATTATTTTAGTCACTTACTGTTCGTAAGCTCCCTCAATAATTTTACCCTTTGCCTCGCTCTATCTTCGCTCATAACGCAATTGATTTATTTGCTGCTGCGCTTGGTGAGGCTTCGTTGAAAGTCTTAATTCATTCAGTCACTTACTCAAATTGCTACTGCGCTTGATATTGCTTCGTTAAAGCTCAAAATTATTTTAGTCACTTACTAGTTAGTAAGCTCCCTCAATAATTTTACCCTTTGCCTCGCTCTATCTTCGCTCATAACGCAATTGATTTATTTGCTGCTGCGCTTGGTGAGGCTTCGTTAAAAGTCTCAATTCATTCAGTCACTTACTGTTAGTAAGCTCCTTTATAAATTTCTACTTTTGCCTTGCCTGAACGTCGCTCATAACGAAATTAGATATTTATTAAACTCTCAGGATAGGTTTATTAAAAATCAATTAATTCAGCTAGTTAAAGCGTTTTCTGTTGTTTATGGGGAGTGTTATATTCAGGCAGATGGGAAGGAAGTTGTATATTAGGAAGCCATCATCTGGCGAGCGTGAGCCATGGAGCTTTCGTTTTCGGCATTGCCGCCGAGCATACGAGCAATCTCAATTACCTTTTCTTCACCAAGCAGTTCTTCGACTTTAGTGCTGATTGAATTCTTGCCCGCCATTTTGCTGACGTATAAATGTTGATGACTTTGACTGGCGACTTGGGCTTGATGGCTTACGCAAAGCACCTGACCTTTATCACCCAATTGTCTGAGCAGTTCGCCAACTAACAAGGCTACACTTCCGCCGATACCGACATCAACCTCGTCAAAGACCAAAGAGGGGATGGCTGAGGTTTGGGCAGTCACGACCTGGATGGCCAAACTAATTCTCGACAGTTCACCGCCTGAGGCGATTTTAACTAAGGGTTTGGCAGGCTGGCCTGGGTTAGTGCTCACTAAAAACTCTATCTTTTCATTGCCCTTGGTTCTTGGTGTGCTGCTGTCTTCAGTGTTGAGGCTAACGCTGAAGTTTGCTGAGGTCATATCCAGTTTGTGCAACTGCGTATTAATAGATTTTGAAAGCACTTTAGCGCCTCTGCCGCGTTCTTTACTGAGTTCATCAGCTACCTTCTGATATTCCTTTTGGATAGAACTCAGTTCTTGCTTGAGTTTTTCTATTTGTTCATCCGCAGAACTGGTTGAGCCAAGGCTGAGGCTAAGTTCTTCATGGAAAGCAGGAATCTCTTCTGGGCTTATCTTATGCTTGCGTGCTAATTGGTGAGCCGCAGCAAGACGTTCATCTAATTCTTGAAGCCGGGTTGGGTTCATTTCAAGATTATCGGCGGCTTTGGTTAATTCGCTGCTGGCTTCTTCGACCTGTATTAATGCCGTGTTTAGCATTTCATAGGCTGATTCCATGCTTGGGCTGCGGTAGGGCATGGCTTCGAGTAAGGCTAAGACATGACCAAGCCCTGATTGGATATTTTGCTCATCATTATCTTTGCAGGCCTCTAAAGCTTGTTGCAATGAAGTCAGAATGCTTTCGGCGTGACTGAGCTGTTGATGTTCATCTTCAAGCAAAGGGTATTCATCTTTTGCCAAAGCGAGTTCATCAAGTTCCTTGAGCTGATACCGCTGCAGTTCAAAGCGTGCATTATGTTCTTCAGCGGCATTTTCTATCTCAATAAGCTCTTGCTTGAGCTTTTGCCAGCTTAGAGCATGTTTAGCGACCTTGTTTGCAAGTTCATGCGTACCGCAATAATCATCCAGTAAACGTTGATGAGTGGCAGTCTTCAATAGGGATTGATGTTCATGCTGACTGTGAATGTCGATCAGCATTTCACCGAGCTGTTTTAATTCATTAAGCGTAACAGGACGGCCATTAATATAGGCTTTTGAACGTCCTTCAGCAGTTACTACTCGGCGCAAGATACAATCCTCTTCAGAGGCATAGTCTTGTTCGATTAGCCAAGCTTTGGCTTCTTTATTGTTGGCTATATCAAAACTTGCGCTGATTTCAGCTTTTTCTTTGTTGGGTTGAATAACATCTTTATCTGCACGGTCACCAAGGGTTAATGCCAAGGCATCCAACATAATGGATTTTCCAGCGCCGGTTTCGCCGCTAATTACCGTCATACCTGACTTCAGCTCGAGATCGAGATGCTCAACGATGGCGTAATTATTGATAATGAGTTGATTCAACATAGCTGCACTGATTGTAGTATAAATTTTGCTTCAGTTTCGATGTCTATTTTTCAGTTTTTTGCTTGAAACCATTTTACACGCCCCCATATAGCCAATATTCGTTTTTTGTCAAAAAAATAATGCTTTATCCGGAGGAATGCATGACAGACGAGGAAGCCTCAAAAAAAGAACAGGAAAATCAGAATCCCGAGCAAGATGATTCTGAAAAAGTAGAAACTGAAAACGCTGATACAGATACAGACACCGAAGTTGAAGAGGGGCTTGATCCTGAACTTCAGTCAGCGATTGATGAAGCTGTTGCTGAGGCTTTAGCAGAGCAACAAGACTCCGTACTGCGTGCTCATGCAGAAGTTCAAAATATGCGCAGGCGTTGTGAGTCAGATGTTGAGAAAGCTCATAAATATGCTTTGGAAAAATTCAGCACTGAGTTATTGCCAGTGATGGATAACATGGAGCGAGCTTTGCAAGCGGTTGTCGATCCTGCGGAAGAAAGTGTGAAAGCTTTATGCGAAGGCATTGAGTTGACCATTAAAGAGTTTTTGGCCACCTTGAATAAGTTCAACATTGAACAGATTAATCCTGAGGGGGAGCCTTTTGATCCTCAGCTGCATCAAGCTATGTCAATGGTGCCTAACCCTGATGTGGAATCAAATACCGTCATTGCGGTTGTGCAAAAAGGTTACAGCTTAAGTGGCAGAGTGATCAGGCCCGCTATGGTTATGGTCTCAAAGTAAGACCGGAGTTCAGGTCGAATCGCTTTTAGGTGGTTTGGAGAAAAAGTTGTTTGGTGGTCCTTGAAAAAAAATGAACAGGGCCAATATTAAGAATCAGGAAGTGTGTGATTGACGATGTAATTAGACAGGCGTTTGCAGAGCACAAATTAAAGAAACTGGAGAGATAAAATTATGGGCAAAATTATTGGTATAGACTTAGGTACTACCAATTCCTGTGTATCAATACTGGATGGTGGTAAAGCTAAGGTGATTGAAAACGCTGAAGGTGATCGCACCACTCCGTCTATCATTGCTTATACAGAAGATGGCGAGACCCTGGTTGGTCAGCCTGCTAAACGTCAAGCGGTTACAAACCCAAATAACACGCTTTTTGCAATTAAGAGACTTATTGGTCGTCAGTTCAAAGATGACGTTGTGCAAAAAGACATCAAAATGGTGCCATACAAAATTGTAGAAGCAGACAATGGTGATGCTTGGGTTGAAGTGCGCGGTGAGAAAATGGCGCCTCCACAGATTTCTGCACAAGTTCTAATGAAAATGAAGAAAACGGCAGAAGATTATCTGGGTGAGCCAGTGACCGAAGCGGTAATTACTGTGCCTGCTTACTTTAATGATTCGCAACGCCAGGCGACTAAAGATGCCGGTAAAATTGCAGGGCTTGAGGTAAAACGTATTATTAACGAGCCTACTGCAGCTGCTCTAGCTTATGGTATGGATAAAAAAGGCGGCGACTCTACTGTTGCTGTTTATGACTTAGGTGGTGGTACTTTCGATATTTCAATTATCGAAATTGCTGAAACTGATGGTGAGCATTCGTTTGAAGTACTTTCTACTAATGGTGATACTTTCTTAGGTGGTGAAGACTTTGACTTACGTTTGATCGATTTCTTAGCGGATGAGTTTAAGAAAGACAGCGGAATGGATTTGCATAATGATCCATTGGCACTGCAACGTTTGAAAGAAGCTGCTGAGAAAGCCAAAATCGAATTGTCTTCTGCTCAATCCACTGAAGTGAATTTGCCTTACATTACGGCTGATGCCTCAGGACCAAAACATTTGGTTGTGAAACTCACTCGTTCAAAACTGGAATCATTGGTTGAAGAATTAGTTGAACGCACTATTGCGCCTTTAAAAGTTGCTTTAAAAGATGCAGGTCTTGAAACTTCAGAAATCAATGACGTAATACTGGTTGGTGGTCAAACACGTATGCCGCTGGTTCAGAAAAAAGTGGCAGAGTTCTTTGGTAAAGAAGCACGTCATGATGTTAACCCTGATGAAGCAGTTGCCATGGGTGCTTCTATACAAGCTGCAGTTCTGGCTGGTGATGTAACCGATGTATTGTTGTTAGACGTGACACCTCTCTCTCTAGGTATTGAGACAATGGGTGGTGTAGCAACTATGTTGATTGACAAAAACACGACGATTCCAGTCAGTAAGAAACAAACTTTCTCAACTGCTGAAGATAATCAAAGTGCTGTAACTATCCATGTTGTACAAGGTGAGCGTAAGCAAGCTTCTCAAAACAAATCATTGGGTCGTTTCGATTTGAGTGATATCCCACCAGCACCACGTGGTATGCCTCAAATTGAAGTAAGCTTTGATTTAAATGCTGATGGTATCTTAAATGTTTCTGCGAAAGACGTAGCAACCGGCAAGCAGCAATCTATCGTGATTAAAGCTTCAAGTGGTTTGTCAGACGAAGAAATCGATAAAATGGTAAACGATGCTGAGTCTCATGCAGAAGAGGATAAGAAGTTTGAATCTTTGATTACGGCAAAAAATACCGCTGACGGTTTAGTGCATGCTACTAAGAAAACTCTTACCGAAGCGGCAGATAAAGTTGAAGCCGATGAGAAAGAAAAGATTGAAGCTGCTATTACTTCTTTGGAGGAAGCACTTAAAGGTGATGATCTTGAAGCAATCGAGACCAAAACCAAAGAGCTTACAGAAGCTTCTGGAGATTTGGTGCAACGCATGTATGCTGAAGCGCAAGCTGCAGAGGGTGAAGCAGCTCCTGATGCTACTGCACAAGAGCAAAGCGGAACTGCCGATGATGCAGTAGATGCTGAGTTTGAAGAAGTTAAAGAAGACGAAAAGTAATCTTGCCTTTCAAAAGGTAAAAAATCACAAGAGGGGGTCAGAACAGTTTGGTTAACAATCAAACTGTTCTGGCCCTTTTGAAATATAGAGCAGGCTATGAGCAAAAGAGATTATTACGAAGTTCTCGATGTTGAACGTGGTGCAACTCAGCAGGAAATTAAAAAAGCTTACCGTCGCATCGCGATGAAAAATCATCCTGACCGTCATCCCGATAATCCCAAGGCGGAAGCACGTTTTAAAGAAGCCAATGAAGCTTATGAAGTATTAAGTGATTCAGAAAAACGTTCTGCCTATGATCAATATGGTCACGATGGTCTAAACCAGCAGGGATTTGGTGGTGCTGGTGCTCAAGGTTTTAGCGATATTTTTGGTGACATGTTCGGAGATATCTTTGGCGGAGGTGGCGGCCGACGCAGTCATGTTCAACGCGGAGCCGATCTAAGTTATACCCTAGAATTAAGTTTGGAAGATGCCGTAAAAGGATCCAATGTAAAAATTCGAGTTCCGACTAATGTGGCTTGTAAGACTTGTGATGCAACAGGTGCCAAACCGGGCACAGAGCCTGAAGATTGTTCGACTTGTGGTGGTGTAGGCCAGGTTCGAATGCGTCAAGGTCCTTTCTCTGTGCAGCAAACTTGTCCGCGTTGCCAAGGTGCAGGAAAAACCATTAAAGATCCTTGTGATACCTGTCATGGTCGTGGGGCAGTACATGAAAATAAAACTCTCTCAGTTAAAGTACCAGCAGGTGTCGATAATGGCGACCGCATTCGCTTAAGTGGAGAAGGTGAAGCCGGTATGCATGGTGGTCCAGCAGGTGATCTTTACGTGCAGATGGCAGTGAAATCCCATCCGATTTTCGAACGTGATGGTCGTGATTTGCATTGCGAAATTCCAATAAGCTTTAGTGATGCTGCCTTAGGTGGTGAACTAGAAGTGCCAACATTAGAAGGCAAAGTTAAACTTAAAATTCCTTCAGAAACCCAAACAGGAAAACTTTTTCGCTTACGTGGTAAAGGCGTAACACCTGTCCGCGGTGGGCCTCAAGGCGATTTACTCTGTCGTGTAATAGTAGAAACGCCCATCCATTTAACCAAAAGGCAAAAAGAAATCCTGAATGAGTTTGCTGAAATTCAGCAAGGTGAAGGCAATAAACAGTCACCAAAGAAAACGAGTTGGTTTGATGGGGTTAAGTCTTTTGTTGATGCTCTAAAATCCTGAGCTACTGCGCTTTCCTATAATTCGTTAAACGCTTTATTTCTCTCAGTCACTTACTGTTCGTAAGCTCCTTCCGGAAATAAAGAGTTTGCCTCGTCTAGGCAGCGCTCGTTACGCTCAGGAAGTTTGTCTGCTGCGCTTGCCGATACTTCGTTAAACGCTTTATTTCTCTGAGTCACTTACTGCTCGTAGGCTGCGTTAGGAAATACCTCTAGGCAGTGCTCGTAATACTCACGAAGCTGAACTAATCTTTGGTTTACTCTTTTGATCTCTTATATAGAGCAGACTAATGTGAGTGACTTCTTTAAATGAACTGTGACTAGAGGTATCCTGCAAGTTATCTAGTTATGCAAAAGCAGATTCCTGTTAAAGTTCAGTATGTATGGGCTTGGAGCTGTCTAGGTTTTGAGAATTTTTTTAGTGTTTAGGAATTTATTATGTTGCGAGTAGCAATAGGTGGCGTCAATGGACGTATGGGAAAAACTTTGGTGCAGGCAGTTGCTGAGATTCCTGAAATAGAAGTCGGTGCTGCTTCGGTTATTGAAAATAGCCCTGACCTTGGTAAAGACGTAGGGGTAATGAGTGGTATTGACCCCTTGCATGTAGTCGCTGTCGATGATTTTGAGCAGGTAATCGATGACTTTGATTTGCTAATCGATTTCACGGGTACGGAAGCAACCTTAAAGCATCTCGAGTTATGCAGCACCTACCATAAGAAAATAATCATCGGCACTACGGGCTTTAGTGATGCCGAAAAAGGTGTAATTAAACAAGCGGGTGAGAAAATCGCCATTGTTTTTGCGCCGAATATGAGTGTAGGGGTAAATGTACTTTTCAAATTGATCGAAGAAGCCACCAAAGTGCTTGGTGAGTCTAGTGATATTGAAATTATTGAAGCTCACCATCGTCACAAGGTTGATGCGCCATCAGGTACTGCGTTGAGAATGGGCGAAGTTGCGGCGGATGTTCTGGGTAGAAACTTAAACGATGTCGCTGTTTACGGGCGCCAAGGTATTGTTGGTGAGCGAGAAGATAAAACAATTGGTTTTGAAACCATTCGGGCCGGCGACATTGTAGGTGATCACACTATTATGTTTGCAAGCCCAGGAGAGCGAATCGAAATAACTCATAAATCCAGTTCGCGCATGACTTATGCTTCAGGTGCTTTACGAGCGGCCTTATGGTTGGAAGATAAAGATCATGGTCTTTATTCTATGCAAGAAGTGTTAGGTCTTTAAGCAGCATACAAGCGAGTGTTAGCTGGCTTGTCATAGATAAGAACAAACAAACTGCTTAATACTTTACTACAAGGTCTTAAAATTTTTCAAAAAAAAACCTGCTGATATGGGCGTACCAGCAGGTTCAAATATTGCTTACTCTTAGATAGGGAAGAGAAGGGTGGAGTAAGCAATCTAGAAGTAGGAGACCGTTTGAACAGCAATGCAAACTGATAACATACTCTTCTTACTATCTACGCAAGTAATTCCAAACTGGTTCAGTCTTTTTTCTTTATGTCACAGCTCTTAATAAATCATCTTGAAAGCCTTAAAAGCTGTCATTTATGCCCCAATATGCATAAACCGGTTATCACCACCGGACCAGTTCAAAGTAACGTGATTTTGCTCGGTCAAGCGCCCGGAGTTAAAGAGCCCGAGTTACAGAGACCTTTTGCTTGGACTGCTGGTAAAACTCTATTTTCTTGGTTTCAACAATCAAGTGGGCTAATTGAAAAAGATTTTCGTGAGTCGATTTATATTGCATCGGTTTGTCGTTGTTACCCCGGAAAAAACCCAAAGGGTGGTGGTGATAGAGTTCCCGATAAAGCAGAAATTGCTAACTGCAGTGTGTGGCTAGAAGCTGAATTCTCAATATTGCAGCCCACTCTAGTGATAGCAGTCGGGAAATTGGCAATACAGCAGTTTTTAACGTTTAATAAGTTAGTCGATGTAATTGGAAACTCTTTTGAATGTGACAGAGCAGGGCAAAAATTCACCCTCATTCCTTTGCCGCACCCTTCTGGGCTTTCTACATGGTATAGAACTGAACCTGGAAAAACATTGTTGGCTAAAGCATTAAGCTTGATTAATGATCATGAGTCCTTCCAGAACTTAAAAACCAAAGAGTAAATAAGCCTTATGTTATTAATTAACTTATTCATTTTTTGTGGGTTAATCTACCTATTAACACTTTTACGTTCTCGGGGTATTACGCTCGGGAAGCGGGTTTTTACGGGTTTAGTTTGCGGCTTCTGTTTTGGTATTTTGTTGCAGTTTTTTTACCAAGATAACACAACAATTATTCCGGCCACTTTGGAATGGACGAATCTAGTGGGTAAAACTTATGTCAGTTTTTTGAGAATGATCGTGATGCCACTGATTTTGATATCGATTCTTTCTTCTGTTGTTAAATTGAACGATTTGGCTAGCTTGGGCAAGATAAGTGTTTCAGTGATTGGGATTCTTCTTTTCACTACCATGATAGCCGCCCTAATAGGTATTGCCGTTAGCAATGTCTTTGGCTTGAGTGCTGAGGGTTTGGTTCAAGGTGCCCGGGAATTAGCAAGAGAAGAGGTTTTGATGGATCGGCAAGGCAATCTGGAAGTGTTGAGCTTTCCAGATTTGATCAGTTCCTTTATTCCCCAAAATATCTTTTACGATTTGGCAGGGCTTCGCGACACATCGATTATAGCCATCGTTATTTTTGCGGTTCTTTTGGGTATAGCAGGCTTACAAATGACCAGGGAAGATGCTGAGAAAGGCCATTCTTTCCGTCATTTTGTTGATGTTTCACAGGCTTTAATCTTGAAGCTGGTCCGCCTTGTGATTGGCTTTACTCCTTATGGAGTATTAGCTCTGATGACTGCGGTTTCAGCGGCATCTGATGCCAGCGACATTCTGGCTTTGTTGAGTTTTATAGTGGCTTCTTATTTTGCCATCATAGTGATGTTTATCGTTCATGCTTTGCTTTTGATGTTGGTAAAGGTGAATCCCATGGATTACATGAAAAAAGTGTTGCCTGTGTTAACTTTTGCGTTCGTATCAAGAAGTTCAAGTGCGACAATTCCTTTGAGTGTTGAGACCCAAGTTAATGAGTTAGGAAACTCCTCAGCTGTGGCTAACTTTTCAGCAAGCTTTGGAGCAACAATCGGTCAAAATGGTTGTGCTGGAATTTACCCAGCTATGCTAGCGGTTATGACTGCACCCAGTATGGGGGTGGATCCTACAAGCTTGAGTTTTATCCTAAGCTTAGTGGCCATCGTCACTATAAGTTCTCTGGGAGTCGCGGGCGTTGGAGGAGGGGCAACCTTTGCCGCTCTTATGGTTTTACCAGCTTTAGGCTTCCCTGTTGTCTTGGTCGCCTTGCTGATATCAATTGAACCTTTAATCGATATGGCCAGAACCGCTTTGAATGTGAATGGTGCAATGGTCGCAGGGACAATAACTTCCAGGGTGCTTGACCCAGCTGATGTCTCTAAAGTTAATGAGCTTTAAAACTAGTAGAACCTGAACAGAGCCCGATCAGAGTCAGATCAGTGATATATCAGAAAATAGAACATAGATAGAGTGCTAAGATAATGAACGATTTAATAACAGTAGAAGAACTATCAATCCTAATAGACAAAGACGAATGTTTGGTATTCGATTGCAGATTCAGTTTGATGGATTCCCTTGCTGGTGAAACAGCGTATAAAGAGTCCCATATACCTTCCGCGCGTTACGCAAATTTAAATAAAGATTTGAGTAGTTCTCACTTTGTTGGCAAAACAGGAAGGCATCCTTTACCAGATAAAGAAACATGGATCGCCAAAGTGCAATCATGGGGAATCAATCCCAGCTCTAAAATAGTTGTGTATGACGATATGGGTGGTGCCTTTGCTGCTAGAATGTGGTGGTTGATGCGATGGATAGGCCACAGTAATGTCGCCGTTCTCGATGGCGGTTGGCATGCTTGGTTAAATTCTGGAGCTGAGGTTTCTTCTGCAATACCTTCTGAACTAACTCCTAGTAACTATGATTACGCTGCTCTTGCTTCTTTATGTAAGACGATCTCAGTTGATGAAATTGATAGCACTGAGCAGTTACTGATAGATGCTCGAGAAGAAAAGCGTTTCAGAGGTGAAATAGAACCTATAGATCCTATTGCTGGGCATATCCCTGGAGCTTTTTGCTCGCCCATGAGCGCTAATTTAAATGAGTCTGGATGCTTTAAATCAGAAGCTGAACTACGGGAAAAATTTTCATTGCTAGTTGATGCAGACAAACCTGTGGTTTCATACTGTGGTTCTGGGGTAACAGCGATTCATAATATCCTGGCGGCCCGTTTGGCAGGCATTGAAGAACCAATACTATATCCTGGGTCCTGGAGCGAATGGATTGTGGACCCTTCTAGACCAGTTGCTACTGATGAGTAATTTGAAAATCGCTCCTCAGGGCTAAGCCCTAAAAAGTCCGATGCAAAAAAAACTTTCTAAAATAGCTGTTTTTGTAATAACAGCTCTGAGCTTGTCGCAGCCAAGCCTTGCGCAACTCGATTCATCGCATTCTTTAATGGTTCAAGAAGATTACTTTGAGCTGATTTCCGAATACGTCAATAAAGTTGAGAACATATACGAAGGTTCCTGGGCCTTTACTTATAGAATCGATGACAAGTTAGAGCAAGAAACTCGAACAATCCGCAGAAACATGAGCTTGCCCTACTTAGAAAGTGAGACTTTGCTTTCTGTGAGTGGAATGCCTCCAACTCAAGAAGATCTAGAAAAGCATGCAGAAGAGTTGAAAGAATCCTATGAGCGACGGCAAAAGAGAGAAGAGCGCGAACGCAAAGAACGATTAAAAAGAGCCGAAAATGATTCGAAACAGCAAGCGGCACTTCCCGGAGAGGAAGAAGAGGGTAGCGAAAAAGAGCGCTTTCTGGAAATGATTGTTAAAGACAGTATTTATGAAATTGAGCATGAGAGTGAACTGCTCGTTTTAGGTTTTAAGGCGACAGAAGAAGGTCGTGAAGAAATTTATGAAAACCTCGATGCAGTTTTGCTGCTCGATACTGAAGCTGGCTATATCAAAGAATTGCAAGTGAAAGTAAATCAGGCCTTTTCACCTTTTTTTCTTTCGAAGATAGAAGAAGGGTATTTCTCGGTAAGATTCGATTTTAATAATGGTTCACCCATGCAATCTGAAGTATCTTGGATGCTGAAGGGGCATGCGTTCTTTGTTCGAAGCCTCGATGCTGAGCAAGAAGTTCGGTGGTTCGATTTTGAAAAAAATGAACAAACTAATTAACCTCACTTTAGGCGGGCTTCTATCAAACTGACTCATTACATAGAGTTAACTATACTCGGCGCAATATGGGGTTCATCCTTTTTGTTTATGCGGGTTGCCAGCCCTGAGTTTGGACCCTTAACATTAATCTGGCTGCGCGTTTCAATTGCCGCTTTAGTTCTACTTCCATTGTTAATCTCGCGTCAAGAACTTGGTCTTGTATTAAGGAATTGGAGCAGATTTCTTTTTGTTGGTGCTACTACCTCAGCTATTCCTTTCACTTTATTGAGCTACGTAGCGTTAACCGTTAATGCAGGAACGACTTCTTTATTGAATGCCACTGTGGCTATGTTTAGCGCTATTGTTGCCTGGGTTTGGCTGAATGAAAAATTGACGATGATAGGAATCTTCGGAGTAAGTCTGGGTTTTGTTGGGGTTTTTATCATCGCCTCTCCTGAGTCAGGCGAGAATTTTCAAAATCTCGCCTTGCCCGTATTGGCTGCGATGGTAGCGACCTGCTTGTATGCCTTTGGTGTAAGCTATAACCGCTTGTATATGAAAGGCTTTTCATCTGTTACCTCTGCGGCAGGCAGCCAAGTGTTTGCGGCACTCTTTATGTTTCCTTTTGGAGTCTGGTTTTGGCCTGAAACTCTCCCCTCAGCAGAATCCTGGTATAGCGTAATAGCTTTGGGTATTTTTTGCACTGCGCTTGCATTAATAATGTTCTTCAGATTAATTAAAATAATAGGCGTTGCTAACTCTACCTCTGTGGCTTATTTAATTCCTGTGTTTGCTATTATTTGGGGGGCAATATTTTTAGGTGAGGACATTACTCCTCGAATGCTTATTGGGGGTGTTTTTATTTTGTTAGGAGTTGGATTGAGCTCTAGCCGGGCAGCAAAACAGAACCAGACTCTCGCTAAATAATTTATTTTTCTCTAGACATTAGATGGAGTGTTTGGATAGAATACTTGCTCAAGATGAGTGAGCCAATACTTACAGAATTTTGAAAAAAGCGGGAAGAGTTTTTGCTCTTTCCGCTTTTTTTTGAGTATAAAAAACTGTCAGTTTTTCTTTGGTGATACCCTCCCTAAACTTAATTTACTTGCAATAAACTGGAGAAGTTTATTTTGCCGACGCAAAACTACAAATCTGCAATTTTGGTTCTTGAGGATGGCTCAGTATTTAAAGGCATCTCAATTGGAACTGATGGTCTTTCGACTGGTGAAGTAGTGTTTAATACTTCAATGACAGGGTACCAAGAAATTCTTACTGACCCTTCTTATGCGAAACAGGTTGTGACATTAACCTATCCACATATTGGTAGCACAGGTACCACTCCTGAAGATGATGAGTCTTCCCAAGTTTGGGCTGCTGGCTTAGTGATTAGGAATTTGCCCCTGCTTGCTAGTAATTTCAGGAATGAACAAGATTTAGACGCCTATTTGAAAGAGCGTAATGTTGTTGCAATCGCTGAAATAGATACACGTCGCCTAACGAGGATTCTTCGTGATAAAGGTGCTATGAACGGTTGTTTATTAGCGGGTGATGAAGTGTCTGAGGATCTTGAGGCGGCTAAAGCAAAAGCCTTGAGTGCCGCAAAGGAATTCCCAGGTTTGGTTGGGATGGATTTGGCTAAAGAGGTGACTTGTTCTGAGCCTTATCATTGGACAGAGGGCGTTTGGGCTTTAGGATCAGGACACAGTTCAGGGCCAGAAAATCCAGAGCATCATATCGTGGCTTATGACTATGGTGTTAAACGTAATATTTTAAGAATGTTAGTGGATCGTTCTTGTAAGCTTACTGTAGTGCCCGCTAAAACACCGGCGAGCAAAGTACTTGCAATGAATCCTGATGGTATATTCCTGTCGAATGGCCCTGGAGATCCAGAGCCTTGCGATTATGCGATTGAAGCCATACAAGAGATTCTAAAAACGGATATACCTGTTTTTGGGATTTGTCTTGGTCATCAGTTATTGGCTTTGGCCAGCGGTGCGCAAACTGCGCAAATGAAGTTGGGCCACCATGGAGCCAATCATCCGGTACAGGATCTAAAGAACTCTAAAGTTTTTATTACCAGTCAAAATCATGGTTTTGCAGTGAATGAGGAAAGTCTGCCAGACAACTTGGTGGCAACACATAAGTCTCTGTTTGATGGTTCATTGCAAGGTGTTCATCGGACCGATAAACCGGCCTTTGGTTTTCAAGGCCACCCTGAGGCCAGTCCAGGGCCCCATGATATTGCGCCCATTTTTGACCATTTTGTTGAATTAATTACTAGCCGAAAGAGTAGGTCAAATAATGCCTAAACGTACCGACATACAAAGCATATTAATTATTGGCGCTGGCCCTATTGTTATTGGCCAAGCGTGTGAGTTTGATTACTCAGGTACTCAAGCGATTCAGGCTTTACGAGAAGAGGGCTATCGAATTATTTTGGTTAATTCGAATCCGGCGACGATTATGACGGATCCCGATATGGCTGATGCTACTTATATAGAGCCTGTCGAGTGGCGTGTATTGGAAAAGATTATTGCTAAAGAAAAGCCAGACGCAATTATCCCTACTATGGGTGGTCAAACAGCATTGAACTGCGCATTGGATTTGGATAAGCATGGAGTGCTAGAAAAATATGGTGTTGAGTTAATTGGAGCAAAAAAAGAGGCTATTGATAAAGCCGAAGATCGTGAGTTGTTTGATGACGCTATGAAGGCTATCGGCCTTTCCACACCAAAACATTTTATTGCACATAATTTAGAAGAAGCGAAGCAAGCACAAGAAAGCTTAGGCTTTCCCTGCATCATTCGCCCTTCTTTTACCATGGGTGGTAGCGGTGGTGGTATCGCGTATAACAAGGAAGAATTTATAGAAATTTGTGAGCGCGGTCTGGATCTTAGCCCAACTAACGAACTGCTCATCGATGAGTCTTTGATTGGTTGGAAAGAATACGAGATGGAAGTGGTCCGTGATAAAAACGACAACTGTATCATTGTTTGTACGATTGAAAACTTCGATGCCATGGGGATTCATACGGGTGATTCGATTACAGTTGCTCCAGCGCAAACGCTTACGGATAAAGAATTTCAAATTATGCGAAATGCAGCGAATGCTGTGCTTCGAGAAATTGGTGTAGAAACTGGTGGTTCAAATGTTCAGTTTGGTATCGACCCCAAAACTGGACGCATGGTCGTCATTGAAATGAATCCTCGGGTCTCACGTTCTTCTGCATTGGCTTCCAAGGCAACAGGCTTTCCAATTGCCAGAGTGGCTGCGAAATTAGCAGTTGGCTATACCCTTGATGAACTCAGAAATGAAATAACAGGCGGAGTAACCCCGGCTTCCTTTGAACCATCAATTGATTATGTGGTTACCAAAATCCCACGTTTTACTTTTGAAAAATTCCCGCAAGCTCCAGATCGATTGACTACGCAGATGAAGTCAGTAGGTGAGGTCATGGCTATTGGTCGAACTTTTCAAGAGTCTATGCAAAAAGCGCTTAGAGGTATGGAGATTGGGATTTCTGGTTTTGATCCCTTGCTCGACAATGAGGCAAGCGATACAGAAACTATTTTGTTGAGAGAATTGAAAGATGCTGGCTGCGATCGTATTCGCTATATAGGCGATGCCTTCCGAAGAGGCATGTCGGTTGAGGAATTGTATGAATATACCGGTATTGATCCTTGGTTCCTGGTTCAAGTTGAAGACATTATTTTGGAAGAAAAGGAGTTGTCGGGTAAAGCACTCAGTGCCCTAGATGCTGACTATTTTTTCAGGCTTAAACGCAAAGGTTTTTCGGATCAGCGTTTAGCTGCCGTACTAGGTCTTACTGAAGCTGAAGTCCGAAATCGACGTCATGAATTAAACATTCGACCAGTTTATAAGCGAGTTGATACCAGTGCTGCTGAATTCAGGTCAACAACAGCGTATATGTATTCCAGTTATGAAGAGGAATGCGAGGCTGAAACCAGTGATCGTGAAAAAATAATAGTACTGGGCGGTGGCCCCAACAGAATTGGTCAAGGTATTGAGTTTGATTATTGTTGCGTTCACGCTGCGCTAGCCGCTCGCGAGATGGGTTTTGAAGCCATCATGATTAACTGCAACCCTGAGACGGTTTCAACCGATTACAACATTTCTGATCGGCTTTATTTTGAACCGATCACCTTAGAAGATGTGCTTGAAATTGTTCAGCTTGAAAAGCCCAAAGGGGTGATAGTTCAGTTCGGTGGACAGACTCCGTTGAAACTGGTGACCAGCTTGGAAGCTCTTGGTGTCCCGATTATTGGAACTTCTGCGGATGCAATCGATCGTGCTGAAGACAGAGAGCGTTTCCAGCAAATGATTGAAAAGTTAGATTTAAAACAACCACCTAATGCTACCGTTAGAAGTTTGGAGCAAGCTTTGGAAGAGGCTGAAAAAATTGGGTATCCCCTTGTTGTAAGGCCCTCGTATGTTCTCGGTGGGCGTGCTATGGAAATTGTTTACAATCAAGCTGAGTTGAAACGCTACATAAAAGAAGCGGTTCAAGTTTCTAATGAAAGCCCGGTACTACTGGATTACTTCTTGAACTCCGCAATTGAGATGGATGTTGATGTGGTAAGCGATGGCAAACAAGTGGTTGTTGGCTCCATTATGCAACACATTGAGCAAGCCGGTGTTCACTCTGGCGATTCAGCTTGCTCATTACCTCCTTATAGCTTGCCAATGGATGTGCAAAATGAGATTCGTGAGCAATGCATTAAAATGGCTATCGAGCTGGGTGTTGTTGGCTTAATGAATGCGCAATTAGCTTATCAAGATGGTGAGATATATATTATTGAGGTGAATCCAAGAGCCTCTAGAACTGTGCCATTTGTTTCCAAGTGTATAGGTGTTTCTTTAGCTAAAATTGCGGCTAAGTGCATGACGGGTTCCACTCTTGAGGAATTAGGTTTTACACAAGAAATCGTGCCAACCTTCTATTCTGTTAAAGAAGCTATTTTCCCTTTCAATAAATTTCCAGGTGTGGATCCCATCTTAGGCCCAGAAATGAAGTCAACGGGTGAGGTGATGGGAACAGGGTCTACCTTTGCTGAGGCCTACTATAAATCTCAAAGCCTTGGTGAAAAGAACATTACTCCTGGCGGTAAAGTATTTATCAGTGTTCGTGAACCTGATAAAGCTGAATTGCCTGAGGTAGCTAAAAGATTCCATGATTTAGGGTTCCAGCTCGTTGCTACTAAAGGTTCCGCTAAAATTATTGAGGCGGCGGGTTTACCAGTACAACAAGTGAATAAAGTCATGGAAGGCCGGCCTCACATTGTAGATATGTTGAAAAATGAAGAAATAGACCTTATTGTAAATACCACTGAAGGCAAACAAGCTATTGCGGACTCAGCTACAATTCGTAGTACAGCTTTGCGTCATGGGGTTTATTGCACAACGACAATGGCAAGTGCCAAAGCTGTATGCGATGCCTTAATATTTGGTGGTGACATTTCAGTAAACAGTTTGCAAGAGCTTATTACTGCCCAGACACAGTAAGTTCTCTTATTACATAACTTAGGAAAATCATGAGAAAAGTACCGATGACTCTCGGCGGTTCATTAGCCTTGAGAGCAGAACTTAATGAATTGAAATCAGAAAAGCGTCCGAAAATTGTTCAGGCTATTGCTGAAGCTAGAGAGCATGGTGACCTGAAAGAAAACGCTGAGTATCATGCTGCCAGAGAGCAACAAAGCTTTTGTGAAGGCAGAATTAAGGAAATCGAAGGAAAGCTTTCCGATTCCGAGGTTATTGATATAACTGCTATTCCCCATACAGGTAAAGTTATTTTTGGAACCACAGTAACCCTATATAACTTAGATACTGAAGAAAAAGTGACTTATCAAATTGTCGGCGAAGATGAAGCTGATGTGAAAAATAATAAAATTTCGGTTGGTTCTCCAATTGCTCGAGCCATGATGGGTAAAAGCGAAGGCGATGAGATTGTTGTCAAAGCCCCTGCTGGTGAAATTGAGTACGAAATCGAAACTGTTCAGCATATCTAGTTCAGCCAGATCCTTATGAATCATCTAATTTATTGGCTGATGGTGAATCTGATGAAGAGCTAAATATTATTAATAAATTAGAAGCCAGAGTTTTTAATTTAAGATCACGTTAACTTTATAGCAAGGGATGTTTTAGTATGGACCTTGAGTCTTATTTTCAAAGAATAGGATTCTCCGATAAGCAGGATAATTCTCTTACCACTTTTCAGCGCCTGCATCTGCTTCATCCACAAGCAATCCCTTTTGAGAATTTATCCTCTTTTACTTCAGCAGAAGTCAAACTCGAAGCTGATGAGGTTTTTAAAAAACTAGTTACGCAGGGACGTGGAGGATATTGCTTTGAGCAGAATTTAATTTTTGCAAATGTACTGAAGCAATTAGGTTTTGATGTTACTCAGCTTTCAGCCAAAGTTATCTGGCGTGAACCTGATAAGACGGCAGTGCCTCGTACGCATATGTTGTTGAAAGTCCTTGTTGATGAAAAGACTTATATTGCTGATGTGGGCTTTGGTGGCCTGACCATGACAAAGCCTTTGCTGCTTGAACCAGATAAGGTGCAGGCTTCTTCCCATGAAAACTTTAAACTTTCTTTAGATGGCAATTGCTACACTCTTTTTGTCAGTTTAAAAGAAGAATGGAAGCCAATGTATGCCTTCGACCTTGTACCACAGTATGCAGCCGATTTTGAGATGGCGAATCACTATCTGTCTACCTTCCCGAAGTCAATCTTTCTAAATAATCTTATGTTGGGTAGAGTTTTCAAAGAAGGGCGGCATGCTTTATCGAATAGGAACTACACTAAATACATGCTTGATGGCAGCAGTCATGAAACTCGGATAGAAGATGCTGATGGCTTTATTAAAATTCTTGAGGACGCCTTTAAAATTCAACTTTTGAGTTCGATTGATATTAAAACGCTTGGAGAAAAATTCGAAAAACTAGCTTAACTTTCTTCTGTCTTTTGTATGAAGTAAGTATGAAGTTATCTGGATGGGAAATTTAGTTAATGCTTTGATTGACCGATTCTCGTTCGACTAGGGTTCGAATCAATGTGATGGCATCACGGTCTATTTGAAGATACGCAGACTTTAAATGCTCTCCTATATTTACTTGGTTTTCTTGCTCTTCTAATTCCCGCTTATATTGAAAGCGCACAAAAAGTGAACCCGTTTCCGGTTCCTCAATAGTCGCCGTGCTTTCGGCGTGAAAAGGTTTTGAGTCCAAAGTAAGCGTGTGAATAAAATGGTAAGGATCGAGTTTTACTTGTTCTGAGAACTCACTGTCTCCCACAGTAATATAGCGTTTGAATTCAGTGTCTGAGATGTCTTCAGTGCGACAACTCAAAGAAGGGTTAAACTTGTCCGGGTTTTTGGCACGCAACAACAAGCCATGCCATAGCTGATCGCGATCCATAAGAGGGATATAAGGATTGTTTAAATCATTGATCTGGATTATGTGCTCAAATTCTAACAACTGTTAAGTCCTTGCTAATCGGTATCTGCTTTATAACTTACTGGTCGAAGATCGTTTTAGTCAAGTCTAGAGTAGTGTTTTTTGAGATCTAATAATCTTCAAAACTGAAAATCTGCTATGATTCGCGCCCAACAACTTTAGGCACTATCAATGAATCCTGTTCCATTTTCAAAGCTAACACTTCGTTCTGAACTGCAATCAAGTATTGCTTTGTTGGGTTATGAATCCATGACTCCAGTTCAAGAGCAGACTCTGCCTTATCTTCTCAAAGGTAAGGATTTAATTGCTCAAGCTAAGACAGGGAGTGGCAAGACTGCGTCTTTCGCAATTGCAGTTCTAAACAAGCTTGAAGCGGAGTCATATTTTACCCAAGCATTGGTCTTATGTCCGACTAGAGAATTGGCGGATCAGGTGTCGGCTGAGATTCGTCGTCTCGCCAGTACTATTCCTAACGTTAAATTACTTACTCTTTGTGGTGGAAAACCAATGGGGCCGCAATTAGCTTCTCTGCGCCGTGCCCCTCATATTGTGGTAGGGACCCCTGGACGTATTCTCAAACATCTTGAGAAAGAAACTTTAAAACTCGAACAAGTTGAAACCTTAGTTTTAGATGAGGCTGATCGTATGCTGGATATGGGGTTTCACGATGACATCATGGAAATAATCTCTGAGACAGCTGAAGTACGACAAACTTTATTATTCTCAGCAACTTATCCAGAAGGCATTAAGCAAATCAGCAGTAAGGTGCAAGCTGATCCTATTGATATTCGAGTAGAAGCGAGTCATCACAGTCCAGATATAGAGCAGACTTTTTTCGAGATAGATAAGCGTGAGAGAACGGATGCCCTGTTTAAATTGATCGCACATTTCAAGCCGGAATCCAGTCTCGTCTTCTGTAATACCAAGCAGCAATGTCATGAAGTCGCGAGTGAATTACGAAAGCATGACTTGCATGCTCTGGCTTTGCATGGCGATCTAGAACAGTTTGAGCGTGATCAAGTTTTAACTCAGTTTGCTGGCAAGAGCTGCTCTATTTTGATTGCCACTGATATTGCTGCGCGTGGCCTTGATGTAAAAGAACTGGCGGCAGTTATTAACTATGAGCTCAGTCATGATCCTGAAGTTCATGTCCACCGCATTGGTAGGACTGCTAGGGCAGGAAGTAAGGGTTTGGCTTTAAGTCTTTTTGCGGGTTCTGAAATTCACCGACTACAAGCCATTGAGGAGTATCAAGGTTCTGAAGCAAGGATAAGTAATATCTCTACTCTTAAAGTTCCTGAAAAATTAAAACTCTATCCACCTATGGTCACGCTTTTTGTGAATGCGGGCCGGAAGGAAAAAGTGAGACCCGCTGATTTGCTTGGTGCACTGACGGCAAATGGTGATGTGGCGGGAGATCAGATTGGCAAGATTACAGTATTCGACAAGATTGCTTATGTTGCCGTCGACCAAAAAGTGGCAAAGCTAGCGCTAAGAATACTTGCAGATGGAAAAATAAAAGGTCGTAAGTTTAGAGCGCGTTTGTTGCCCTAGAACAAAATACAGACTTACTGCAGAGTTAATTATTTGTGTCGAATGATATTGGAGAGCTTTGGATTGGGTTTTTTAGCCGCTTTGTAAATCAAAGCAACGTGCCCAATTAGTTGAACCAGTTCGGCATTACTGTCTTTGCAAATACTTTCGGCCAAAGCTTTTTTTGCCTCGCGGTCATTTGTGTTGATCTTGATCTTTATTAGTTCATGATCCGATAAAGCTCGGTTTATTTCGGCGCTGATGTTTTCGCTTAAGCCATTAGAAATGATTACTATAGGCGAAAGGTTGTGGCCTATAGTGCGTAGCTGTTTGAGTTGTTTGTTATCTAAATTATTGTCCAAAGACATTATGTATGTTTCCTAAAAATGCTCTATTCTACTGAATTAGAATTCAGTTCACACTTTAATTCACATCTAGTTCAATAAGTATTCAATGGCAAAGATTAACAAAAGCAAAAGTAAGAGCAGTAAAAGTTGGCTTAAAGAACATGAGGACGATATTTACGTTAGGCAGTCTAGAGCTGACGGTTATCGCTCAAGGGCCGCTTATAAATTGCTAGAGATTCAGAAGAAAGACCATTTGTTCAGGGCTGGAATGACAGTAGTGGATTTGGGGGCTGCCCCTGGAGGTTGGACACAAGTTGCCGTTTCTCTGGTAAAACCTAAAGGCCGAGTGTTAGCTACAGATATCCTTGAGATGGAGGATATTGAGGGAGCTAGTTTTATTCAGGGCGATTTCACCGAAGACAGTTGCTTAGAAGAAATTTTGCAAAGTTTGGATGGTCGTGAAATTGACCTTGTTATTTCTGATATGGCCCCCAATATTAGTGGTATGGTCGAAATAGATCAGCCGCGCGCGATGCATCTAATAGATTTAGCCGTAGATTTTGCCGAAACCAAGCTGGCAACTGGCGGTTCCTTATTGATGAAAGTGTTTCAGGGCGAGGGGTTTGAGGCTTTATTGAAAAAGCTCAGAGAAGACTACAAAACTGTTGTTAGTCGAAAACCCGATGCATCCAGAGCTCGTTCTAGGGAAATTTACCTTTTGGCTAAAGGTTTTAAAGGCGCTTAAGAGCATAAATCACTGCCCTTAAAGGCCTTAAGAACACTTGTTAATGATAAAGAAAGGATCAAAGAAAGGATCGAAGAAAAGTAGGAATAATGAGCGTTTCATGCCAGAATGAAGGCAATTGAAGCATTTAAACAAACAAGCTAAATCCACTAAGTTCCATCAAACGTATCAATATATACTAGTAATGAGACATGGTGAAAAGTAGGAGGGGAGTTTAAGCCCTTGAACGATATGGCAAAAAATTTATTACTTTGGATGATCATTGCAGCAGTCTTACTGACTGTTTTTAATAATTTCAGTCAACCTTCGTCGTCTGAACAAGTTATTTACTCAGATTTTATTCAAGAGGTTCAAGCGGGCCAAATATCTGAGGTGAATATCAGTAACCTGAGCATTAATGGTGTGCGTAATAACGGTACTCGTTTTACTACAGTGCTGCCTTATTTTGGTGATGATAGGCTCTTAGACGATCTACTAGCGAATGATGTTGATGTCAGAATCACGGAGCCTGAGAGGCAAAGTATTTGGACTCAATTATTGGTCGCAAGCTTCCCAATTCTTATTATCATCGCTGTGTTTATATTTTTTATGCGCCAGATGCAAGGTGGAGGCGTAGGTGGTAAGGGCGGCCCAATGGCTTTTGGTAAAAGTAAAGCCAAAATGCTGAGTGACGACCAGGTTAAAGTTACATTCGCTGATGTGGCTGGGGTTGATGAAGCCAAAGAAGATGTTAAAGAATTAGTGGATTTCCTAAGAGAGCCTGACAAGTTTCAGCGTCTTGGCGGCCGTATACCTCGAGGTGTGTTGATGGTTGGGCAGCCTGGTACAGGTAAAACACTTTTAGCGAAAGCTATTGCAGGTGAAGCCAAAGTTCCTTTTTTCTCAATTTCAGGTTCAGACTTTGTAGAGATGTTTGTTGGTGTTGGTGCATCGCGTGTTCGCGATATGTTTGAACAAGCTAAGAAGCAATCTCCTTGTATTATTTTTATTGATGAGATTGATGCTGTTGGACGTCATCGTGGTGCCGGTCTTGGTGGTGGACATGATGAACGAGAGCAAACTTTAAACCAGTTACTGGTAGAGATGGATGGTTTTGAAGGTAATGACGGCGTTATCGTTATTGCGGCGACTAACCGTCCTGACGTTCTGGATCCAGCTTTGCTGCGTCCTGGCCGTTTTGACCGTCAGGTTGTAGTAGGTTTGCCAGATATCCGTGGCCGCGAACAAATTCTTAAGGTTCATATGCGTAAAGTACCAATTTCAGATGGTGTTAATGCTTCGGTTTTAGCGCGTGCTACTCCAGGTTTTTCTGGTGCTGATTTAGCGAACCTTGTGAATGAAGCGGCCCTGTTTGCTGCACGAGGCAAGAAACAAAAAGTCACAATGGAAGAGTTTGAAAAAGCTAAAGATAAAATCATGATGGGTGCGGAACGTAAATCCATGGTGATGTCTGATAAAGAAAAAACTAATACGGCATATCATGAAGCTGGCCATACTATAGTCGGCCGAACGGTACCTGAACACGACCCTGTCTA
Organism: Pseudohongiellaceae bacterium; assembly: GCA_965662565.1. Classification (GTDB taxonomy): domain Bacteria; phylum Pseudomonadota; class Gammaproteobacteria; order Pseudomonadales; family Pseudohongiellaceae; genus UBA5109. The sequence continues at coordinate 10,396 of CBFIHS010000016.1, read as the reverse complement.
TAAAGTAAGCATTATTCCTCGAGGTAGAGCGCTAGGTGTGACAATGTTTTTACCAGAAGAAGACCGTTACAGTCACAGTAGACAGAGCATCTTAAGTCAGATTTGTTCTTTGTATGGTGGCCGTATTGCTGAAGAAATAACTCTTGGTAAAGAAGGTGTCACTACAGGTGCTTCTAATGATATTCAACGGGCTACTCAAATGGCTCATAACATGGTCAAAAAATGGGGCTTATCTGATAAGTTAGGTCCATTGCAATACGACGATGAACAAGAAGAAGTTTTTCTTGGTCGTTCTGCTGGCGGTAGCAATAAAGTTTTATCTGCAGATACGACTAAAGCTATCGATCAAGAAGTACGGTCTATCATAGATGAATGTTACAGCAAAGCTGAACAAATTCTTGTGGAAAACAGAGATATTCTTGAAGCTATGAAAGATGCATTAATGGAATATGAAACGCTTGACGTTGGGCAGATCGATGACCTTATGGCTCGTAAGCCGGTTCGTACTCCTGCTGACTGGAATGATGATGACTTGCAATCTGGAACCCCTAAGCCTCAAAATAAACAGGCTGAGGATAAAGGGAATGCCAAATCTAAGTCCTCGGATAAACCGATAGGTGGACCTGCTGGAGAGCACTAAAGCCTTTCAACTTCAATATCCAAAGGAGCTCAATCGAGCTCCTTTTTTAATTTTAATGCGCAATAACTATGATGGACTTCTCTAAGAAACAGTTGGATTTAAGTTCTCCCCAGGTAATGGGGATATTAAATGTCACGCCTGATTCTTTTTCCGACGGAGGTGAGCTTTTGCAAAGCTCAGGAAAAGTTTCGATTGATAAAGTGATAAAACGCGCAAGTTCCATGCAAGAGCAGGGTGCAGCAATCCTCGATATTGGTGGCGAATCTACTCGGCCAGGTGCAAGTAAAGTTTCTGTGCAAGAAGAAATGGATCGTGTCTTGCCGGTGGTTGAAAAAATCCATAACAGTTTAGATATAATTATTTCTGTCGATACGAGCTCTCCCGAAGTAATCACAGAGGCGACTAAATTAGGCGCCGGTTTGATTAATGATGTGAGAGCTTTACAAAAACCAGGAGCGTTAGAAGCTGCTAAAGAAAGTGATTTACCAGTAGTTCTTATGCATATGCAAGGTAAACCAAGCACAATGCAAGATGCGCCAAGTTATGAAAATATCATTCAAGAAATAATGTTTTTTTTTAATCAGCGCCTAAAAGCATGTGAAGAAGCTGGTATTAGAAGAGATAAAATTATTCTTGATCCAGGTTTTGGTTTCGGCAAAACGCTCGAACATAACCTGGAACTCTTAGGCAGACTTTCAGAGTTTAAACCTTTAAAATTACCTCTGTTGATTGGCCTCTCGAGAAAGAAGATGCTTGGACTGATTGTTGAACAAAATAAAAACCTAAATGAACAATCAAAAAAACCACATGAAAGACTTGTAGCTGGTTTGTCGGCTGCTCTTATTGGGCTTCAACAAGGTGTACAGATTGTTCGTACACATGATGTCGCTGAAACAGTTGATGTCATAAAAGTTTATCAAGCCGTGTTCAAAAAAGTTTAGTTTGCTATAGCTATAGTAAGAAGGGGGATTTGTGGGAAGAGAGAAGAAGTATTTTGGTACTGATGGAATCAGAGGCTTAGTTGGCGAGCATCCAGTTACCCCTGATTTTTTTCTAAAGTTAGGCTGGGCAACAGGGCGGGTATTTGCGAAGAATCCGAATAGCTCAGTCTTAATTGGTAAAGATACTCGTATTTCGGGTTACATGTTTGAATCTGCACTTGAAGCAGGCTTAACTTCAGCAGGTGTTGATATCAAGCTCCTCGGACCCATGCCTACTCCGGCTGTCGCCTATCTCACTCGAACCATGCAAGCTCAAGCAGGAATTGTGATTAGTGCCTCGCACAATGCTTATCATGATAATGGAATTAAGTTTTTTTCTTCTGAAGGGGCAAAACTAAGTGATGAAATTGAGCATGCGATTGAAGAAGCCTTGGATGCAGACTTCTTGTCAGTAAACTCAGATAAAATTGGTAAAGCTTCTCGAATTAATGATGCTAGTGGGCGTTATGTCGAGTTTTGCAAGGGAACTGTTCACAGTAATTTGAAACTGAATGGTTTAAAAATTGTGTTGGACTGCGCTAATGGCGCAACTTATCAAGTAGCACCTAAAGTTTTTGAAGAGTTAGGCGCTGAGGTAACAGCTATTGCCAGTAGTCCAGATGGCGTAAATATTAATGAAGATTGTGGTTCAACTAAGCCAGCTAATTTAGCCGCAAAAGTATTGGAACTAAATGCCGATTTAGGTATTGCTTTTGATGGTGATGGTGACCGCTTACAGATGGTAGATCATAAAGGTGAAATAGTGGATGGTGATGAGTTGCTCTATATCATCGCAGTTCACAAACTATATAAAGATCCCAAAGGGCAAGGAGCAATAGGAACTGTAATGAGCAACTTGGGTCTTGAAATAGCATTAGGAGATTTAAACATTCCTTTTCGAAGAACCTTAGTTGGAGATCGCTATGTCATGGAGGAGCTGAAAACTCGACAGTGGCAGATTGGCGGAGAGTCTTCCGGTCATCTGATTTGTTTGGACAAAACAACAACTGGTGATGGCATTGTGGCCGCTTTGCAAGTTTTAGCAGCGATGCGTGTGATGGAAAAAAGTTTGCATGAGTTGAAGTCCGGGATGGAGAAATTCCCCCAAACTATGATTAATGTGGGCTTAAAAGATCCAAAGGCCGTAAATGGGAATCAAAAAGTTGCAGCGGCCGTGAAAGAGGCGGAAGCAACACTAGGGAAAGAAGGAAGAGTTTTATTAAGGCCTTCCGGTACGGAACCTTTAGTTAGGGTTATGGTAGAAGGTTCAGATCAGGAACTTGTGGCGGGATTGGCGAAAGATCTTGCTGAAGTTGTAAGTGAGGAACTAGCTTAAATCTAAACAGTGGTTAGGATTATTGAGCACCTAAATTGCTAGCACTTTTAATAGATCAAAAGTATGCGAATGCTTTCTATTGAGTTGCAAGTTAAACGCTTCTTGAGTAGTATTGGCGGCCTTTTCGGCAGTGGGTGGCTGGAGTGCTATGAGAAGAAAGCTAGTTGCAGCAAACTGGAAAATGCATGGCAGTAAAGCTGGGGTTACCGAGCTTCTTTCTGAAATAAAAGAAGGGGTTAAATCTCTTTCTTGCGATATTATCATTTGCCCGCCTAGTTTGTTTATTGATCAGGTTAGGCAAGAGCTCATCGAAACTGGAATTTTCCTTGGTGCGCAGAATGCTCATCCACAAAATGAGGGGGCATTTACCGGTGAAATTGCACTATCGATGCTGCCAGGTTTTGACTGCTCGTATGTCATTATTGGACACTCGGAGCGAAGAGAAATATTTTTAGAAAGTGATGAATTTGTTGCTGAAAAATTTTTAGAAGCACAGGCTCAAGGTTTGACTCCAATACTTTGTATTGGAGAAACACAGAGCCAAAGAGAGAAAGGTCTCACTGAAAAAGTTGTGCTGAATCAGTTGCAGTCTGTGATTAGCAAGGTTGGGATAGCAGCATTTGCTGATGCTGTTATTGCCTATGAGCCTATTTGGGCAATAGGAACAGGATTAACAGCCAGTCCTGAGCAAGCACAAGAAGTTCATAAAAATATACGTGAATTTCTAGCGAAACTAGATCAAAGTATCGCAGAAGCCATAAGTATACTTTATGGAGGAAGCGTGAAATCGACTAATGCAAAGGAGTTGTTTGCAATGTCTGATATTGATGGTGCTCTGGTTGGAGGAGCCTCATTGCAGGCAGAAGATTTTATAAAGATATGTAAAGAAGCAGTGTAGTAAGCAGGATAGTAAGAAAAATAGTAAGCAGAATAGCTAGCTAGTTAGATAGATTAAAAACCAGGAAACAAATAATTAATTAGATACTTAATTTAGATACAAGAGTAAAACAGGAAAGAATATGGAATCCTTAATAATCGTCATTCATGTCTTAGCTGCTATTGCAGTTACTGCACTAGTCCTGCTTCAGACAGGTAAAGGTGCTGAAATGGGCGCATCTTTTGGTAGTGGATCTTCTCAAACTTTGTTCGGATCTTCAGGTAGTGGGAATGTCTTAACTAAATCGACAACTATTTTCGCTACAGTGTTTTTTATTACTAGCCTCAGTTTGGCTGTTTTCGCAAGACAAGCAGCTGACACAAGTGTTTTGGGTGGAGACTTGATTAATAACCTTGATCAAGTGAATGCTCTAATTGAAACAGACGATATCCCTACTAGTGATACTCCAGTTGGGACTTTATCTGATGAAGATTTACCAACTGTTCAAGCCGGGGGAGATATCCCAGCGGCACCAGAAAACTAAGCCGAAGTGGTGGAATTGGTAGACACGCTATCTTGAGGGGGTAGTGGCCCACGGCCGTGCCGGTTCAAGTCCGGCCTTCGGCACCATATTGTAAAAAAGTTAAATTAGGTTATTGGTCAAGCGGTAAAGGAGTCCTTGACCCTAGAGGGTTAGGTTCTTATAATCACTGCCCTCTTAGACCTAGCTTGATTTAGGTCCTAACAAGGTTTTTGCGTGGTATAGCAGTCTGGCAGAGGTCGTCGGGCTCACTATCTCGGAAAGAGCCGAAGGTCGTAGTAAACTACGACCAGTAAAGAGTTAGAAGGTTTGTTGCGGGGTGGAGCAGTCTGGCAGAGGTCGTCGGGCTCACTATCTCGAAAAGAGCCGAAGGTCGTATAAGCTACGACCAGTTAAAAAGTTAGAAGGTTTGTTGCGGGGTGGAGCAGTCTGGCAGAGGTCGTTGGGCTCACTATCTCGGAAAGAGCCGAAGGTCGTAGTAAACTACGACCAGTAAAGAGTTAGAAGGTTTGTTGCGGGGTGGAGCAGTCTGGCAGCTCGTCGGGCTCATAACCCGAAGGTCGTAGGTTCAAATCCTGCCCCCGCTACCAAATTGGTGAGTAACCAATTAGCTTTAAGCCCCTTCTAGGGGCTTTTTGTTAGCTGGTATAGATAGAAGTTGTAAGTGGGCCTTGTGCCCATTTTTTGTTTCCGTTTAAGGTGTTCAGATATGGCGAGTAGAGTGTCAATATTGACGGAAATGCTGGAACCTGTAGTTAATGCTTTGGGCTGTGAGCTATGGGGAATTGAATATATTGGGCAAGGCAAACACAGTATTTTACGTGTTTACATAGATAAAGAAGGCGGCGTTAATATTGACGATTGTACTCAAGTCAGTCGCCAAATAAGTAGCTTGTTGGATGTTGAAGATCCTATTAGCGGTGAATACACATTAGAGGTTTCTTCGCCTGGATTAGATAGAATTTTATTTACTTTGGAACAATTCAAGGAATATGCAGGCTATCATGCAAAGCTTAAATTGACTGAAAATTTTGAAGGAAAAAGAAATTTCAGTGGTCAAATTAAAACGGTAGAGAATGAAGAAGTGGTTTTAATTATAGGTGATGAACAATACACCTTACCTTATGAGTTAATTGAAAAAGCGAACATAATTTCGCAAGTGTGAAGGTATCAAGATCATGATAAACAAAGAAATTTTGATGGTAGCAGATGCAGTTTCTAATGAAAAAGGCGTTTCTCGAGACGTTATTTTTTCTGCTATTGAAGCAGCCCTAGCGACTGCGACTAAGAAACGGTACGTCGATGAAGAAGCTGAGTGTGAAGTGATAATCGATCGCGAAACTGGAGATTATGAAACCTTCAGAGTTTGGACTGTTGTACCTGATGATGAGCTGGCTTTGTTAGGCTCGCAATTTACCCTAGAAGAAGCTCATGAAAAAGATAGCAAGCTTGTAGCGGGTGACATCTGGAAGGAAAAAGTTGAAAACATTGGTTTTGGTCGCATTGCTGCTCAAACTGCTAAGCAAGTTATTGTTCAAAAAGTACGCGAAGCTGAAAGAGAAATTGTTGTTAGTGAATACGAAGATAAAGTTGGTGAATTGGTTACTGGAACCGTTAAAAAAGTTACTCGAGATAATGTGATAGTTGATCTTGGGAATAATGCTGAAGGTTTATTACCTAGAGAGAGTTTAATTCCTCGAGAAAGTTTCCGAATTAATGACCGATTGCGAGCCTTATTAGTAGAAGTGCGAGAAGAAGTTCGTGGACCACAATTATTATTAAGTAGAACTGCTCCGGAAATGTTAACAGAGCTGTTTAAAATTGAAGTGCCGGAAATTTCTGAAGAAATTATTGAAATTAAAGCTGCAGCCAGAGATCCAGGTTCACGAGCAAAATTATCAGTAAAAACAAATGACAAACGTATTGACCCTGTAGGAGCGTGCGTGGGTATGCGTGGATCACGCGTACAGGTGGTTTCTAATGAGTTAGCTAATGAGCGCATTGATATTATTCTTTGGGATGATAATCCAGCTCAGATGGTTATAAACTCTATGGCACCTGCTCAAGTAGCTTCAATTGTTGTTGATGAAGAAAGTCATACAATGGATGTGGCTGTAGCCGAAGATAACCTAGCTCAAGCCATTGGTCGTAATGGTCAAAACGTTAGATTATCCAGCGAATTAACTGGCTGGACTATTAATGTTATGAGTGAGGAGCAAGCTGTTGAGAAGCAGCAAGAAGAATCTGCAGGCACGCTTAGTGATTTCATGAAAGCTTTAGATGTTGATGAAGACGTTGCTGAAATTTTGGTATCCGAAGGCTTTGCAAGTATAGAAGAAATTGCTTATGTTCCACTAGAAGAAATAGCTAGTATCCAAGATTTTGATGAAGAAATTGCTAACGAATTAAGAGAGCGGGCTAAAGATGCTTTACTGACTAAAGCAATTGCTTCTGAAGAAGCATTAAGCAGTTCAGGCATTAAAGATGATTTACTGAATATGGAGGGTATGGATACCAACCTTGCGATGGAATTATCTAAAATGGATATCAAAGCGATGGAAGATTTAGCAGAGCTATCAATTGATGAACTGATGGTTGTCGAAGGTATGACGGAAGAGCGTGCCGGTGAACTTATTATGACAGCTCGTGCCCCATGGTTTGAAGAAGAATAGAAGACGAATAGAAAACGAATAAACAATAATTTGCTTTTAACGATAGTAAACTTATAGCAAAACAATTAGAGCTACTGAGGAATTAAATGGCTAATTTAACTATAGCTGAACTGGCCAAATTGGTTGGAGTGCCTGAAGACCGTTTACTTGATCAAGTCAAGGAAGCAGGCTTGCCCCAAACAAGTACAAGTGACTCTATCTCGAACGATGAAAGAACCAAGCTGTTGATGTCCTTGAAGGGCAAGCATGGTGATGAAAGCTCTGGCGAATCGAGTCCTAAACGCATTACATTACAGCGTAAAACCGTAGGCACTTTAAAGTCATCTGACAATCAAGGGCGTAGTAAATCTGTCAATGTTGAAGTCAGAAAGAAACGTACTTATGTTAAACGTAGTGTTGAAGAAGCCCAGATCGAAGCAGAAAGGGTTCGTGTCGAAGAAGAAAAAGCTCGTATAGAAGCTGAGAAAGCAGCGGCGGAAGCGAAAAAGATAGAACTACAAAAAGCGGCCAAAGCGAAAGCGGAAGAAGCCGCTAAACCAGCGGCTAAACCGAGTTCAGCTCCAGGTTCTTCTTCAGAAGTTCCGGATGCTAAATCAGATGCTCGAAGAGATTTCAAAAAAGGCACGTTGAAAAAAGAAAGTTTCCGCAGTTCTAATGACTCAGATGAAGGTAAGAAAGGAGCCAATAGAAGGAAGGATCGTAGCGGAGCTGATGATCGCAAATACAATAAAATTAGAACAACTGATGATTTCGTTTTAGCTGGAGACCAAGATTTAGGAGGCGGACGTAGACGGAGTTCTCGTAAATTAAGTCAAGGCCAAAAAGAGCATAAGTTTGAGCTACCAACGGAGTTTATAGCCAAAGAAATTGGGGTTCCTGAAGCCATAAGTGTAACGGAATTAGCCCAAAAGATGTCTGTCAAAGGGGCTACATTAATTAAGTCTCTTATGGGTATGGGCGTAATGGCAACGGTCAATCAGATTCTTGATCAGGATACATCTATTCTCTTAGTGGAAGAGATGGGTCACAAAGCTAATCCTATTTCCGATCATAAAATCGAAGAAGATTTGGTTGAATCAATTAAACAAGAGGGTGAAGAATTACCTCGTGCTCCTGTTATTACCGTTATGGGGCATGTTGATCATGGTAAGACTTCGCTTTTAGATTACATTCGAAAATCTTCCGTCACAGAAGGTGAGGCTGGGGGCATTACCCAGCATATTGGTGCTTATCATGTAGAAACTGAGCATGGCATGTTGACCTTCTTAGATACACCTGGACATGCTGCATTTAGCGCTATGCGATCACGCGGAGCTAAAGCAACAGATATCGTAATTTTAGTAGTTGCAGCTGATGATGGTGCGAAACCTCAAACCGAAGAAGCAATTCAACACTCACAAGTATCTGAAGTGCCAATAGTAGTTGCTATCAATAAAATTGATAAAGAAGGTGCCGATCCAGAGAAGGTTAAAAATGAATTATCTGCCAAAGGTTTAGTTCCTGAGGAATGGGGTGGTGAGACACAATATATAGAAGTATCCGCTCATACTGGGCAAGGTATTCCAGAATTACTGGATGCTGCTCTCCTGCAAGCAGAAATTCTGGAATTAAAAGCGGTCGTTGATGCCCCTGCAAAAGGAGTAGTCATTGAGTCAAGCTTAGATAAAGGAAGAGGTTCTGTAGCGACAGTGTTAGTGCAGAGCGGTACTTTAAAAACTGCAGACATTATTTTGGCTGGTCATGAGTATGGCCGTATTCGAGCCATGATTGATGAAAATGGTAAGCAAATTAAATCAGCAGGGCCTTCCATCCCTGTTGAAATCTTAGGCTTAAACGGTACCCCAGAAGCTGGCGATGAGTTTTTCATTGTAGAAGATGAGAGAAAAGCACGTGAAGTGGCAGAATTTAGACGCCACAAATTCCGTGAGACTCAGCTTGCTAAACAGCAGATTGCAAAAATGGAAGGTATGTTTGCTTCAATGGGTAAAGACGATGTTCAGGTTTTGAATATTGTATTGAAAGCGGATGTCCGAGGATCCTTGGAAGCAATTACTGCTACTCTTAATGGTCTAGGTAACGATGAAGTATCAGTCAATATTGTTGCTTCCGGTGTTGGTGGAATATCAGAGACTGATGCCCAACTTGCTCAAACTTCCAATGCGTCTATTATAGGTTTTAATGTTCGTGCAGATAAATCAGCTAAAACCTTAGTTGAAAATGAAGGTTTAGAACTGCGTTATTACAGTATTATTTATAATTTGATTGACGATGTTAAAGCGGTGCTTGGTGGTTTATTAGCTCCAGATTTACAAGAAGAAATCCTTGGTGTTGCAGAAGTACGTGATATCTTTAATTCTCCAAAATTTGGTTCTATTGCTGGTAGTATGGTTATTGAAGGAACTGTTTTCAGAAGTAAACCAATTCGAGTTCTGCGTGATAACGTCGTTATTTATGAAGGTGAACTTGAATCTCTGCGTCGCTTTAAAGATGAAGCTAGTGAAGTTCGAAACGGAATGGAATGTGGTATTGGTGTTAAAAATTATACTGATGTTAAAGTGGGCGATAAGATCGAAGTGTTTGAGACCAAGGAAGTTGCTCGTACTCTTGAATGATAATTAAGCTTGCTCTATTTCTATAAGGTGAGATTTATTTTAGTGCTTAAAAGCTAGAGTGAGTGTCACCTTTTTCGTTCTTTTAAAGTCAGTTTTTTTCAATTTAATTTTCATGGTCCCGTGATGCCTAAACCGTCTAATCGAAAAGATAAAGTTGCAGACCTATTAAAAAAGGAACTCGCCTTACTCATACAAGCTGAGATAAGAGATCCAAGGGTCGGTATGGTTTCTGTAACGGGGGCTAAAGTAAGTCGTGATATGGCTTATGCAGAAGTATTTGTAACAATTCTTGGTAAAAATAAAACTGAAGAAATTGAGCAAAGTCTTGAGGCTTTAAACAGTGCATCTGGATATTTGCGGAGTTTATTAGCAAAGAGTGCTAATTTGAGAACCACTCCAAAACTTACTTTTACTTATGATGACAGTATTGTGCGTGGTCAGTATTTATCAAATTTAATCGATGAAGCTTTGGCAAGTGATAAAAAAGACTAAGTTAGATAGTAAGTGGCCATGAAAAGACGCGGCAGGAATATTTCCGGTATTGTAGTTCTGGATAAACCGGAAGGGGAATCGTCCAACCGCAGTCTTCAAAATGTGAAAAGGCTTTATCAAGCGTCTAAAGCTGGACATACGGGAAGTCTCGACCCTCTGGCTACTGGTGTGCTGCCTCTGTGTTTTGGTGAAGCCACAAAAATCTCTCAATTTTTACTCGATTCAGATAAAGCATATCGAACATCT
>CBFIHS010000015.1:8193-41308 GCA_965662565.1 Pseudohongiellaceae bacterium | reverse complement strand
CATGATAGACAGGGTGAAACCACAGTTGCTAAATTTTGTTCACAATAAATACAAAGATCAAGGTCGCTACAGCTAGGTTTATTACAGAGAACACAAAAACCCGGGAGTATTTTAAATTGTATAAAATTTAAACACTTGTTAACTTTTGTAATAAGCTGAGTTGACATGTAAAATCCCTAAACTTATTAAGCTTAGTAACAAAGCTATTATTTTTCATTTTTTATCAGGTGACGTACATGAACAGCACACGGCATGATTGGAGTACGCAAGAGATTCAAGCCTTATTTGATTTACCTTTTAATGAGTTATTGTTTCGTGCTCAAACAATTCATCGCCAAAATTTTGATCCAAATGAAGTCCAAGTCAGCACTCTTCTGTCAATAAAAACTGGCGCATGCCCAGAGGATTGCAAGTATTGCTCGCAGAGTGGGCATTACAATACTGAGTTAGAAAAAGAAAAACTCATGGAAGTTGAGAAGGTTCTTCACGAAGCAAAGAAAGCTAAAGCTAATGGAGCTTCAAGGTTTTGTATGGGAGCTGCCTGGAAGCATCCGTCTAAGAAAGACTTTCCTCATGTGCTGTCTATGGTTAAAGGTGTGCGTGAACTTGGATTAGAAACCTGTATGACCTTAGGTTCTCTTAGCGTTGAGCAAACAGATGAGTTAGCTAAAGCAGGGCTAGATTATTACAACCATAATATTGATACATCACGAGAGTACTACGAAAAAATTATCAGTACGAGAAGTTTTGATGATCGCTTAGACACGCTTTCTCATGTTCGTAACGCTGGCATAAAAGTTTGTTCTGGCGGAATCGTCGGTATGGGCGAAGAAGCGAAAGATCGTATTGCATTTTTACGCGAACTGGCAAATTTACCTCAACATCCCGATTCAGTTCCTATTAACAACCTTGTAAAAATTGCTGGTACACCACTCGAAAGTGCTGATGATATAGAGCCTTTTGATTTTATTAGAATCATTGCTGTTGCAAGAATTTTAATGCCGAAAGCCCATGTACGTTTGTCAGCTGGGCGTGAAGGAATGAATGAGCAGATGCAAGCTTTGTGCTTTTTTGCTGGGGCAAATTCAATATTTTATGGTGAGAAATTACTAACAACTTCAAACCCTCTAGAGAATGAAGATATGGCTTTATTCGCCAAGCTAGGAATTCGACCAGAAGAAAAAAACTTAGAAGAATTGCCTAGCGATAAAGTGTTTGAAAGAGCTATGCCATATTTCGATGCAATGATTCAGTGAAAAAATTTTCCGAACACTTACAAGAAGATCTGACCACTAGAAAGTCAGAAAACCTTTATAGATCCAGAAAGACTCTCTCTTCTCCACAAGCAACTGAAATTAATGTTGATGGCAAAGTCTTAACCAATTTTTGTAGCAATGATTATTTAGGATTAGCAAATCATCCTGACGTAATCGATGCTTGTAAAAAAGGCATAGACCTCTATGGGGTAGGAAGTGGCGCGTCACACTTGGTCGTCGGTCACAGTCATGCACATCATGCACTAGAAGAAGAACTAGCAGAATTTACTGGGCGGAGTAGGGCCTTATTGTTTTCGTCGGGCTATATGGCGAATGTTGGCACACTAACCGCAATCATGACTAAAAAAGATAATGTATTTGAAGATAAGTTAAATCATGCGTCTTTACTTGATGGTGGTTTATTTTCAGGTGCTAAGTTTAAAAGATACCCCCATTTAGACATCGCTCGATTATCAGAATTACTAAGACAGAAGCCAGAGGTCGGAAATAGTTTTGTTATTTCGGATGGCGTTTTCAGTATGGATGGTGATTGCGCAAAATTACCAAGATTGATTGATCTAACAAAAAGTACTCAGGCGCAACTTATTTTAGATGATGCCCATGGTTTTGGGGTTTTAGGAAGAAAAGGTGGAGGACTGGTTGAGTATTACCAAAATTGTGGTTACTACATTAACGAAGAAAATTTACCCATCCTAATTGGTACTTTGGGTAAAGCCTTTGGTACTCAAGGCGCTTTTGTTGCTGGCAGTGAGGAGTTAATTGAAACCTTGATACAGTATTGTCGGCCTTACATTTATACGACAGCGATAGCACCGGCATTAGCCGAAGCAACGCGCTGTAGTTTGCAGCTAGTACAAGAGGAAACTTGGCGTCGTGAATACTTAGCTAGCTTGATTAAAACATTCAGGGAAAGTTGTCAGCAGCTTGGGTATAGTTTGACCGAGTCCTTTACACCAATCCAAGGCATCATTTTAGGGGATGCTGGAACAAGCTTAAAAGCGAGCAAATTTTTGGAGGAGCAAGGCCTCTTTGTTTCTGCAATAAGACCTCCAACCGTTCCTTCAGGTACTTCCAGATTACGTATTACCCTAAGCGCAACGCACACAGAAGAACAATTACAGCGATTATTGGATGGTTTTGAAAAGCTGTTGCTATTTTTAGGGGCGGAGTTAAGTAGTGCTTCAGGCTGAGTATAAAATTGAAAAAAAACGCATTGCTGAATCATTTGGGCAAGCTGCGAAGAGTTATGATAAGTATGCATCCTTACAAAGAGAGGTAGCTGATAACTTACTAGGTCGTATGGAATCAGATAAGGCAGTAGTAAGAGTGTTAGATCTTGGAAGTGGTACAGGATATTGTACTGAAAAGCTTAGTCATAAATATCCAGAAGCTGAAATTATTAGTTTGGATTTAGCTGAAGCAATGCTCAGCTTTGCTAAACAGCAAAAAGCTTCTCTGGAAACACAACAAAAATACATCTGTGGAGACGCAGAAAATCTTCCTTTTATGGACAATAGCTTTGATCTTGTCTATTCCAGTTTGGCAATTCAATGGTGCCAAAATTATTCAAAACTTTTTTCTGAACTGCAAAGAGTGTTGGTCCCTTCAGGAAAAATATTCATCGCAACTTTTGGACCTGGAACATTAAAAGAGCTAGAGAAAGCTTGGCAAAAAATAGACAGTTATATTCATGTAAATCAATTTTATTCTGAAAAAGAATATAGAAATAGATTAGTGGAAACGGGTTTTAATGATATTGATATTCAGCAGGAAGTTTTCAAGTCTTATTACAAAAGTTTTAATGAGCTTGGACGTGAACTGAAATCAATTGGTGCTCGAAATATGAACTCAGGTCGAGGTCGTGGATTGAATAGCCGAAAAAAGATTCTGACTTTGAAAAACGCGTTTGAGTCTAATTTTGAGCTTGGCTACGGAATTCCAGTCAACTATCAAACGCAGTATATAATGGCGCAAAAATAAAGAGATAGCTACAGCTTATGATTGGAAAAACCTTCTTTATTACTGGTACGGATACTGATGCTGGAAAATCTTATATTAGTAAAGCGATCTTGGATTCTGCAATAAGATCAGGTTATTCGACTGCTGTGCTTAAACCTGTGGCTGCAGGAGCAATTGGATCTGATCTTGAATTGGAAAGAGTTTCAATGAGAAATGGGGAATTAAAAAATGATGATGCTCTACTCCTTCAGCAAGCATGTACATTGCCACTGAGTTATCAGGAAATAAATCCATTTTGCTTAAAGCAAGCGATAGCTCCACACATTGCAGCTGAGCTGGAGGGGGTCGAGCTTTCCGTTAAAGAGCTTAGAGAGCGTTGCAAAGTTATAATCGACAAGGGTGCTGATTTAACCTTAATAGAGGGTGCGGGGGGCTGGCTAGTCCCTTTAAATAAAAGCGAATTTATAAGTGATTTAGTCATAGCTCTGAAAATACCTGTCGTTTTGGTGGTTGGAATGAGACTTGGTTGCCTGAACCATGCTCTTTTAACAGTGCGTGCACTTGAGCAGGATGGTGTAGAGATTCATGGTTGGATTGCTAATCAGATTGACCCTGAGATGCCTGTTTATCAAGAAAATATTGATACTTTGAAACTTCATATTAGGGCCCCTCATCTAGCAACTGTGCCTTGGTCAGGTAATAGCAAAGAAGTTCAGCCAGGCATAATTGAAATCGAAAATTTTATCTAGCTTTTCCTTTCTATGCCTAAGTATTTAGGGATTAAAACTTAAATAGCCTGACTGTCAGAGTAATGCTTGTTCCATCTCAAGGTATATCCAGTGCAGTATTTTGTTATAATTCTTTGGAATTAATTTTTGCTTCGGATTTACGTTCCGACTCGCAAAGGAAAATACTTATGCCAAATCCCCAAATTGTTGTCTGCGCGCTATATCATTTTGTTAGGCTCGAGGACTTCGAATCCCTTCAGCAACCGCTGCTAGATTTAATGAAAGCTAATTACGTTAGAGGTACCTTATTACTAGCGAGGGAAGGTATCAATGGTACTATTGCTGGTTCACGTGAAGGGGTTGATACAGTTCTTCAGCGGCTGAAATCAGATCCTCGTCTAGAAGCATTGGATTATAAGGAATCATTTGACGACGAAATTCCATTCTATCGCAGTAAAGTAAAACTAAAGAAAGAGATTGTCACCATGGGCGTGGAAGGTATCGATCCTAATCAAAAAGTTGGAACGCACATTCCTCCTTCTAAATGGAATGAACTAATTTCTGATCCTGATGTTGTTCTTATCGATACAAGAAATGACTACGAGGTTGAGATAGGAACTTTTAAAAATGCCTTAAACCCAAAAACGAAAACTTTTAGAGAGTTTCCTGCTTATGTCGAAAAGCATCTTGATTCTTCGAAGCATAAAAAAGTTGCCATGTTTTGTACGGGTGGAATACGTTGCGAAAAATCTACGGCTTACCTTAAAGAGAATGGCTTCGAAGAGGTGTACCACTTGGAAGGCGGCGTTCTTAAATATTTAGAAGAGGTTCCTGAACAAGAGTCGCTCTGGGAGGGCGAATGTTTTGTCTTTGATAACCGAGTTTCAGTGAATCACAATTTAGATAAAGGCAAGTACGATCAGTGCCATGCTTGTCGCTTGCCGATAACGGAAGATGATAAAGGCAGTGAGTTCTACGAAGCAGGAGTAAGCTGTCATCGTTGCTATAATGATTTAAGTGATGAACAAAAGTCTGCTTTTAAGGAGCGACAGAAACAAATAGAGTTAGCTAAAGTTAGGGGTGAGGAGCATCTTGGCTCTGAAGCGGCAGAAGCTATTTCAAAACGTAAGGCCAGTAAGCAGGCATTTAAAGATAAGCAAAAAACCATAAATATGAATCAAATTTAATTCATATTTGAATGTTAAAGTTGAAGTTTAGATGGGATTGATAGAGGAATAATAATGAATAATAAGTTTGTTTCCCTTGTGCTCAGTTTAGTTGTCGTGGTTGGGGCTGTCTATTGGGTTTTTGGTTTGCCTAGAGTTGGTAAGCCAGAGATCCCAAGTTCACAAGAAGCAATTGTCCAAGGAGAATACCTCTATAATGCAGCGGGTTGTGCAGCTTGCCATCAAGTAGATGATGCGATGGGGCCCTCTGGTGGTTATGAAATTGAATCCCCTTTTGGCGGGTCATTCTTTACGCCGAATATTACGCCTCATGAAGAAACCGGTATTGGGGCTTGGACCGGACGCGATTTTATCTTAGCGATTAAGCACGGCAGAAGTCCGAGTGGTAATTTTTATTGGCCGGCCTTTCCGTATCGTTCCTATGAAGGTATGACGGATGACGAGGTGCTGAATATTGCTGCATATATGCTTAGCCTTCCGGCAATTAATAATGAAGCTCCTGAGCATGAATTACCAGTTTGGCAATTTAGTTGGATGATGGCTGGTTGGAATATCATGGCAGATTTTCTGGAGGGTGACGCGCCTAGTATTGGGGAGGACCCTCAGGTACAACGAGGAGCTCATCTTGCTAGGCACTTCAGCCATTGTGGAGAGTGCCATACCCCAAGAAATGCTTTAGGGATGTCAGATTTAACTAGGGAGTTTCAAGGTCAAGAAGGTGTGGCCTCTGCAGCTTTAACCCCCGAAGGATTGTCCTCATACAGTCTTAATGATTTCACTTATTTCCTTGAAGATGGTTATACCATGAGTTTTGAGCAGGTAGGCGGAGAGATGCTAGACGTTATCGAACATACAAAACAATTAACACCTGAGGACAGAGCAGCGCTTGCGGCCTTCTTCTTTAGAGAACAATAAAATTAACTTCTAGAAAACAAGCAATAAAAAAGGCAGCCTAGGCTGCCTTTTTTATTGCAGAATAGATTAATTTATTCAGCTCTGAAATCATCGTGGCAAGAACCACAAGTCGGTCCAACTTTTTGCATAGCTGCACGGATTCCTGAAGCGCCTTGAGTATTGATTATTTCGATAGCTTCACTTGCTCCCATACTAAGAGCGTTTGCTTTGGCTGCAAAGCCATCCATATCACCCCAAATTTTGTTAAGGGCTCTAGTCTCAACGTCATAAGCAGTTGTATCCATGGCAAAAACTTCTGGGATCATAGTAGAAAGCATTTGAATGCGCTCAAGAGATTTAAGAGCAACTTCTTGGTTGAACTCTCCTCCTCGAGCCATGCCACCCAAAGGAGCCATGTTAAAGCCCAACAACTTGAAAACAGCTTGTCTGTTTGCAGTTGACATACCAGCCATTTGCTCAGGTGTCATTTGAGGTTGGGCAATGCTGTTAAAAGAAATAAGCGAACCAATAATGGCTACTCCAATGATAATTGCACGTTTCATTTGATATATCCTATACTTTTAAGTTGAATGAAATTTATTCTTTTGATTAGGTAGTTATGTAGTTATAAAGGCAAATGCTTTTAGTTTAACCATATGCCACTTTTCCATATTCCACTTTTCTAGACTTTAACTCTTTATCTAAATCGTGAAAAGTAGAAAAAGACACTAGTGCATTAGTTTAACAGTAGTTTCCAAGAAAAGTCACCATTTACGGGCTTCCGATAAGGTAGCCAGCCAAAATCAGAGATCATTGCTAGTAGTGATGCCACAGATAATTATGCAAGTATTGTGAAAGCCGTAATTAAGGATTTCAGGCCCTTCATACAAGGAAACATTGACCTATAGAGCCCTCTCGGCTAGGGTTCGCATTCCGTATTTGAAAAATATAAGTCTGCGATGAGTACTAAAAAAACTAAATTCAATTTTGAGGAAGCTATCGAACAGTTAGAAGAGCTGGTCGATGCCTTAGAAGAGGGTGACTTAAGCTTGGAAGAGTCATTAAAAGCCTTCGAAGATGGCATTAAACTTACCCGAGAATGCCAGGTTTCTCTTGAGAAAGCAGAGCAAAAGGTTCAGTTATTAACTAAAGAAAGTGAAATACCTGAGGCTGAGCCATTCGATCTCGATGATGACGATTGATTTTCTAATTTAACCTTCTTTAATAAAAGAATAGTAATCGATTCCTTTAACTATTTTTTAGTTTTTATAACTAAGGCATTAAGCAATACAGTCCATGCAAATTCAGCAATACCTTAATCAGCAAAAAAGCAGGGTAGAAGCCCTGCTTAGCTCTCAGCTCGATTGTGAGCAAAACCCATCACGCTTAGATGAGGCGATGTACTACGCGGTAATGAATGGTGGTAAGCGTTTGCGTCCAGTTTTAGCGTATGCAAGTGCTGAAGCCCTTGGAGCAGATTCTGCTAATGCTGATATAGCTGCTTGCTGCGTAGAGTTAATACACGCTTACTCTCTGATACATGATGACCTGCCCTCCATGGATGATGATCTCTTAAGAAGAGGAAAACCAACCTGTCATGTCCAATTTGATGAAGCAACAGCGATTCTCGCTGGAGATGCTCTACAAAGCTTAGCCTTTGAGTTACTAGCTAGTTCACCTGAGCTTAAGGTAACAGATGAGGTTCGTGTTGAGATGATGAGGATACTTAGTAAAGCTGTCGGTAGAAGTGGCATGGTGGGAGGGCAAAGTATAGACTTGAATGCAGAGAAGCTTAAGATCACAGAGTCAGATCTAGCGGCAATGCATGCAAAGAAAACAGGTGCTCTAATAATAGCCAGTGTACAATTGGGAGCATTAAGTACAGGTATCGCAAGTTCATCTGCTTTAGATAAATTAAGCCTTTATGCGCAAAATTTGGGACTCGCATTTCAAGTTCAGGATGATATTTTAGACGTGGAAAGTGATACTGAAACCCTTGGTAAGCAACAAGGTAAAGATCAGGAATTGGGTAAAACCACTTACCCTGATCTGCTTGGGGTTGAGGGTGCACGGCAAAAAGCTCATGATTTATGTGAAGAAGCTGTAAGCGTACTAGAAGGTTTTGGTGATGCTGCTCAAGCTTTACGCAAAATTGCCTTATATGTTGTACAAAGAAATCACTAGTACTAGCGCTGATTTCAGCAATTGAGAAATATTATAAAAGAAAGTAGTTATGTTTGATGAAATTCCTCAGCAGCGACCACATACTCCAATACTCGATTCTATTGAATTTCCTGCCGATCTTCGAAAAGTAGAGTCTGACCAGTTAGAAACTTTGGCAGAAGAGTTAAGAGCCTTCCTCCTATATTCTGTTGGTAAAACTGGAGGTCACTTTGGCGCTGGTTTGGGAGTTGTCGAGTTAACAATTGCTCTCCACTATGTCTACAACACTCCAGAAGATCGAATTGTCTGGGATGTTGGTCATCAAAGTTATCCTCATAAAATTCTTACAGGGCGGCGTGAACGGATGTTGAGTATGCGCCAGAAAGGCGGCCTTGCTGCATTCAATAACAGGCAAGAAAGTGAATACGACACTTTTGGTGTAGGGCATTCGAGTACCTCTATTTCAGCAGCACTGGGAATGATGGTCGCGGCTAGAAAAAATGCCAGTGATCGTAAGCTTGTTGCTGTGATTGGTGATGGGGCAATGACTGCTGGTATGGCTTTTGAGGCCTTGAACCATGCCGGTGAGCTTGACGATGATATCTTGGTAATTTTGAATGATAACAATATGTCTATTTCGAAAAATGTAGGTGGCTTATCCAGCTACTTCGCTCGGATGTGGGCAAGTAAACCTTATAACTTTTTGCGCTCAGGTTCTAAGAAAGTCTTGTCGAAAATGCCTCCAGCATGGAAAGCAGCGCATCGAGCAGAAGAATATATGAAGGGGATGGTTTCGCCTGCAACCATTTTTGAAGAGTTAGGCTTTAATTATTTTGGGTTAATAGACGGGCATGATCTCGATGGTTTAGTTGATATTCTAGAAAATATTAAAGATTTGAGAGGGCCTTTGTTGTTGCATGTGGTTACTCAAAAAGGCAAAGGATATTTGCCAGCTGAAGAAGATCCTTATGGTATGCATGCACTTAGTAAGCTGGCCTCTGAGCAAGAAAAAAATAAAAAAATGGATTCGATTCCCACTTACTCTAAAGTCTTTGGAAGTTGGCTCTGTGATATGGCCGTTAACGAACCTAAATTGATGGCAATCACGCCAGCCATGGGTGAAGGCTCTGGCATGCGTGAGTTTGAAGAAAGTTTCCCAGATCAGTTTTTTGATGTTGCAATTGCTGAGCAGCATGCAGTTACATTTGCTGCTGGTATGGCTTGTGATGGCTTGAAGCCCATAGTCGCCATTTACTCTACTTTTTTACAACGAGCTTATGATCAACTGATTCATGATGTGGCTTTACAAAATTTAGATGTGTTATTTGCAATTGATCGAGCTGGACTTGTTGGTGAAGATGGTCCAACACACGCTGGTAGTTTCGATCTAAGTTATCTCAGATGTATTCCAAACATGTTGGTAATGACTCCGAGTGATGAAAATGAAACAAGAAATATGCTTTATACCGGCTATCATTTTCAGGGTCCAGCCGCTGTGCGTTATCCGCGAGGTAAGGCTACTGGTTGTGAGTTAGATGCCGAGTTAAAAGTGTTAGAAATCGGCAAAGGTGAAGTAAAAAGGCGTGGCAGTAAAGTTGCGATTCTTGTTTTTGGTACCTTATTAAAAGAAGCTCAAAAGGTTGCTGATGAATTAAATGCTACTTTAGTTGATATGCGTTTTGTGAAGCCTCTTGATGAAAGCGTGGTAAAAGAACTTTCGGCTACACATGAGCTTCTTGTGACAATTGAGGAAAATACAATAATGGGCGGAGCTGGTTCAGCTGTTAACGAGTATTTGCAGATAACGGGAACAACTGTTCCAGTATTGAATCTTGGGTTGCCTGATAAATTTATTGATCACGGCAAAGTTGACGAAATGCTCTTAGAAGCAGGGCTTGATGCACAAGCAATGATTTCTTCAATTGGTGCCAGATTAAGGGAAATAAGCTGTTAAGTCTCAGTGAATAGATTGAAAGCTTTCTATCATATTTTATTCACTTGCTCGGTGAGAGAATACTACACTCTAAGCAATAGAAAACTTTAGCAGCTTATTTAAGCGCTTAAGCAACTTCCCAAGTATGGCCGCTTTGTAATAGTGTGTTTAGCTGACCTTTTTCTTTACCTTTACGTAATTGCTCTCGTTGAATAAATAAATCATTCACGTAGTTTGGTTTCGGGTTGTGATAAATCACACCGACTGCTACCGGGAAGTCTTCCCCGCCCATTGCACCAATTAAATGCGCCAAGGTTTTGTTGGTTTCATCGTGAACTAAGACGTCTTCAAGAGGGCAGTCCTCTCCTATTGTCACGACCTCTAGGCTAAGTGTGTTTCTATTTAAGCGAATGCCTTTGTTTTGTTCTTTCCCGAAAATAAGAGGTTTGCCATGCTCAACTTCTACTTTGAAGTCAGCAGCGATTTTTTTATTTTTGACTGATTCAAAAATACCGTCGTTATAGATTGGGCAGTTTTGCAAAATTTCTACAAAGGATGCACCGTTATGAGCATGCGCTTTTGTAATTACCGCACTCAGATGTTTCATCTCAGTATCGATAGAGCGAGCAATAAAAGGCGCCCCTGAGCCTAAAGCAACAGCGCAAGGTGATAGCGGTTGGTCGACTGAACCTTCGGGCGTAGATGGGGACTGTGTTCCAACTTTAGAGGTTGGGGAATACTGCCCCTTGGTTAAACCGTATATTTCATTATTGAACAACAAAATATTGAGGTTTACGTTACGGCGAAGGGCATGCAAAGTATGATTCCCTCCAATGCTTAGGGCATCACCATCCCCAGTAATTACCCATACGTCGAGTTCTGGATTGGCAAGTTTAACCCCTGTCGCAATAGAAGGTGCCCGACCATGAATAGTATGGAAGCCATAGGTATTCATGTAGTAAGGAAAGCGCGAGGAGCAGCCAATTCCAGAAATAAACACTTGTTTTTCTTTGGGACGATCTAGCTCAGGCATTAACTTCTGAATGGTTTTCAGGATAGCGTAGTCGCCACAACCTGGGCACCAACGGACTTCCTGGTCTGAGGTATAGTCTTTGATAGTTAGTTTGCTGACTGCCTGATTCATAATATTTCTCGATATAAGAATTGCTTTGTTAATTCATAGTTCTGAACTAGCTGAGTTCAGATTTTATCGCATCTACAATTTCACCAATTTTGAAAGGTTGACCTGATACTTTATTGAGAGCCTTAGCATCAAGTAAATACTCCGACCGAATTATTTTCACTAGTTGCCCAGTATTCATCTCAGGGATCAAAATATTTTCATAGCCTGATAAAAGTTCCTTTAAATTGGCAGGTAATGGCCAAACATGCCGTATATGAATATGGGAGACGTCAAGCCCCTCATTAATGCAGCGTTTTACGGCTTGGTGAATTGCGCCATATGTAGAACCCCAACCAACAACGGCGAGTTTCCCGCTATTATTACCTAGATGGACATCTTGAAGAGGGATGTCATTCGCAATGTTGTCTATTTTTGCTTTACGAGTATCTGTCATGAGCTGATGGTTATCAGGGTCGTAACTGATATCTCCAGTTTCATAACTTTTCTCAATCCCGCCAATACGATGTTCAAGCCCGGCTGTGCCAGGTTTTGCCCAAACTCTTGCTAGCGTTTCAGCGTCACGCAATGAAGGCTTGAAACCTTCGGGCTTATCATGAAACTTAACCGGAAAAGCTTCGTATTCTTCAAAGTCGGGAATCAACCAAGGCTCAGAAGCATTGGCAATGTAACCATCTGACAAGATCATCACTGGAGTCATATACTTAGTTGAGAGTCGAGTTGCTTCAATCGCCGTATCAAAGCAGTCGCCAGGATGACTAGAAGCTAATACTGGCAATGGTGTGTCGCCATGTCGGCCATAGATGGCTTGCAACAAATCCGATTGTTCAGTCTTGGTCGGTAAGCCGGTAGAAGGACCGCCTCGTTGAGTGTTAACAATAATCAGTGGCAGCTCAGCTGATACGGCTAAGGAGATGGCTTCCATCTTAAGAGCAACACCAGGCCCAGCACTTGAAGTAACCCCTAATGATCCAGCAAAGGATGCACCAATCGCGGCGCAAACTGCAGCAATTTCATCTTCGGCTTGGAAGGTGATGACATCAAAGTCTTTGCGTGCTGCTAAGGTATGTAAAAGGCTGGAAGCGGGAGTAATTGGGTATGATGCGAACAAAATGCCTAAGTTGGCCAGTTGACCGCCAGCTATCAAGCCCCAAGCGAGAGCGGTTGAACCATTAATATTTCGATAAGTACCCGATACTTGGTGGGCTTTAGGTACTTTATAAACTTCAATGCCACTCGGTAATTCCGCCGTTTCACCATAAACATTGCCAGCATTAAGTGCTGCAATATTGGCTTGAGCGATTTCAGGTTTGTTTTTAAATTTAGTGGTCAGGCCATCAATGGTGCTTTGTTTATCTCTGTCAAAAAGCCAGAGTACAAGCCCTAAAGTCCACATATTTTTACAGCGCAAGGCCATTTTATGGCTTAAGTCAAATTCCTCTACTGCTGAAATAACCTGTGAATGGATATCAATAGCCAAAACTCTATAAGCATCTAATGAACCATCTTCTAAGGGGTTAGACGTGTATTTTGCTTTAGCAAGGTTTTTATCATTAAACGCTCCAGTATCAACAATAACTAAGCCACCAGGAACGAGCGTTTTTAAATTCGTTGTTAATGCTGCGGGGTTCATAGCAACAAGTACTTCAACTGCATCACCAGCAGTCGTGACATCTTCTGAACCAAAATAAATTTGGAAAGCGGAAACTCCAAATGTAGCACCTACTGGAGCACGTATTTCGGCTGGGAAGTCAGGAAATGTAGACAGATTGTTGCCATGTAAGGCAGTTGCCAATGTAAAGTTGGTTCCGGTCAACTGCATACCGTCCCCTGAGTCTCCAGCAAAGCGGACAACAATATTTTGATGCTGTTCTGTTTCTACAGCCATATTAAGATTCTCAATTTAGTGCTATTAGTTAAAACCGCTCGTTATAAATTCCTAGTAAGAGAATAATTTTTGGTAGCCTAGCTGGGGGCCATCAGTTAGGGAGCGGAAAAATAGGTTGCGCATTATAGCAAATTAGACAGAAATATTGCTATAGCTGAGTAATTTTGGCATTGTCTCCTTGGAATTTAAAAGTCGTGGGCATTGGAGAAGAAATCTATGTCAAAAAGTTCAGAACAAAAGCTGAAAAAAGAAGCAAAAAAACAGCAAGCTAAACGCAAGGAAGCGCTTAAAAAGAATCTCTTTATTGTTTTTCTGGTGGTGTTGATACCCATTGCGCTTTATGTGTTTTACCAAGGCTTGTTTGGAGGAGCAACGGTTTACCCGCCTGATGTAGTTTCTGAAGCTGACCATACTAGAGGGGCAGATGATGCTCCACTAACCATAACTATGTATGGGGACTTTCAGTGCTCCAGTTGTGCTCTTGAGGCAAATCATCTGGCCAGTTCATGGGCACAAATTTCTAATAAAGTACGATTGGTTTTCAGGAATTATCCTTTAGATACCTATGCGCATTCGTTTGAAGCTGCACAGTATGCTGAGGCCGCTGCGAGACAGGGTATGTTCTGGGAAATGTACAACTATTTATATGCAGATCAAGCGACTTGGTCTCTGGTGTCAGATGCAACGATTATTTTTGATGGCTATGCGGAAGACTTAGGTTTGGATTTGAACCTATTAAGAAATGATGTTGAATTGCCTGAGATAAGAGAGAAAATTTTAGCTGATCAACGCGGCGGAACCAGAGCTGGTGTTAGAAGTACGCCAACGATGTATTTTAATGGTGAGATGGTGGCGAACCCTCGGTCGGCAGGGGAGTTGGTTCAGATGGTGAACGACTTTTTAGCAGAATAGGGCTGTTGCGCTTGCTTATTTTTCGTTAAAAATTAAGCAAGGGTCTTGTGAGGATATGTGGATATTAACGAGTTCAGATATTTCAAAAAGACTCAGCGAAGCTTAACCAAGAGTAGCTAAGCACAACAGGTTTCTTTATTCTGAGATAGCCATAACCCGCATCATGTCTAACAGGTCATAAGAGGCATAACCATCAGTTGGTAAGCCACTTTCTTCTTGGAAGGTTCTGATTGCCGCTCTGGTTTTGGAGCCCAATATGCCATCGGGCGAACCGACATCGATCCCTAAAGAATTGAGAATTTCCTGTAACTCGATTACTTCTGTTCGACTTAAAGCGCGCTCATCAACCTGAGGCCAGTGCTGAATAGGGTCTCCACCAACAAATAGATCAGCCAAATGGCCTACAGAAATAGCATAGAAAGTTGATCGATTCCAAACCATAGTAGTTCGGAAGTTATTGTAGGTAAGAAAAGCAGGCCCTTTTGCTCCTGAAGGTAAGATTATTGAGGATTCTAGTGACGCATTCCCAAGTGGATTTCCGTCTGCTCGTTTCACTCCGAGTTCATTCCATTGAGTCACAGTTTTTCTGATACCGGTACCAGATTGAGTGAAGTCGAAATCATCAGGGATAATCACTTCACGTCCCCATCGTTCAGTAGGCTTCCAGCCAGATTCAGACAAAAAGTTAGCAGCCGAAGCAAAAATATCAGGCAGATTATTCCAAATATCTATTTTGCCATCGCCATCACCATCAACAGCGTATCGGTCGAAGGTTGAAGGCATAAATTGACATTGCCCCATAGCGCCAGCCCACGAGCCAGACATGCTGTTGACGTCGATATGCCCTTCATCAAGAATTTTTAAAGCCGTTAGAAGCTCATTACGAAAGAAGTTACTGCGGCGTGGATCATAAGCTAGAGTAGCTAAAGCATTTAAAACTGAAAAACCGCCCGTGTAGTCCCCGAAGTTACTTTCTAAGGCCCAAAAAGAAACTAAATAGTGTGGCTGAACCCCATATTCACGATAGATTCTGTCAAATAAATCGCGATGCTCACTTAATAAAGATCGACCTCTTTCAATACGGGCCTGACTTAATCGGTTATTCATGTACTTAGAAAATGTTTGCACAAACTCAGGTTGGCTTTGGTCTAGTTCAATAACTCTGGGGATAGGCTCTTCAATTGTTGCCAGAGCTACATCCAAGATTTCTTCACTAATCCCAGCAGTTAGAGCGTCATGGCGTAAGTCATCCAACCATTCATTGAAAGGTTTTTGTTCTTGAGCTTGGATAGTAAAGCTCACTAGAGAAAAACAAAGTATTAACAAAAAACTTATAAAGGTATTGCGAGTATAGAAGTTCATTGTGTTCATCATCTTGGGAGTCAAAAGAGGTTTGTTTAGGCTACGTATTAAGATTGGCCCCACTCAAACTTATAGCCAACGGCATACAGTGAGTGAATGAGTTCAGTATCTGGTAATTGAGTTGCGATTTTCTTTCTCAGCTTTTTGATATGGCTATCTATAGTTCGATCGCTCACAACGCGGCCATCCGAGTAAATTTTATCCACTAATACTGATCGAGAAAAAATTCGTCCTGGGTGATCGGAAAGAACTTTTAGTAACTGAAATTCCACTGCTGTTAAATCAAGGTCCTCGCCATCAATAGTTGCTTTGTAAGAGTCGGTATCTAATATCAAACCCTTTTGGCCAAGTTGAGCAGTGCTTTCGCTGCGTCTTAATACCGCTTTTACACGGGCAACAACTTCGCGTGGGCTGAATGGTTTGCAAATATAATCATCAGCGCCAAGCTCTAAGCCAAGGAGACGATCAATTTCTTCAACTTTTGCTGTAACCATAATAACAGGTAGCTTTGAATTGCGACGAATTTCTTTGCATATGTCCATACCATCTTTGTCAGGCAGCATTAAATCAAGCAGCACCAGATCAGGCTGGTTTGCTTCAAGCCATGGCATGACATCATTTCCATTGTGAATCATGGTTGTCTTGAAGCCGTTACGTTCAAGGTAATCCTTTAGAAGCGTTGCCAGCTTTTTCTCGTCTTCAACTATTAAGACATGTTGCATGTTGTCATCCTGAATTATTACTATGGGGCAGTGTAAGGTGTCGATCGCATAGGGGCAAACATTATACTAGCTGCGCATTCTGTATCTTGGCAACTCAATAGAAAGGGTTAAGCCGCCGAGTTTAGACTGACTAGCTGTAACTGTCCCTTCATGCGCTTCAATAATGTTTTTGCAGATTGCTAAGCCTAAACCTGAGCCTCCACTGACACGATTCCTGGAGGACTCAATACGGTATAAACGTGAGAAGAGGTTCTCTAGATCACTTTTCTGTATTCCAGGCTCAGAGTCGGACCACTCAATGAGTACTTTATTGGTTTGCTCACAAACTCGAATCTCGAGTTGCCCACCTTTATCGGTATAACGGCAAGTGTTTTGAAGTAAATTATCGAATAGCTGCTTTAAACGGATAGATTCTCCGAAGATGTAAATCGGCTTCCCCTTCCTAAGCGGAGAAAAATGAGTGTTGGTTTTAATTTCATGTTGCTGTGTCATGTTCTGATAGGAAGAAAGGCTCTGATCTAGCGTAGCACGAAGGTCTACTTTGCCTTTTGTATAAACCAGCGCGCCCAAATCTGACATCGATAGCTCATGTAAATCATTGACCAGAGTGTTTAGGTGAAGTACCTCCTGATGCCAAGAATTTAGTGCTTCAGAGTTGAGTGGGCGAATACCGTCTTGGGCAGCCTCGAGTTCACCTTGAAGAATCGCTAAAGGGGTTCTCAGCTCATGTGAGATATCCGCTATCCATTGTCGCCTAACTGTTTGGTTTTGATCTAGTGTGTTGGCTAGAGTATTAAAGTCACGTGAAAGTTGGCTCAATTCATCCGAGCCGCGAATCTCGATACGTGAGTTATAGTCACCTGAGGTTAGGGATCTAGTACCATTTACTAATTCCTTGATGGGTCTTACTAAATAGCTGGATACTGGAATAGCAATCATGATTGAAATAAGAACTAAGAAAACTCCGAATACAAAAAAAGTATTGGATTGTGCTTCAACAAAAAGCTGATCGGCTCGCTCCGAAAGCTCTTGACGACTTGTAACCGCTAGATATCCGACAGCTTCACCCTCAAAATTGATTGGGTATAAATTGGCCAGAGGCAGCGCCTCCGGGTCACCGAACATTATTTCTTGGTTCTCATCAAGTAAGAGTAAGTGGGGTCTGGCTGGGCTATACTCAGATGAGAAATACCAATCATTATTGGCCGCCAAAGGGGGGCGGCTAAAGGAATTCATTACATTTAAGTCATTGCTAAGAATATTAGAGTCTTCTAAGGCAGATTCAATAAGTCCAAAATTCGTAACTTGCGAAATTTCGAGAATTTCTCCAGAGTCGGTAGAGCGTGCAATACTGTCTCTTATGATGATATTCCATAGGCTGTTATTGCCTCTAAGCAGTTCCCAGCCATCACGAGAGCCATACCATGCTTCCAGTCCGTTAATAAGAGTAGGAATCTGCTGTTCTTCAATTCGGCTTATGTAGTCAATAAAGCCACTATTAAACTGAGCTTTACCGAGACTGGCCATAGAGATATAAACAATGATATGGGCTGAAAGAATAGTTAACAGGAGTTTGTACTTTATTGTTAACTTCATAAATTTCTCTTATTTGTTTTTGTGTTGGAAACTATACTCATGCTTTGTAAAAAAGCGGAGAGAGCATATGTCTTAATGGCGAATTTTCATAGTTCTTGCACATTAGCACCAATACGGCCTCCTATGCGATAAGGCAGTAACAATATTGCCATTAATAGCGTCTATGCTAAGCTAGGGCGCTAGGCTGGGCTAGTTAGGGTAGCTGACCAATAAGTTGTATGAGTTAGATGAAAAATTCCCGATAAGGCATCTAGGTAGACCATCTAAAGCTATTAAATTGCAGAATTAATTTTTTTAACTAGGTCAAACAATCGGGGCTTTCCCTTTTAGTAGGAGTCGTCATGGAAAAGAAAAGTAAACAGGCTATGGATGAGCTGAACGTTGAGCAACTTGAGCTTAAGGGTTTCGCTCGGAGCATAGCCGAAATTGAATGGCTACTCTTACTCCTTGTTTTACTTTATTTCATGTCACCAGAAGCTAATGAAATTATTGAGCAACAAGAATTTGGGCTTCGACATTCGGATCAGTAGTACTTTTCTTTCTTAAGCTAAAGTTCTTTTAAGATAAAAGTCCTCGTAACTTTCAAGTACACAAGGTTTTGAAAAAACAGATGTCCCTAAAAAAAATCGAGAACCTCGATGATCTAGATAGGCTTATAAGCCGCTCAGGAAATGTTAACTCTTCTAACAAGAGTCAATCAAAGTCTGGCCCTTCTAAAGATTATATTGATGTTATTAATCAAATGTTTGCTGAGTTCGAGTTGGCTTACCATAATCAGTATCACAAGGCCTTCCCTGATGAAGGGGCGCTAAAATTGGCAAAAAAATATTGGTTAAGTTGTTTAGGTGATTTTTCGCCTGAACTTTTGTTGGCGGCTACGCGTGAAGTAGTGAAGACACAGAAGTTTCTTCCAACTATTGCCAATATCATTGATGCTTGCACAAATGCTTTGAGCTTATTTGGTTTACCAGAATCGCGTGACGCTTATGTGGAGGCTTGCCGAGCTCCATTGCCTAAATCTGCTCAAAAGTGGAGTCATCCAGCGGTCTATCTGGCTGCTAAAGCGACAGGTTGGTACGAGCTTGCCAATCAAGCAGAAGCCAAGATTTTTCCGCTATTTGATTTTCACTATGCGCAATTAACTCAGCAGGTATTACGCGGCGAGGATCTTGAAATTATTACTGCAACACCACTGCCAGCATCTGACAGTGTAGCCTTAAGTCCAGAAGAAAATCAGTCACGTTTACAAAGTTTAAAAGCCAGCTTAAAACTATCTTAAAAATTAAAAATTTTTTTAACTTACGGTTAGCCAATTAGCTGTGTAAGCTAACTAGCAAGCTAAGTGTTAAGAGAGCTTTTTATATTTAATACGTGTTGGTTCAGAATCCCCTTTACGCTTTTTCAGATCGTCTTCGTAATCGGAATAGTTTCCTTCATGGAAAATTACTTCGCTGTCACCCTCAAAGGCAAGCATATGAGTAGCAATTCTATCTAGGAACCAACGGTCATGAGAGACAACAATTACTGTCCCTGGAAAAGTGAGCAAGCCTTCGTCAAGCGCTCGGAGAGTTTCAATATCTAAATCATTGGTTGGCTCGTCGAGTAATAAAACGTTCGCTCCGCGCTTGAGAAGTTTCGCTAAGTGCAGTCGGTTACGTTCCCCGCCGGAGAGTTGTTTAACAAATTTTTGTTGATCACTACCTTTGAAATTAAAGCGACTGACATAGGCTCTTGAGGCAATTTCATAAGTGCCGATTTGTAGAGTATCGAGGCCTTCTGAAACTTCTTGCCAGACTGTGTTCTCATCATTCAAAGCGTCACGGCTTTGATCGACATAGGCCATATCGACGGTTTCGCCAAGTTCAATAGATCCTGAGTCAGGCTGTTCTTGGTTCATTAGCATCTTGAGGAAGGTTGTTTTACCCGCACCATTGCCACCGATGATGCCAACGATACTGCCACGAGGGATAGTAAGACTAAGGTCAGTGATTAAGGCCTTTTCCCCAAAAGCTTTCCTAATATTTTTAACTTCAATCACTTTTTCACCTAAACGCGGTCCGGGTGGGATATACAGTTCTAGGGTCTCGTTGCGGCTCTGGAATTCCTTGGAAGAAAGTTCTTCAAACCTTGCAAGACGTGCTTTGCTTTTAGCCTGGCGTCCTTTAGGGTTTGATCTAACCCATTCGAGTTCACTTTTTATGGTTTTAGATAAGGAGGTTTGCTGTTTTTCTTCCACCTCTAATCTCTTTTCTTTAGCACTTAACCAATCGCTGTAATTGCCTTCATAAGGTATGCCATGACCGCGGTCTAGTTCTAGAATCCAGCCGGCGGCGTGATCCAGGAAGTAGCGATCATGGGTGATAGCCACTACGGTTCCAGGATAGTCTTGTAGAAACTTTTCTAACCAGGCAACTGAACCTGCATCGAGATGGTTGGTGGGTTCATCGAGCAATAACATATCAGGTTTAGACAGGAGTAGGCGGCAAAGAGCGACGCGTCGTTTTTCTCCACCTGAAAGTTTGCTTACATCTGCATCCCAAGGTGGGAGACGAAGAGCATCGGCAGCAATTTCTAGAGTCCGATCAAGCGACCAACCGTCACAAGCATCAATCTGAGCTTGTAATTCGCCTTGCTTCTCCAGAAGAGCATTCATTTCATCATCACTCATAGGTTCGGCGAACTTGTCACTAATAGCATTGAAGGCGTCGACTAAATCCTTTATTTCGCGGATGCCATCTTCAACGTTGCCTTTCACATCTTTGTTGTTATCGAGTTCAGGCTCTTGTGGTAAGTAGCCGACTTTGAGCTCAGGTTGAGGCCTGGCTTCGCCGTGAAACTCCTTATCGACTCCAGCCATTATACGCAGAAGGGTAGATTTCCCGGCTCCATTTAGGCCGAGGACACCGATCTTTGCGCCAGGAAAGAAAGACAGTGAAATATCTTTTAAAATTTCTCTTTTGGGTGGGACGACTTTACCAACCCTGTTCATGGTATATACAAACTGTGCCATGTATTTTTAGCCTAAAAGTAATTGTTAGTTATTAAGATGACTATTCTATTCTTAATAGCAGCGAAAGTAAGGTAGAATAGTGCTTTCTATGAACCTTATTTTAGCCTTTACGCTCCCAGAGGAGAACAATGTTAACTAAAGACATGACAATCGCCGGATTTGATGATGAATTGGCAGCTGCAATAGCGGATGAAGCTCAACGCCAACAAGATCATATTGAATTAATTGCTTCAGAAAACTATGCAAGCCCAAGAGTGCAAGAAGCTCAAGGCTCTGTGCTAACCAATAAATACGCTGAAGGTTATCCAGGCAAGCGCTACTATGGTGGTTGTGAGCACGTTGACGTAGTTGAGAATTTAGCTATTGAGCGTGCCAAAGAGTTGTTTGGTGCTGGTTATGCCAATGTGCAGCCGCACTCTGGTTCGCAGGCTAACCAAGCAGTCTATCTCGCTCTGCTTCAGCCAGGTGATACATTGTTGGGCATGAGCTTGGCGCATGGTGGGCATCTAACTCATGGTGCTTCTGTCTCCTCTTCTGGAAGAATATACAAAGCAGTACAGTATGGGCTCAATGAAGAAACAGGCGAAATCGATTACGAAGAAGTTGAATCCTTAGCTTTACAACATAAACCTAAGGTTATTGTGGGTGGTTTTTCTGCTTACTCAAGAGTTGTCGATTGGCAGCGTATGAGAGACATTGCGGATAAAATTGGCGCTTATCTTTTAGTCGACATGGCTCACATCGCAGGTTTGGTTGCTGCTGGGGTCTATCCTAGTCCAGTGAATATTGCGCACGTAACAACAACGACTACACATAAAACTTTGGGTGGCCCTCGCGGAGGGTTGATCTTAACCCCTGGAGATGAC
Organism: Pseudohongiellaceae bacterium; assembly: GCA_965662565.1. Classification (GTDB taxonomy): domain Bacteria; phylum Pseudomonadota; class Gammaproteobacteria; order Pseudomonadales; family Pseudohongiellaceae; genus UBA5109. The sequence continues at coordinate 19,670 of CBFIHS010000015.1, read as the reverse complement.
CCTGAACTGGATAAAAGATTGAATTTTGCAGTTTTCCCTGAAAGTCAGGGTGGGCCATTGATGCATGTTATTGCAGCTAAAGCAGTTTGCTTTAAAGAAGCGATGTCTGAAGAGTTTAAAGTTTATCAGCAGCAAGTGGTGAAAAACGCACAGGCTATGGCTGAGGTCTTTAAGTCGCGTGGCTTTGAGGTTGTATCTGACGGTACCGATGACCACCTTTTCCTCTTAAGCTTAGTCGGTCGTGAAGTGACTGGTAAAGACGCTGAATCTGTTCTTGGCAGAGCGAATATAACGGTTAACAAAAATTCGGTACCAAATGATCCACGTTCTCCTTTTGTTACTAGTGGTTTGCGTCTTGGTTCTCCTGCGGCGACAAGACGAGGCTTCAAAGAAGCTGAAGTAACCATGATGTCAGAGTGGATGTGCGACATTCTTGGTGATGTAAATAATGAAAAAACTATTTCCTCTGTTAAGGAAAAAGTTCTCGCATTATGTACAAAATTTCCAGTTTATTCTTAACAGAGTAATTAGCGGATTAATAAGTTATGCATTGTCCTTTCTGTCATGCAATGGATACTAAGGTTATTGATTCTCGATTGGTTGCAGAAGGGAATCAAGTTCGCCGTCGACGTGAGTGTTTAACTTGCTCTGAACGCTTCACTACATTTGAAGGTGCAGAATTAGTTATGCCTCGCGTCATTAAACAAAATGGTGACCGAGAACCTTTTAACGAGGATAAGCTTAGGAAAGGCATTTTAAAAGCGCTCGAGAAAAGACCGGTCAGCATGGATAAGGTGGAAGAAGCGCTTACACATATCAACCATGCGCTTAGAGCCAGTGGTGAGCGAGAAGTCTCAAGTGACTTGGTAGGAGAAAAAGTCATGCAAGAGTTGCGTAAGCTTGATGAAGTGGCTTATGTACGATTTGCTTCTGTATACCGAAGTTTCAAAGACTTAAACGAGTTTCGTGATGCCATTGATAAAATTTCACAAGCCGAAAAAGAATAGTTTTTTCGGTTTTGGAATTTAAAAAAGCTGCAGCAAAATTTACAAAAAATCACAATGAAGTTACAGCAATAAAGACACAACAATAAATAGACCCTTGCTTAGCTTTGTTATTGTGGTCTTTGAGTTTTAAAGTTAATACCCCCTTATCCATTTTGCTCACTTAATTTTATTATAAAGAAATCATGACTGCTCAATCAGATACTTACTACATGCAAAAATGTCTTGAGCTGGCTCAAAACGGAGAGTTCAGCGCCAAGCCTAATCCCTGCGTGGGTTGCCTGATTGTAAAAGATGATCATATTCTTGCTGAAGGCTGGCATCAATTTTCTGGTCAGGGGCATGCTGAAGTGAATGCGCTAAAAAACATGAGTGCTTCACCGGTGGGTGCTCATCTTTATGTTAGCTTGGAGCCTTGCTCTCACCATGGCAAAACACCTCCTTGTTGTGATTCCATTATCGAGTCGGGAATCACAAAAGTAGTTTTTGGTATGCAAGACCCTAATCCGAATGTTGCGGGTCAGGGTATTGAAAAGTTAAGACAAGCCGGTATAGAAGTTGTTGGCCCAGTACTAGAGAGTGAGTGCATAAATTTAAACCGAGGCTTTGTAGAAAGGATGCAGACTGGCCGGCCTTATGTTCGTTGCAAAATGGCAATGAGTACTGACGGTCGAACGGCAATGGCCAGTGGTGAGAGTAAGTGGATTACAGGCAAGCAAGCTCGTGAAGATGTTCAGCTTTGGAGAGCCAGAAGCGGTGCTGTTATTACTGGCATTGGTACAATTTTATCGGATGATCCCTCTCTGAACGCCAGGCTGGAAAATGAAACCATTACACAGCCTTTGCGCGTAGTTTGTGATTCTCAGCAACGTTTGCCAGCAAGGGCAAAAATACTCAACTTAGATGGTGAGGTGCTCCAAGTTACTGCTTCTGATAACCCTCTAGCTGAGGGTGTCAAGGATGATTGCGTGGCAAAGTTTCAGAGCATATCCATACCCGGTTCTTCAAACCAAATTGATCTGGAAGGCTTGCTTGAATACCTTGCTCAAGAACAACAAATCAATGAGGTCCTCATAGAAGCAGGTGCCACTTTGGCTGGAGCCTTTATTAAAGCTGGCTTAGTGGATGAGTTGATAATTTATATCGCTCCTAAGTTGCTAGGGCATGAAGCTTTACCTTTATTTGAGATTCCAGGGCTAAATAAGATTGAAGATCAAGTAAGTTTGGAATTCACCGAAGTGTCTTTACTTGGAAAAGACTGTAGAATGCGCACCCGCATTTTAAAAAATCAGTAGGAAAAGAAATAAAGATGTTTACTGGAATTATAGAGGCAACGGGCATAATTAGCTCTTTAGAGAAAACTGAAGGAGATTACAAATTATCTATTGCTTCTGAAAAACTTGATTTTAGTGATATAGCTCTAGGAGATAGTATTGCAGTCAGTGGAGTCTGTCTTACTGTAACTGAATTTGGCAATAAGATATTTAGCGCTGATGTTTCAAATGAAACCATGCAATGTACTAACTTGGGATCTCTAGAAAATGGTTCGCTGGTTAATTTAGAAAAATCCTTGAAGCCCGAGAGTCGAATGGGTGGACATATAGTAAGTGGGCATGTTGATGGCTTAGGTGTTTTGGTCTCGAAAGAGCCTGATGGGGGCAGTGTTAAGTTAACATTTTCAGCGCCACAAGATTTGGCTCATTACATCTCTCGTAAAGGGTCAGTTTGTATTGATGGCGTAAGTTTAACGGTTAATGAAGTTGATGGTGTAAATTTTTCAGTCAATATTATTCCGCATACTTCCATGGAAACAACCATTCATGAATATGAGCCTGGAAGAGAAATTAATTTAGAAGTGGATTTAATCAGTCGCTACTTGGAACGTCTGTTACAAAAAAGTGAAATTTCCGGAATGAAATCAGATGATGAAAAAATGGATTCTGGACTTAGTTTTCAAAAATTACAATCTAGTGGTTTTATAAAATAATGGAATTAAATACAACAGAAGAAATTATTGAAGATATCCGCCAGGGTAAAATGGTCGTCCTTATGGATGACGAAGATAGAGAAAATGAAGGTGATATTGTTATTGCTGCAGAAAAAGTTGGTGCAGCGGAAATAAATTTCATGGCCACTCATGCCCGTGGGCTTATCTGTTTAACTCTTACGCCAGATCATTGTGAAAGGCTCAAGCTACAACCAATGGTTTCCAAGAATCAGGCTCAATTTGGTTGTAATTTTACAGTCTCAATTGAAGCCGCTGAAGGCGTGACAACTGGAATTTCTGCAGCGGATCGAGCTCGAACCATTCAGGTAGCGGTAGAGCCAAATGCAACTCATGAAGACATCGTCCATCCTGGTCACATTTTCCCGATTATGGCACAAGAAGGTGGAGTGCTTAGGCGTGCTGGTCATACCGAAGCAGGCTGTGATTTAGCAAAAATGGCAGGTTTAATTCCAGCGGCAGCAATATGTGAAGTAATGAACGCGGACGGTTCCATGGCGAGAAGGCCAGACTTAGAAAAGTTTGCACAAGAGCACAATTTAAAGATTGGCACGATTATGGATCTAGTACATTATCGAATTGCTAATGAAAAAACTATTGAAAGGATTCAACAGCATAGTTTGCCAACAGAATATGGTGACTTCGATGTGTACTGTTACCGAGATACAATTAAAGAAGGCAATCCAGTTCATATAGCTTTGGTAAAAGGAGAGATCAAAGAAGACGAGCCAACTCTTGCTCGGGTTTTAGTCGCCGATACTGTTAGAGATTTATTAAGCATTTCAAATCCAAAGCAACCAAGTTGGTCTCTGCATCAGGCTATGGAAAGAATCGATAAAGAAGGTAAGGGTGTCGTTGTGCTGTTGGCTGGGGATACTAATAATAATGATATTCTTGAGGAGCTCACTCGATTAACTGAGTTAAAGGAAAAAAAATCTCCTATCGGAGCCGCTCAAGGAATGTATCTAAACGTCGGAACAGGCTCGCAGATTTTGCGAGATTTAGGCGTAGGTAAAATGCGGCTTTTAAGCTATCCAACAAAATACGCAATCTCAGGTTTCGATCTTGAGGTGGTGGAATACATACCTTGTGTTGAATAGAGTAAAAATTAAATCATAGCCAGATTGAAATATGAGTTCTGATTAACAATTAAGATGATCGACTGCGAGTAACTTATGAGTAATATAAAAATAGTTGAAGGTGAGTTTACAGGTGCAAGTGCTAACTATGCGATCGTAGTTGGTCGCTTCAATAGCTTCGTTGTAGATAGTTTGCAAACTGGCGCCATCGATAGTTTGAAAAGACATGGTGTTCCGGAAAGTTCAATCACAGTAGTGAAAGTGCCGGGAGCTTTTGAACTACCCTTGGCTGCACAAAAACTTGCCCAAACAGAACAGTACGATGCAATTATCGCTTTAGGTGCTGTAATCAGAGGCAGTACACCTCATTTTGATTATGTCTGTACTGAATGCAGTCGCGGTTTAAATCAGGTGAGTTTGGAATTTGATCTGCCTGTCGCTTTTGGTTTGCTTACTGTAGATACAATCGAACAGGCTATTGAAAGAGCCGGCACCAAAGCAGGTAATAAAGGCGCAGATGCTGCAATGACAGCAATGGAAATGGTTTCTCTGTCTCGTAAACTATAAGGTTTTATTAATGTCAGATGCCCAGCCAAAAGTTTCACATCGAAAGAAGGCGAGAAACTTATTAGTACAAGCTTTTTATCAGTGGCAGATGGCTGGTGGTTTAGCTAATGAGATTGAAGCCGAGTTTCGTGCTGATCATGAAGCTAAAATAGACTGGGATTTTTTTCATCAAGCCTTGGTTTATGTGATTAACAATACTGATGCTGTAGATACCCTTTTTGAAAGTAAGCTTGACCGTGAGTTATCCCAGATTGACCCTATCGAATTAGCAATTCTCCGTTTGGGTGTTTTTGAATTTCAGGAAAGAATCGACATACCCTACAAAGTAGTAATTAATGAATATGTTGATCTCGCTAAAAAATATGGCGCAACTGAAAGCCATAAATATATCAATGGAGTGCTGGATAAATTAGCAAAAGATTTACGCTCAATTGAAATCAATGCTCAAAAATAATTGCTGTAGTTAATACGCTCACCTTCTTTTCATTAAACAGCGTATTCTCAAATCTTGTTAGTACTTAAAGCAATATCAAGTAGGCGATCAACTTGGCTATTTCAGAATTTACACTTATTAAAACCTATTTAAATAAGCCTGGTCTTATCCCTACTGATGAGCAAGCTAAGAACTTGCCTCTAGGTATTGGAGATGATTGTGCCTTAATCGATCTGCCTGCTAATAAGTTGCTCGCTCTTTCAATGGATACTTTGGTTGCAGACATCCATTTCCCCGCTAAAGCCGATCCAGCTTTGATCGCGCAACGATCTTTAGCAGTCAATTTAAGTGATCTCGCCGCGATGGGTGCTAAGCCACTAGCATTTACACTCTCCCTGACTTTGCCAAAAGCAGATGATTCTTGGATGCAGAGTTTCAGTGAGGGTTTAGAAAAGATGGTACATGACTATAGTTGTCCTCTTATTGGTGGTGATATTAGTAAAGGGTCTTTGAGTATTACCATTCAAGTTCACGGAACAATTGAGAGGGAGCTAGCACTGAAACGCAGCGGCGCAAAAAGTGGAGACTTAGTATACGTTTCAGGGCCATTGGGAGGAGCAGGTCTTGCAGTGACTTTAATGAGTAACGGCATGTCTTTAGATAAACCTGATACCCAAGAAATCCATCAGGCTTATTTCCAACCAAGGCCAAGAATTGAACTGGGACAAAAATGTATTGGACTCGCTTCAGCAGCGATTGATATCTCAGATGGTTTGCTTGCTGATTTGAGTCATATTGCAGAGCGCAGTAGGGTAGGCTTTGAGTTGGAGGCTAAGTCTGTTCCAATTGCTAAACAAGTAAAAAAAATTATGACATCTATGGGAGATAAGACTAGGGGTTTGAATTTAGCATTAACTGCCGGAGATGATTATGAGCTTGCGTTTACTGTGCCTCCCAAACGCATAGATGAATTAGAGAAAGTAAGCAAAGAGCTTAATATGCCTTTATATAAAATTGGTAAAGTTATTGAAGGCTCTGGTGTAAAGTGTTTCGATGAGTTTGGTAAAGAAATAGAGTTTACTAAACTTGGATATCAACATTTTTAATAATAACCGCGATTTTTAAAAAACTAGATCCTTTGATGAATTAATAATGACTGAAGAAAAATTTACTAAAGCTGTGTTATCCAATCCTATCCATTTCCTAGCTTTTGGTTTTGGTAGCGGATTGTCACCGAAGGCTCCAGGAACAGCAGGTACTCTAGTCGCAGTTATTTTATATCTAGCGCTGTCGAATTTGCCTCTAGCTCAATATCTCTTGATGTTGCTTATCACCTTCGCTATTGGGGTTTATTTGTGCGGTAAGAGCTCACGCTTACTCGGAGTGCATGACCATGGTGGGATTGTGTGGGATGAGTTCGTTGGTTATTGGATTACTATGTTGGTTGCGCCTAGCGGATGGGTTTGGATAGTAATCGGGTTTATCTTATTTAGATTATTCGATATTTTGAAACCATTCCCTATTAATATATTCGATAAACACGTTCATGGTGGTTTGGGAATCATGATTGATGATGCTCTGGCTGGGAGCTTTGCTTGGGTTTGTTTGCAATTGATCGCCATAGGGGTTGCAACTTGAAGATTTGGGTTGATGCGGATGCCTGTCCGGTCGTTATTAAAGAAATACTGTTTAAGGCGGCTGAAAGAACGGAAACAGAATTAACACTGGTGGCCAATCAAGCAATTAGAGTACCGGGTTCCCGTTACATAAAAACCATTCAAGTTTCTTCAGGTTTTGATGTGGCGGATAATGAAATTGTTAAACTCCTAAATACGGATGATTTAGTGATTACCAGTGATATCCCGCTAGCGGATGAAGTCTTAGAGGGTGGAGCTCAGGCATTGAGTCCACGCGGAGAACTCTTTACTTCCAGTAATATCAAAAGCCGATTGAATATCAGAGATTTTTTGGACACCATGCGAGCAAGTGGTGAGCATACTGGTGGGCCAGCTGCTTTGAGTCAAAGTGATCGAAAAAACTTTGCTTCACACCTTGATCGGATTCTAAGCAAGGCGAAACGCAGTAATTAACTATCCTTCTTGATCTTTGGACGTCTCGGCTTCTTTCCAACACTACTATCATTTCTGCTTGTGCTTTTTCTTTTAGAGTCTGTTGCTTTGCCTTTCTCAGCTCTTTTTTTAATTCTCTTTCGAGCGCCATTTTCTTCGGTTTGGTTCCGACCAGAGCTGCGTCTTGAGCGGGAGTTATTGTCTGATTTTTTACCCGATTTATCCGTCTCATTAAAAACTGCGATGTTAGACTTTCTGCCAGCAATAAAAGTATTTTGTAAGAGTTGGAGAACTTCTTTCGGCATGCCTTCTGGTAAGTCAACGATACTGTAGTCATCAAATATATTGATACGTCCTATGTGTTTGCTTTCAATATCCGCTTCATTTGCGATGGCGCCTACAATGTTCCCAGGTTTGACTTTGTGATTATGCCCAACCTCAATGCGATATCGTTCCATACCATCTTCGATCGCGCTTAAAAAGCGTTCGTCATTATTTTTTGATCGATTACGAGGCGATCTTTCTCTGCCTCTATCTTCAAAAACCCTCTCCTGCTTTTTAGGTGCATCTTTTTTCAAAAGTAAAGGTTTGTCGCCTTGTAATAATTTTGCTAAGGCTGCAGCGATATCCAGAGCAGGGATGTTGTATTCAAATTGATATTGCTCGAGCATATCCTTGTAAAACTGTAAGTCTTCATTTCCTATAGTGTCAGTTATATCCTGTTTAAACTTAGCAATCCTTTTGTTGTTAATTATTTCAGTGGAAGGTAATTCCATTATTTCAATCTTACTGCGGGTAGCTTTTTCAATCGCTTGCAACATTCTTCTTTCACGAGGAGCGACAAACAGAATTGCATCACCTTGTCGTCCAGCTCGCCCTGTGCGGCCGATTCGATGGACATAAGCTTCTGTGTCATAAGGAATATCATAATTTATGACATGGCTGATGCGCTCCACATCCAAGCCCCTTGCAGCAACATCAGTTGCTACCAGAATATCCACTTCACCTTTTTTTAGTTTTTGGACAGTTCTTTCACGAAGGTTTTGGGCAACATCGCCATTTAAGGCTGTAGCAGTGTAACCTCGAGCAGATAATTTGTCTGCCAGTTCCACAGTGGTTGTTTTCGTGCGAACAAAAATTATTACGCCGTCAAAGCTTTCTGCTTCAAGAATACGTGTTAAAGCATCAAGTTTATGTAAACCGCCGACAGGCCAATAGCGTTGACGAATAGTTTCAGCAGTACTGGTTTTAACTTTAATTTTTATCTGATGCGGCTTATTCAAATGCTTTTCGGCAATGCTTCGAATTTGTTTGGGCATGGTTGCTGAAAATAGAGCGGTCTGGCGTTCGGGTGGACATTGTTCAAGCACCCATTCAACATCATCAATGAAGCCCATGCGAAGCATTTCATCTGCCTCATCAAGAACAAGCGTGCTCAGTTTGGTGAGTTCTAATGTTCCTCTTCGAATATGATCCATGACTCGTCCTGGTGTTCCTACAACAACATGAACGCCACGTCTAAGTGCTCTAAGCTGCCCAGAGTAATCTTGGCCGCCGTAGATGGGTAAAACATGAAAACCTTTTATATGTGCAGCATAAGTTTGGAAAGCTTCAGCAACTTGAATAGCCAGTTCTCTTGTTGGTGCTAGAACTAAAACCTGAGGTTCCTTTTGCTTAAGTTCCAAATTCGACAAGAGCGGAAGAGCAAAGGCCGCCGTTTTCCCTGTGCCTGTTTGTGCCTCACCAAGCACATCAAAACCTTGCATAATAAGAGGAATTGTTTGAGCCTGGATAGGAGTCGGTATCTCATAACCTACATCGTTAAGTACTTTTAATACGACTGGATGTAAATTGAGCTGTTCGAATGTGAGCGTCGGAGAATCGGTCATTTAGAGCCTTGGTTTAGAAATTGTCTATTTATTAGCTTGTTTGAAGGGACGCGAATTGTAACGCTTAAGTTTAAATTAAGCCATTAGCCTTTGATGCTGATTATTCACTTTCTTCTATTTGCGCCCAACGCTCAAAATATTCTTCAAGCATTTTGTTAGCCTTGGATAAATCTTCGAGAACTTTACTGGTCTGATCATGGCTTTGCTCATAAAAATCAGGCTCACTAATAAGTAACTCTAGTCTTGCTATTTCGTTTTCGGCTTTTTCAATCAAGTCGGGTAGTTGTTCAAGTTCACGTTGAAGTTTATAGCTCAATTTAGCTCGTTTGTTAGTAGCGTTTGAAGCCTTGTTAGTATTGTTATCAGCAGTAATATTTTTTGATTCAGTGAGCGATTTTTCAGTGGCGGCTTCAGTTGCAAAAGAACCTCCTTGTCTTATCCAGTCTTGATAACCACCAACATACTGCTCAACTTTGCCGTCTCCTTCAAAGACAATACTGCTGGTTACAACGCTGTCTAGGAAGTCACGATCGTGACTCACAAGTAAAACAGTGCCTTCAAAAGAAATGAGGAGTTCCTCTAATAGTTCCAGAGTTTCCATATCAAGATCATTTGTTGGTTCATCTAGAACTAAGACATTAGCTGGCTTGCTGAAAAGACAAGCGAGAATTAATCGGTTTTGCTCACCACCAGAAAGCGATCTAACTTTTTGCCTGGCACGATCAGGAGTAAAAAGAAAATCGCCTAAGTATGAAATTACATGGCGCGGTTTGCCTTTGATTTCAACATAATCGCTGCCTTCAGAAATTGTATCGTAAACGTTTTGATCAGGATGTAGTTGCTTTCGTAATTGATCGAAATAAGCCGCAACTAATTTACTACCTGTTTTTACCTTGCCGCTACTTGGCTTAAGTTCACCTAAGAGTATTTTCAATAAAGTTGTTTTGCCTGCTCCATTAGCGCCAATAAAGCCGATTTTATCGCCGCGAATTACTCGAGTTGAAAAATTATGAATAATTTTTTTATCATCAAAGCTGTGCTCAATATTTTCAGCTTCGATAACTAGTTTCCCGGATAGGCTTGTTTCATTGATTGAGATTTTGGCTTTGCCTAAAATTTTCTTTCGTTGACTGTATTCTTCACGCAAAGCCTTTAAAGCTCGTACTCTTCCTTCGTTTCTGGTTCGCCTTGCCTTGATGCCTTGCCGAATCCAAACTTCTTCTTGTGTGAGTTTTTTATCAAATTCTGCTTGAGCTTTTTCTTCAGCGGCTAGTTGCTGTTCACGTAAAAACAAGAACCTCTGATAATCGCATTCCCAAGCATTTATTTCGCCGCGATCAAGAATCATTATCTTATTTGCTATTTTTTGTAAAAATGCACGGTCATGAGTAATAAGAAGGATGGCGCCTGAAAACTGATTAAGCTGCTTTTCTAAATACTCAATGGTCGGGATATCAAGGTGATTGGTGGGTTCATCCAGCAGTAAAACATCTGGTTCACTTATGAAGGTTTGTGCTAAAGAAACCCTGCGTAACCATCCGCCTGACAATGAACTCATGAGAGTGTCGCCTTTAAGATCTAACTTGCTTAAGGTATTCTCAACTTTCTGCTGTAAATTCCATGCATCAGCAACATCAATTTTTCTTTGTAACTCCGCAAGTTGATGTAATGATTTTTCATCCCCAGCGCTTTGTGAAAGTAGATTGAATTCTTTCAAGAGTTGGCCGGCTTCAGCCAAGCCTTCAAAAATATAATCGGAAACAGTGAGCTCATTGGCTAGGGGTAGTTCCTGATTCAAGTAAGCAACTTTTAGATTGCTTTGCTGCCAAAGCTCTCCGCCATCGGCTTTGATTTTACCGCTCAGTAATTTTAGGAAAGTTGATTTTCCTGCGCCGTTGCGACCAAGTAGTCCTATCCGTTCACTTTTGTGAATCGTGAGCGAAACTTTCTCAAGCAGCACATGAGTGCCAAAAGCTAGATGGAGGTCAGATAATCGAAATAGAAGCATCGGAATTATTAAGCTGAAGTGAATGTTGTGGAGGCGCGAATTATACTCTTTTTAGCTTTCTATGCATCGATCAATCCTATTTCATTTCAAATTGTAAAGCTAAGGGGCTACTAGGCTATACTCTTGCTCCTGTAATAAAACAAGAATCAGAATTTTTTTTAACTAGGAATCCAGCATGAGAGATTATTTGCAATTTTATATTAACGGAGAATGGGTTGACCCTATTACTGCAAAGCCAATGGATGTTATTGATCCGGCAACTGAGGAGCTTATAGGTCGTATTAATATAGGAAGTAAAGCGGATGTTGATAAGGCTGTTACTGCGGCCCGTGAGGCTTTCAAAATCTGGTCACAAACCAGTAAAGAAGAACGTTTAGAAGTTTTGAAGCGTATTGTTGCTGAGTTTGAAAAGAGGGTGCCGGA
>CBFIHS010000015.1:5554-8183 GCA_965662565.1 Pseudohongiellaceae bacterium | reverse complement strand
TGGTCACAAACCAGTAAAGAAGAACGTTTAGAAGTTTTGAAGCGTATTGTTGCTGAGTTTGAAAAGAGGGTGCCGGAATTAGGAGCTGCAATTACTGAGGAAATGGGCGCGCCGACTTGGTTAGCTGAGCCTATCCAGGCTGGTTTGGGTGTGACACATTTTAAAACAGCCATTACGGTTCTGGAGCGTTTTGAATTTGAAACGGATCGAGGTGGCAGTCACATCAGTCGCGAACCTGTTGGAGTTTGCGGATTTATTACCCCTTGGAATTGGCCAATTCATCAAATTTGCGCCAAGGTAGCACCTGCATTATCAGTAGGGTGTACTGTTGTTCTAAAGCCTTCAGAAATTGCTCCTTTCTCAGGCAAAATTTTTGCTGAAATATTGGATGCTGCAGGTGTCCCAGCAGGTGTATTCAATATGGTTCAGGGTGAGGGGCCAGAAGTCGGTCAAGCAATTGCCGAGCACCCGATGGTCGATATGGTCTCAATTACCGGTTCAACTCGGGCTGGTATAGCGGTAGCTCAGGCTGCCGCACCAACAGTAAAAAGGGTGCATCAGGAACTTGGAGGTAAGAGTCCAAACATTGTTTTAGAAGATGCAGATCTTGAAGCCGCAGTTACTGGAGGCATCAATGGAGTAATGATGAACTCCGGTCAATCATGTCGTGCCCCAACTCGTATGCTGGTGCCTAATAAGTTGATGGATGAGGTAAGCGCTATTGCAAAACAAGTAGCTGAAACTTGGACCCCCGGTGATCCTAAACAAGACAGTCGAATGGGGCCAGTTATTTCAAAGCCAGCTTGGGATAAAGTCCAACGCTTAATCAATAGCGGTATGTCTGAAGGCGCTAACTTGGTCACTGGGGGAGAAGGTAAGCCTGATGGCTTGGAGAAAGGTTATTTCGTTAAGCCTACTGTGTTTAGTCACGTGAAAAATGACATGGAGATTGCTCGAGAAGAAATATTTGGCCCTGTTTTGAGTATCATAGGATACGACACCGAAGAAGAGGCAATCGAGATTGCTAACGATACCGAATACGGGCTAGGTGGCTATGTACAAAGTCAGGATATAGAGCATGCTAGGTCTGTAGCTTCTAAAATTCGCGCTGGATATATCAGTATCAATAATGCTGGGTTGGATATTACGGTTCCTTTTGGTGGCTATAAGCAATCAGGCAATGGCCGAGAATTTGGTGATGAATCTTTTGGTGAGTTCTTAGAGTATAAGTCATTGCTGGGTTATACCCCTGCTTAGCTATTAAGCTGTATTAGCTAAGCGCTTACTAATACTTCGCTAAAGGCAAAATTTGAATCAGCGACTTACTCTTCGGTAGGTTCTTCTTCAAATTTTGCCTTTGATTCATCTTAGCTGTGCTTGGCAGTTTTTTAGTTCGGGATACAACGATAAATAGCAAAATCTTGTTCGCCATCTACAACTGGCGAACTGGCAACAATAGTATCGTCTCCTCTTTTTGCCGCCTCATTTCTTGCTAAAGCTTGTAGTTCTAGCATGACATTGCTGGCAGCTCTTTGCAGTATTACCTTATCGACTACCTCCACATGCGTAGTGCCTGTTCTAACACAACTTGAACCCAGCTCGTCTTCAGTAACAACTCTTACATTACTGCCTTCATCACTTAGATCAACCCATGTACAACCACAAAGTGAAAGTAAAGCCAGGTTTGTGATAATAATTTTCATAGTAGTAACCTCTTTTGTGTTCGTTCTCTATCGTCTCAGGAAACGAAACCAGCGCCAAAAATTTAAAAGGCCCGCTAAGGAGCTGGCCAGGTATGTAAAAGCGCAGGCAAGTAATATGTGTCTCACAGAGCGCATATCTTTGTGATCAATGTACTGACCTTGTTTGAGAATTGGAAGGGCTCGCCCGAAGCTTGCATCAAATTCCACAGGCAAGGTTACCAGATGTACGAAACAATTGAAGGCAACGCTGATAATAATAATGACTAGTAAGAAAGGGACGAGACGCACTCCACCAGGAGTCATGCTTAATAGTGGTAAGGCAATGAGAGCAATGCCTCCGATTTTTTCAGTTTTTTGTGCAAAAGCAACCATACGTGAACGGGCCAACAAGGGTTGATAATTACGAGCGTGTTGCAGGGCATGTCCAAATTCATGGGCCGCTACAGCAATGGCAGTAAGCGACTTACCATTTAAATTTTCTTGACTTAAACGGACTGTTTTAGAGTTGGGGTCATAATGATCTCCATCACTAGTTGGTTCCAGTGCTAAGCCCTCTAATTTAAATTTTTTGCGTAGATGTTTTACAAATTGACCACCAGTTCCAGGAATATCAACTCGAGCGATACTGTGTTTGTTGAGGATATAGCGTGCCCACTGCTGGGGACCAAGTATCAGCAATGCCAATAAAGCTATTAATAGTAGAATAATCATGGGAGTTAAATTAACTCGAAAAGTAAGCTAGCAAATAGTTGTTCTTAGGTTACTGCTTTCGATGTCAGATTTCCAAAGTAAATTTACAAACAGTCTTATAAAAAGTTGGGCATGACCTGTCGATAGTATCCTGATAAGCTTATCTGGCTTAAAAGTAAAAATAATAAAAAGTACTTGTGACACTTATGAGACATTCCGAAAAAACATCCTTAGGG
>CBFIHS010000015.1:0-5501 GCA_965662565.1 Pseudohongiellaceae bacterium | reverse complement strand
AGTTTCTTTTTTGCTCAGCATTGTTTTTGTTGATCTTATGGATAAATTTCACTTTGCTGGTTTCAAACTGGGATTTTGGATTGCCCAACAGGGCTCTATTTTTGTTTACGTTTTATTAGTTTATTTGTATCTAAAAGCTATGGATAAACTTGATGCCAAATATGGCCTTAATGAAGATGAGTGATAAATTATGTCCGTTCAGGAAATGACTTATCTCTTTGTAGGTATTACCTTTCTTCTTTACATCTCCATAGCTATTTGGGCGCGCGCGTCGTCTACCAGTGACTTCTATATTGCCGGTGCGCACGTACCGCCACTTGCCAATGGTTTGGCAACAGCCGCTGACTGGATGTCTGCTGCTTCATTCATATCAATGGCGGGCATAATTTCCTTTATGGGACGTGATGGCTCGGTCTACTTGATGGGTTGGACGGGAGGCTATGTTTTATTAGCTTTGTTAATCGCTCCGTACTTGCGTGATTTTGGTAAGTTCACTGTGCCTGATTTTATTGGTGAGAGGTACTACTCACAAACTGCTCGCATGGTTGCACTTTTATGTGCGATTTTTGTTTCATTCACTTACGTTGCCGGTCAAATGCGAGGAGTAGGAGTGGTTTTTTCCCGCTTTTTGGAAGTTGACGTTAACCTTGGTGTTCTAATTGGTATGGTGATCGTGTTCTTTTATGCTGTACTCGGGGGTATGAAAGGTATTACTTACACGCAAGTTGCCCAATATTGCGTGATGGTATTTTCTTTCATGGTACCTGCGATATTTATTTCCCTGCTAATGACCGATAATGTGATTCCACAACTTGGCTTCGGTTCGGAATTAACTGCAGAGTATGGAGGCGGCTACTTACTTGATCGCCTTGATGGTTTGAATTTGGAGCTAGGATTTGATGCCTATACTCAGAGCAGTCGCAGCACGCTTGATGTTTTTTTTATTACAGCGGCGTTGATGCTTGGTACGGCTGGTCTGCCACACGTTATTATTCGTTTTTTTACTGTGCCTAATGTAAGAGCCGCACGTAAATCAGCTCTGTATGCGATATTCTTTATTGCCATTTTGTATTCTACGGCTCCAACCATATCAGCCTTTGCCAGAGTGAATTTAATCAATACGGTAAGCAATGTTGAATACAGCAAAATGCCGGAGTGGTTTAAAACTTGGGAGACAACAAACTTAATCAGCTTTGAAGATAAAAATAATGATGGCTTAATACAGTATCTGGCAGACCCGCAAACAAATGAGCTTACAGTTGATAGAGATATTATTGTTCTAGCAAACCCAGAGATAGCGAAACTTCCTAATTGGGTAATAGCTTTAGTCGCAGCCGGTGGCTTGGCCGCAGCACTTTCTACAGCAGCAGGCTTGTTGCTGGTAATTTCATCTGCGATTTCACACGATTTGTTGAAATCAAATTTATTTCCTAAGATTACTGAAAAGCAGGAATTACTTTCAGCGCGTATCGCCATCTTTGTAGCGGTATGTATCGCAGGGTATTTTGGAATCAACCCTCCAGGCTTTGTTGCTGAGGTCGTTGCATTCGCTTTTGGTCTTGCTTGTTCTTCTTTTTTTCCTGCAATCGTTTTAGGGATATTTTATAAGCGCATGAACAAAGAAGGAGCAATTTCTGGCATGCTTGTCGGTATTATTTTTACCGCCAGCTATATTATTTATTTTACCTTCATAAACCCCGCAGCAGATAACCCAGAAAATTGGTGGTTAGGTATTTCACCCGAAGGAATAGGGACATTGGGTACAATTCTTAATTTTATAACTGCATTAGTGATTTGTCATTTCACTGCAGAGCCTCCACGAGAGGTGCAAGCGATGGTGGAAGATATTCGAGTACCAGGTTAATTAAGAAGCTGATTTTTCAATGCTTCTGTGTTGATGAATGTGTCTTGAGTTTTATTTTGGAAGGTTCTTTAGGAAGAAGCTATAAAAAATCTGAGCTTATTACACTCCGCCCGTTTTAGCGGAGTGTATTAGCTTTATAAGGGTAAACTTAGTATTTGTAGCTATCAGGTTTGAATGGACCTTCAACCGGAATGCCTAAGTAATCAGATTGTTCTTTGGTCATTCGAGTGATAACACCTCCAAAGCCTTTGACCATACAAGCGGCGACTTCTTCGTCCAGATGCTTTGGTAAGACTTCTACTGTTAGTGCTTTCGCTTTGGTCGCATCATCTTGGTCAGAGTATTTTCTTTCCCATAAATGCATTTGAGCGAGCACTTGGTTTGCAAAAGAACCGTCCATAATTCTTGAAGGGTGACCAGTCGCGTTGCCCAAGTTAATCAAACGGCCTTCAGACAGCAGGATCAGGTAATCTTCATTACCATCGGCATCGGTGCCTCGAATAACTCTGTGTACTTGAGGTTTTACTTCTTCGAATTCCCAGTTTTTACGCATGAAGGCAGTATTGATTTCGCTATCAAAATGACCAATGTTACAAACTACTGAGCCAGGCTTAAGGCTGCTCAACATGTTGGCGTCACAAACATCAATGTTTCCGGTAGTAGTGACAACTAAGTCTGTCGTGCTCAGAAGTAATTGATTGATGCAGCTGGTTTCCCCAGTGTTTACTCCATCAATGTAAGGCGATACTACTTCGTATCCATCCATACAAGCTTGCATGGCACAGATTGGGTCAATCTCAGTAACTTTCACAATCATGCCTTCTTGGCTCAAGCTTTGAGCAGAACCTTTGCCGACATCACCGTATCCGATCACTAGTGCTTTTTTACCAGATAACAACATATCAGTACCACGTTTGATGCCATCATTTAAGCTGTGACGGCAGCCGTATTTGTTATCGTTTTTCGTTTTTGTAACGGAATCGTTAACATTAATTGCGGGTACTTTAAGTGTGCCTTTTTCAAGCATTTCGTAAAGTCTGTGAACCCCGGTAGTGGTTTCTTCAGTAATGCCATGGATGTGGTTCAGCATGTTCGGATATTTGTTATGCACCATAGAAGTCAGGTCACCGCCATCATCAAGTAGCATGTTGGCATCCCAAGGCTTACCGTCTTTTAGAATAGTTTGTTCTATACACCATTCAGCCTCTTCTTCAGTTTGGCCTTTCCAAGCATAAACGGCGACTCCAGCGGCAGCGATTGCGGCGGCGGCATGATCCTGTGTCGAGAAAATATTGCAAGATGACCAACGAACTTCAGCACCAAGAGTTTCCAATGTTTCAATTAACACGGCTGTTTGTATAGTCATATGGATACAACCGATGATCTTAGCGCCAGCTAAAGGTTGTTCATCTTTATACTTTTCACGCAAGGTCATTAGTGCTGGCATTTCCGCTTCAGCCAGTTTGATTTCACGGCGTCCGAAATCAGCCAAGCTTATGTCGGCGACTTTGTAGTCTTCGTTGTTAACAACTTGCATATTGGGATTATTCATTAATTCGTTATCCTTTGATAAAACTTTTTTAATTAGATCGATTATTTGCTATCTGGCTTTTATATCTGATTTTTATATCTGACTATGTGCCTGCGTGTCAGCTTAGAGTCCAGCATCCGCTTTTAAGGCTTCTGCTTTGTCTGTTTTTTCCCAGGAAAACTCATCACGGCCAAAGTGACCATAAGCTGCGGTTTCTTGATAGATAGGGTGAAGTAAGTTCAACATTTCAGTTAGACCGCCAGGGCGAAGCTCGAAGTGTTGTCTGACTAATTTAGTAATTGCTAGGTCTTCGATTTTCCCTGTTCCGAAAGTATCGACTAAAACTGACGTAGGATCAGCGACGCCGATAGCATAAGAAAGCTGGATTTCGCACTTGTCTGCAATTCCTGCAGCAACAATATTCTTTGCAATATAACGAGCAAGGTAGGCTGCAGAACGATCGACTTTAGAAGGGTCTTTACCAGAAAATGCACCGCCACCATGTCGAGCCATGCCGCCATAGGTGTCAACAATGATTTTACGACCGGTAAGGCCGCAGTCACCATGTGGGCCACCAATAACAAAGCGACCGGTAGGGTTGATGTGGTACTTGGTCTCGGAATCAAGCCACTGTGCTGATAGTACCGGTTTTATAATTTCTTCCATCACAGCCTCGTGAAGAGCGCTGTCGCTGATGTCTTCATCATGCTGAGTAGAGAGTACGACGGCATCAATTGATTGCGGTTTGCCGTCCACATAACGGAAAGTTATTTGGCTTTTCGCATCTGGTCGTAAAAAAGGCAAGCTGCCATTTTTGCGCACTTCAGCTTGTCGCTTCACTAGCAGATGTGAATAGATAATAGGGGCTGGCATAAGCACGTCTGTTTCACGACAGGCGTAACCGAACATGAGCCCTTGGTCGCCGGCACCTTGCTCCTTTGGGTCGCCCCTATCAACGCCTTGGTTAATGTCGCTGGATTGCTCACCAATGGCATTTAAAACAGCACAGCTTTTGTAATCAAATCCCATTGCAGAGTCGTCATAGCCGATCTTCTTGATAACACCACGAACAATTTTCTCGACATCAAGGTTGACGTCTTCATTCATTTTGACTTCACCTGCAACCAGAGCAAGGCCTGTTTTGACTAGAGTTTCAACCGCAACTCGAGCATTTGGATCTTGAGCGATAATGGCATCTAGAATGCCATCAGAAATCTGGTCCGAGATTTTATCCGGGTGACCCTCAGAGACTGATTCGGAGGTAAAAAGAGTGGCCTCTGACATACTATTTCCTTCTGCTGAAAATTTTAAAAAACTTTCGTATGATTTTTGTATACGGTTAAGTGTTTGTTATCTAAAAAATTGGCAGCGGAATATATCATTTATTAGTTATTTACGCAATTTCTTAAGCATCAGATCACCTGTTCAAAATAAAGAGAAAGCTATTTATTCTGGCAATATAGTAGCGCCTGAGAGAGAATAGTGGGTCTTTAAAAGTCATCGAAAATCGCGTCAAAATAAACGATAAATTTATACGTCAATTTTAATGCTAAACAGGAGTACCCATGGGTGAAAATACCGGAACGAGTCACGGTATAGATCGTCAAGCTTCACGTAAAGACTGTGCCAATGCTATAAGAGCGTTGAGTATGGATGCCGTTCAAAAAGCAAACAGTGGGCATCCAGGTGCACCAATGGGCATGGCAGACATAGCAGAAGTGCTCTGGCATGATTACTTACAACACAGCCCAAGCAACCCTAACTGGGTCAATAGGGATCGTTTTGTGTTATCGAATGGGCATGGCTCCATGCTTATCTATTCACTGCTGCATCTTAGTGGCTATGATTTATCAATTGATGACTTAAAAAATTTCCGACAGTTACACTCGAAAACCCCTGGCCATCCAGAGTTTGGTTATACACCAGGCGTAGAAACCACTACAGGACCATTGGGGCAAGGTTTGGCTAATGGTGTTGGGATGGCTATTGCTGAGCGAACCTTGGGGGCACAATTTAATCGTGAAGACTTAAATATTGTTGACCATTATACCTACGTCTTTGCTGGTGATGGTTGTTTGATGGAAGGTATTTCTCATGAGGTTTGTT
>CBFIHS010000014.1:0-42496 GCA_965662565.1 Pseudohongiellaceae bacterium | reverse complement strand
TACGAGAATTACATCTTCAGAATGCAGGCTAGGCTTTATTAAACGTAGCTGTTATTACATTTGAGCTTGAGGATTGTAAGCGAAGCTCATCAAGGTAATCTGCCCATTTTTGCATCATCTCTTTTCGTTGGGGAAGATGAGTGGTTCTATTGTAAGCGCGCCCAAGAGCATCTCTTACCTGGTGCGCTAATTGGTGCTCAACCCATTCAATTCTATATCCTAATTGTTCATCTAACATAGTGCGAGCTGTGGCACGGAATCCATGAGCGCAATGCGTGGTTTTAGTGTCTATTCCCATATTTTGTAATGCTTTATTAATCGTACCATTACTAGCATGATGTGTTCGCCTTTTGCTTTGGTTTGGAAAAACATATCGTCCATTTCCTGTTAGAGGTTCTAAGTCTTTCAGTTTGTATATGGCTTGTGTGGAGAGGGGTACTAGATGGGCAATCCCCATTTTCATTTTTTCGGCAGGTATGTTCCATTCCCCCACCTCTAAATCTAGCTCATTCCACTGCATGGCAATCATTTCGCCTGGTCGCTGAAATAGCATGGGGCAAAGTGCTAATAATGTTCTGACAATATGAGTGCCTTTGTAGGCATCAATTGAAGCAAGTAATTTACCTAGTTCAGTAGGATTTACTATGGCAGGTCGATGTATGGTATTTCTGGCAATTAGAGCGCCTTTTAAGTCTTGAGCTGGGTCGTGACTACAACGTTGAGTTAGACGAGCATAACGAAAAATTTGTCCTGCTGTTTGTCTTCCATGGTGGGCAGTTTCATTCGCTCCTCGTTTTTCAATGCGCTGCAGTGTGGTAAGTAGGTCTAAAGCATTTATTTCTGTGATCGGCCTAGAGCCAAGCCATGGGAAGAAATCATTCTCTAATAGAGCTAACCTCTTTTTAGCGGTTGATTCTGCCCAAGTGGGTAATTGATTGCTGTACCACTCTCTAGCAATGGATTCAAAACTGTTATTACTTGCCACTCCTAATGCTAATTTATGAGCTTTTTTAGCTGCAGAAGGGTCTATGTCTTTTGATAATAATCTACGATTGTCGTCACGTTTTTGCCGAGCTTCTTTTAATGTAACTTCTGGGTAAACACCATAAGCTAATCGCTTCTCTTTTCCATTGAAACGGTATTTATGCCGCCAGTAACGAGAGCCGTTAGGATGAACTTCAAGGTAAAGACCTTTTTCATCAGAAATACGATAAATTTTCTCTTGGGGTTTGGCTTGTTTTATTTTTGTGTCTGTTAGCGCCATAAAGCCTCCATTTTGGGGGGCAAAAAATTGAAAAGGTTACAAAGTGCCCCCAATAGTGCCTCCAATATGCTCTAGATGCAGATACATATTATAGGATTGATTGGGACTAAGTATAACGAAATATGGCTTAAAATACGCGCTAATTAAGATGATCTAGGATGAATGTGGATTTCAGAATGGTGCCCAGAGGCGGAATCGAACCACCGACACGAGGATTTTCAATCCTCTGCTCTACCGACTGAGCTATCTGGGCTTAAACTGATGGACTTTCAATATAAGGCGCGTATTAAACCTGCTGAGGGGTGTGTTAGTCAAGATTGGATTCAATAGAAATTCATTTATTTCTCAGGGACATAGCCGTCGGCTTCGTCATGCTTTTCATTGGCAAAGAACTTATCCATTTCCGCTGTTAAATATTTCCGATCATCTGGATTTATCATGCTAAGTGCTTTTTCATTTATTAGACGAGTTTGCAGCTGTTGCCATTCTTGCCAGGCTTGCTTGGAAATATTCTCGAAAATTTCCTGACCTTTGGCGCCAGGGTAGGGCGGAGTCAATAAGCCTTCCATTTCTTGTTGATATTTTCGACAGAAAATCATTCTACTCATAAGTTATTTACCGATTTCTTATAGGTCATAAAGTCTTTTTGTGGCATGGGTGGATAATACCAGTGCTGGTATGTGTTCTCCATGCTTAAGATTGCTTCTTTGCAGAAGTGAAGGTCGGTATTTTCTTCTGCGTTGTAAACCAGTACAGTAGGGGATCAATATTTACATCCAATCAAGATAAGAATTCAACATAACAAAAAGATGGAGTAGAACACTATGCCACTTGATTCAGTCGTTAAAGATGTACTTGCCGGAATGGAGGCCATGGGAATGCCTGCTCTAGAGAGCTTATCGGCACAAATTGCTAGAGCCGGAGTGATTGCTGGAACACCACCTGCACCAAATCCCGTGGCAATGGAAAAGATAGAAGACCGAGTTATCCCAGGCCCAGCAGGGGATTTACCAATACGTATCTATACACCAAAAAGTGATAAAGACCTGTTGCCAGTAGTTGTGTTTTTTCATGGCGGTGGTTTTGTTTTATGTAACTTGGATACGCATGATGGGAAGGTTCGAGAACTGAGTCAGGCCAGTGGAAGTATTGTCGTGTCTGTTGATTATCGTTTAGCACCTGAGCATAAATTTCCCGCTGCGCCGGATGATTGTTTGGCCGCTACTCGCTGGGTTGCTGAGCACGCCGCAGAATTTGGTGGCGACCCATCTAGAATAGCGGTTGCTGGAGACAGTGCTGGAGGGAATTTAGCAACGGTAACGGCTTTAAGAATAAGAGATGAAGGTGGGCCAGAGTTAAAAGCGCAATTATTGGTGTATCCCATCACGGATTACTACGACCCGGGCCATGCTTCTTATGAAGAGAATGCAGTAGGGTATTTTTTAACTCGCAGTCTTATGATTTGGTTTTTCGATCACTATCTCTCGAGCAAATCTGAAGCTAATGATCCTTTAGTTTCACCTTTAAGGCGTTCTGACTTGGCAGGCCTACCGCCAGCGTTTGTTCTTACCTGTGAATTCGATCCTCTAAGAGATGAAGGGGAGCTTTATGCCGAGGCCTTGTCTAAAGCCGGTGTGGATACCCAAAGCAGCCGCTATGATGGAATGATTCATAACTTCTACGGTGAAACAGCCTTGTATTCTCAGGCTGTCAAAGCCATGGAAGAAACTGGAGCTTGGTTGAAATCCAAGCTTGATGCCGATTAAAGATAGGAAAAAAACAGCTATTTCTTTTTTAGTTTGTCTAAGAGAGTTTTTTCAGTAAGGCTTTAACGGGAGCCGCTAGGCCTAACTCTGAGGGTTGTTTCAAATCGTACCAGTGCCATTTAGAGCTCTCCATAATGGCACTCGGTTCTTTACTAAACTTAAGCACTTGAGGCTTTATCCATAAATGAAAATGGCTGAAAGTATGTTTTACTTCATCCCAATCGGTTTTGTCTTTTCTCGCCGAAAATCCATTTTTATTTAAAAAATCATTAATACTTTCACCACTTTCAATTTCAGGAAAGCTCCATAGTCCTCCCCAGATTCCTTGAGAGGGTCTTTTTTCGAGCAAAACTTTATCCCCCTTTGTAGACTGTAAAAGTAACATTTGCGTGTGTTTTACAGGCTTAACTGTTTTGGGTTTTTTGTGCGGGAATTCCTCTGTGCATTGGCTGAGATGGGCTTCGCAATTATTCTTCAAAGGGCATTCAGAACACAATGGCTTACTGCGAGTGCAGATTGTTGCACCTAAATCCATCATCGCCTGAGAATAGGACCGACAATTATTTTTAGGGGTATATTGCTCTGCAATTTGCCAAAGTTGTTTTCTGGTTTGGGTTTGATCAGGCCAACCCTCTACGCAGTGATATCGGCAAAGTACACGTTTGACATTGCCATCGAGAATCACAGCGCGGTCATTGCTGGCTAAGGAAATAATGGCTCCTGCCGTGGATCTGCCAATACCTGGTAAGAGTTCCAGTTCATCAACTGAGCTTGGGAAAATATTGCTAAACACATTCGAAACAATTTTCGCGGTTTTATGAAGGTTTCGTGCTCTGGCGTAGTAACCCAAGCCAGTCCAATGATGAAGAACCAGGTCTTCCTCTGCGCTGGCAAGGCTCTGCACATCTGGAAAGCTATCCATAAACTTTTCAAAGTACGGGATCACAGTTGTTACTTGTGTTTGCTGCAACATGATTTCGGAAATCCAAACACGATAAGGCGTCCGATTTTGCTGCCAGGGTAAATTTTTCCGTCCAGATTGCTCAAACCAAGCGAGTACAGATTGGCTGAAGTTATGATGATTAGGTGAGCTATTTTTTGACATTGGAGCCTAGTGTAATGATTGTGTGCCTTTTTTTCACATTAAAAGCGTATTGGCAGTATAATTAGTTTTTTCTAAAACTGTCTTATCAAAAACGAAGAGGCTGCTATGGCTGCGCCAAGAACGGCAACGGTTGAACGTAATACGAATGAAACCCAGATTACTGTTTCTGTGAATCTGGATGGTACCGGTATCTTTAAAATTCAGTCCGGCTTGCCTTTTTTAGAGCATATGCTTGAACAGGTTGCTCGACATGGTTTGATTGATATGGAAATACAAGCCAATGGCGATCTTGAAATAGATGCGCATCACACGGTCGAAGACCTTGGCATAACCCTTGGGCAAGCTTTCAATAAAGCTCTGGATAAGACAGGCATTCGTCGTTATGGTCACGCTTATGTGCCATTAGATGAGGCTTTGTCTCGGGTAGTGATCGATTTTTCTGGCAGACCTGGCTTGGAATACAACATTCCGTTTACTCGTGGCACTGTCGGTGATTTTGATGTCGATCTGTTTTTCGAGTTTTTCCAAGGTTTTGTGAATCACGCCAATGTCACTTTACACATTGATAACCTCAAAGGTCACAATGCCCATCACCAAATAGAAACAGTCTTCAAGGCTTTTGGTCGAGCTGTACGCATGGCTATGGAAGCTGATCCACGTATGCAAGGAACGGTTCCTTCAACAAAAGGGTCTTTATAAAACCCAATGAATCGCGTTGTAGTAATTGATTACGGCATGGGAAATCTTCACTCCGTGGGGAAGGCCTTTGAGTACCTTGCGGATAATATTTCTGTTTCCATTACTTCCGATGAAAAGCAAATACTCGAAGCTGATCGAGTGGTTTTCCCGGGAGTTGGGGCTATGCGAGACTGTATGGCTGAAATAAAGCGCCTCAAAATTGATAGCTTATTAAAACAGTGTAGACAGGAAAAACCCGTTCTTGGGATTTGTGTCGGTATGCAAGCTATGCTCGATTTTTCTGAAGAAAATAATGGCGTAGATTGTATTGGGCTTTTCCCAGGAAGAGTTAAACGTTTCCCAGAAGGTCAAACAGAGAATGGTGATCTATTGAAAGTTCCTCATATGGGTTGGAATGAAGTTAAGCAAACAGTTGAGCACCCAATGTGGCATAAGATTGAAGATAAGAGCCGCTTTTATTTTGTGCATAGCTATTTCGTGACGCCTGATACAACTAAAGCAAACAGCGCAACTGTTGTTGGAGAAAGTTCATACCCAAATTCATTTTGTTCCGCCATGGCGGATGAAAATGTATTTGCCGTGCAATTTCACCCTGAAAAAAGTCAGGGCTGTGGTTTGCAATTACTTGAAAACTTTCTAACCTGGAACGGTCAACCATGAGTTTGGCAAAACGAATTATTCCCTGTCTAGATTGTGAAAACGGTCGCGTTGTAAAAGGCGTAAAGTTTTTAGATATTCGTGATGCAGGGGATCCTGTTGAAGTTGCAAAACGCTATTGTGACCAAGGTGCAGATGAAATTACCTTTCTGGATATCTCTGCGAGTAGTGATGATCGCGAGACCACAGTTCATACAGTAGAGGCAATTGCCAGTCAGGTTTTTATTCCTTTAACTGTAGGCGGAGGCATTCGGACTCTTGAAGATATTAGAGTCATGCTAAATGCAGGCGCTGATAAAGTAGGAATAAATACCAGTGCAGTTTTAAATCCAGAGTTTGTAAAACAAGCTGCAGAAAAGTTTGGTTCACAATGTATAGTCGTCGCTATTGATGCCAAGCAGGTTTCTAAAGAAGGCGAAGCCCTAAGATGGGAAATTTTCACCCACGGTGGCCGAAAACCAACAGGCTTAGATGCCATAGCATGGGCAAAGAAAATGGTCGACTATGGAGCAGGTGAAATCCTACTAACCAGCATGGATCGCGATGGCACCAAGAATGGTTTTGACCTAGAGCTCAATCGAGCAATCAGCGAAGCCGTTTCAGTTCCAGTTATTGCCTCAGGCGGTGTAGGAAATTTGCAGCATTTAGTAGACGGAATCATTGAAGGCAAAGTTGATGCAGTTCTGGCCGCCAGTATCTTTCACTTTGGGGAGTTCAGTATTCCTGAGGCTAAGGAGTATATGGCTTCCAAAGGTATTGTAGTCCGTTAAAACTATTGCGCTCGCCTATTTTTCGTTAAAAGTTATTTTCAGGTCGGTCACTTACTGGTAGTAAGCTCCCTCACTGTAAATTAACTTTTGCCTCAACTAGCCTTCGCTCATGACGTTTTAAGAAATGCTGCGCTTATTTATTTTTCGTTAAAAGTTATTTCCGAAAGGGAGCTTACGAATAATTTCCTAAGGAGAGTTAATGAGGCAAAAGAGTTTTCTGTATTAATAAGTTTGAGCTTGTATTAAGGCAAGGCCTTTCAAAATATTCAGGGCCTCATTAAGCTGATAATCCCCTACGATAATTTCTTCACCAGTAAGATCTATCACTTCTGGAATTGCGCCTAATACATCGGTGTTTTCAAGATGGCCTTCTAAGTCCTGTTCTCGATAGTTGGTCAGGCTCTCAGGAATGCTGGTGAGTCGCCCTTGTCGAACAATGATGTTGGGAGTGATGCCTAATGCCTGAATAGAGCGGCCCTTAGGGGTGTAATACAAAGCTGTAGTGAGTTTGATGGCTCGATCATTGGCCAAAGGGAGCACGGTTTGTACAGAGCCTTTGCCAAAACTTTGAGTGCCCATAATCACGGCACGATTGTGATCTTGTAGTGCGCCAGCAACAACCTCTGAAGCTGAGGCTGAACCATTATTAATTAGAACAATTACTGGCACTCCTCGACTTGGATTGCTCGGAGTAGCGTCATAGCTTGTAAAAGAACTTTCTTCACGACCTTCCGTGTACACAATAAGACCTTCAGATATAAATGCATCAACAACATCTATGGCGGCTTGTAAAACTCCTCCGGGGTTATTTCGTAAATCGAGTATCACACCTTTTAGGTCAGTATCACTTAAGTGGAAGTTTTCTAGAGCCGTGCTTACTTCAGGCCCAGTGCCTGTTACAAACTGGGCAATGCGAATGTAGCCAAAGCCAGGTTCTAAATATCGAGAGCGCACACTGCGAGCCGTAATAATTTCTCTCGTGATAGTAATATCGAAGGCCTCATCCACGCCTTCGCGTAAAACTGTGAGCACAATGTCCGTGCCAGGAGCACCACGCATCATGTTAGTGCTTTCCTCAAAAGAGATGTCGGTAGTCGGCGTGTTATTAATTTTAAGAATGATATCGCCAGCTTCTACCCCAGCAGCTTTAGCAGGAGAACCGTCAACCGGTGTAATTATCGTGACAAAACCATTATTAAAGCCGACTTCAACTCCCAGCCCGCCGAATTCGCCAGTCGTATTTTCCTGCAGGCTATCGTAGTCATCATTCGCAAGATAGCTGGAGTGCGGGTCGATGCCTGCAAGCATGCCTTTTACAGCATTTTCTAATAAAGTTTTGTCATCGATTGGTTCTACATAGGAAGAACGGATGCGATTCAGTACTTCTGCAAAAATGCGTACTTCATCTAAAGGCAGGGGAAGATCAGCAGTAGGACTTTGCTCTGGCATGTTTTGAGCTTCTTGGGCAGAAGCGGATAAGCAAAATAAGCAAAGCACAGCAAACATCGCTGGCTTTTTAAGAAGAGAAAAAAGTGAGACTGAATTCATAGAAAGTTATCCAAGTTTTAGCGCCTTACCAGCCATGAAACTGGATCCTGTGCTTCTCCGTTATAACGAATTTCGAAATATACGCCGTTTTCAGAGCGGCCACCTGTGTTGCCAATCGCGGCAATGATTTCGCCGTTGTTCACCCATTCTCCAACTTCTTTATAGAGAGATTGGTTGTGTGCATACAAGCTCATATAACCATCACCATGATCAATTATCAAGAGAAGGCCCGAGCTGGAAAACCAGTCGGCATAGACTACACGACCATGGTGTATCGCATGAATATTTGTGCCAGCTAGGCCGGCTATAGTCACACCCTCCCAATTGAGGTCGCCAAGCTCGTAACGATCTCCAAAGCCATTTAATAAACGACCTTCGATTGGCCAAGGTAAAGCGCCTCGTAATGAAGCAAAGTCTTCCCCTTCGGTACCAAGCGAAAGATTGAGTATGGTTCGGGACAGTTCTTGAATTAAAAGCTCCATCTCTTTGTATTGAAGCTCCAAGCGGGAAAGTTCATTCGAGCTATTCTCAAGTGTCGCTTCCAGTTCGCTTAATAAACGGGTGCGTTGGTTTTGCCTAGTAAAGAGAGAGTCTTGCTCAATTAATAGTTGGTCACGCTGACTTGTTAAATTTATGCTGGTTTCTCGAATTTCTCTACTAATAGACTCTATTTTTAATAAGTTGGCTTCAAATTCGGAGATTTTATGGCTTCTTGCTTGGTTAAAGTATTGATAATAACGCAACATTCTGGCGCTTTGACTAATATTCTCTTGGTTGAATAGTAGTTTTAGATATTCTTGCTTCCCACTTAAATAAGCAGTACGAATATACTGGGCAATTAGCGTCTGTTGTTCCTGTTTTTTAGAATTTACTGTCTTACTTTCAGCTTCAAGTTCTAAGAGGCGATTCTGACTATTTTGAATCTTGCTTTGTAGAGCAGCGATATTGCTTTCGGCAGCATTGATGGCTTTTTCATTGCTCTCAATTTCAAGTTCGACAGAGTTGCGTTCTTGTCGAGTCTCGCTTATCTGATTTTGAACTGTAGAGATGGTTCTTGCCAAATTGTCCAAGTCGGACTGTGTTGGGCTTTCTTGCGCTGAAAGATATGAGCTTAACAGTAAGTAAGTACTTACATATAGTATAAGAGCAAATTTCGTTGCTTTGTTTATCATGTAAAGTCTATTAAGGAATGCCCGCTCATTTCGTCTGGAATTTCTAGATGCATAAGGCTCAGCAAGCTTGGCGCAATATCTGAAAGAGCGCCATCAGCTTTCAGCTTAAGGTCTTGCTTGCCCACATAAACTAAGGGCACTGGACCATCCGTGTGTGAAGTTAGGCTTTGGCCGGTGGTCTCATCACGCATCTTTTCAACATTGCCGTGGTCTGCTGTGATCAAACAATCGCCGTCAACTTCAAGGATTGCTTCAGTAATCATACCAAGGCAATCATCGAGAACCTCTACAGCTTTGATTGCCGCATTTAAATCGCCAGTATGTCCAACCATGTCTCCATTAGCAAAATTGCAGACAATCGCAGCATATTCTTTATTTTTAATAGCATTTACCAGCTTTTCACAGACTTCGTAAGCACTCATTTCTGGTTGTAAATCGTATGTGGCAACCTGAGGTGAGGGTACTAGAATTCTGGTTTCGCCTGAGAATTCTTCTTCGCGACCACCGCTGAAAAAGAAAGTGACGTGAGCGTATTTTTCAGTCTCAGCAATGCGTAGTTGAGATTGCTCAAGGCTAGCCAAGTATTCACCCAAACTGTTCTTCAATTCCATAGGGGGGTAGGCAACTTCAGCTTTTATATCTTCGGCATATTGCGTGAGGCTCACAACGGAGCTGAAATTGATCTGTTTAGGTCTATCAAAGCCCGTAAAATCGG
Source organism: Pseudohongiellaceae bacterium (assembly GCA_965662565.1). Taxonomy (GTDB): domain Bacteria; phylum Pseudomonadota; class Gammaproteobacteria; order Pseudomonadales; family Pseudohongiellaceae; genus UBA5109. Next base: position 32,800 of record CBFIHS010000014.1, on the reverse strand, counting down.
CGTCGGTCAGAGCGCGGCTTAATTCTCTCGCACGATCGGCCCGAAAATTCATGAATATCAGAGCATCCCCATCCTCTATGCTAATCGCTGCATCATTTTTCTCATGAATCACGGCTGGCAATACAAATTCATCATCTTCGTCTCGGGCATAAGCCTGGTTTAAGGCAGCTGCTGCATCATTAGAATGATAGTCAGCCTCACCAAGAACTATTGCTTTGTAGGCTTGTTCTACGCGATCCCAACGGTTATCGCGGTCCATTGCGTAGAATCGACCAACGATACTGGCTATTTGGCCTTTGCCAGACTCTTGAAGAAGAGCAGAAAACTTAGCGAGTGAAGCCTCGGCGCTGCGTGGCGCGGTATCTCTACCATCGAGTAAGGCATGAAGATACACTTTGTCACAGCCTTTTTTTATAGCCAGCTTAATCATTGCTTCAATTTGGTCCTCATGGCTGTGGATCCCGCCAGGAGATAAGAGACCAATCAGATGGAGAGCCCCTCCAGCACTCTTTGCTTTTTCGCAAGCACCTACTAAAGCAGCATTGTCGTAAAAGTCGCCGTCAGCGATCGCTTTATTAATACGAGTAAGGCTTTGGTAAACGATTCTCCCTGCACCAAGGTTCATGTGGCCGACTTCAGAATTCCCCATTTGTCCTTCTGGGAGTCCGACCTTTAAGCCGGAAGTGTGGATTAGAGTATGCGGGTTGTTAGCCAGCAATTTATCCCACACTGGAGTGTTGGCCATACTGATGGCATTGTCGTTTGTTTCTTGGCGATACCCCCATCCATCAAGAATTAATAACAGATGCGGTTTGTTAGGCTGATTCATAGAGTTCTGATTGTGTTTTTAGGAAAAGCAAATTATAGGGGCTAAAGCGGATTAGTGAAACAAAGTTACTGTTTAAAATAGATTATGTAGTTTTACTCCTATCGCTTAGTTCTTTATACTGCGTGCCTCTTGGTAGATGCAGTATAAAGCAGGTCTTTTTAATTGAGTATGCAACGTTTTCTTGAATTTCTTATCAGTCATTGGATGCTTTCAGGTTTATGGTTAGTTTTGCTTTTTGCATTGCTAGCTTATATGAAGAAGAAAGGTGGTAAGACAGTAAGTGCTCATGAGGGCACACGTTTAATTAATCGTGAAGATGCGGTTGTCTTAGATATCCGAGAGAAGAAAGTATTTGATAAGGGGCATGTTGTTAATGCCATTAATATTCCATTAGCGAAACTAGATGAACGCATAACTGAGCTGGATAAATATAAAGAAAAACCTCTTATTATTGTGTGCCAGATGGGTCAACAATCCAGTGATGCTGTCAAGAAGCTTGAGGCCAGAGCTTTTTCACAGGTATATAAAATGACGGGCGGTTTAAGTGAATGGCAAGCTCAAGGCCTACCATTAGTAACATAACAGAAGCTTTATAAAGCAAACATTTGAAATTATTTTTGCGCTAAAAGTAAAAACTCAAAATTTATTAAGAAATTAAAACATAGGAAGATCTTAGAAATGGCAGACACAGATAACAATGCGGCAGCTGAACAAGCAAAAACACAAAATGCAAAATTTGTTGTACAAAGAGTTTATTTGAAAGACGTTTCATATGAGGCGCCCGGCGTGCCACAAGTGTTTCGCTTACCTTACAAGCCAGCAATTAGTTTTAATATGAATACAAAAACCACTAACTTTGAGGCTTCTTTGTATGAAGTTATTTTAACGATGACTGTTGAAGTAAAGGGTGAAGACGATAAGGTTATGTATGTCATAGAGGTTCAACAAGCAGGTGTTTTTGAAATTGAGGGCTTGGAAGGCGATCAGTTAAACCAAGTACTGAACATTACTTGTGCAAATGTTCTATTTCCTTATGGTCGCGAAGCGATTGATAATTTGGCAAATAAAGGTAGTTTCCCTTCAATAATGTTGTCTCCAATTAATTTCGAAGCAGCTTATGCAGAAGCAATGCAAAGAGCAAAAGAGCAACAAGAACAAGAAAAAAGTTAAGTAAAGTTTAAGCTTTAAAAGTTAGTTAATTATTCACAGCGGACTGGGATTTTCAGTCCGCTGCTGATTCTTCAAGTGTAACAAATCCTAATTGTCTCCATGCCTCATATACTGCTATGGCAGCAGTGTTAGAAAGATTTAAACTTCTGCTTTTTTCTTGCATCGGCATTGTCACCACTTCTGTAATATCTTTGCTTGTTCTGATGTCTTGAGGCAAACCTCGAGTCTCAGGACCAAACAATAAATAATCACCTTGAGAATAATTAATTGCTGAATACAAAGTTTTGCCTTTCGTGCTAAAAGCAAAAATTCTCTCTGGTTTAGCTGTTGCTAAAAATTTATCCCACGTGCCATGAGTCTGAACTGTGCTGTATTGGTGGTAGTCTAAACCTGCGCGTCTTAGACTTTTTTCATCTAGAGAAAAACCAAGGGGCTCGATTAAATGTAAGCGGCAGCCAGTGTTACTGGCAAGACGAATTATATTCCCGGTGTTAGGTGGGATTTCCGGTTCAAAAAGAACGATATTAAACATAGGTTTTAGCTTTATAGCTTAATCTTTATCATCAGCGTCACTGATGCTGTTTAATCCTAGCTCTTTAATTTTCCTAGTCAAAGTATTTCTTCCCCAGCCTAGTAGTTCAGATGCGTCGCGTTTTCTACCGCCGCTGTGCTTTAAAGCAACTTCGATCATGCATTTTTCAAATATAGGAGTTGCTTGCTGCAGAATACCTGTATGACCAAGGCTTAGTTCTTGATCAGCCCAGTTCTGTAAGATGTAAGCCCAGTTACCAGAAACAGTCCCTTGATTCTTTGGATTTAGAAATTCATCTGGAAGATCATTTATAAAAACTTCGGTGCCAGGGGCCATGACGGTAATCCAGCTACAAAAATTTTCTAATTGGCGCACATTGCCAGGCCAGCTTAAACCCGTTAAATATTTAACCGTATCCGGTCGTAAAATTTTTACTTCGGCGTTCATTTGCTGAGCCGCTTTTTTCAAAAAATGTTCCATTAGAGCGGGGATGTCTTCACGTCGTTCTGATAATTTTGGCAGATGAATTGGGATAACATTCAGTCGGTGATAAAGGTCTTCACGAAATAAATGTTCTTTTACACGTTCTTGAAGATTCTGATGAGTAGCAGAAACGATTCGGACATTAGCTTTAATCGGAGTGAGTCCTCCAACGCGGAAGAATTCACCATCAGATAAGACACGTAATAATCTGGTTTGCGTTTCCATTGGCATGTCACCAATTTCATCGAGGAAGAGTGTGCCGCCATCGGCTTGTTCAAAGCGGCCAACTCGCTGCTGTGAAGCGCCGGTAAAGGCTCCCTTTTCGTGCCCGAATAATTCTGACTCAATTAAGTCTTTTGGAATAGCTGCGACATTAAGTGGAATATATGGCTTGTCGGATCTTGGGCTATGTCGATGCAATGCTTGAGCAACAAGCTCTTTACCTGTGCCAGACTCGCCTTTAATTAAAACAGTAATATTTGAATTCGCAAGACGACCAATTGAACGGAAGACTTCTTGCATTGCAGGAGCTTCGCCAATAATATCCTTGACGGTAACTTCAGGCGTGGTTTTTACGACCCCTTTATGATCTTGTGAGTGTTTAACCGCACGTTCAGAAACTGAAACAGCATCATTCACATCGAAAGGTTTTGGAAGGTACTCAAAAGCGCCTTTTTCGTAAGATTGTACTGCACTGCTTAAGTCGGAGTGGGCAGTCATTATAATTACGGGTATTTGTGGGTAAGCATCACTCACTTGAGTTAATACTTCTAGGCCATCAATACCAGGCATACGAATATCACTGATAATAGCATCTGGCTGCTTCCCGTTTAGTTCACTAAGCAAGTTATCACCGTTTTCAAAACTGGATATGTCGAAACCAGCTTTCTCTAAAGATTTCTCTAGAACCCATCGAATCGAGCGATCATCGTCGACTATCCAAATTAGACCTTTGCTATTCATTTTAGAGATCTTCCTCATAAATTGGGACGGATAAAATAAACTTTGTTTCGCCTTCCTGGCTTTGGCATTCGATCAAACCATTATGATGCTTGTAAATGGTTTGTGAGATCGAGAGCCCGAGTCCTGAGCCTTCAGCGCGGCCACTTATTAAAGGATAAAAAATATTTTCAATAATATCGTTTGGGATTCCAGGGCCATTATCAATGACCTCAATCCGAGCAATTAATTTGTGCATTACTGGCCCAATGGTGGCGTGACTTATTGCACGTGTTTTTATGATGATTTTCGGGTCTTGGGTTTCAGATTCAATTAGCGCTTGAGCGCCATTTCGTACAATATTTAAAAGTGCTTGAATTAGCTGCTCTACATCACCAGTAAATTCAGGAATGCTTGGGTCATAGTCGCGAATAATTTTTATTCTTCTTTTCCATTCAACAATAATTAATGAACGGACTCTTTCTGTAACTTCGTGAATGTTAAGTTTTGCTAATACGGGTTGTTTATAAGAGCCTGTCAATCGATCTACCAAATTAACTAAGCGATCTGTTTCGCTGATGATGATGTCAGTGTAATCTTCGAGTTCTTTATTGGGGAGTTCCTCGGCTAGAAGTTGAGCAGCACCTCGAATCCCTCCTAAAGGGTTTTTAATTTCATGGCCAAGATTTCTAACCAATTCAAGTGTGGTTTCGTGATTGGAGATTAAAGTCTCGCCGCGACTGATATGATATGAGCGATCAAGTTCTTGCATTTCCAGTATCATAAAATCGCTATCGTTATCGTTCATTTGTGAGATTGAGTAATCCACCATTAACTTTGTTCTATTAGCTAATTCTATTGGGCTCTTGCGAGCAATAATTGTGGTTCTTTTTTTCTGAGCGTTTCGAATTGCTTTCAAGATGGCTTCTGGGTGAAACAATAGATCACCTATATAAGCGTTGTGGGAACGCTTATCGCTAGTTTTAAACAGCTCTTCTGCAGCAGGATTGAGGTGATAGAGACAAAAATCGCTATCAAGCACAAGCACGGCAGTTTTGAGCTGATCAATTAAATTTGTATTAAAGCTATCAGTGTTCACAATGTTCTTTTCTTTTCGAATTAGGGCCTTCTGGTCAACGCAATAGTTAGATTTAGACCAACTTTAAAGTTATGCAATTTTTGAACCAAGCTGGGGCAAAAATAGGTAAATCCCCTAAATTAACGTGTCTTTTTGCTTCAATGCTTCCTAAGAGTATCAGAAAAAAAGCAAAATCGCCCCATAATAGTGCAAATTTAAATTTCATAGCTTTTTTGAGGCACGGTTACAGAGTGTCTTTATCGGCAGGCATTGCTATCATAGCGCCCGCCGGAAATTAACCTGGTCTTAGCCAAAAAAAGCATGAGAATTATGAAATATTTATTGAAGTACTCTCCTGAAATTACTATTAAGAGCCGTCCTGTTCGATCTCGCTTCATTAAGCAACTGGTTAAAAACTTAACTTCCTTAACCAAGAAAGTGGATGAAGAGTTAAAGTTGAATCGAAGTGGTCATATTTTTAAGTCAATTCTCCATTTGATAGCGGAACTCAAAAGAAGCTTGTTGAATCTATACTAAGCGACACTCCAGGAGTGTATTCCATTGTATTTACTCTTTACTTTGAATTTAAAGAGTTAGAAGGGCTTGCAGAAGTTGCTCTGGAGCTATTCAAAGAGCGCCTAGAAGGTAAAAGTTTTGCTGTAAGGTGTAAACGCGGTGGTGATCATGATTTTACTTCAGTGGATGTCGAAAAACTTGTTGGCAGTGTCTTGAACCAAAATACGCAGTCCAAAGGTGTTGATTTGAACAATCCTGATATCACCTTAAAACTCGAAATTCGTGATCAAAGTGTGTTTATTGTTGACTAAAGTTGGAAGGGGCTGGGTGGCTATCCCTTGGGCACTCAGGATGGAGTTTTGTCCCTAATCTCTGGTGGCTTCGATTCCTCAGTTTCAAGCTATCTTTCTATGCGACGGGGTTTGAAAACGCATTTCTGCTTTTTCAACTTGGGTGGTCATGAGCATGAAATAGCCGTTCAGGAAGTCGCTTTATATTTATGGATGAGGTACGTAGCCTCGCATAAAGTTAAGTTTGTTTCTGTGCCTTTTGAAGAAGTTGTTGCTGAAATACTCACTAAGGTTGATAGCTCCCAAATGGGGGTTATTCTAAAACGCATGATGTTAAGGGCTGCTACTAAAGTTGCTGATGATATGTATCTTCAAGCCTTGGTAACTGGAGAAGCGGTGGCGCAAGTTTCAAGTCAAACCCTTACTAATTTATCGGTAATTGACTCAGTGACAGAAAAGCTCGTTTTGAGGCCTCTCATCATGAGTGAGAAACAAGATATTGTTGATATAGCCAGAAAAATTGGAACAGAAGAGTTTTCGGCACTTATCCCAGAGTACTGCGGGGTGATTTCAGTGAAACCAACGACAAAGGCTCGCATCGATAGAATTGAAAAAAATGAGTCATTTTTTGATTTCTCAATTCTCGATGATGCAATTGCGAATAAAAAAATTACCCGAATTGATGATTTAGTTAAAGAACAAGAAAAAAATGCTGCTGAAGTTCCAGAATTCCAAACAGTGCCAGATCATGCGATTGTTCTGGATATCCGTCATCCGAATGAACAAGAGCGAAATCCTCTCGAGCTGAAAAACGTAGAAATAGAAAAAATACCATTCTTTAAATTAAATTCTTTTTTTAATGGAGGCAGGATACATACTGAAAAACAGTATCTGCTTTATTGTGACAAAGGCATAATGAGCCGTCTGCATGCATCCTATTTGCTTGAAACTGGCTTCAAAAATATTAGTATTTATCGGCCTTAGGCAGCAAATTCGCTTCAAACTACTCTGTGAACCACTACAAGGGAATGAATAGAGTTCTTTTCTTCAGTAAATTCGCGAATCTCCTAATGTTTCTAATTGTTTTTCTGATTTAAGCAAGACTATCAGATATAATGCGCCACATTTTTATAGCCCCTAATATATAGCCTTCTGGCAGGAACCTCTTGTGATTGAAAAAATTCGTAATGTCGCCATCATCGCCCATGTTGACCATGGCAAAACTACACTTGTCGATAAGTTGCTTTCCCAGTCTGGCACTTTGACAACACGCGGAAAAGATATCGAGCGTGTAATGGACTCTAATGACCAAGAAAAAGAACGTGGCATTACGATTCTGGCTAAAAATACAGCGGTAAGCTGGAAAGATTATAGGATTAATATTGTCGATACACCTGGCCATGCTGATTTTGGAGGGGAAGTTGAGCGAGTTTTGTCTATGGTAGACAGCGTGCTCTTACTCGTCGATGCGGTGGATGGCCCAATGCCTCAAACCCGCTTTGTTACTCAAAAAGCCTTTGATAAAGGTTTAAAGCCGATTGTTGTAATTAATAAAGTTGATCGCGAAGGAGCTCGGCCTGATTGGGTGTTAAATGAGGTCTTTGATCTCTTTGATCGCCTTGGAGCTACTGATGAGCAGCTGGACTTCCCGGTAATCTATGCCTCAGCTATTAATGGGATCGCCGGCAATGAGCCAGATGAGATGGCTGATGATATGACGCCTTTATTTGAGCTTATTGTCGATAAAGTTCCTCCGCCAGAAGTAGACATGGAAGGTGCCCTGCAAATGCAAATTTCAGCATTGGATTATTCTTCTTATGTTGGTGTTATCGGTATCGGACGGGTGAGTCGTGGGCAGGTTAAAGTGAATCAGCAAGTCGTGTTGATAGATGCAGAAGGCAAAACTCGAAAAGCAAAGGTTGGTGGCGTCAAAAGTTATTTGGGCCTAGAGCGTATTGATGTTGAGTCTGCAAATGCCGGAGATATTATTTGTATCACTGGAATAGAGAATTTAAATATCTCCGATACAATTTGTGACCCTGATAACATTGAAGCACGTCCTCCACTGACGGTCGATGAGCCGACAGTAACGATGACATTTCAGGTAAATGATTCGCCTTTTGCCGGAATGGAAGGTAAATACGTTACCAGTCGAAATATCAGAGAGCGTCTAGATCAAGAGTTAATACATAACGTAGCTTTGCGAGTAGAGCAGGGCGAAACAGCAGATAAATTTATCGTCTCTGGGCGCGGTGAGTTACATCTATCAGTGCTAATTGAAACAATGCGACGAGAAGGTTTTGAGTTAGCTGTTTCAAGACCACAGGTTATCATCAAAGAAATTGATGGTGTTAAGCAAGAGCCTTATGAAAATCTGGTTCTAGATGTCGACGAAGAACATCAAGGTGCTGTAATTGAAGAGTTAGGAAACCGAAAGGCAGAAATGCAGGATATGGTTTCTGATAATAAAGGTCGCATGCGTATTACTTTTATTATTCCTACTCGCGGTTTGATAGGGTTTCGAACTATGTTCCTAGGTATGACTTCAGGTACAGGGATCATGACGCATATTTTTGACCATTATGGGCCTTTGAAAGAAGGTGAAATTGCAAAAAGAAACCGCGGCGTATTAGTGTCTATGGTGAGAGGCAAGACACTTGCTTACGCCTTATTTACTTTACAAGATAGAGGGCGGCTATTTGTTGAGCCTGCTGTTGAAGTCTATGAGGGCATGATTGTTGGTCTGCACAGTAGGGAAAATGATTTAGTGGTTAATCCGACTAAAGCCAAACAGCTAACCAACGTTCGTGCTTCTGGAACGGACGAGAATCTACTTTTATCTCCGCCAATCCGTCATAGTTTAGAACAAGCGATGGAGTTCATTGAAGGTGATGAATTGGTAGAAATTACTCCTGAAAGTATTCGTATTCGTAAGATGTACCTAACCGAGAATGAACGCAAACGTCAGTCTCGTGGATCTATGAGCAGAGGATAAATCTCAATTATTCTATAAACTTAATAAGGATAGTATATCAACATATGCGCTATCCTGAGTTATAGTTCAAATCATGTTAGCGTTAATTCAAAGAGTCTCTTCTGCAGAAGTAGAGGTTGAAAACCAAACAATTGCTCGAATTAATACGGGCTTGTTGGTTTTTCTTGGTATAGAGAAGCCAGATACCGAAATGGAAGCAGACAAACTAATAAAAAAATTGTTAGCTTATCGGGTGTTCTCTGATAGCGAAGACAAAATGAATCTAAGCGTCAGTGATATCAATGCGGACTTATTGCTAGTTTCCCAGTTCACACTTGCTGCAAATACGAATAGTGGTTTGCGTCCTAGCTTTTCATCAGCGAAGCCTCCAGTTGAGGCTGAAATTTTATATGACTACTTTGTTGATAGTCTAAGAACTCAATACGCAAATCAACAAACTGAGGCACAAGATACTAAAGCTTTTCTAAGTTCAGCAAATGAATCTGGTAGTGGAATAGTCGAGTGCGGAAGATTCGGTGCGGATATGCAAGTTAGCTTAGTGAATGATGGGCCTGTAACGTTCTTGCTTAAAAGTTAAAAAGAGTTAAAGTTTTCTTAAGCTAGCGTCGAAACTTTAAAAGTCTTTTATTTTTGTTCTTCTTCAGTGTCAGGGGTATCCGATTCATCCCCTTCATCATCAGTTTCTTTGTAGAGGATCTTACTGGCAATTACTCCTGCTTCGAATAACATCCACATCGGTATCGCCAGCATTGATTGGGAAAAAGGGTCTGCTGGAGTGAGAAGCATGCCTGCCACGAAACATCCGATCACAACGTAAGGTCTTTTTTCAGTGAGTTTTTTAGGAGTTGTTGCCCCAGAAACAACGAGTAAAACAGTTGCGATAGGGATCTCAAAAGTTAAGCCAAAAGCGAAAAACATTAACAACACAAAATTTAGATATTCAGTGATGTCGGTCATGATGACTACATCATCAGGACCGACTGAAGTAAAGAAGCTGAATATAAAACCGAGAACGATGAAATAAGAAAAAGCGATCCCCAAATAAAAGAGAAAGACGCTAGAAACTAAAATAGGAAAAGCAATTTTGATTTCATTTTTATAAAGTCCTGGTGCAATAAATGCCCATAACTGATGCAGCAAAAATGGAATGGAAAGAATGATTGCCGAAAAAAAGGTTAGTTTGAATGGTGCAAAAAAGGGTGATGTCACTTGAGTTGCAATCATCTCAGCACCTTCAGGCAGAACGTCAATAAGAGGTGATGCTACAAAAGAATAAATATCATTTGCGAAAGGAAACATGCATAGAAAAACAACTAATACGACCAAAAGACAACGCATGATGCGATCTCGCAGTTCAATTAAATGCGAGATTAAGGGTTGTTCTTTAGGATCTGTTTCGTGAGCCATAGAGCTATCTTGCGAGCTTACTTAGTATCAGGTTTGTGATCTTTTTCGGTTTTATTTTCCGAACTGGAAGATTCTTCAGTTTTATTTTCTTTGCCACTGTTTAAGATTTGCTGTTTTAAATCTAAACTTTGCTTTATGTCGTCAGTTTTCTTTTTGGCGTCATCAATTGTATCGGTGAACTGTTTCTTGCTTTCATTGAATTTCTCCATAATGGATTCATTACGGAGCTGTCTCCTAATTTCATCTGCGCCGACTTCTTTCTCAATATCGCGTTTAATATTGTCAAAACTTCTACGGAAACGGCCTATCCATAAAGCCATAGTACGGATGGCACCAGGCAATTTGTCCGGCCCTAAAATCAAAAGGCCAACTACAGCAATAAGTAAAATTTCAAAAAATCCAACGCCAGTCATAAGGAGGAACCTATTAAGAAATTAGGTTTTGGTTTCCTCTTCAACTTTTTCAGCTTTCACATCGAAAGTGTCGCCTTCGTCGCTCTCGCTAATTTGCGCATTGGCAGAGTCTTCTTCAGGTTTTTCTTCATCCATGGCACTTTTGAAGCCTTTTATTGCTCCACCAAGATCAGAACCAAGGTTCTTCAACTTCTTGGTACCAAACACAAGAAGAATAATGACCAGTACTATAAGCAGTTGCCAAATTCCAATTCCACCGAATCCCATAATAATCTCCTACTTAGTTTTTCTATTTGATAAGTGATGCGCGCATTGTAGCCTTCTAGCTCTGCTCACGCGATGCTTTTTCTTCAAGTCCAGAAGTCCCGAAACGTCTTTCTAATTCGTCTAAGACTTGCTGAGGGTCTAAATCTAGCTTTGATAACATAACTAAAGAGTGGAACCAGAGGTCGGCTGTTTCATAAATTACTTTAGAATTATCGCCGTCTGCGTCAGCATCTCGTGCCGCTAATATTGTCTCGACGGCTTCCTCTCCAACCTTTTCTAGGATTTTATTGAGCCCACTGTTGTGTAGTTTTGCAACATAGGAACTTGAAGGGTTCGCACCTTTTCTTTCATCTATGATTTTAGCAAGCTTCAGTAATGTATCTGCCATGGTCTGGGCCTAATTCTATTTACGTATCTAGTTATGTCACGGATTATGTCATGAATCTAACGGGTTTTAGATTTCCTGCCAGTCATCACCCTCAAGCTTACGGTAATAGCATGATGGTCGGCCAGTGTGGCAAGCAATTCCGCCAATTTGTTCTACTTCATAAATCAGGCTATCAGCATCGCAGTCAAGGTAGATTCCAAGTAGTTTTTGGACATGGCCCGAGGTCTCTCCCTTGCGCCATAGCTCATTTCTAGAGCGGGACCAATAAACTGCGCGGCCTTCTTCTCTTGCTGTTTCAAGTGCTTGTTTATTGAGCCATGCTTGCATCAAAATCCGGCCTGTTTTGGCTTCTTGAGCAATTACAGGAAGTAGTCCTTCTTTGGTCCAATTTAGCTGATTTAGCCAGCTGTCCGTCATGCTTAACTCCGACACTCAAAAAAGCCCTAGAATACTCTATTTGGGGTTAAGTTTGTGATAATCAAGCGCTTATCGTCGAAAATACAATAAGCCAAGGCCGGTGAAACTTAGTAACCATAAGCTCAGAGGGAAGGCGGCCATCCAGTCACCTAAACCCGTAAATGCCATCGCTGCAGCGAGTAACAGCGATGCGGTTCCAAACCGAGTGCGTTTTTGAGAAAGTCGTCGGTTTGCTTCCAGTTCTGCTTTTTCTTGTTGCATTGCTAGGCGCTGGGATTGTTTTTGGTTGATTCGTCCTTCACTTAGGAAATCAAATAATAGTTCTGGTAACTCTGGCAGTTGCTCCAACCACTCTGGGACTTTGTCGGAGATTTTCTTTAGGTTATGCCAAGGAGAAAGTCGCTTTTTCTGCCAATTTTCTAAGAATGGTAAGGCCGTTTCCCAGAGGTCGAGATCTGGATAGAGTTGTTTGCCTAGACCTTCTACATTCAATAGGGTTTTTTGAAGAAGCACTAAAGAGGGTTGGATTTCCATATTAAAACGGCTGGCGGTTCTGAAGAGCTGTAAAAGAAGTGCGCCGAATGAAATCTCGCTGAGTGGTTTTTCAAAGATTGGTTCACAGACGCTACGCATTGTCGCTTCAAAAGCATGCACTGGGGTATCAGCTGGAACCCAGCCAGATTCAACATGTAATTCGGCAACTTTACGGTAGTCTCGTTTGAAAATAGCCAACAAGTTACGAGCCAAATACTGCTGATCAGCTTCACTTAAGCTGCCAAAGATAGCGCAATCAAGTGCTATGTATTGAGGGCTTTCAGGGTTTTTCCTGGATACAAATATGTTGCCAGGATGCATATCGGCGTGGAAAAAGCTGTGGTCAAAAACTTGAGTGAAAAATATTTCGACTCCTGTCTCAGCAAGTTTTTTCAAGTTAATACCGGTGTTTTCCAACTCAGAAACATTGCTAACAGGAATCCCATGGATACGCTCCATCACCAAGATGTTTTGCCTAGTAAAGTCCCAATATATTTTAGGGATATAAAGAATAGGGTTGTTTTCAAAGTTTTTAGTGAGTTGACTAGCATTTGCCCCTTCGGCCAGTAAGTTCAACTCATCATGGATAACGTAATCATAATCTCGGATGACTTCTTTGGCGCGTAAACGCTTGCCAGCCTTTGTATAGTTTTCAATAAAAGCCGCAAGTAAGTGCAGTAGAGCGAGGTCTTGTTGAATTATTTTTTCAATGCCAGGACGGATTACCTTAATAACAATTTCTTCACCACTTAATAGATTTGCGATATGCACTTGCGCAATAGAAGCTGAAGCTAAGGGTTCAGAGCTAAAGTTGGTGAAAATATTTTCAACTTTATCGCCTAGAGATTTCTCAATGATTTCCTTGGCTACTTCGCCATCGAATGGTGCGACCTGGTCTTGCAGAAATGCCAACTCATCAGCAATATCTGGAGGAATCATGTCGCGTCTGGTTGAAAGTAGTTGACCAAATTTAATGAAGATTGGGCCGAGCTCTTCCAATGCGAGGCGCAAGCGCATACCTCGACTTAATTTTGCTAATTTTGTGTCAGAGCTAAAAGAAATCCTTAAAAGTAAAGAAGCAGGGACACTTAAATTAAATTCATCCAGGAGATCTTGCAGACGATATTTGCCTGCAACTTTCAGGATTCTTAGTAAGCGGATGTATTTCTTCAATTTTAAACTCTTAGGAGGTTCGGGGCGGCAACGATACCATATATTCAACGCTGATTTTAGCCGAGTATAGGGCAGCTCAAGTTAGCAAAGACTTCCTCTAAGTTGTTTCAAATGTAAAAACTTATCGTTGGTAAGTTCCTACAAGCCGATTCATACCAATGATATTTGGTTCGGCCGCTTCTAAAAACTCCCAAAGACTTAAGCCTGCTTTCAAGTCCTCATTAGTGTCCAGTGCAATAACCCAGAAATAATAATGATGTATACCATGACCTTCAGGAGGGAGAGGCCCGTTATAGCCTAGGTTTCCATAATTGTTCATTCCTTGAGTGAACTTATCAGTCGCTTCTTCTAATTCAGTGATCTCAGCAGGGATGTTGTATAAGATCCAGTGGACAAAACCATAGGTACCATTCGATGAGACTAGAGGGGCATCAGGGTCATGGCAGAGAATTGCATAACTTTTTGCGCCTTCAGGTGGGTTGTCCCAGCTTAGTGCTGGCGAAATATCTTCATGCGGGTTTGCATGTTTATCAGGAAGCGCTGCGTGATTGTCAAATGATGAACTTTTTAGTTGGATGTTTGATAATGCAAAACCCATCGTTAACTCCTATTAATTATTATTTTCAAAATTTCTAATACGTGCTTCGGAACGATCAACTTTCAATCTTAGCTGATTAATACGCTGGGAAAAACTTTCGATTTCTTCGTCATGAGGAAATAAATTGGCTTCATTGTGGGCATACTCATCGATGTAAGATTGAATACTAGTGCCTGTTTTTTTTAAAAAATCACCGAGAAAATCTAGGCCTTCACTTAAAGTTTGTGTCGGTATATCACCAATTAACTTACTTAAGTGATATTCCCAATCTATATTTAATTCAAATAACATACTTTGGAATTGCTGAATGGCTTCAGTGTCACCTTGAAGCTTAATAGCCTTACTTCGAATGACTTTTTCTTTATCTGACGATGTTAATAACTCTAATAAGCCGCTAGCTTTTCCCGAGATTTTGGCATCTGAGTTCCCATCAAAAAAGGGAGATAGAAGAAACCCTTGTTCATGGATTGTTATAAAAATTGAAAATTCAGGAGAGGTGCATTTGACTTCGAAAACTTTTCCGCTCAATCCGAATAGCTTATTTTTGCTGGCAGGGTCTAGCTCAAGAGCTTTGTTCAATAACTCTTCAGCACCAGAGAAGGCAGAACTAAGTAGGAGTTCAAACGACATCTTTATGCCCAATGTGAATTGCGCAGACTCCATTCATCACATTATGGTATTCAGAGCGTTGAAATCCTGCATCAAGGACCATTTGCTTTAAAGTTTCTTGATCGGGATGCATGCGGATAGATTCCACCAGATACTGGTAACTTTCACTGTCGCCACTCACAATTTTACCTGCAACAGGCCAAAGTTTAGAAAAAGCATCATACGCTTTTCCAATAAACTGGTTTTTGGGCTTAGAAAATTCTAAAACTACTAAGCGACCGCCAGGTTTAATTTTTTCATACATTGAGTGTAATGCTGCTTCTTTATCAGTCACATTTCTCAGACCATAAGCAATACAGATACAGTCAAAAGTGTCGTCGGCAAAAGGTAGTTTCTCGGCATCGGCAAGGGAATAAGAAATATTATCCATAGTGCCGCTATCAATTATTCTATCGCGTCCGACTCTGAGCATGGATTCATTTATGTCAGCAAGAATTACTTGCCCTGTTGAACCGACAATAGGCGAGAATTTCAGAGAAAAGTCACCGGTACCGCCGGCAAGGTCTAAAACTGTTTGTCCAGGCCTCAGGGCTGTGAGTTGGAGAGTAAATCGCTTGATTAGTCGATGAGAGCCTAAGGAAACGACATCATTCATGATGTCATAGTTTCGCGCTACTGAATGAAATACATTCGCTACGTGTTCGGCTTTTTCTTCTACAGGGACTTCTTTGTAGCCAAAGTGAGTCGTATTTTTGGAATTATTATCTTTCATGGGGGAATTATAACTCATCAATCAGTTTTGAGCTTACTTTGATTCCAAAGGTTTTATTGTAGTGGGCTTATTTTAACGACTTGAGTATCCGCAGGCAGTGGTTCACGGGTTTCACCCGCTGCTTTTAGTCTTTGTAAATAAGCAGCCCACATTTCTTGCTGTTGCAGGCATATTTCTCTTAAGTACTCCCAAGTGTAAAGACCAGTGTTGTGGTCATCATCAAAATGGAGGCGTAGGGCATAATTACCGACAGCATCGATTTGAGTAATAAGGACATTCTTTTTGCCAACTTGAAGCACCTCTTGCCCAGGGCCATGGCCTCTAACTTCTGCAGAAGGAGAATGCACTCGAAGAAATTCAGCATCGAGTTTGTAGGAAGCATCACTGTATTCGAGTTCTAAAATACCGGATTTTTTATGCAGCTTGATGTCTGAGGGAAGCATGTGAAATGTACTACAGTATAAAGCGGCTTAAATCTTCATTCTGAGAAAGCTCGCTCAGAGTGAAGTCAACAAATTCTGCATCAATAACGAATGAGGTTTTGCCGCTGTTAACCAATTCATCTGCTCGGAATGAGATGTCTTCCAATAATTTTTCTAAAACTGTATGTAGACGTCTGGCGCCAATATTCTCAGTACGCTCATTTACGGACCAGGCAATTTCTGAAATTTTCTCAATGCCATCATCAGTAAATTCTAGCTCAAGATTTTCTGTCGCTAAAAGCGCTTGATATTGTTTGCACAAAGAGGCATCAGGTTCAGTAAGAATGCGTTTAAAATCATCAACAGAAAGCGCGTTTAGTTCTACCCGAATTGGTAGGCGTCCTTGTAATTCTGGAATTAAGTCTGAAGGTTTAGAAAGGTGGAAAGCTCCAGAAGCAATAAAGAGTATATGGTCTGTTTTTATTGGGCCATATTTAGTGGTTACGGTTGAGCCTTCAATTAAGGGTAACAAATCTCTTTGAACACCTTCTCTTGAAACACCACCAGTAGAGCTTTCATTTTTAGTGGCTACTTTGTCAATTTCATCAATAAAGACAATAGCGGTTTGTTCGGTACTTGTAACGGCTTGGGCTTTTAATTCTTCTTCATTGATGAGCTTTGCAGCTTCTTCGTCTTTCAAAATTTTTAATGCTGACTTAACAGTGACTCTTCGATTTTTTTTGCGCTGATTACCAAGGTTAGAAAACATCGAGCTGAGTTGATTGCTCATATCTTCCATGCCTGGAGGCGCCATAATTTCGACACCAGAAATCATATCGACAACTTTGATTTCAATTTCTTTGTCATCAAGGTCTCCTTCACGCAATTTTTTACGAAAGATTTGTCGGGTGCTATTGTCAGCTGAAGTAACGCTTAGAGGTTCCACATCTTTTTGTGAAGCAGGGCCGGGCAATAATATATCGAGGACTTTATCTTCTGCAGCATCGGCCGCTTCGATACTGACTTTAT
This sequence comes from Pseudohongiellaceae bacterium, assembly GCA_965662565.1. Lineage (GTDB taxonomy): Bacteria > Pseudomonadota > Gammaproteobacteria > Pseudomonadales > Pseudohongiellaceae > UBA5109. The sequence continues at coordinate 15,939 of CBFIHS010000014.1, read as the reverse complement.
CTATTTCCTCTTCGCGCAGCATCTTGTAGGCAATGTCTACTAAGTCTCTGATAATTGACTCAACATCACGACCCACATAACCAACCTCGGTAAACTTTGTTGCTTCAACTTTGATAAAAGGAGAGCCAGCTAAACGGGCAAGGCGTCGAGCAATTTCTGTTTTACCAACACCTGTGGGCCCTATCATTAGAATGTTTTTTGGGCTGACTTCGTTGCGTAATTCTTCGGGAAGTTTCATCCTGCGCCAACGGTTTCGTAGGGCAATTGCGACAGCTCGTTTTGCGGCATCTTGTCCAACAATATGTTTATCAAGCTGCTGGGCAATTTCTTTTGGGCTTAAATTTGCCATTAATTCTTCCTTAGCAATCGAGTTCTTCGATAGTGAGATTGTGATTGGTGTAGACACAAATGTCGGCGGCAATATTCAGACTTTTTTCTACTATTGCCCTAGCGTCTAGATCAGAGTTTTCCAGTAAGGCAATAGCGGCTGATTGAGCGAAGGATCCGCCAGAACCAATGGCCATTAAGGAATTTTCGGGCTCAATAACATCGCCATTACCAGTAATTATTAATGAGGTTTCTTTGTCTGCCACTACAAGCAAAGCTTCTAAACGGCGCAATGAACGTTCTGTGCGCCAAAGTTTAGCAAGCTCAACAGCTGCCCTGGTTAATTTACCCTGATATTTTTCTAGCTGTTCTTCAAAACGTTCAAACAGAGTAAAGGCATCCGCAGTTCCACCCGCAAAGCCAGCGATAACCTGATCTTTGTATAAGCGGCGTACCTTCCTGGCATTGCCTTTCATTACAGTATTGCCTTGGCTGACTTGGCCGTCACCACCAACAACTACTTTATTGCCTCGGCGAACCGAAACAATCGTTGTGCCACGATATTGCTCCATTGAGTACTCTTATTTAAGTTTGATTGATTTACTATGTGGTGCTTGATGATCAAATTTCAAGTCGTATGCAAGTTTCTGCTTGAACTCAAGAGCTTGCAACAGGATGCCCCTTAACGAACCTCGATCTTGATTGCTCCATTGACATTATTTTGGGCTAATAGCTCAATAGCCGCTTCGGCTTGACTGTTTCCTATAAAAGGGCCTGCTTGAACGCGATATTTTGTCTGGCCTAGAACTTCAGCTTGATAGATAGCGGCATCTAAACCTAATAAAATGATTTCGGCTTTTAGGCTTTCTGCATCTTTTATGTCATTAAATGAGGCGGCTTGAACTCGATAAATACTCGGGTTTTCTTCAACTTCTGGTTCCAGGTCAACTCCAATAACATCTACAACGACTTCCGCTTCGCTTAAACGATCATAAAAAGTGAAGTCGGGGTCTTGGTTGTCATTTGGTTCAATTGAATCAGTGCTTTGTACGAATACAGCCTCATTCATACTGTCTAATAAACCCGGGCGATATAGAGTGAAGAAAAAAATGAACGCTGCAAATAAGCCGACTAATAAGCCTGAAAAAAACGAGGGCGAGGGGCTTCTGCTTTGAGCGACTCTGGTTGCTGACTTGGATGATGACCGTTTCTTTTTAGGCTTAGTATCTGAAGAACGGTGCTTTGCGAAATCATGTGCCATTTTTTTTACAGTAATAATGATGGGGTAGATATTATCGCCAAATTACTCACCCTTTGATAGTCGATCTTGGCAGTCAACTAAAATCAAGTGGATCAATGTCGATTGACCAACGTACCTTTCTAGCCAAAGGTGAGGCTTCATAGATAGGAGTTAACTTATTGAGAAAGTTGTGTAACTCAGTGCGGCTACTAGCTTGCAGTAATAATTGATAACGAAAACGACCGGCTCGCTTTTCCATCGGCGCCGGTAAAGGACCAAGAACCGATAAAGAGTCACTTAATAAGTGTGATGACTGCGCTTTAATTTGTCGCAGGAAACCTTCAGGAAGCTGAGGTATTGCTGATTCAGCCCGGATCAAAGCCTGATAAGAAAAGGGTGGAAGTTGCGTTAAGTTTCTTTCTACAAGGAGCTCTCTTGCGTAATGTTGGTAGCCATCTTTAATTAAAGACACTAAGCCTGGATGGGTGCTGTTATGTGTTTGAATATAAACTTCTCCGGCATGTTCCCCGCGGCCAGCCCGACCGGCAACTTGGGTAAGCAGCTGCCCTGTAAATTCCTGTCCTCTAAAATCAGAGCTAAATAAACCGGCATCTGCATCCAAGATTGCCACTAAGGTTACATCCGGAAAATGATGACCTTTAGCTAACATTTGGGTGCCTACTAGGATAGAACTTTGGCCAAGGTTGATATTGTTGATAGTGTCTTCTAATTGGCCTTTGTTGCGAGTGGTATCCCTGTCAATTCTGTAGATAGGGGTTTCTGGAAAGTATCCCTGAAGTGCTTGCTCGGTTCTTTCAGTGCCTTGACCAATCGGCATTAATTCTGAGCTCTGACACGAAGGGCAGTGCGTATTTAACCTGCGTTGCGACTCACAACGATGACATCTAAGTTCTGGGCTGCTTTTATGCAAAGTGTAGCTGATGTCACAGCGTGAGCAAGTAGCAGTCCACCCGCAATCGTGACATTGAAGCAATGGTGCAAAGCCTCGACGATTTAAAAATATCAAAACCTGTTTGTCTTGAGCTAAATGCTTTTGTATTACTTCGATTAACTCTTCACTAAAACCTTCAACTAATTTCTTTCCTTTGAGATCAATGCATTTAAAAACTGGCTTTTTAGCATCGGCGGCTCGTTGTTTAAGGCTCAGTAATGAATAACGTCCGCGCAGAGCATTATGAAGGCTTTCCAAGCTTGGAGTTGCTGAACCTAGGATTATGGGAATGTTGGATAACTGAGCACGATAAATAGCGAGATCTCGAGCAGAATAACGGAAGCCTTCTTGCTGCTTATAAGAGCCATCATGCTCTTCATCAATTATGATCAAACCGGGCCGAAGTAAAGGAGAAAAGACTGCGGAACGGGTGCCAATGACTATATGAGCCTTGGCTTCCCGAGCATCAAGCCAAGCACTAAAGCGTTGTCTGTCTGTTAAACCTGAATGGATGGCCACGATTTTTTCTGGGAAGCGAGATTGAAAGCGCTCAATGGTCTGTGGTGTTAAGCTTATCTCTGGAACAAGCACTAATACTTGTAAGTTTTCAGCTAGTTTCTCAGCAATAAGTTGTAGATAAATTTCAGTCTTGCCGCTTCCGGTAATTCCTTCTAATAGGTAGCAATGAAACCCTTTTGCTTGCTTGAGGATTATTTTGAGTGCTTCTTTTTGTTCAGTATTTAAATCTAAAGGGACGTCATTGATTAGCATATTCGGGTCTGTGACTGCTTTGTCATTTTTTCGAATAGGCAGTTTTAAGGCTTTCCCTTGGCGAGCAGCTGTCGGTAAAGCGCTATGAATTACTTGTCCTAGAGAATGTTGATAATAAGTAGAGGCCCAATTGAGAAGTTTAAGCATCGCATCATCAAATATCGGTATCTCATCAATGATTTCGATAACTTCTTTTAATTCATTTTTGGTGAATTTAGTTTCTTGAGCGATTGAAATAATTAAGCCGATGAGTTCGCGCTTACCAAAGGGCACCCTAACTCTTTGACCAGGCAAAATTTCATGACTTAGTCCGGCAGGGGCCAGATAATCAAAACTCTTTCTGAGAGGGGTGTTAACGACTATATTCAATACCAATTTAGTATTGGAAGAATGGAGCGAACTACTGGCTTGGTTTATACTCACGAATATTAATTAGACTTTTCTATTTCTTACTGTTGGAAGATTACCATGCAAACGAACACAGTGCCTGCGGAATTATTACTTTTAAGAGAACACATAGACAGGCTTGATGAAGAGTTGCTCCAGTTATTAGTTAAACGTTTTGAGGTAACGGCTCAGGTTGGCAAGCTGAAAGCCAATAAAAGCCTCGATTCGATTGACCAGGAACGAGAAATGCAAAAGCTTGAGGGCTTGCGCTCTATAGCTGAATCTAAAGACCTTAACCCTGATTTTGTTTTAAATCTTTTCCAAATGATTTTTGATGAAGTTGTCCGAAATCATCGGACTTATCTAGAAGGATAACTAACAAAGACTTAAAAATTAAAGATCTGTATAAGCAATCCTTGCTAAATCATGCGACTCTGCTAGAATTCGCGCTCTTTTTTTCAAATTAAAAGAATATGGTGCCTGCCAATACAATAGCGGGTGGCGATATTCACTAGAGGTTCAAAATGAAAGCGGAAATTCATCCGAAATACGAAGAAACGGTTATTACCTGCGGTTGTGGTAATGTTATCAATACTCGTTCCACTATCGGTGGGGAGTTACGAGTTGATGTTTGCTCACAATGTCACCCTTTTTATACTGGTAAGCAAAAGATCGTAGATACTGGTGGTCGAGTTGATCGCTATAAGAAACGTTTCGTTAGTCGAAAAATTTAATCGACTTTCGGGTCGACTCTCAGTTTCACCTCCTTTTTGATCTGCTTAATTTTATCTACAAGGTGGCTGTATTATAAAAACACCGCTTAGAAGATATCTTCGGCGGTGTTTTCGTCTGTACGTCCACCGCTTTCGTCTTGCCCTAGAATTTCTTGGGGCTGGAATTCTTTTCGAAATACTTCAAAAATAGCACCTGACTCATTTGGTTTTGCTCTCAATCCAGTTTCTGGGTTAATTCTTACTGTAACAATATCATCAGGTTGAGCCATTGAATTAAGCGGCATGTCGGCCAAGGCTTCTTTCATAAAGTCTATCCAAATTGGAACCGCTACTGTTGCAGCTTGTTCATCTCTACCTAAAGTTTGAGGGGTATCAAAGCCTACAAATACCGTTGTTACGATGTCAGCGTTAAAGCCGGAAAACCACAGGTCAAAATTGTCATTTGTGGTTCCTGTTTTACCGGCTAAATCAGAACGTCCGATTTCTCGGTTGATTCTTCTGCCGCTGCCGTCGGTAACTACAGATCGCAACATGGTGTTCATTATGTAAGCAACATCCTCGTGGATGACTCTCGGTGCAGGGTTTAGGATTGCTGAGGGCTCATTTAATTCAGTATCAAAGTTAAGGTCACAGGAATTACAAACGGTAGCCGGCTCAGCTTGGAAAACCAGCCCGTCATTAAAGTTTTCAATACGCTCAATTAAGTATGGAGTGACCTTATGGCCTCCGTTCGCAAACACTGTATAGCCAGTAACTACCTCCAAGGGCGTAACAGCATGTGAACCGATAGCAACAGTTAAATCACTGCGTGGAAACTCCCTTTGATTAAATCCAAAACGCGAGATATAAGGCAATACAATGTCCTCGCCCAAGGAATCATAAAGCCTCAGAGATACAAGGTTTTTTGAGGTAGTAAGTGCATACTTCAACATGATTGGACCAAGAAACTCTCCGCTAAAGTTTTCTGGCCTATAGTCGCTTCTGTCTAAGGGAGCATCATTAACTAAACTAGCAGCTGTGTAGCCATTTTCTAATGCCGCAGCATAAAGAAAAGGTTTGAAGTTTGAGCCGGGCTGTCTTCTGGCTTGGGTTACTCGGTTGAAATTACTTTGATAAAAATCATAGCCTCCAGTCAAGGCTAAAATGGCTCCATTGTTTGGGTTAACTGAAACCAGTGAACCATTGACTGCGGGGACTTGGCTTAATGCCCAGCGCCCATCTGTATTTTGAGTGACTCTGATAAGGTCGCCGATTTCCACAACTTCATCAGTACTTCGGGGGCTTGAAGTCCATGTGCTATTGTTAATAAAGCGTTTGGCCCAACGTATGCCATCCCATTCAACAGTAACTGTCTCGCCATTTCGAAGCAGCGCTTGAAAAGACCGCTCAGCAATACTTTTTACAAAAGCGGGCTTTTGATCGGCTATTTCTGGTGTTCTTCCTAAAATGGCCAACCACATATCAACATCATCGTCATTGCTGGATGGATTCATATGGTTTTCATAGCCTCGATAACCGTGGCTGCGATCATAGCTTTCGAGCCCCTTTGTTAAAGCGCGGTTAGCTGATTCTTGAGTTGTACTATTAATAGTTGTGTAAACCTCAAATCCGTCAGTGAATGCAAGATTTCCGTAACGTGCTTCCATCTCTAGACGAGCCATTTCTGCGACATAAGGAGCCTCCAGACCGATTTCAACACCATATCTTTTAGCGGTGAGGGGGCTGTTATTAGCTTCAGTAAATTGGCTTTGTGAGATCATATTTAAAGTCAGCATTCGGTTTAAAACACGGTTGCGATAAGCTAATGCTCTTTGTTCTGATCTCAGTGGGTTAATTGTGTTGGGGGCCGGTAAAAGGCCTACCAACATGGCCATTTCAGACAGTGTTAAGTCTCCGGCCGGTTTGTTATAAAACTGACTTGATGCGGCTGATATTCCATAGGCTGAGATGCCAAAGAAAATCCTATTCAAATAAAGTTCTAAAATTTGCTCTTTTTCTAACTCTCTTTCAATTTTTAAAGCCAAAAGAATTTCTTTAAACTTCCTTGAATAAGGGCTTTCACCTTCAAAGGAAATGTTTTTAGCAAGCTGCATAGTTAATGTGCTGCCACCCCCGCTCGGGTTGCCACTCAGGATGCCGAGAACTGAGCGGGCTAGTGCCTGGAGATCTACCCCATTATGCTGGTAGAAGCGAGTGTCTTCACTTGCAATCAAGGCTTGAATTAATAAAGGGGGGATTTCGTCAAATTTAATGGGGTCTCGACGAACTTCACCGAACTCTGCGATTAGTTTGTTATCGGCAGTATAGATTCGTAAGGGGTTAACTAGACGGACATTTCGATAATCTTCAGCCGGTGGTAATTTGGGTGAAAGATATAAGAAAGCGCTAGCGGCAATCATAATTCCGCCTAAGCCGCAAAAAAGACAACAACAAAACAGAATATAGAGACTTTTCCGAATTAACTTCATACGTCAGTAATAATACCTTCAAATAGCGCTTCTGCTTTGCCTGCCCCAATGTCAGGGCTGACTGGTAAGTACATTAGATTCATGAACTGATGGATAGATTTTAACTGTTTTGAGCTAAAAAAGTGATTTTAATTTATTGAGATATAGAAACTCAAAATACAAAAAACACCCAGAATCATATCGAGATTTTAAATTTATAGCGATAAGCCAAATTGTGAAGCAGTTATCAATTTAAAGTAATTTGTTGGTAATTGCTTTAATTGCGTGAAAATAATACTTAAATTGAGTAACGTGCTAGCGTGATAGACTCCTTATTTGTAGCTTAATTGCATAGTAAATGTTGAAGAAAGTGCTAGACTAAAAGGGAATAGGGTATTCAAGGGTTATATAAGAAGCGTCCATTTGGCGTAGAGGTCTGATTTTGCTTGGTATTTTAAATAAAAAAAGTGCTGCTCTGCTTGGTATAGACATTAGCTCCAGCTCAATAAAGTTGCTGGAGTTAAGTAAATCTGCCAACAAGTTCAAGCTTGAGAACTATATTAGCCGCCCAGACCAGAAAATGCAGTTGTAGAGAAGAATATTAATGATCTTGAGGCTCTCAGTGATGTCATGCTGATTGCGGCTTCTACAATAAAAACCAAAACCAAAGATGCCGCGGTGGCGGCAACCTACATTATGTGATGGAAGGAAGCTACATGGGGCGTAATCATGGAAGAGTTGTTGGGATATCAGAGAGCAAAATTGATTTGGTTGAGATCGTTCCGAATGGTGCGGGTGGTTGGATAGAGCGACCGCAAAGAATTAGTTTGAGTGAATAATAAAGAGTTATTTTGATAATGCGAGTAAACAATTACAAGCAAAGATTAGCAGGTTGCGCAGAGAGAATTCTGCAAACTTTTTCTTGTTTTGCAGGAAGTCATACTATGGGTGTTAAGTCCATCAAATCAATAATTCTTAAAGCATACAAGGCTATGCTTTTGATTGTTGTTAGTAGTTATTCTATTTCTTCGTTTGCGCAATCTACGGCATTACAAGATATTAACTTTATTACTTTGCCCGGAGATCAGCTTGAAATTGAATTACAATTCAATAATGTCCCTCCAACACCGGCAATTTTCGAGATCGCTAATCCCGCTCGCCTCTCAATGGACTTTAATGGAGTTGCTAATCAGCTATCAGAAAGACGCTTTCCACTTGAAGCTGATATAGCAAGCAGTGTAATGATCCTTGATGATCAGAGTAGAACTCGTATGGTTGTTAATTTGAGTTCTTTGTCTCCTTATACAACAAGAGTTGATGGTAATAGCCTTTTTGTTATTTTGGGTAATGATGAATCAGAAAATAACTCTAACGTTCGCGCTGCTGCTTCAGTTTCTGGGGCAGTTACTAATACAGTTTCCGCTATTAGAGATGTTGATTTTCGTCGAGGGAATAATGGTGAAGGCCAGATAATTGTTCAAATGACTGATGGATCATTGGCGGGCAATATCGATCGTTCTGGATCTGCCTTAACTCTTGAATTCAGAAATGCTGGCTTAAGTCAGGGACAACAACGCTTAGACGTATCTGATTTCTCAACTCCAGTTAGGTATATAGATGTGTATGAAGACAATGGGTCGGTATTAGTTGCTGCCGATGTCATGGGGCAGTATGACTATATTGCTTACCAAAGTGACGATGAATTTATAATCGATGTAAGTCCTGTAATTGAGTCGCGAAATGGAATTGCTCAAAATGATTTAGATTTTGACGGCGATCGAATGAATTTAAATTTTCAAGATATTCCAATTCGACAGGTATTACAGATTTTTGCAGAATTTCAAAACTTTAGTTTAGTAGTCAGCGATGCTGTAACTGGCAACATTACTTTACGTCTTGTAGATGTGCCTTGGGATCAGGCTTTAGATTTAGTCCTTAGGTCGAGAGGGCTTGGACAAAGACAAGAAGGTAATGTTCTTTATGTTGCTCCTGCATCAGATATTGCACAGTCGGAGCGTGAACAACTTGAGGCAAGTCAGGAAGTTGAATCGCTCGTACCTTTAGAAACAGCGTATATTTCAGTTAACTATGCTGTGGCTAGTGAGATGCTGGTCTTGATTACTGGTGGTGGCGCTGAAGGCGGTGGAATTTTGTCTGAACGAGGTGCTGCTACTGTTGATAATAGAACCAACACCCTGATCGTTCAGGATGCGCCGGTTGTGTTGGCAGAAATTCGTTCAATGCTCGAGAGGCTCGATGTTCCAGTTCGACAGGTATTGATTGAGGCCAGAATAGTGAATGCTTCGACTAGTTTTTCCGATGCTTTGGGGATTCGCTGGGGCGGACTGCAAACTTTCCCGGGTTTTGGTGATGAATTTCTCTTAAGCGGTAGTCTTGGTGGATTTGACACTAGCTTTTCTGAGCAACAATTAGCTGTTGATTTAGGTGTCAGTACTTCAAACTCTTCTTTTGCCTTAGGTTATGCTGGAGATAATGGTCTGTTGCAGCTTGAGTTGTCTGCACTCGAAGACAGTGGAAATGGTGATATTGTCGCCCAGCCTTCTTTAACAACTCAGGATCAACAAACAGCTAGAATTGAGTCGGGAGTGCAAATTCCCTTTCAGGCTCAAGCGGGTGGAACAGCAGGTGGAACTAATGTGCAGTTTATTACAGCAGCACTTTCTTTAGAGGTAACACCTCAAATTACTCCCGATGGTAAAATAATAATGTTATTGGATATTCACCAAGATGCACCAGGTGATTCTGGGGGTAACGGGCCTCCTCCTATTAGTACAAACTCTATTACAACTCGAGTATTGGTTGATAATGGTGAGACAATAGTTTTAGGGGGAGTTTTTCAGAAAAATGTTACTACATCAGTAGCAAAAACTATGTTTTTTGGTGATTTGCCTTATGTAGGGGGCTTGTTCAGACGAACAACAAACACCGAAGAGAAAAGTGAATTGCTGATTTTCATTACTCCTTCAATTATCAATGATATTTAAGGTTTGAAAATATTACGCTTCCAATTTAAGCTTATCGCTTAATGAAAAAATCTGTAGATAATATATTTTTAATCGGCCCGATGGGTGCTGGTAAGACGACTATTGGTAGGTTGCTTGCTCAGGACTTAAGGCTTGAATTTTTTGATTCTGATCAGGAAATTGAAGATCGGACAGGGGCTGATATTGCTTGGATTTTTGATATGGAAGGCGAAGAAGGTTTTCGCAAAAGGGAAGAAAAGGTCATTGAAGAGTTAACCGAGAAAAATAAAATTGTGCTTGCGACAGGTGGAGGGGCTGTTCTTTCAGAACAAAACCGTAGGCTTTTACACAGTCGAGGCACAGTTGTTTATTTAATGACAACGATCAACCAACAGCTAGAAAGAACAAGAAAAGATCAAAAAAGGCCCTTATTACAAAACGTTGATGACCCTGAATTAACTTTGAGATCTCTTATGGAAGAAAGAGATCCCTTGTATCGTGAAATTGCCGATTTTATGGTGATGACCAGTCTAAGGAGTGCGAAAGCCGTTTCTTCTGAGATAGTGAATCATCTGCTTGGGAGCGAAGAATAATATGGCGATTACAGTTAATGTTGATTTGGGTGATAGGGCTTACCCAATCTATATTGGTTCAGGTCTTTTAAAACAGACAAGCCTTTTAAGTTCGCACATAAAAGCCAAGCAAGTTTGTATCATAACGAATGAAGTCGTTGCGCCACTCTATCTTGAGGCAGTGAAGTCTTTGCTTGCAGACTATGAAGTTCAAGAATTTATACTTCCGGATGGCGAAGCTGAGAAAACTCTGGACAACATAGCAAAGATTTATGATTTCCTTTTGCAGTGCCGCTTTGAAAGAAACTGTACTTTAATTGCTTTGGGCGGCGGCGTTATTGGAGATATGACGGGCTTTGTTGCTGCGACCTATCAGAGGGGAGTTGATTTTATTCAAATTCCAACAACCCTTTTATCTCAAGTGGATTCATCTGTAGGTGGGAAAACCGGGGTAAATCGACCTTTAGGGAAAAATATGGTTGGTGCTTTTTACCAGCCTCAGTGCGTAATAGCTGATATCGAGACCCTTAATTCATTGCCTGAAAGAGAACTTTCAGCTGGTTTAGCTGAAGTTATTAAGTATGGCTTGATTAATAACAACGATTTTTATCAATGGTTAATAAAAGAAATTGATGCTCTTCGAGCACGGGATTCTGAGTCTTTAAGCGAAGCAGTAAGAATAAGCTGTGAAGAAAAAGCTGCCATCGTGGCTGCGGATGAACGAGAGTCTGGGATTAGAGCAATTTTAAATTTTGGTCATACTTTTGGTCATGCTATTGAGACTCAGATGGGATATGGGGCTTGGTTGCATGGAGAAGCAGTTGGTGCTGGAATGGTTATGGCGGCTGATCTTTCATGGCGTTTAGGTATGCTCACGGTGCAAGATGTAGCTGATATTAAAGCTCTTATTAGCAAGGCTGGTTTGCCGGTTTCCCCTCCAGAGGGAATAAGTGTCGATCAATTCATCTCATCGATGAGTCATGACAAGAAAGCTCAGCAAGGTGTAATACGTTTCATCTTATTAGAGGCTTTAGGGGAGGCTTCTATTAAAGCCGATATTGCCCCAGAAATATTATTTCAAACGCTGCAAGCCGGTGAAAAACTGGGTGTCAGCTAGTCACATACGAAAATCCTTTCCCAAAAGGCTGAAATGCCTCTTATCTATTTATCACAAACTAGATTGCCCAGAACTTGGTCCTTGTGTAGAATATCTGGCTCTTTGCGTTAAATAAGAGGCTGTTTCCCTCCAAGCTAACACAGAGCAAAACCGCCCTTTACATCGTTCTATTAAATTTAGAGTAATTGGATATGAGACCTGGGTTATATCACCCTAGTGAGTTTAGAGATAACTGTGGCTTTGGCCTAATCGCCCATATTAATGGGGAGCCAAGCCATGATCTATTACAGACTGCGGTAAAATCGCTAGCCTGCATGACCCATCGTGGCGGTATCGCAGCAGATGGAATCACTGGTGATGGTTGCGGTCTGTTGATGCAAAAGCCTGATGCCTTTTTGCGCGCAATTGCTAAAGAAAAGTTTAATGTCGATTTAAGTGATAACTACGGCATTGGTATGGTGTTCTTCAGCCAAGATGAAGCTTTGGCAGAGCACGCTAAATCAACTTTGGAGAAAGAACTCACTGCTCAAGGCCTTGACGTAATAGGCTGGCGAAAAGTGCCTTATAACGAAGACGTTTGTGGAAGAATGGCATTAGAATGCATGCCGGAAATCGAGCAAATTTTCGTCAATGCGAAGGATCTAGAGAAGTCAGAACTCGCAGTAAAACTTTTCATAGCTCGTCGTAAAGCTGAGAATCTATTAGCCGAGGACGAAGACTTTTATATTTGTTCACTTTCTTCGACTGTGTTGTCCTATAAAGGGCTTATGATGCCTGTGGACTTACCGAATTTTTATTTAGACCTACAAGATCCTCGTATGGAAGTGGCTATGGTTACTTACCATCAGCGTTTTTCAACCAACACCCTACCTAGATGGCCACTCGCTCAACCTTTTAGAATGCTGGCTCATAACGGAGAAATTAATACTATCCGTGGCAACAGAAACTGGGCTAAAGCAAGAATCTCAAAATTTAAATCCGCCGCTATACCTAATATTGAAGAAATAGCTCCCTTAGTTAACTCTACTGGTTCTGATTCTTCTTCAATGGATAATATGCTGGAATTGTTAGTCACAAGTGGCATGGATTTATACCAAGCCATTCGTCTGATTATTCCACCTAGCTGGCAAAATATGGAAGACCTTGATGAGGCTCTACGTGGTTTTTATACCTATAATTCATTCCATATGGAACCTTGGGATGGCCCCGCTGGTGTGGTTTTAACTGATGGTCGTTTCGCAGCCTGTGTGCTCGACAGCAATGGCCTTAGGCCATCAAGGTGGGTGATGACGAAAAATGGTTATTTGACTGCTGCTTCAGAAATTGGAGTAAATGATTACAAACCTGAAGATGTCATTGCAAAAGGGCGGGTAGGCCCTGGCCAAATTTTGGTTGTCGACACTGAAGAAGGCAAGATTATGCATTCTGACGATGTTGGGGATTACTTAAAAGTTAGGCAACCATATGCGAAATGGATTAAAGAGAAGTCGTTTCTTGTTGAATCCACCTTGGCTGAGCACATTCCAGAATTAAAATCCTTGCCTCGTGAAGAATGTGAACAGCACATGAAAATGTTTCAGGTCACTTTCGAGGAATTAGACCAAGTAATGAAGCCTTTGGCTGAAAAAGCTGCTGAGGGTACTGGCTCAATGGGAGATGACACCCCTATAGCGGTTTTATCGCAACAAGTTCGCCCACTTTACGACTATTTCCGGCAGCAATTTGCTCAGGTGACTAATCCGCCGATTGATTCACTGCGTGAAACTATAGTGATGTCGCTTGAAACACGAATGGGTCGTGAATTAAATATTTTTGAAGAAACACCCGAGCATGCTAATAGGGTAATTCTCACATCTCCGTTGCTTTCTCCAGCAAAGTTCTACAACTTATTGCATCTTGATAGGCCGGGCTATGATTCTGCGAATTTATCTCTGGCTTATGATCCTGAAATTGGACTGGAACAAGCAATTAAAAATATTGTTGTTGAGTCAGAGGCAGCAGTTAGAGCGGGTAAAGTTTTATTGTTTATTTCTGAGCGTTTACCAGAGCAAGGTCAATTGGTAATCAATGCTCTTTTGGCGACTGCAGCTATTCACCACAACCTTAATACCAAAGGTCTTCGTTGCGAAAGTAACTTAATTGTAGAAACCGCGAGTGCCAGAGATTCTCATCAAATAGCTTGTCTTATAGGTTATGGGGCAACTGCGGTTTATCCATATATGAGCTATGACGTGATTGATCATATGATTGATCGCAAGATGCTCGATGTTGAGCCATTAGAAGGTCACAAAAAATATCGTAAAGGCATTAACAAAGGCTTGTTAAAAATCCTTTCTAAAATGGGCATCAGTACCATCAGTTCATATCGTGGTGCACAGTTATTTGAGATTGTTGGTCTAGCTGATGATGTAATAGCTCAGTGTTTCCCAGACAACATAAGTAAGATTCAGGGTGCCACTTTTGCTCATTTGCAACACGATCAAGAAAAACTAGCAAAAGAAGCCTGGTCGCCACGTAAGAAATTAAAACAGGGCGGTTTATTGAAATACATTCATGGTGGTGAATACCACATGATTAATCCTGATGTGGTTCAAACAATTCAGGATGCTGTTAAGACAGGCGACTTTGAAAAGTATCGTAAGTTTTCTCAGATCGTAGACAATCGCCCTTTATCTGCTTTGCGTGACATGATGGGGCTTCGAGAAGATGTTGAGGCAATCGACATCGATCAAGTAGAGCCAATAGAAAATATTCTTAAACGCTTTGATTCTGCAGGTATGTCTTTAGGCGCATTATCGCCGGAAGCTCACGAAGCACTTGCTCAAGCTATGAATCGTTTGGGTGGCAGATCTAACTCAGGCGAGGGCGGAGAGGATCCTGCTCGTTTTGGTACAGACAAAATTTCTAAGATTAAACAAATAGCTTCTGGACGTTTTGGAGTTACTCCTCATTACTTGGTGAATGCTGAGGTTTTGCAGATAAAAATTGCTCAAGGTGCTAAACCTGGGGAAGGTGGACAATTACCAGGTCGAAAAGTAAACAAATTAATTGCTAGGCTTCGACATTCGATTCCAGGTGTCACACTTATATCTCCGCCTCCTCATCACGATATTTATTCGATTGAAGACTTGGCGCAACTGATTTTTGATTTGAAGCAAGTTAATCCTCAGGCTCTGGTTTCGGTGAAACTGGTTGCTGGCCCTGGTGTGGGTACTATTGCTGCAGGTGTTGCAAAAGCTTACGCTGATTTTATTACTATTTCTGGTCATGATGGCGGTACCGGAGCGAGTCCCTTAACTTCTATTCGTTATGCCGGAAACCCATGGGAGCTCGGCCTTAGTGAAGTGCAACAAGCTCTTCGTTCGAACGATCTGCGCGGTCGAATAAGATTGCAGACAGATGGAGGCTTAAAGACAGGTCTTGATGTCATTAAAGCGGCAATCCTAGGTGCAGAAAGTTTTGGTTTTGGCACTATCCCTATGGTTGTTATGGGCTGTAAGTATTTACGTATTTGCCATTTAAATAATTGTGCTACAGGCGTTGCTACTCAAGACAAAACTCTTAGAGATAAGCATTTTGTTGGTGAAGTGGAAATGGTAATGAATTACTTCAAATTTGTTGCCCAAGATACTCGACAGTGGATGGCAAGGTTAGGTGTTAGTAACTTGGTTGATTTGATTGGTCGTACTGATTTGTTTGAGTTTCTTGAGCCTCAAACTGAAAAGCAAGCCAATATAGATCTTTCTCGCTTGCTTCATAACGACAATATTTCAGCTGACCAAGATCAATATTGTAAGACAGAGAGAAATGAACCACTCGATAAAGGTCTTTTGGCAGAACAAATGGTTAAAGATATTCTTCCAGCAATTGAAGCTAAAAGTGGGGGGATTTTTAACTATGAGGTTCAAAACTTTAATAGATCTATTGGCGCACGCTTGTCAGGAGAGATTGCAAAGCGTTATGGCAATCACGGTATGGAAGATGCGCCAATCAACATACGGTTAACTGGCTGTGTAGGACAAAGTTTTGGGGTTTGGAATGCAGGCGGTTTAAACATGACTATAGTCGGGGATGCAAACGACTACGTTGGTAAAGGTATGGCTGGTGGAAAGTTAATTGTTGTTCCTCCTCCAGGCAGTAGCTTTAAAACTCAAGACACTTCTATCATAGGTAATACTTGTCTTTATGGTGCAACAGGCGGGAAACTTTTTGTAACAGGTCGTGCTGGTGAAAGATTTGCTGTGAGAAACTCAGGTGTCCATGCAGTTGTTGAAGGTGCTGGAGATCATTGTTGTGAGTATATGACTGGTGGAATAGTAACCGTCCTTGGAAGTACGGGTCACAACTTTGGGGCTGGAATGACAGGTGGTTTTGCTTATGTTCTCGATTTAGATAAAACCTTTGTCGA
>CBFIHS010000013.1:0-43043 GCA_965662565.1 Pseudohongiellaceae bacterium | reverse complement strand
CTGCTGTAGATGCCATTCTGCCAGGCAATATTGAGGATACAGTTAACGCTGATGTCAGAGCTAAAGTAAATGTAAAGACGGCCTTACTGCCTTTTTTTGTTTTGTTTTTGGTTCTTTTTCTCGGCTTATGGATTGATGGCGGGGGAATGACTTTATTAGCAGATTCACCTGGAAGTATTGTTAGCTTAGGCAGTTGGCGCAGTGTTGTTTCTGCTGCAGAAAATACTGTTCAAGTTTTATATATTGCAGCCTTTTTATCATTACTTGCAGCGATAATTTCGGCTTTAGTTATTGCGTGTTTGCCTAAGACGAGCATCTTGATGGCGATAACAAAGGGTTCGAAATCTGCTATGTATCCGTGGGCGATTCTAATTCTAGCTTGGACTCTTGGCGGAATCTGTAATGAAATCCAGACTGGGGCTTTTTTGGTGGCCGTAGTCGGAGATTCAATGCCGGCATTGTTATACCCAGTAGTTGTTTTTTTGTTAAGCGCTGCCGCCGCTATGGCGACAGGAACTTCATGGGGGACTATGGCTATATTTATTCCAATTACTTCGCAAGTGGCCTTTCAATTGGATGGTGGAGAATATGGGTTAATTACAATAATGAGTTTGGCCGCCGTTTTGGATGGAGCCATTTTTGGAGATCACTGTTCGCCAATTTCAGACACAACGATTATGAGTTCTACAGCAACAGCTTGCGATCATATTCATCATGTTAAGACTCAGTTTCCTTACGCTTTGTTGGTAGCTGTATTGGCAATTTCTATTGGATATTTACCCGCAGTCTATGGCTTGCCACTTTGGATGGCGATGCTATCGGTTATTATCGCTTCGGTACTTATTTTTAGATGGGTAGGAAAGAGGGTTTGAATTCAGAAAGGCTTATTCTATTCTTCGTGGAAGTTATTGCTGACAAGTGAACTGATAGCTACTAGGGCTTCTTCTTCATCTTTACCATCAAGTTTGAGATCTAAGGTGGTCCCAGGTGAAGCGGCGAGAAGCATAATTGAAAGAATGCTTTTGCCATCAACCATTTTGTCTTTAGTGCCTATCTCGATCACACACTCAAAATCACTAACGGTTTCAACCAGCTTAGCAGCCGCTCTAGCATGCAGTCCGGCTTTGTTATTAATCGTTATTCTTTCTTCTATCATGGTTTAGAACTCATTCCGTGGAACTCAGTAAGAACTATCGTGAACTTGAGTATTTAGCCAAAATTAAAACTTAGACTTTATTCAGTTCTCTGTGTCTAATCTGAATATTACTAATTGTTTGAGAGAAATGCTTCTTTAGTTTTTCACTGAGATATATCGAGCGGTGTTGTCCACCAGTACAGCCTAGTGCAATTGTAATGTAACTGCGGTTGCTTTTTTCAAAGTAAGGAAGCCAGTTTTCTAGAAAGCCCTTGATATCATTGAACATTTTTTCAACTTCTGGCTGATCTTCCAGATAATCGATTACCTCTTGATTGAGCCCGGTAAAATGCCTTAGCGTGGCGATCCAGTATGGGTTAGGTAAACAGCGTAAGTCGTAAACCATGTCAGCGTCGATGGGAATGCCGTGTTTAAAACCAAAAGATTGGAATTGCAAAGCTAATCCGGCAGCATTATTATCTACAATACGTTCACGCACAATATCTCTTAAGTCATGCAGCGTTAGGCTGCTGGTATCGATGGTTAAGCTGGCAAGGTTGGCTATTGGGGAGAGTAGTTCTCTCTCGAGCTTAATTGCTTCTAATAAGCCTAAAGTGCTATTGCTTAAAGGGTGCTTTCGGCGAGTTTCACTAAAGCGTTTCAATAAAGTGTTGGTGTCAGCATCCAAGAATATGACCTGACGCTCTAAATCCGTGAGGTTGAGTTTCTCAAAGATTTCCTGAAACTTGCTCAAGTCGCCAGATAAATTTCGGGCATCAATACTTACGGCTACTTTAGTGAGCTTGTTTTCGTCTATTCTCTCGGCTAAAGCAGTTAATAAGCTGGCAGGCATATTATCGACACAATAATACCCCATGTCTTCTAGTACGTGCAGACAGGTACTTTTTCCTGAGCCAGAGCGGCCGCTTATGATTATTAGTTTCATAAAGCCATTTTGATGCATTGAATTAATGAGAGCATTATAAGTACATTCTAATGCGATAATGTGAATATTTAGTGAAGTTGCTTACTATAGGGTACTGCAGGCTGTTTTTGAAAGCGCTGTGAGTATTAAGCTATTCTCAATGAAATCGCACTGAGTGAATAATGTGCGGCATGAAGTTTTGTGGCTGACCCTTCATGCTTCAGGCGGAAGAGGCGTTCGCATGGAGGCAGTATATAGTTCAGAATCTGTTTGGCTTTTTCTGAGTCCATCGCAATAACTAGGGTTTTTAAATAGTTCGGCTAAGGTTCTCAAGACTTCAAGATGCCCCTCTACAGTATTTTCCGGAACCAATAAAAAAAACAGCAAATCGACGGGTTTCTGATCGATAGCATCAAAATCTATAGGACTTGCAAGTTTAATGAGCGCACCTATGGTTTTGTCACATTTAGGGACGCGGCAGTGTGGAATAGCGATGCCATTTCCCAATCCTGTGCTGCCTAACTGCTCGCGAGCGATTAGGGCTTCATAGATTTCATCCGGATTTACATCAACTTCACTAGCAATGAGTTCCGCGCTGGTTTCGAGTAAACGTTTTTTACTAACGCCCTCAACATTACAAAAAGTGAGATCAGGGCTAATAATTGTTTCTAACTGCATAATATTTTCAGTTTCGTCTCGTATGAACACCCAACAAAGGCATTAAAGTATACGTTTCCTTTCGTTTGAAGGTGAGATTGATAGGGATTCCCTGTATTTTGCAATTGTTCGGCGCGCAATATTAATACCTTGGTCACCTAAAAGTGAAGTAATTTTACTGTCAGAGAGCGGTTTTTGTGGATTTTCTGAAGCAACAAGCTTTTTGATAAGTGCTCGAATGGCTGTAGAGGAGCATTCTCCTCCCTCTTGAGTAGAAACGTGAGAGGAGAAAAAATATTTTAGTTCGAAGATTCCGCGAGGAGTGTGCATATACTTTTGTGTGGTCACTCTAGAAATTGTAGATTCATGCATGCTTACTGCTTCAGCAATGTCATGTAAGACCAAGGGTTTCATAGCTTCATCGCCATAATCGAAGAAAGCGCGTTGATGCTCGACTATTTTGGTAGCAACTTTCATCAAAGTTTCGTTTCGGCTTTGTAGGCTCTTAAGAAACCATCGGGCTTCCTGCAAATTATCCTTTAAGAAGGCGTTATCGGTGCTGGAATCATTGCGAGTCACCAAAGCGGCATAATCAGGGTTGACTCTAATATTTGGGGTTGTTTCAGGGTTTAATTCGACAGTCCAACGCCCATTTTTTTTGCTAACAAAAACATCAGGTACAACATAGGCCGTGTCTGATTGAGTAATTTCTGAGCCTGGCTTTGGGTTTAAGCTCAAAATAATTTGCATTGCTAGCTTTAGTTCTTGCTCTTTGACTTTTAGCCTCTTCATGATGAGATTGTAGTCATGGCTAGCAAGCTGAGGCAGATAATTCTCAACAATTCTGTTAGCGGTAGTAAGGCCTTGGCAATCGCTTTCAAACTGAGCCAGTTGGATGCTTAGACACTCTTTAAGATCTCGATAGCCAACCCCAATAGGGTCAAATTGTTGAATTCTATGTAAGGTTGCAAGTACCTCATCCTCATCAATATCTAGTTCTCGGATTAAGCCAGCGTGAATAGATTCTATGGAAGAAGTCAGCTGACCATCGGGGTCGATTGAGTCTATGATCGCCATTGCTATGAGACGATCACTATCTGACATTGGAGTGAGGTTTAATTGCCAGGTCAAATGGTCTTGAAGAGACTCTGTGACAGTGTTTCTCGATTCAAAGTCGCTATCGTCAAAATCCTGATTATTGTATGAGGAGCTTGGAGCTGTGTTGATATAGATGTCATCCCAAGAGCTGTCTACACCTAGGTCATCTGGAATATCGTTTTCATTCCAGTCTGAGCTTTGCAGTTCTTTAAGGTCTGTATCGGCTGAGGGTTCACTAGAACTGGAGTTACTATAATCTTCAGTTTTGGCAGAATCATTATTTTCAGAACTTTCTTTAGTCTCTGGCTCGGTCTGATTTTCTTCAACTTCCAGCATTGGGTTGGTTTCGAGTGCTTCTTGGATTTCTTGTTGAAGGTCAAGCGTTGAAAGTTGCAATAGGCGAATGGCCTGTTGCAACTGTGGCGTCATGGTGAGTTGTTGGCCGAGCTTAAGTTGAAGCGATAATTTCATAAGAGCTGATTGAGTAATGCACCTTATATATCAAGTAAATTCTGGGTTTGTGTCACTCCTTTCTTGGTTGCTTTGGTACTATAACAAACCTAATGCAATTATCATACCGGCTTGTGATAGAAAAATATATATCTCTAAAGAGGCTGTCTAAATCCTAAACTCATGGCCAAGGTAAACACTTTTTACTTGTTCATTTTGTAAGATGCTATGGGGCTCTCCCGAAGCTAATATACTGCCGTCATTCACAATATAAGCAAGCTCACAGATATCTAGGGTTTCTCTGACATTATGGTCTGTAATAAGAACACCAATGTTTCTGGCGCTTAAATCACGAATGATTTGTTTTATATCGTTCACTGAAATGGGATCAACTCCAGCAAAAGGCTCATCGAGTAGAATAAAATCTGGCTCCGTCGCTAATGCTCTGGCAATTTCAACTCGACGTCTTTCGCCCCCAGAAAGGCTCATGCCAAGACTCGATTCCAGGTGATTGATATGAAACTCTTCCATTAAAGTCGAGCAGAGGCTTTGCCTTTCGGCTTTATTAAGTTCGGCTCTTGTTTCTAAAATTGCCATTATGTTTTCTTTAACGCTGAGTTTACGGAATATAGAAGATTCTTGCGGTAAGTAGCTTAGTCCTTTGCGTGCTCTTGTGTGCATGGCGGCTTTAGAAATATCATCTTTATCGATAAATACTTTGCCATGATCGGCCTTCACCAATCCAATTATCATATAAAAAGAAGTTGTTTTGCCGGCGCCGTTCGGACCAAGAAGCCCAACTACTTGTCCACTCTCCAATTCTAGTGAAACATCTTTAACGACTTGCCTGCCCTTATAGGATTTAGCAAGGTTGTTAATAGTTAATTGTTTTTTTCTAGGCTTGTTCAAAGTGAGCTATTACCTGGGATGACCATATTCATCTGAGTAGCATCAAGCTTACGATTCTGGATGTCATATTCAAGATGATCGGCTGTGGTTGAAATAGCGCCTTCTTGAGAAAAGGAAGCGTTGCCATCAATTATGATTTGTTGATTGGAGTTATCAAGAGTGATGCTTTCTCCATCAGCATAAACAATGGCTTGATCTGCTTCTGGTTGTTGTTGAAAGCTGGCTGGCGATCCTTTGACAGTAACTTTTCTAATGAGACCTTCAACTCGTTCGACCGTTATTTCAAGACCCTGGAGCTTCAGGCTGCCTTGTCTCACTTCTGCCGGCTGTTCAATAGAGCCGCGGCATATTTCCAAGCCTTGCCCAAGAAAAGACTCGCTACGAGCAGGGCAACTTGTGATCATGTCTTGATTTAGATCGTCGGGAAGCGCCCTTAAGTTCTGTGTCAAAAAGTTCAAGGCTACTATAAAAACACTAGTCACTATTTTAATCATAACGGCCTCTAGCATTTGTTAAGAAGATGATGTGTTTGTTGATTAAGTCTGCGGTCATACCTTGACTGCTGATGGTGGTATTTTCTGATTCCAGCAAGACATCACTTTCAGTACTGAGGTATTGGCTATTCAAAAAAATCGTGAGCTCTTCAGTATAAATGTTGTGTATGTTGCCTTCAGTATCGGTATGTTGAACGACAACGTTTTCTGAAAGCTCTAGCTTTTCTTCATTCCGTTCTAGGTCTTGTTCTATTCTGCCATACGAAGCGCTTAGGAGCCATGGGCTTGTTTGGTTTTGGAACATTGTCAATCTTGGGGCTTCGATGGTAGTGGTCTCAGGAGAAGGATAATGCACTACTCTGTCGGCTTGTAATCTGAATTCAGCCCCCTTGGCGTGGCTAAAACGGGTGCTGTCCACGGAAGTCATGTAGTAATCAAATTCCTGGTTTACCCGACTTCCTTCTATTATTGATTCAAGACTATCTTCGGTTGAATAATCCAATAAGTAGAACAGTAAACTGAAAAAGACTACTAAGGCTATGATGTGATAACGCATTCGCGTACCTTTTACATGTAAGAAGCGATGGCCGAGTCAAATTTATTCTGGGCCTTAAGGATCAGGTCACATATTTCTCGAACTGCCCCATGCCCTCCTAACTTTTGTGTACAGTAACTAGCATGCTCAATAATAGTTGGGTTTGCATTTGGGACCGTAATGCCTAGAGCGGCACGACGAATACAGGCTAGGTCAGGAAGGTCATCGCCTATGTAGGCAGTTTCGGTATAGCTTAAATCTTTTTCAGATAAGATTTTATCAAGTTCAATTAACTTCTCTTCGCGACCTTGAACCAAGGTTGTGATGCCAAGTTCTTTAGCGCGCTGACTGACAATAGAAGAATCTCTGCCGGTTATAAGAGCTACTTCGATGCCTGATTTTTGTAATAATTTAATGCCCTGTCCGTCCAGAGTGCTAAAGGCTTTGATTTCCATCCCGGTATCAGAGAAATAGAGTTTCCCATCACTTAAGACGCCATCGACATCAAGCACTAATATTTTAATATGCTGTGCTTTGTTAATAATTTCTTGAGGGAGTTGTTTCATTATCGTTTACTCTTTCCAAGGCTTTTACTTCACTAAACCACATTCGCTTTTAACAGATCATGCATCGTGATGATGCCTTCGAGCCTGCCATTTTCGTCTAAAACAACCAAGCTGTAGATTTCATTATCTTGCATGGTTTTGGCAGCTTCAGAAGCTAAAGCGTTTGCATTTATTGAGCGAAATGAAGGAGTCATGACTTCGCCAATTAAAGTTTGCTGAAGGTTTTTTTCTTGGTCTAGCAAGCGTCTTAAATCGCCATCTGTAAAGACACCAACTAGATTTCCACTAGCATCTTCAACAGTAGTCATTCCTAGTTTTTTTGCGCTTATTTCAAGCAAGGATTTACTGACACTGGTTTCGGCGCTGACCTTAGGTATATCGGTGCCGCTATGCATCACACCTCCTACCTTTAAGAGAAGTCGGCGACCAAGATTGCCGCCTGGATGCGAAAAAGCAAAATCTTCAGCGGTGAAACCTCGAGCTTCTAGTAAAGCCATTGCTAAGGCATCCCCAAGTACTAATGTAACCGTTGTGCTAGTGGTTGGCGCAAGTCCTAAGGGGCAAGCTTCAGCTGTAACACTAGCATCAAGATTGACGTCAGCACTTTCTGCAAGAGGAGAGTTTGCATTACCGGTCATACTGACAAGAGAAACTCCCTTACGCTTCAATGCAGGTAAGAGAGCAAGAATTTCTTCAGTAGTGCCAGAATTCGAGAGGGCAAGAACAACATCTTGTTCGGTAATCATTCCAATGTCGCCGTGACTCGCTTCAGCTGGGTGAACAAAGTGAGCGGGTGTTCCTGTGCTGGCTAATGTGGCCGCAATTTTATTGCCAATATGCCCGGACTTACCAATTCCCATAACGATAATTCGGCCATCACAATTTAATAGTAAAGAGCAGGCCTTACTGAAGTCTTGGCCAATTCTACCCTTTAGGGCAGCAACAGCATCTTGCTCTAGTGTGATGGTTTTTAGTGCGCTGGAGATAAATGTTTCTTCTGTCATTACCTTAACTCGTTACAAACAAGAGGCCAGTGTAAGACAAATAAAGTAACAAGAGAACTATGCCTACTAGGCGTCCTAACTTTTTCTGTAATTTAATATTGATAACAATCAGAGCCGCTAGTACGAGTGTCATTAATAGCATGACGGGAAGGTCTCTCGATAAAACGGCTTGCTCAACAGTTAATGGCGCTAAAAAAGCTGGTACCGGTAAAACTAAAAGTAAATTCATAATATTGGAACCTACTACATTGCCAATGGCTAGATCATGATGACCTTTAAGCGCTCCCGTTATAGAAGCAGCTAACTCAGGTAAACTGGTGCCGATAGCAACAATGGTTAAACCAATGATCAACTCGCTTACGCCTAGCGCACGAGCTACCCCAGTTGCTCCATAAACAAGAATATTGGCGCTAATTATTAGCAGTGCCAAACCAAATAGCATTAATCCGAGAGCTTTCTTTGTGCTTATTTCGGCAATGTATTCTGAAATCTCATCATCTTCGACTATGTGGCTTTCAGATAAAGAGCCTTTTCTTTTAAAAAGCATCCAGCTCAAAAAAACTAATAGAGAGAGAAGTATTAGACCATCGGTCCAGCCCAAATAAAGATCCAAAAAGATTAAAACTCCAGCAAAAGTGACAATCAATAAGGCGGGTAGCTCCTCTTTCAATAAAGATGTTGGAATTATAATTGGGCATACCAGTGCCGTTATGCTTAGGACAAGACCAATATTGGTAATGTTTGAACCAATCACGTTACCGATTGCCAACTCAGGAGCACCTCGAAGAGCAGCTGAAGCTGAAGTAAAAATTTCAGGCGCCGATGTGCCGAATGAGACGATAGTTAAACCAATCACAAGAGTAGAAACGCCAAAGTTATGGGCAGTACTAGAAGCCCCTAAGACAAATCTATCAGCACTCCAGATTAAGCCCATGATGCCGACGATAATAGCTAGGGCAAATAACAAATATTCCATGTAGAAAAACCTGGTGAAAAAAAGAAGTCGGGATTATAGCTCATTTAACAAGGTCTACTATAAACTCTGACAAACTCTACGCTTTGCGGTAAAATGTCGATGCTTAAAATAAGGGTTAGTTTAATGAGTATATCGACAGAAGAAATTTCTAATTTGATCCAAGCTGAATTCCCAGATGCCGAAGTTGAAGTTGTTGGCGGGGAAGGTAAGTATCAAGTTGCAGTAATCTCTGACAGTTTTACGGGTTTGAATGCAGTCAAACGTCAGCAGAGTATTTATCGCGTAATCAATGAACAAATTAGTTCTGGTGCGATTCACGCCGTGAGCATGATACTTAAAACTGAAGTAGAGCATCAAAATAAGTAATGAATGAAAAAGCTGGCATTTAAAAAAAGAGCCAGAGGGCTCTTTTTTTTGTGGTTGGGAAAAAGATCACCCGCTATTAGTCAAAATTGGTAGAATGCAGCAGCAAAAGAATACTAGTAATTTACCGGAATAGGTGAAGATGTGGATAAGTTATTAATACAAGGTGGTGCTAGGCTTGACGGAGAAATTCGGATAGCTGGGGCAAAAAACTCAGCTTTGCCTATTATGTCAGCGGCATTGCTTACAAATGATATTGTAAAAATTAGCAATTTACCGCATCTCTACGACATCACCACTATGGTTGAGCTTCTGGGATGTATGGGCGTTGAGTCCATTATTGGTGATAAGTTAGAAGTAGAGTTGAATAGTAGCACCATCAAAAACTTCAATGCTCCTTATGAGTTGGTAAAAACCATGCGGGCTTCTATTTTGGTGTTAGGACCTATGGTCGCACATTTTGGTAAGGCCGAGGTCGCCTTACCTGGAGGCTGTGCAATAGGAAGTCGTCCAGTTAATTTGCATATTGAATCTCTAAAACAAATGGGGGCGGACATAGTTGTCGAAAATGGTTACATCAAAGCAAGTTGTAATGGCCGCTTGAAAGGCGCGCATATTTTTATGGATCTAGTCACTGTGACCGGTACGGAAAATATTATGATGGCTGCTACATTAGCTGATGGGCAAACCATTATTGAAAATGCAGCTCGAGAGCCTGAAGTTGTCGATTTGGCTCTTTGCTTAAAGGCAATGGGTGCCAATATTAGTGGAGAAGGAACCGATACTATCACTATTGATGGTGTCGAAAAATTACATGGTTGTAGTTATTCGGTTATGCCGGATAGGATTGAAACAGGAACTTACTTAATTGCTGCAGCAGCCACCCGTGGCAAGATTAAAGTCAAAGATACGCGTCCGAATGTATTAGAGGCTGTGCTAAGCAAGCTTGTACAAGCGGGTGCAGATGTTGAAGTAGGAGAGGACTGGATTAGTTTAGATATGCATGGCAAAAGACCTAAGGCTGTTTCAGTAACAACTGCGCCATACCCAGCTTTCCCGACTGATATGCAGGCACAATTTACTGCCCTGAACGCCGTTGCAGAAGGGTCGTCCACTATCACTGAGACTGTATTTGAAAACCGCTTTATGCACGTTCACGAAATGTGTCGAATGGGTGCGGAGTTGACTGTTGAAGGCAATACAGTAATTGTGAATGGTGTCGAAAAATTGATAGGCGCTCCAGTCATGGCTACAGATTTGCGAGCTTCAGCAAGTTTAATTATCGCGGGCTTAGTTTCTGAAAATGAAACAAAAGTTGATAGGATTTACCACATCGATCGCGGTTACGAATGTATTGAAGAAAAGTTGCAACTGTTAGGAGCAAAAATTCGTCGTTTGCCTTCGTAGTTTGAAAGATTGAAAAAGTTAAATAGCTTATAGCGGTTAAAAAGAATCTTAAAAATTATTTTTAACTTAGTTTTGAAAATAGAAAATTAAATTTGGACTGGTTAAGTAGATAAAAATATTATGTCAAAGCAGGGATTACTCATTGCTCTCACAAAAGGGCGAATACTTGAAGAAGTGCTGCCTTTATTGGAACAAGCAGGGATCAAACCTGCTGAAGATATTAACAAAAGTCGAAAACTAATTTTCGATAGTAATATTCCGGGTGTGCAGTTGATGGTCATCAGAGGAGTGGATGTTCCTACTTATGTAGAGCTAGGTTGTGCGGATATAGGTATCACCGGTAAAGATATCATTATGGAAAATGGGTCTAAAGGATATTATGAGCCTTTAGACTTAAAGCTTGCCACTTGTCGGTTGATGACGGCTAAACCAGTTTCCCAAACTAAGGCTCCGGCTCGATTACGTGTTGCTAGTAAATTTGTAAATATTGCTAAGGCTTATTTTTCTGAAAAAGGTCAGCAAGTCGATATCATAAAATTGAATGGAGCACTTGAGCTAGCTCCGATTATGGGTTTGGCCGACTGCATTGTTGATATTGTTGATACAGGAAAAACGCTAGTTGCCAATGGCCTTGAACCTCAAGAATTGATTGCAGAAGTGAGTACTCGGGTTATCGTCAATAAAGCAGCAATGAAGCTTAAACACGAACAAATTCAGGCTTTATTGGAGCGTTTACAATCAGCAGTTTCTGCAAATTAGTCTGTACGAAGGTTAAATAACTGTATGACACTTTCAATTCGTAAACTCAATTCCTCAGATAAGGGATTTGCTGCAGAGCTCAAGCAGGCGCTCACCTGGGATTCTCTTGTGAGCGAAGAAGTTCTGAATTCTGTAAATGCTATTTTACAGGATGTTAAGAATAATCAGGACGCTGCTGTTCTGAAGTGGACTAAGCAGTTTGATAATTTAAATGCCAGCACTGCTGTTGAACTTGAAATTTCAGCTCAAAGCTTGCAAGAAAGTCTGAGCAAAATTTCTGATGACCAACGTTTCGCACTAGAAAAAGCGGCGCAAAGAATTCGTTTTTATCATGAGAAACAAAAGCAAGGTTCTTGGCAATACATAGAAGAAGATGGTTCTGTATATGGTCAAAAAGTGATTCCTTTGGATAGAGTTGGAATTTATATTCCTGGAGGAAAAGCTTCCTATCCTTCCACGGTTTTAATGGATGCGATTCCTGCTAAAGTTGCCGGAGTTTCAGAAATAATTGCTATGGTGCCTACACCAAATGGAGAATTAAACGACTTAGTGCTAGCGGCATTAGCTCTGGCTCGAGTTGATAGAGTATTTACTGTTGGTGGTGCTCAAGCTATTGCGGCTTTAGCCTACGGTACTGAAACAATTCCAGCCGTTGATAAAATTGTAGGTCCGGGCAATATTTATGTTGCTATGGCAAAGCGGCAGGTTTTTGGGCAAGTCGGTATTGATATGGTCGCCGGGCCTTCGGAAATTTTAGTGATTTGTGACGGATCTACCGATCCTGATTGGGTAGCGATGGATTTATTTTCTCAAGCCGAGCACGATGAAGATGCGCAATCGGTATTGCTATGTCCTGATCCTGGCTTTATTGCTGAAGTTGAGGAAAGTCTTAACAAGTTACTTCCTAGTATGGAAAGGCAAGATATTATCAGAAGCTCTCTGGAAGGAAGAGGGTTAATAATACAAGTCTCCAGTCTTGAGGAAGCAGTAGAAGTTTCTAATCAGATAGCTCCTGAACATTTGGAGCTTTCTGTTGAGAATCCTGAAACATTATTGCCACTGATTAAACACGCTGGTGCGATTTTTATGGGTAAGTACACTTCTGAGGCCTTAGGAGATTATTGCGCCGGACCGAGTCATGTCTTACCAACTTCGGGAACAGCTAGATTCTCTTCTCCGCTAGGTGTTTATGATTTTCAAAAGCGTTCTTCAATTGTGCATTGCTCGGTTGAAGGTGCAGAGAATCTAGCAGATATCGCTTCGACTTTAGCAAGAGCTGAAGGTTTAACTGCACATGCTCGCTCAGCCGAATTTCGAAAGCGCGTTAAGAAATAACAGGCTATTGGATAGAAAATAAAACGAAAGGCTCGCCTACGCCTAAGGTCACTGGGATGTTAATAAATTTATCTTCTCTAAAGACTTCGATATCAACGACTTCTCCAGCTCCCAGGCTACTTATTGATGCTATAGCATTAAATAAGTCATCTTCGTTTTGTAGGATGCCGAATTTTTTTTGGTTGAAACCAGTAATGATATCTCCAAGTTGTATCCCAGCTTTATGAGCAGGTCCGTCCTGGACTAAAGAAAGAACTTTAGCTCCTTCAATGTTTTGCCCATAAAGCAGAATTCCCTGGTTTCTAGAAAAGAAACTTGCATTAGATACACCTAAGTAGCCTCCAGGACCACTAGCATAATAATAATCTAGGAGCAGACTGATCATGGCGGCATGTGTTGCGAAACCTAAGCCCTCAGACCCGCCAGACTCCGAAAGAATATTTGAGTTAATCCCAATCAAATTGCCTTGGCTATCGATCAAGGCGCCACCTGAAAAGCCTGGGTTTATTGCTGCATCGGTTTGTAGTAGAAAAGATTCTTCAGTGTTGCGAATGCCACTAATAATTCCTATGGATGCTGAGAGTCCGAGATTGCGGGGGTTGCCAATGGCTATTGCGACATCGCCAACCTTTTGGTCAGGGTTATCATAGGGTTCAACAAAAGCGACATTTGGGGTGTCTATTTTTAGTAAAGCCAAATCACTCGCCTCGTCATAAACTAGTGGTCTAGCATTCACAACCCGGCCATCACTTAGGGTGGCGGTAATAGTTTCAAAAAAATTCACGACACCAGTTTCTGGGCTAATAAAAATATGATAACTGGTTACCAAAAAACCATCGGAAGTAATAATAACGCCTGAACCTAGACTGTTGTTTTCATCTAGTTGTGTAAACTGCTGAGTGGAGATACTGCTTAAGGAGTTGGTTTGATCGGTCGAACTTCCAGACTCTGCTAATACTTGTTGAAGATTAATAGTTACAACAGCGGGCATAACTTTTTCAATGGCAGTATTGAAGGAAGTAGGGCGTATTCTAGTTTCGTTCAGCTCGTTATCAGTAGGCGTCGCATTGGCTGGAAAAAAACGTTCTACGACTGGTGGTAGTTGCTGGACTGTCATTGCAAAGACTGCGCCTGCTAGAACCGGCCAGAGTATGTAATTTATAAATTTTTTCATTTTTTGCCCTATTTATGTTGGGCTTTCAATATGGGCAGTAAGTTGATTCTGCTATTATTCGTGGAAATAAGTATACCGTAATTGAAGCTTGCGGATACAAATCTAAAGAAACAGGAAGACAGAGATTATGCCAGTAAAACTCGAAACTGTCGTTAATGACCTAAATTCATTGCTCCGACCTAATGATTTCAGGGATTACTGCCCGAATGGTTTGCAGGTAGAGGGTGCCTCCAGCATCCATAAGTTAATTACAGGTGTAACAGCTAGTCAGGAGTTTTTGGATGCTGCAATTGCTGAAGGTGCTGATGCGGTTCTCGTTCACCATGGGTATTTTTGGCAAGGCGAAAAAAGTGAGATTACCGGAATAAAAAAGCAGCGGCTAAAAAAGCTGTTAGAAAATGATATCAGCCTGTTGGCATACCATTTACCTTTAGATGCGCATTCTCAATATGGCAATAATACTCAGCTCGGTGAGTTGTTGGGTTTCAAGCTTATAGAAGATCTTTACCCTCGATTTAAAAGCAAAGTCGGTGTTACTGGTAATGTTATAGATCCCTGTAGCCCCAAAGAAATGATCCAAAGGATTGAATCTAAATTGAATCGAATGCCATTTCATGTGCCCGGTAAAAGCAAAATGATAGAGACCATTGCTTGGTGTACGGGCTCTGCTCAGAACTCTATTGAACAGGCGCATGAACTTGGAGTAGATGCTTATTTAACCGGGGAAGTTTCAGAGCAGACTGTGCATTTTGCAAGGGAAGCAGGGATACATTTTTTTGCAGCTGGTCATCATGCGACTGAACGTTATGGGGTTCAGGCTGTAGGGAATTATCTTGCACAGAAATATGAAATTGAACATACATTTGTAGATATTGAGAACCCAGTTTAAAAGCGAGGCATAATAATTAGTATGAAAAACAGTACTAGAGTTTACTCTACTGAGTATGGTCGCTTATGCCAGCAATGCGGCGAAAAAAAAGATCATTGTAAGTGTCAGAAAAATGCTCAGACCAATATTACTGGTGATGGCAAGATTAGGGTGGGTAGAGAGACTAAAGGTCGTAAAGGGGCTGGTGTGACAATTATTAGTGGCTTGCCATTGAATCAAATAGAACTAAAAGGATTGGCAAAAAAGCTAAAGCAAAGTTGCGGTTCTGGTGGGGCGGTGAAAGCTGGCTTGATTGAAATCCAAGGGGAGCACCGTGATAAGCTCATCAGCGAACTGGGAAAACTCGGCTATCAGGCTATTAAATCTGGCGGATAAAAGTATTTAAATACGAAAAACTTAAGGTGTTAATGTGATGGAGAATAAAACTGAAATTGAAGCGGCAGTTTTTAGGCGTTTGCTTGGACATTTGGATTCAAGAAAGGATGCTCAAAATATTGATCTTATGAACTTGGCAGGTTTTTGCCGTAATTGTTTGTCGAAATGGTATGTATCGGCTGCTTCAGAACGAGGCGAAGAACTTTCCTATGAAGAGGCGCGGGAGTTAGTTTATGGCATGCCTTATTCTGAGTGGAAAGAAAAGTATCAGCTTGAAGCGACTGAAGAACAAAAAAAACTGTTTGCAGAGACTTCGTCTAAGTCTTAGTTTGGGATTTCACATAGGCACTAGTTTTATGGTGTTAATTTCAATTTGTTCCCAAACCTTGTTCTTTACATAAGGATCATCTTTTAAAAAGTCATCTAAATTCTGCCTAGATGGAAAGTCCATATGTAGGGTAGACCCAATCATTTTGCCTTGTTCATTTAGAATAGCTCCACCACTTAAAAAATTACCCTTTGCTATCAAAGGCTTTATTCTATTGAGGTGGGCTTCTCGAGCATTCATTCTTCGAGTTATGGCATCAGAGTCTTTGTAATCAAATGCTGTGATCATGAATTGCATTTAGAGTTTCCTTATAGTGAGTAAATATTGGGGAAATTAGCCGATATGCTTGTTTTAGTCTATTGGACTTTGCTGTAATGACGCTCTTTTAGCTTTGTGGTTCTTTTTTTTGTGTTTCAGCTTTATACTTCGCGGCTTGATATAGGCGGCTTATAAAAAATACGGTCAGTAAAACTAAAAATATTAAATATTAATAGATAGACAAATTTCTTATACAGGGGAACATATGCACCTTTACAAAGGCAAACTTTCTACTCTAGGTCTCGCGATAGCGATGCTCTCTGTAGGATCACAAGTAAATGCCCAAACTAATAACAGGATTGAAAGTATTCTCGTTTCCGCTGATCGTCAAGGCAGTGAGTTGCGTGAAATTCCGGCTAGTATTTATTCGATCGATTCTGACTACATAGATACTGTTGCGCATGTGCATGTCGGTGAAGTACTGAACTTAGTACCTGGAGTTGTATTTAACCGCGGTAATGGTCAAGAGAACTTATTAGGCATTAGATCTCCAGTCTTAACTGGAGCGGGTAGTTGTGGAGCAGTACAAACTTCTCAGGATGGTATTCCTCTTCGTGGTGCTGGTTTTTGTAACGTGAATCAGTTATTCGAAGCAAACACAGAACAGGCCACAGCTATTGAAGTGGTTCGTGGTCCTGGCAGTATTCTTTATGGAATTAACGCTCTGCACGGAGCAATTAACGTGATAAGCCCTACCTTGGGAGAGCCTGGTGGTGACGTCTCTGTGGATTTTGGTTCCAATGAATACAGCCGCCTTAACCTAGGCTATAACACTGTAAAAGGCGATCACTCCTTTGGGCTAAGCTTTAATGGTGCTGAGGATGGCGGCTACATTGATGATTCAGGATTTGGTCAACAAAAAATTAATTTAGCTCATAGCTACTCTGGTGATCTCAAGGTCACAACAGTCTTTTCTGCAACGAACTTAAATCAAGAAACTGCGGGCTATTTGCAGCAAGGTTTTGAGGCTTATAAAGTGGATGCCGTAAGAAGAACAAACGCTAACCCGGAGGCCTTTCGTGATGCTAGAAGTGTTCGATTGCATAGTCGCATAGAGGGTGAGCGCGCTAATGGTAGCAGTTGGATGCTGACCCCTTATTTTAGAGATACAGAGATGGACTTCTTGATGCACTTTTTACCAGGTGCTCCCTTAGAAGAAAATGGGCATACGTCATTTGGTTTGCAAAGTTTATACAGAAGTAATGTGACAAGTAACATAGAAATGATTGCCGGTGTCGATTTAGAACTCAGTGAAGGCTTTTTAAAACAAACACAAGATGGTGGTTTTGGTTCTTTCCCAGCTGGTAAACAGTACGACTTTGAAGTTGATGCACAATTAATCTCTCCTTATGCTCAATTCACCTTTGAAGCGTCGGAGTCTAATCAGTTTAGCTTAGGAATTCGCTATGAGTTGCTTGAATACGATTATGACAACCTAATGATTGATGGAAATACTGACGAAAATGGAGTGGCCTCTTGTACTGCTTTTAGTGGAGGACCTGGCCCTTGTCGTTATAGTCGTCCAGCAGATCGTTCCGATGATTTTAATAATGGATCTTTGCAGCTAGGCTGGATTCATGATTTTGATTCGTCACAACAAGTGTTTGTGAATGCTGCTCGTGCTTTTAGAGCGCCACAAGCCACTGAGCTTTATCGCTTGCAACAGAATCAAACTGTAGCTGACTTAGAGTCGGAAGAAGTGGATAGCATTGAAGTTGGCTACCGTGCGACTCGAGATAGGGCTTCGTATGGTGTGGTTGCGTATTGGATGGAAAAGGATAATGTGATCTTCCAAGACAGTGCTCGTAATAACGTCAGTGGTGGTCAGACTAAGCATAAAGGTGTGGAGTTTAATTCTTTGTTTGCTCTAACGGACTCTTTGCAGTTAAGCATCGTGGCAAGTTATGCACGTCATACCTACGGGTCCAATATTGCTCCCGGGGGTGTGACTGTTTCTATTGATGGAAATGATATGGATACTGCTCCTAAGTTAACTGGCAACGTCCAACTTAGATGGGCGATTAACGAGAGCCATAATACACAATTAGAGTTGGTTCATATGGGGGATTACTTCACAAATGAAACCAATCTTAATCGTTATGATGGTCATGATATCCTGAACTTACGATATCAATATGAAACCGTAAATTCTTGGTATTTTTCTGCTCGGGTAACCAACTTGCTCGATACTGAATACGCCGAGAGGGCAGATTTCGGTTTTGGAAATGACAGATACTTTATTGGTCAACCAACTAGCCTGTTTGTGACTGTTGGCACTCAGTTCTAAAAGCTTAATCAGCCCTGCAGGCTGAGAAGTAAATACAAGAAAGTTAAATAAAAAAAGTTAAATAAAAAAAGTTAAATAAAAAAAGTTAAATAAAAAAGAGGGCTATAGCCCTCTTTTTTTTATACTGGTGTATTATCGTTGAAGAAGTGGTTTTTCAACTCAGCGAAATGCTCAGTGATTTTGTCATCAAATAACAGATTGTTCTTTTAATACGTTAATAAGCTTATCGATACACTCATCAACATCAAGCTCATGAGTTGGCAATATTAAATGAGGGTTTTCCCAATCTTCATAAGGAAATGAGATTCCTGGCACTGTTCCTGTTTCTACATTAGCTTCAGCTGCGTAAATTCCGCTTGGGTCTCGCTGCTTGCAGACCTCCAATGGAGGATTCAGATAAACCACAATACAATTTTCTTCACCGATAACGTTAATAGTGTGTTCGCGGGAATCAGTGTTGGGGGCTACAAAAGCAGCGCAGCAAATCAAGCCTGAATCGTTTAGATACTTAGCAATATAAGCACTACGGCGTAGGTTCTCTGCTCTTCCTTCGGCGTCATGTGGCAAGTCTTTACTGATGCCTAAACGCATCGCTTTGCCATCTAGAATCGCACTTACTCGGCCCATATCAAAAAGCCTTCTTTCGAGTGCATGGGCTAGAGTAGACTTGCCGGAACCAGATAAACCAACAAACATTATCGTCGTGGGTTTTTGTCCATAACGAGCCGCGCGATCCTCAGTGGTCACGTGATTTGTAGAGCTTAGCGATTTAGTCGC
The DNA here is from genome assembly GCA_965662565.1 of Pseudohongiellaceae bacterium. Classification (GTDB taxonomy): domain Bacteria; phylum Pseudomonadota; class Gammaproteobacteria; order Pseudomonadales; family Pseudohongiellaceae; genus UBA5109. The sequence continues at coordinate 24,282 of CBFIHS010000013.1, read as the reverse complement.
CTTGGTTTTTTTCGCCTCTATCATACCTGCACCAACTGTTACATTGGATAGGCGATCTATAATAATGAAGGCTCCGGTACTTGGGTTCTGCTTGTAGGAATCAAAGTGAATAACTACAGCGAGTTCTAGATCACATAAGCCAATTTCGTTAAGTTCAAGCGCAGGCGTTGGGCTGGTCTCTAAAGTATTTATGTCTACTTTATGTTGAATGTTACTGATGACCCCGCTAAAAGATCGAGATGCCTGTTTGAAATCGTATTGTTTGCCAGGCAGGAGAGCGGTTTCATTCATCCAAACTACATTAGCTGAGAATGAGTCTTTCGAGGTTGGCAGATTGTTGGAGTGAACCATTATGTCGCCGCGACTGATATCGATTTCATCTTCTAAGGTTAAGGTAATTGCCATTGGCGTGTAGGCCTGTTCCAGCTCCTCATCATAAGTCACAATAGACTTAACTTTGCTGATTTTCCCAGAAGGTAAAACAACAATCTCGTCACCTTTTCGAACAATGCCTGAGGCAATCGTGCCGCAGAAGCCTCGAAAATCTAGGTTAGGTCGATTTACGTATTGAACTGGGAAGCGAAAATCCTCGAAATTTCTATCGGCTGAAATTTTGACGTTCTCAAGCATCCACATTAAAGTTTCACCATCATACCAAGGAGTATGCTCGCTAGGATTCACTACGTTGTCGCCCTTAAGTGCCGACATAGGGATAAAGTAAAGCTCGCCGGTATCGAGTTCTGCAGTGAAATCGATATAGTCTTTTTTGATGTTTTCGAAAACTTCTTCACTGTAGTCCATCAGATCCATTTTATTGATAGCAACAATGATGTGTTTAATGCCGAGTAATGAAGCAATAAAAGTGTGTCTGCGCGTTTGAGTTTGCACCCCATAACGAGCATCAATAAGGATGATTGCAAGATCGCAAGTTGAGGCGCCAGTAGCCATGTTGCGGGTGTACTGCTCATGCCCAGGTGTGTCGGCGATAATAAATTTACGTTTAGCAGTAGAAAAGTAGCGATAGGCAACATCAATGGTGATGCCTTGTTCACGCTCTGCTTGTAAACCATCGACTAGAAGCGCGAGATCAAAATCTTCACCTTGGGTGCCGGATTTTACGCTATCTGATTTTATAGCTTCTAATTGATCTTCATAGATCATTTTTGAGTCATGAAGCAAGCGACCAATTAATGTACTTTTGCCGTCATCGACGCTGCCGCAAGTTAGCAGATGCAGTAATTCTTTTCTTTCATGCTGGGCAAGATAAGCATCAATATCAGTGCTGATAAGGTCCGATTGATGAGACATTTAGAAATATCCTTCGCGTTTTTTCTTTTCCATAGAGCCAGATTGGTCGCTGTCAATCAATCGACCTTGGCGTTCAGAAGTCGTGGTTAATAACATCTCTTGAATAATCTCAGGCAGCGTATTGGCCTGGGATTCGACGGCCCCAGTGAGAGGGTAGCAACCCAGGGTGCGAAAACGGACCGTTTTCATTTGCAGTGTCGACTTCAGTTCTTCAGGAAGCCGATCATCGTTAACCATAATATCAATGCCTTCATAATTAACGATAGGGCGTTCAGCTGCAAAATATAATGATGGAATGTCGATATTATTTAAGTGTATGTATTGCCAGATATCTAACTCTGTCCAGTTTGATAAAGGGAAAACTCGAATGCTTTCGCCTTGGTTAACTTTACCGTTATAGATGTTCCAGAGTTCTGGACGCTGGTTCTTAGGATCCCAACGATGATTTTTATCGCGGAATGAATAAACTCGTTCTTTGGCTCGAGACTTCTCTTCGTCACGACGGGCTCCACCGAAAGCGGCATCAAATTTGTATTTATTCAAAGCCTGTTTTAATGCTTGGGTTTTCATAATGTCAGTGTGTTTTTGACTGCCATAGGAGAAGGGGTTAACACCAGCTTCCACGCCTTCCTGGTTAGTGTATACAAGCAAGTCTAATCCTAATTCTTTTGCTTGCTTATCGCGGAACTCAATCATTTCTTTGAATTTCCATGTGGTGTCCACATGCAATAATGGAAAGGGTAGCTTGCCTGGATAAAAAGCTTTTAAGGCAAGGTGCAACATAACGGCTGAATCTTTGCCTACAGAATAAAGCATCACAGGATTATCAAACTCAGCGGCAACTTCACGGATGATGTGGATGCTTTCAGCTTCGAGCTGTTTGAGATGAGTGAGTCGAATTTCGGTCATATTTTCACTACGAGGTTAGCTATTCTGCGTGGTCGCGATTATAGAGGAACTGAGGTTGAAACCCAAGTTTGTTCCGAACCCTTCTTTGGATAGTTTCTATCAGCTATTCAGATAGCAATGCTTGAATTGTTATTCTTAATCAGTATTTTCGGTTTGAGCTTCAGCTTCAGTTTTAGAGAGACCGTAGTCCGCAGCAAGTCCACCTTTTTGGTTAGGGTTGGTCTTATTGGCATAGTCTCTGGGTGGGAATAAATCGTCCATTTGGTCGTCAAGCCCCTCAGTTTTTGTGCCAAGTAAGTCAGAGCTTTTCTTGGTTAACGAAAGTTGACTGCTGATGTCTTCTGGGCAAAGAATATCAGCGTCACGAGCTAAGCGATCATAAACATCTTTATAGCTTTGCGTCAGGTTGTTAACAAGGTGAGCAGTGTTCTCAAAGTGTGAATAAACACTTTGCCTGTAGTCATTATGTTCATCTTGGAGCTGATTCAACTCATTACTTAGAGTTTTAACTTTAGCTGTATCTGAAAAGAACAAACGAGACACTAAGGCTCCTAAAGCGACGCCAGCGGCTAAACATATAATGCCTACTAACCAAATCATGAATATTCCTTTGAACTCTGTATTTATCTTTATTGTTTTGTATTTCTTGCAAGCCTTATGTATCTATTGTTTTCTAGTGCTTTCGAGTCTTGCTCAATGAAATGAAGCCCTAGATTGATAATAAAGCAAGTCAATTATACCTCTAATAAACTCTTTAATCTCCATCTTTTGTTTTATCAAGAAAGCTTATGCTGGTTTGTGTGCTCTCTCAAATGCTCAGCGATACTTGCTTAGTGTGCGGAATCAAGAGCATCCACTATTGAGCACCAAATACCAGAGAAGTGTACAATTAGTTCTATTATAGGTGAACCTAATTAAATATCGAGAAGTTTGAAATGCTAGTTTCCCCCCTGCAACGATATCAGCAAGATTTAGCTGATGGTACTTTAGTGCCTGATGCCGCCCAATTAAATGCAGTTGAAGAGTTGGAATCTGTTTATTTAAGTCTGGCAAAAAAACGAGCAAGCATGACCAAAAAAGCCTCTTTTGCTGCTCGCTTTCTAAAAGGCAAGAAAAACAGGAATGCTCCCGTGAAGGGCTTGTATTTTTGGGGTGGGGTTGGTCGAGGTAAAACTTACCTTATGGATTTGTTTTACGAATGCTTGCCAGAAGAGCGCAAGATGCGGATGCATTTTCACCGATTTATGCTTATGGTAAATAAACGGCTAAATGCTCAAAAGTCTGTTAAAAACCCCTTAGAAAATGTTGCTACCAGTATTGCTGATGAGGTTGACGTCATTTGTTTTGATGAGTTTTTTGTTACTGATATTGGCGATGCAATGATTTTAGCTAAATTGCTGGACACCCTCTTCGATGAAGGAGTCAGCCTCATTGCAACATCTAATATTGAGCCTGAGCTGCTCTATGAGAACGGTTTGCAGAGAAAGAATTTCTTACCAGCAATAGCTTTATTGAAGCAGCATACAAAAGTCGTCAATGTTGATGGGGGAGTTGATTATCGCTTGCGAAGCCTTGAACAGGCTGCAATTTACCATAGCCCTCTTGGAGAGGAAGCTGAAAAGCTAATGCTAGAAAGTTTCGAGCACTTAAGTGCTGGGCTCACCACCGTGGCAAATAAGACTATCGAAATCCAAGGTCGTGAAATTAAGACACGAAATCGAGCAGAAGACCTAGTTTGGTTTGAATTCGAAGAAATTTGTGGCGGCCCAAGAAGTCCTGCGGATTATATTGAGATTGCTCAGCTCTTCCACACAGTCATGATTAGCAATATTCCGCTATTGAACTCTTACCATGATGACAAAGCTCGACGCTTCATCAATCTTGTTGATGAGTTTTATGACCATAAAGTAAAACTTATTCTTTCTGCCGCTACTCCACTTGATGCTATTTATGAAGGCACAAGCTTAAGCTTTGTCTTTGAGCGAACCAAAAGCCGCTTGCTTGAGATGCAGTCCCATGATTACTTGGCTATGGAGCATTCAGCCTAGAGATACTTTGTGGTTTCTCCAAGGCTCAGCAAGATTGCTACAGAATTCAATAAAAACACTAAAGAGGCCTTGAATATCGCTCGAACCGTCTGTAGAATTCGCGCTCCCTTATATGGCTTTGCCAGTAAAGGCTATTATTAAGCAAAAAGAACAGTATTTGAGATAAAGAAATGAAGACTTTTTCAGCTAAAAAAGAAACAGCTCAAAACAATTGGGTAATGATTGATGCCGAAGGCCAAACACTTGGTCGTATGTCGGCGGAAATTGCTCATCGTTTGCGTGGTAAACATAAGGCTGAGTACACAGCTCATGTTGATACGGGTGACTACGTTGTTGTAGTGAATGCCGAGAAAGTTAAAGTAACTGGCAACAAAGCTAAAGATAAAATTTACTATCGTCACACTGGTTATCCTGGTGGCCTTAAATCTCAAAATTTCAACCAGATGATAGAGCGTCGACCAGAAGAAGTTATTCGTCTTGCCGTTAAAGGTATGTTGCCGAAGACTCCTCTTGGTAGAGCGATGTTTAGCAAATTAAAAGTTTATGCAGGAGTTGAGCACCCACATGGAGCACAACAACCTGTTCAATTAAATTTACAATAATTTTAGTCAAACAATTCAGTAAATAGGTGCAACAAAGCATGGCTGATACTCAATATTACGGTACCGGACGTCGCAAAACCTCAACAGCGCGAGTTTTCTTAACTCCTGGTAGCGGCAATATCTCAGTAAATAAAAGAACTCTTGATACTTACTTTGGTCGAGAAGTGGCACGTATGATTGTGCGTCAACCATTAGAGTTATTGGAAGTGGTGGATAAGTTTGACATAACTGTCACAGTAACTGGTGGTGGAAGTTTCGGTCAGGCTGGTGCGATTCGCCATGGTATTACACGTGCTCTTATGCAATACGACGAAGAAAATCGTAGTCCTTTAAGAAGTGCAGGTTTTGTTACCCGTGATTCACGTGCGGTTGAGCGTAAGAAAGTTGGCTTGCGTAAAGCTCGTAAGAAACCACAGTTTTCTAAACGTTAAGTTTTTATTTGTATATTTGGTAAGAACGCCGAAACTTTTTGTCTCGGCGTTTTTTTTTGTGTGAAATAACATTTAATATGCTGCTAAGCTAAGGTTTCACCTTGAAAATTTTGGGGTTTTTTAGTAGTATTCGCGCAGTTTTTAACGGCGGCCTTCTAGGTTTCGCCTGTTACCCTTTTCAAGAATTTCCAAGAAGGAGAGTTGCATCGTGAGTGGCGGTTCTATTAACAGCAGTCGCAGACGTTTTTTAATTGGCAGTACTTCCGTTGTAGGTGCAGCTGGCGCAGTTGGCGCGGCGGTTCCTTTTGTTGGGTCATGGAACCCAAGTGCAAGAGCCTTAGCAGCGGGGGCTCCTATCACCGTGGATATCAGTCGTTTAGCTCCTGGTGAGTTATTAGGTCCTATTCCGGCTTGGCGTGGTCAACCTATCTTTGTTTTGCGCAGAGATGAAGAAACTCTGAGCAATCTAGAGACTTTCACTGACCATCTTTCTGATCCGGAGTCTCAAAAAGATCAGCAGCCTGGTTATGCGCAAAATGAATTCCGTTCTATTCGTCCTGAAGTCGGTATTTATGTTGGGCTTTGTACTCATTTAGGCTGCTCTCCTAAGATCAACACCGAGGTTGCGCCTCAGGAATATGATCCTGATTGGAAAGGGGGATTTTTCTGCCCATGTCACGGTTCTAAATTTGATTTGGCTGGTCGTGTTTACACAGGTGTTCCTGCCCCGACCAATCTGGTTGTTCCACCACATAGTTATGAGACGGATACGGTCGTCGTAATTGGTGTAGATGGGGAGAATTCATAATGAGCGAAGAAATGACAAACTCAGCGGAAACTAATCAGCCTAAGAAAAATAGTTTTATGGCGTGGATTGATGCTCGCCTGCCTGTGACTCAGGCTTTCGAAAAGCATATGTCAAAGTATTATGCGCCCAAGAACTTTAATGTTTGGTACCTTTTTGGCGTTCTTTCCATTTTTGTATTAGTTAACCAATTACTCACAGGTATTTGGTTAACCATGAATTATGTGCCAAGTGCGGATGCCGCTTTTGCATCTGTTGAGTACATCATGCGTGATGTCGATTATGGCTGGATACTTCGCTACATGCATTCTACTGGAGCCTCTGCTTTTTTTATTGTGGTTTATTTGCACATGTTTAGAGGTTTGATGTACGGCTCATATCAAAAACCACGCGAGTTGATCTGGATTTTTGGTATGACTATTTATCTAGTGCTAATGGCTGAAGGCTTTATGGGCTATGTACTCCCATGGGGACAGATGTCTTATTGGGGTGCGAACGTAATCGTTTCTCTAGCGGGCGCTATTCCTGTGATTGGGGAAGATATAATGGTTTGGGTACAGGGGGATTACCTGATATCCGGAGCGACCCTGAATCGGTTTTTTGCTCTTCACGTAATTGCTTTGCCGCTTATCCTCGTGGGCCTAGTAGTCCTTCATATTTTGGCTTTGCATGAAGTTGGATCTAACAACCCTGATGGTGTTGAGATCAAGAAAAATAAAGGTCCTGATGGCGTTCCCTTAGATGGCATCCCATTCCACCCTTATTACACTGTTCACGATCTCGTTGGCATTATTGTGTTCTTGTTCGTATTTACCTTCGTAATTTTCTTTATGCCTGAAATGGGTGGCTATTTTCTGGAGCATGCTAATTTCGAAGTAGCAAACAATCTTAAAACACCAGAGCATATTGCCCCAGTTTGGTATTTCACACCTTTCTATTCAATGCTCAGGGCTGTGACTTATCCTCTTTTTGGTGTTGATGCTAAATTCTGGGGATTAGTCGTAATGGCAGGCGCTATTGCGATCTTATTCGTGATGCCATGGTTGGATCGAAGTCCAGTTAAATCCATGCGCTATAAAGGTACTTATAGCAGGATAGCTTTATTTGCCTTGGTTATAAGTTTTATTATTTTAGGTGTATTAGGAACTCAAATAGCTACTGGCCCAAGAACTGCTCTGGCTCAGATCTGTACAGTGATTTATTTTGCTTACTTCTTAGCAATGCCCTGGTACACGCGTAAGGAGCAAACTACTACTCCACCTGAGCGCTTAACAGGTCGATTTATTTCGATTCCGCAATTGCTATTAGCACTTGTTCTGCTAGTTGTCTTAGTTGTTGGCCCTCTAAAAGCGGTTGCTGCTGAAGCAGGTGTTGAATTAGAGCATGTTGAGATGGATCTTGAAGATACGCCTTCTTTACAATCAGGCTTGCAGACCTTTGTGAACTATTGCATGGGTTGTCATTCTCTTGGTTATTCTCGATACCAACGTGTGGCAGATGATCTAAATATTCCTGAAGACCTGATGCGAGAGAACATTATTTTTGATCCGGATACAGATATTGGTTCATTGATGGTGAGTTCTATGCCTGAAACTTCGCAAAATTGGTTTGGTGTGGCTCCTCCAGATTTATCTTTAGTATCTAGAGTCCGTTCTCCTGAGTGGTTGTATGGTTATTTGCGTGGGTTTTATCTCGACTCTTCACGTCCATTCGGGGTCAACAACAAAGTTTTTGCAAACGTTGGTATGCCAAATGTTTTGCAAGAGTTACAGGGCGATCAGAGCTGTGAAGTCGGTCATTGCGATGAGCTTCATCATGTTGAAGGCACTGGCGTCCTAAGTGAGGAAGCGTTTGATAAAGTGGTTTATGATCTCGTGAATTTCCTATACTACGTTGGTGAGCCTTCTCGATTGGATCGTGAAAGAATTGGCGGATTTGTTTTATTTTTCCTTGCCTTTCTATTTGTATTTGCATACATGCTAAATAGAGAATATTGGAAAGATATTGAGCATTAATAATAATGATCACAAGTATGAGGCTTAATTAATATGGGAGTTGTAACTAAACGCTCTTCAATGTTGTTTTATTCAGATGGTTCTAGTCAATATAGCCATCGCGTAAGAATTGTTTTGGCTGAAAAGGGTGTCACAGTTGATGTGGTTGATGTCGATATTCATGACAAGCCTGAAGATCTTGCTGATCTTAATCCTTATAACAGTTTGCCTACTTTGGTAGATCGTGATCTGGTTTTATATGAACCTAATATTATGATGGAATATTTAGATGAGCGTTTTCCTCATCCTCCATTGTTTCCAGTTTATCCGGTAGCTAGAGCTCAGAGTCGCTTATGGATGCATCGCATTGAAAAAGACTGGTGTGGATTAGTTGAAATGATACAAAGCGAAAATGGCACTGAAAAAGAATTGCTTGCTGCTCGTAAAGAATTACTGGAAAACCTTTTATCTATAGCTCCAATTTTTGTAGAAAAACCTTATTTCATGAGCGATGAGTTCACCATTGTTGATTGCTGCGTATTGCCTATTTTATGGCGCTTACCTGAGTTAGGGATTAAGCTGCCTGAGAATAAAACAACTAAGCCATTGATTGAGTATCGTGAGCGCTTGTTTGAGAGAGAGGCTGTGCAAGAATCTCTTTCTGAACAAGAAAAGGAAATGGTTTAAAGCACTTTATTGTGCTCAGCATTACTTTATACTTCAGGTAATGCTTAACTTAAGGAAATAGCTAAGGGAATAGTTAAGGGAATAGTTAAGGGAATAAGAAGTAGAGCTTTTATTCTGCCGAGGTTACCTAAGTATGTTTATGACTACGAAGCGGCCCTACTTGATAAGAGCTCTGCATGAATGGATTCTTGTTAATAACTGCACGCCCTATATATTGGTTGATACTTTCATTGAGGGGGTCGAAGTTCCTCAAGAATATGTAAAAGACGGCCAAATCGTTCTAAATATCTCGCCTCAAGCTATTACTAACTTGCTGATTGATGATGAAGCAATTAGTTTTCAGGGGCGCTTTTCTGGAATTCCTATGAAGCTCTATATTCCAATTACATCAGTTATTAGTATTTATGCTAAAGAGAATGGGCAGGGTATGGTTTTTGATATTGAGGACCCTTTACCTAAGCCGCCTGGACCTCGTGGTTTGCACTCACTGGATGGTTCAAGCGCGAGTAAAGAAAAATCAGGGAAAAAAGGCTCAGCTAATAAGCCAACGCTAAGAGTTGTAAAGTAGATTAGTCTATATATTCGAATGCCCTAACAACCTTTACCACCCCACTGGCACTGCTAACGAGCTCAACAGCTTTATCAGCTTCTGCACGAGTAAGTAGCCCCATTAGATAAACCACACCGTTTTCAGTAATTACTTTGGTTCGAAGACCTTCGACATCGCCATCGACGAGCATTAAAGATTTTATTTTGGTTGAGATCCAAACATCATTTGTTCGAGAAAGGAAGGCGGTGTCACCAGCTACTTCAAGTTCGTTGTATACAGTTTTGACACGTGTGTTAGTAGTTGTGGCAACTCTTGTGGCAAGGTTTTTTAATTCTTGTGTAGGAACTTGGCCGACCAAGAGTACGGTTTGATTGAAGCTGACCACATCTATGTTAGATTTTCGAAGCTCTTCATCGGCGGCATTTAAGTTAACCTTAATCATGGTCTCGATAGATCCATCATCAATCATAGAGCCAGTAGTCCTAGACCCTCTGTCTTCGGCAATGCCATCATTGCCATTTACAGTACTAATGATTGATGCGCAGCTACAAAGAGTGCAAATTAAAATGACTAGAAAAAGTCGGCGAAACATTTGATCTATTTCCTTTTTGAGTTGATGAGTTAAGTTTTACTCACTGCCAAATAGTTGAGTATCAATAAGGTCGCATAAGCAATGAATGACCAGCAAGTGTACTTCTTGAATCCTTGCTGTAACTTGAGATGGAACACAAATTTCGACATCTCCTTCCTCTATGAGTTCCCGCATTTCTCCGCCATCTCGGCCGCTTAATATAATCACTCTCATGTTACGAGCATGGGCCACTTTAATTGCTTCAATGACGTTGCCAGAATTGCCGCTGGTTGAAATTGCTAGCAATATGTCGCCTTCCTGGCTTAAGGCACGTATTTGTTTGGAGAAAACTTCGTTGTAAGAATAATCATTAGCAATAGATGTTAGGGTAGAACTGTCTGTTGTTAAAGCAATGGCAGGCAATGGAGGGCGTTCTCGTTCGAAGCGGTTAAGTAACTCTGATGAGAAGTGCTGTGCATCTCCAGCTGAGCCGCCGTTACCACAGGTCAATATTTTTTTTTCGTTCAGTAAGGCTTCCACCATGGTCGTCGCACCCTGCGTAATGCTGGGGCAAAGAACTTCCATAGATTGCATTTTGCATTCGATACTTGCTGCAAAAAACTGTTTTACTCGATCTTGATAATCCATAGGAAACTCTTAATTTATAAAACTGATATTTTTTATATTTATAGACAACTTTTTACAAATTTTAAAAGTTTAGCCGTTGTCTGATATTTCTAATTGTGTCAGACTGTACACAGCTAGTACAGTATTAGCGCAATCATCTTAAAACTTTTTAAGAATTTTTATTCTTAGTATCTATTAATAGGAGGTTTCAAAAGGCAATCAATCTAAACACATTAAGCCATTAGCACCTTAATCACATGATTTCGGTACTGAGGAGTTTCAAACTCGATTCTTTTATCTAGCAAATTGGAGAGTGAACATGGCAAGACGATCGCAAAAGCGTTCAGTACAATATAATGATGACAGAGATAACCCTTACCCTAACCCTAGAAGGACTAGTAGAACCAGTAAACGCAAGAAAGATAAGTTCAATCGCCGCCGTAATGAAGAACCCAGTAATATCGTCGAGATAAACAGTTTGCTCGACACCGCTTATAACCCGCAACATCGTAAAGCCCCCCTTAAAGCTCGTAACCCCGCACAAGAAAAATATATAAACGCCATAAAACATAATAACCTGACCTTTGGTCTTGGGCCTGCTGGTACAGGCAAATCCTATTGTGCTGGAGCATTAGCCGCTCAGGCTCTGGAGTCAGGAAGAATTGAAAGAATAATCTTTACTCGACCAGCGGTAGAAGCTGGTGAGCAGTTGGGCTTCTTGCCAGGAAAGCTGGAAGATAAGTTCTCAGTTTATATAGATGCTTTTAGAGATATTCTAAATGAGCGTCTCGGGAAAGGAGTCGTTGAGTATTGTTTGAGGCATGGAAGGATTGTGGGCGCTCCCTTGGCGTTTATGCGCGGGAAAACTTTTAACGCCTCAACCTTTGTTATTTTAGATGAAGCTCAAAATGTTTCTCCAAGTCAGATGAAAATGTTTCTGACTCGGATAGGTGAAGATTGTAAGGTTGTAGTGAATGGAGATGCCAACCAAAGTGATATTCGTGGGCCAAATGGTTTAGAAGATGCTGTTAGGCGTCTGCAAGGCGTACCAAATGTTCATGTGCATACTTTTGAAAAATCAGACTCTGTCCGCAGTGGCTTAGTAAGAGATGTACTTGATCGTTACGACGATGTGAGTGGTTAATTCTAAAATTCGATGTCAGCGTATTTTAACTTTTATATACGCTGACATTCTTTAGAAAGCATTTTTTATCCAAGTTATTTCAGGCTTGGTATTTTGGCCTTGTATGCAAACAGCATCAAAGCGGAATGCTACGCGTTCATAAAGATTGTTTTCCAAAAGAAAAACTTGAGCGCTTTTAATCAGTCTTTTCTGTTTGAGTTTTGTAATTGTTTCGAGAGCACCACCATGAGAAGTTTTGCTTCGATATCGAACTTCAGCAAAAACTATGGTGTCAGCATCTTTAAGAATTAAATCAATCTCACCAAACCGGCAGTGATAATTTTTTTGTACGATTTTTAAGCCATTCCGGCTTAGGTGCTTATGGGCAAGTTTTTCGTAAAACAAGCCTTTAACTTGACTAGGGCTTCCGGTTGAATTATTGAACATGCCTTGATCCTCCTTGATCTAAAACACATTGCGTTAAGAGCTGTCACTGATTATTAATCAAGGGGCGTGCTAAACCATCTTCAATTTGGGCCCACTCTAGTTGACGAGTGATTCTATTGTCTTCGTCGAGACTCAGTTCTCCAGTTGCCCCAACAAAAGCGTTTTCGGCCCCTGTTTTCAATTGCTGGATTCTGGGGTAGAGACGAAAAACATCAATGCCGAATGCTTGTAAGCGCAAGTTCTGAGCAGAGCTTTGTGGGAAAAACATTTTGCTTGCTTGCTTTAATTCATCTTCTTCGGCAAGCAACCATGGACTTTCACCAAAAGTTATCCCATTTAAATCTTCATCTTCCAGTTGTCGGTTTGTCCCTGAATAAATGTCCTGGGTTGCATAAACAGGTATATCTCCTGCAAAAAGATAACCTAAGCTGGGCTTAATTTGTCGAGCCGCTAGCGGCTCAGCAATTAAAAAAATCAAATCTATGTCTTTTCGGCGACGTGGTGAGAACTCAAGCGAGGCATTTATTAGCTCACTGATTTCATCTCGCCGATTCTCGCTCGCGTCTATATTTAATAAACTCTCTATGCTTTGTGTATAGTTATCTGAGAAGAATTCTTGAGTGACAATTCTTCCACCTAAGCTCAACCATTCTTGAACAAAGCTGTCTCTTTTTCTGTTATAGGAATCATTGGGTGGTGATAGTGGACTCAAGATCGCCGCAAAACGATGTCCATCATCCCAAGCTTTATTAGCTAGTTGTCTAGCTTCTTCTTCTGGCGATAATGAAAATTGATAGAGGTCTCTGGATGCGGGGTTAATATTTTCCGTGGTATTTAAAGCTAGGGTTGGCACGCCAAGGTTGCGGACTCTTTCAAGTTGAGCAACTTCTTGTTTCAGAAGCGGGCCTATAATCATTTCAGCTCCGTTTTGGCGAGCCTGAGTATGCAGGTCAATGATGTCGCTTGATTTGCTTGTGTCGTAAAAACGTAAGGATGGTACCTGTCCACCGAATGCTTGCACGTTTAGATAGGCGCTCATAAAGGCATCGCGAATGATGGTGCCCGCGTTTGTGTTTAGGGGGAGCAAAAGTGCAAGGTGTGAAGGGCGTTGTGCAGCCATTGTTTCAACGAGTCTTAGAGTTTGAGGCAGGTTTTCGGTTGCGGGGTGTCTTATCCAGCGTTGCTGCCAATCATTCAATGCAACTAATTGACGATCAAGGTTATATTGATAGGATTTCCCAACTAGACCTAACTGATACCAGCCTTGAAAAGTATATATGTTTTCATTTTCTGCTAGCAGCTCTAGTCTGTCTAATGGGAGAGCAAGTAAATCTTGCCATATTTGCTCGTGATTAGACTCTTTTTCACTATCAATTAACACATTGTCTATAAGTATTCTTTCTTTGAGGGCAGCTGAAAAATTGTTTAGTGCTTCATAAGCTTGAGCACGATATAGGCGCAACTCTTTTTGTAAATTGATCGGTAGCTGTGGAACTGCATCGAAACGGTCAATAGTTAAAAGTCTAAGGGCATCTTGGTATCGAGATTGATTAATCAATAATTGAGACCTTAAAAACAAAATCTCTGCGCTTAGTGGCAAGTCTAACTGGCGTGTGTTTAAAGTTGTCAGTAATTCGTAAGCCCTAAGCTCCTGATCGATCCCAAGATAAACTCTAGCTGCTTCCAGTGAGAAGAATTCAGATTCTGGTGAGCTGCTATTATTCGCTTGCTGAAGTAAGGAAAAAATTAATTCTTCTTCATCGCTTCGGATACCGTCTTCATTAAGGTCAGGGATTTCTAGATTCTGATTTGCATTTCTTGAAGACGGCGAACTAGCGCAAGATACTGCAATTATTGCCAAGACTAGGTAGCTTAAAATACGCATATGATTCATAGCTTGAAGTATAACTGAATATCAAGAACTCGCTAGCACCCTAGGTATAGACTATGGCAAGATGGCTTTAATATTGAATGTAATTAATAGTAATAAAAAGATATGGATAAAGCTTGTTTGTACATTGTCGCGACTCCCATCGGCAACTTAGAAGATATCAGCGAACGGGCGATTTCGGTTTTAAACGCTGTCGATATAATTGCTGTTGAGGATACTAGGCATAGCAGTAGACTGCTCAAACATTATGGTATTGGTACCACAATGGTTTCATTGCATGAGCACAACGAAAAAAATGAAGTTGAAAACTTTATATCACGTTTGCAAAGTGGTCAAAGTGTGGCGCTTATTTCGGATGCTGGCACACCATTAATTTCTGATCCGGGCTATCAATTAGTAAAAGCCGCTAGTGAAGCAGCAATTAAGGTTTCACCTATCCCTGGGCCATCAGCTTTGATAGCAGCTTTATCAAGTTCTGGATTGGCATCCGATGCTTTTATTTTTGAGGGTTTTCTTCCAAGTAAAAATGTAGCAAGGGTTAAAAAGCTCGAAAAATTAAAAAATGAACACAGGACTTTAATTTTTTACGAAGCTCCGCATCGAATCCTTTCGTGTCTTAAGGATATGGTCGAAGTCTTTGGCGCCGATCGACAGGTGGTTATCGCTCGAGAATTAACGAAAACTTTTGAGACTATCAAGGGGGATGCTTTGGCCAATTTACTACCCTGGATAGAAGCCGATATTAATCAGCAACGCGGTGAGTTTGTCGTTTTGGTTAAAGGAAAAGAAAAAGAGCTTGATAGCGTCACTTCGCAAGCGGAATTTATCCTGGAAACTTTAATGGCAGAGTTACCTTTGAAACAAGCAAGTACACTAGCGGCTAAAATCACTGGCCTTAAAAAGAACAGCTTATATCAGCTTGGATTAGAAAAAAATAAGCTTGAGCAGCTCAGTTAGCTTGGAAATGAGTCGGTGAATAGAGGGTCCATTCTTGTCTGCTAAAATTCGATTCCACGACCGATTATCTCGTAACGATGCTTTGTTGCAGCTCTCTAGCTTAGG
Source organism: Pseudohongiellaceae bacterium (assembly GCA_965662565.1). GTDB lineage: Bacteria > Pseudomonadota > Gammaproteobacteria > Pseudomonadales > Pseudohongiellaceae > UBA5109. Next base: position 9,227 of record CBFIHS010000013.1, on the reverse strand, counting down.
TATTCTGGTGGGTGTTGTTGCTGGTCTCGTCGTTTCTCTGTTTCGTCTAGTTCTCGAACAGAGCTTTCCTTTTTTCGACAGCAATCTTGATGCTGAAGATTTCGAATCCATGTCTCTAGGTTTACGTTTTGTTCTTCCCGTCGTGGGTTGTACCTTAATAGGCTTGGTTTTTCATTTCTTAAGCCCTCATGTGAAAAGTATGGGAGTTAGTTACGTCATCAATAAGGTGCATAGTTTTCAAGGTTACATGCCCATCAAGAATGCCGTCTTACAATTTTTTGGGGCGAGTTTGGCCTTGCTGAGTGGAGGTTCATGTGGGCGCGAAGGGCCGGCTATTCATCTCGGAGCAACCTCAGGCAGTGCCTTAGGCTATGGCATGAAACTTCCGAACAATAGCATTAGGACTTTAATTGCTTGCGGCAGCGCAGCAGCTATATCAGCCTCTTTCAACACACCGATTGCGGGGGTGATTTTCGCCATGGAAGTTATCATGATGGAATACGCGATCAGTGGATTTATTCCAGTAATTATTGCTTCTGTGAGTGGTGCTGTTGTTACCAGAATATTCTTTGGTGGTGATCCAGTTTTCGATATTGCCTCAACTCGTATGAATAGCCTTTGGGAAATTCCTTATGTGGCCGTAATCGGTCTGCTAATTGGGGCCTTAGCCAGCATGTTTATTTGGGTTCATAAATTTGCTTCTGGTTTTCAGGCAAGTGATTTGCGCTTACGAATGTTAATCGTTGGGCTTATAACTGGCTTGGTTGGTTTGTTTTTACCTGAAGTCATGGGGATGGGCTATGACACTTTGAACCAGGTTTTGCAGACAAATTTGGCTTTGTCTTTTTTATGCATTCTTTTATTTACCAAGTTGGCGGTATCTGGTTTAAGTCTCGGGCTTGGTTTGCCTGGCGGTGTTATTGGGCCAAGCCTAATGCTAGGAGGTGTTGCTGGATCTATTATGGGCTTGCTTAGTACAACTTTGTTTCCTGCTGCAGATCCTTCTTTTTATGTCTTGCTGGGTATGTGCGCGATGATGGGGGCAACTTTACAGGCTCCATTGGCCGCATTAATGGCTTTGTTGGAATTAAGTAATAACCCGAACATCATCTTGCCAGCGATGGTTATCATTGTTGTTGCCAATTTAACGAGTACAGAGATATTTAAGACTAAGTCTATTTTTCTAAATCAATTCCAAGGCCAAGCTAAAACCTTCGGCGAAGACTTTTCACGCTTTTTGAATCGCTATGGTGTGAGCACTATTGTAAATAAGAGTTTTATGATTGTAGACCCAAGCTCTGATGCAGGGGCTTGGCTAGATAAGGCCGTTGATGAGAACGTCGAGTGGATAGTTTTAGATAGTGAAAGTACAAAAGGAGATGGTCTTGAAGTAAAGGCTCTAGTGAAAAATGAGACTTCTTTGAGAGAGCTGTTATCGAATAGCACTTTCCATCAGGATGTGAATAGTTTCAAGTTGGTTGCAGTTTCAGAACAGGCAACATTGAAGGAGGCCTTAACAATCTTACAAGCGGAAGAAAGCTTGTACGCTTATCTCTATTCGCTTAGCACTAAGGGCGGCGTACGAATTAAAGGAATTATTTCAGTGGACGATATAACTCATTCATATCGAAATTGAGTTGAAAAAAATAACAAAAAAAGTGGTGGCTATACTATAATGCTTGGGTTTTTGACCTTGTCACCATCTTTTTAATTAATTACTTCCGCTTTTGGAGAAGTCTATGTCAAACCAGCAAAATCAATCACTTCCTATGCACATGTTTCTGGGTCATACACCACTTTGGTATAAAAAAGGTGTGCTTCTTTGTTTAGTCTTGAACATCATCGCTTATTTTACAGTAGGACCACTAGTGACTTCATGGCTGATGCTTGCAGAATTCATTGCTACTCTGGCGATGGCGCTTAAATGTTTTCCTCTTCAGACTGGTGGTTTATTAGCGTTGCAGATTTTGATTCTGCATCTTACTGATACTCATGTGGTTTTCGAAGAAGTAGAGCATGGCTTGCCGGTTATTTTGCTCGTTATTTTTATGGTTGCAGGCGTTCACTTTTTACGTGATGTGCTTTTTAGATTGATCAACCACGTTCTACTCGGCATTAAGTCTCGGGTGGTAATGAACCTTGTAACCATTATTTTTGTTGCCGTCCTTTCAGCCTTTTTGGACGCTTTAACAATTCTTGCAGTTCTTGTGGCCATTGCGACTAGTTTCTATGATGTTTATGAAAAAGTTGTTTCCAAAGTTGGTTATCATGACGACCCTGACCCCAATGATGGTCATATCGATGAATTGCATCGCGGTGATTTAGATAAGTTTCGTGCTTTTTTACGCGGTCTATTGATGCATGGAGCTGTTGGTACTGCTATCGGTGGTGTGTGCACCATCGTTGGAGAGCCAGAGAATATCGTTATTGGTAATGAAGCCGGTTGGGATTTCATGACTTTCATCTATATGGTGTCACCAGCGACTATTCCAACTTTGATTGCCGGTATCATTACCTGTGTAGTGATCGAAAAAATGGGTTGGTTTAATTATGGTGCTGAATTACCGCCCGCGGTTCGTCAAATCCTTGCTGATGAAGATCAAAAAATGAAAGACAAAACCACTCCACGCGACAAAGTTGTCATGGTTATTCAAGGTGTTGTTGCCGTGCTTATGGTCGTTGCTTTATCCCTTCATCTTGCTGAGATTGGTTTGATTGGTCTCGGTGTTATCGTTTTAGCGTCTTCTTTAACCGGTGTTACAGATGAGCATAAACTGGCTGAAGCTTTCACTCCTGGGCTGCCTTTTGCATCCTTGTTGGTAGTCTTCTATGTTGTAGTTGCTATGATTAATACCCAAGAAATGTTTGCTCCTGTGATGGAATGGGTGTTGACACTTGAAGGTCCTCAGCAAGTATTTATGGTCTTCTTATCAAGCGGTATCTTGTCAGCGATCAGTGATAACGTCTTTGTGGCGACTATTTATATGGACCTGATTAAAGATATTTATGATCAAGGCTTGATGGTTACTGAAAGATTTGAAGCTCAATCAGTCGCTGTTGTAATGGGAACAGGTATTCCTAGTATGTCTACACCGAATGGGCAGGCTGCTTTCTTGTTCTTGCTGATGTCCGGAATTGCCCCACGTATTCGCTTAGGGTATGGGCGAATGGTCTGGATGGCGCTGCCTTATTTCATCGTTTGTACAGCAGTTGGAAGTATTGCGATTTTGCTAGCTATTGCAAATATAGCTTGAGGCTAAATAAGTAGTATTAAAGGAGTTTAGAAAGGCTTCTAAATTTCTTCCAAAAAAAAGCTCTACCAACTAGTCGTTTGGTAGAGCTTTTTTTATGGCGGAATTTTTTTAGAAAGTTTTGTTATATTTCGGGTGACCATTCGGTCGTATTCATAAAGACTTTAGTTACGTCGATTATTATGCGGCCATTTCGATAGGCTTCATCAAAAATGGGTTGGGTAGCAGGGTCGTCGTGGAAGGCTTGCCAGCTGGCTACAGCAGCTTCTCGGCTTTCATGAGCGACCATATAAATTAGGGTGTTCTCATCTTCCTCATCTGTTGGTACCCAGTAAGCGACATGGCGAATACCGAATTTTTCGATATGTGCTAATAGATGATCTTCAAATAAATCCAATAAATCATCTAATCGTCCAGCTGGGGTTTTGTAGGTTCTCAACTCATAGACTTCTGCCTGTGCTATTGGGGTAGCAAAGCATAGTGCGATTAAGCAAGTTGATATGATTCTTTTTATACACATGTATCTTTCCTTAGGGTTAATTGTGACGCAATGATATGAGATGGGTTTTTTTTCTACAAGTAGGTGAGGAAAGCTCAGTCTAAATAGTTACGCTTGGTTTAGTAATTAAAGCTAGCGCATTGGTATGCATGCTTTTATACTGCGCCCGTGAGCTGGCCAGGCAATCGCTGTTTTTATTTTACTTGTTAAGGTGAAGATAGAGGAAAGTCCGGGCTCCATAGAGCAAGGTGCCAGGTAACTCCTGGGAGGCGCGAGTCTACGGAAAGTGCAACAGAAAGCAAACCGCCCGATTAATGCATTAGCGGATGTCGGGTAAGGGTGAAAAGGTGCGGTAAGAGCGCACCGCATGGGTGGCAACATTCCATGGCATGGTAAACCCCACCTGGAGCAAGGCCAAATAGGGACCCTACGGTGTGGCTCGCACTGGGTTCGGGTAGGCTGCATGAGGTCTATGGTGACATAGGCCCAAGATGAATGGTTGTCCAAGACAGAACCCGGCTTATCGGCTGGCTCACACAATAAGTCTTTTTTTGAGCTTACGAATGCTTTCTAGCTTGATGCTGGAATTCTAAGCAAATTCATAAAATTAAACTTCTCCTATAAAAACACAAAAAACACTCAAACTTAATAAGTTACTTTAAGTTTGAATCATACCTATATGTAATTTAATGCTTTTACTTTATATGAAAATTCAAGAAATAGTGTTTTTCTGGGTTTTAGAGGCATTTAGCTTCATTTTCTACACAAATTTAAGCAAATAAGTGCTTGATTTACTTGTTAGAACTCCCTTATAGTGCAAAAAAGTAGTAGAAGAGTGGCCCAATAGTGGGTTTAAAGTGGGTATTTCTGGTTTTTTGGATTTAGGGAGTTAGAGAATTGCTGTTTCGTGGCTTACATTCAATCACGTTAGATGCCAAAGGCCGAATGGCTATGCCTGCGCGTTTTCGTGGTGTTGTTGAAAGTCATTGTCATGGGCAAATGGTTGTGACTATCGATCAAGATGGTGAGTCTTTAGTGATCTATCCTCTTAATGAGTTTGAGGAAATTGAGCGCAAGGTCGCTGCACTTTCCAGTTTTAATCCAGAATCTAAACGCTTAAAGAACATATTTATAGGTCATGCTACTGAAGTAAATCTTGATAGTAATGGTCGTATATTGATTCCCTTGAATTTAAGGCAGTTTGTTGGGCTTGATAAAAAAGTCGCTCTGGTAGGTCAGGGTAATAAATTAGCAGTTTGGAATGATGAGGTCTGGAATGAGACTCGTGATGGGTGGTTAAAACAGAAGGTGAGCACTGAAGACTTGCCGGATGAATTAAAAAATCTCTCGTTATAGGGGTTGAGGCGCAATAAATGCGGCATCAAAGTGTACTGTTGAAGCAAGCGGTTACTGCGCTGGTAACAGATAAAGATGGGTTTTATGTTGATGGCACCTTTGGGAGGGGTGGTCATAGCAGGTGTATTTTAGATCAGTTGTCGGGGCAGGGTCGGCTTTTGGTTATTGATAAAGATCCTGAGGCCATAAGTGCAGCTAGGAAATTGGCACAAGAAGACAACAGAGTATCTGTGTATCACGGTAGTTTTGGGGAGTTAGAAAGAGCAGTTTCTGTCTATGGGGAAATTGGGCAGGTAGCAGGAGTTTTGTTGGATTTAGGTGTTTCATCGCCACAACTGGATGATGCGCAAAGAGGGTTTAGTTTCAATAAGGACGGGCCTTTGGATATGCGAATGAATACCGAAGTTGGAGTTACTGCTGAGAAGTGGTTGCAGCAGGTTGAAGAGAAAGAGCTGGCCGACGTGCTCTATCAATACGGCGAGGAGAGGTTTTCTCGGCGATTAGCTAGAGCAATTGTCACCGAGCGCGAAATAGAGCCAATTTCTTCGACTCTGCGTTTAGCTGAAATAGTGAAGCAGGCGCACCCAAAGTGGGAACGAAACAAGCATCCGGCTACAAAATCATTTCAAGCAATAAGAATTTTTATTAATCAAGAGTTGAGTGATTTGCAAAAAGCATTGGTTTCTATGCTGGAGGTGATTGCTATACAAGGGCGTCTTGTGGTGATCAGTTTTCACTCGCTTGAAGATCGAATAGTAAAACAGTATTTCTTGAAGGAAGTTAAAGGTGGGGATTTCCCTGTGGATCTGCCTATTACGCAAGATCAATTAAATCCACGTTTAAAACTTATTGGTAAGGCTTTAAAAGTAAGTGCTGAAGAGATTTCTGAAAATGTTCGATCCCGCAGTGCGGTCATGCGTGTTGCAGAAAAAGTAGCTTGAGGCTGATTGTGCAAAATAGAAATAAAAGTGTCATCAAGAAAAACAATGGCATTGCAAGCTGCTTAGTTTTTGTTGTCACTTTGCTAATGGTTTCTGGGTCGGCTATTGGAGTGGTCTACTCTACGCAAGAAAGTAGGCACTTACTTAGTGAATTGCAGTTGCTTGAAGAAAAAAGCAATGCTTTGCAGGTTGAATGGGGTCAGCTCTTATTGGAAGAGAGTAGTTTGATATCTCAGGGCAGAATTGAAGAGATCCCTAGAGCCGAACTCGGTATGCAAGTTCCAACTTTGGAAAATATGGTGGTGGTGAAAAGGTGAGTGCTACTCACATTAACAAGAAAGTATCGGCATGGAGACTGTATTTTGTCTTCTTGGTGATTTTTCTGCTCCTCATAATCATCGCTTGGAAGGTGGTAGATCTTCAAGTTTTAAACAATGAAGTGTTGCAAAGACAAGGCGATGCAAGAACAGTTCGAAATGATGTCATCGCTGCTCATCGAGGGAATATCCTTGATCGTAATGGTCGACCTCTGGCTATTAGTACGCCAGTCCAATCTCTGGTTTTAAATCCTAAAGAAGTATTAAGGCACCCTGATGAATGGGATCAGCTAGCTGCAGCATTGAACGCTATAGATGTTAATCCTGAAGTGTTGCGTAATCGTATTCAGGCAAATGCCAGCAGGGAGTTTCTTTTTGTTAAAAGACGGATAGCGCCGAGCGAGGCAGAAATTGTTTTGCAACATAATTTCTCAGGCCTATGGGCGGAAGAAGAATACAAACGCTTTTATCCGCTGGGAGAAGTTGCTGTTCATGTGGTCGGGCTAGCTAATAGTGATGAGCTTGGGCAAGAAGGCATAGAGTTGGCTTATAACGAATGGTTGGAAGGAGTTCCTGGCTCTAAACAAGTGCTAAAAGACCGTAATGGTAGTGTTATTCAAGAGCTAAAGATTAATGAGTTGGCTCAGCCTGGAAATGATTTGGTCTTAAGTATTGATTCGCAGATTCAGTTTTTGGCATACAAAGCCTTAAAAGAGGAGGTTACTAGAAGATACGCGCAGTCAGGAACAGCAGTTGTGCTGGATGTTGAAACAGGAGAAATCTTGGCAATGGTCAGTCAGCCTTCCTACAACCCAAATAATCGCGCCAGTTTAAGTGATCAATTAGATGGTCTAAAAAATCGAGCAATAGCTGAATCATTAGAGCCCGGCTCAACTGTCAAAACATTCACTATAACCGCAGCACTTGAAAGTGGTCTTTTCGATACTGAAAGTATTATTGATACTAATCCGGGGTATATAAGAGTTGATCGATCAACGATTCGTGATCCTGTGAATTATGGAGAGTCTTCGCTGCAAAGGATTCTAGCGAAATCATCACAAGTAGGAGCTAGTCGTTTGGCTTTGGCGATGGGGCAAGAGCCTATGCTGGATATTCTTAAGAGGGTTGGTTTTGGGCAATCGCTTGGAACAGGGTTTCCAGGGGAATCTTCTGGTTTATTAATCGATCATTCACGTTGGAGTGACTCAGAGATTGCTACCTTGGGTTATGGTTATGGCTTTCAGGTTTCTCCTTTGCAGCTGGCTAGTGCTTATATGGTTTATGCCAATGGCGGAATTCAAAAACCGGTTTCACTCCTTAAGGTTGAGAGCCATGATGAAGTTGTAGGGACTCGAGTAATAAGTGAAGAGTTGGCAGAAAAAGTCACCACAATGCTCGAGAGCGTTGTTGCTCCTGGTGATGGAGGTACTGGGACTAGAGCTTATATTCCTACACATCGTGTGGCTGGAAAAACTGGGACAGCTTGGTACTACGATGTCGCGAAAGGTGGATATGATGACGAAAATTATATTTCCCTTTTTGCCGGTTTCGCTCCGGTAAGTAACCCTAAAATTGTAACTGTTGTCACTATTCATGAGCCTCAAGGTAAAGAGTATGGGGGAGGACAAGTTGCCGCACCGGTTTTTTCAGTAATCACAGCAGGTGCTTTAAGAATTTTAAACGTTGCTCCAGATATCGTTCCGGAAGTTACGCCCAGTTTAAGTTTGGTGGATGAAGATAATACTTTTCATGCAGATCTTGCGGGAGTGAGGCAATGAATACGGCTAAGAGTATGTCTCAACAAATGAGTTTAAGTTTGCTTCTGGCTGGAGAGGTAGAAATTCCTAGTGCGATTGATGTTGAGCTAACAGGAATAGAGCTAGATAGTCGATGCATCGAGCGAGGCGACCTGTTTATCGCTTGTAAAGGGGCAAATTTTGATGGGCGCGATTTTGTATCAGAAGTTATTACAAAAGGAGCTTCGGCTGTTTTAGTTGAGAAGGGCGATCTTTGGCAAGAAATTTTGAGTGAAAATGGAGTGCCAATAATTCCTATCAATAAGCTTGCCAGTAGGCTGAGTAAAATAGCAGCAACATTTTTTAACTATCCTGCAGATCATTTTCATTTAGTAGGTATAACTGGGACTAATGGTAAAACAAGTGTTTGCCAGTTCTTGGCTCAAAGTTTATCGAGCTTAGATCATATTTCTGGGACAAGCGGCACTTTGGGGTATGGGGTTTATGGAAATGACTATCTCAGTGTTGGTGAGAATAGGCCTTCGACAACACCGGATCCTGTAGTTCTCCAAAAAATATTCAGTGAGATGGCGCAGCAACAAGTCGACACTATGGTGATGGAGGTGTCCTCGCATGGACTTAAGCAAGGCAGAGTTTGTATTCATGAATTTGAATTGGCCATCTTCACTAATCTTACAAGAGACCATCTTGATTATCACGGTTCGATGAAAGCTTACGGTCAAGAGAAGCTTAAATTATTCAGCGGCTCTCAACTAAAAGCTGTCGTCTTGAATATGGATGATTTATTCAGTGTAGAAATTCTCAATAGTTTATCCCGTCAAGTAAAAAGCTATACCTATAGTTTAAGTAACTCTCAAGCAGATGTTTATCCAGAAAAAATCGATTGTAATCGTAATGGTTTTGCATTGGATATTGTGAGTCCTTGGGGGAGCGGCAGTATAGAGGTGGGACTACTTGGATATTTTAATATTAGTAATGTTTTGGCGACCTTGACAGCTCTTATGGCTATAGAAAGTCAGCAAGATTCTTTTAACTTTGATCGTTCTCTTCAAGCTGTAGCGGTAGTTTCTCCAGTTAAAGGACGTATGGAGATTATTGGGGATATG
>CBFIHS010000012.1:36454-46530 GCA_965662565.1 Pseudohongiellaceae bacterium | reverse complement strand
AGATGCGTCAATTAGGTGGGATGCGTGGTCTAATGGCCAAGCCAGATGGTTCTATCATTGAAACGCCAATTACCGCAAACTTTCGTGAAGGTTTGAATGTTCTTCAGTACTTTATTTCTACGCATGGTGCTCGTAAAGGTCTTGCTGATACGGCTCTTAAAACAGCAAACTCAGGTTACTTGACTCGTCGATTAGTTGATATTTCGCAAGATCTAGTCATTAAAGAAGCTGATTGCGGAACCGATACAGGTTTGGTTATGACACCAGTAATTGAAGGCGGAGATATTATTGCGCCTCTTGGTGAACGTGTTTTGGGTCGTGTTGTAGCGCGTGATGTCGTCGACTCTGAAGGTAATACGATCATTGCTGCAAACACTATGATTGATGAAAAAATGATCGATATGTTGGAAACCAACAGTATCGATGAGGTTATCGTGCGATCTGCTATTACTTGTGTAGCTGAACAAGGTATCTGTCGTCTTTGCTATGGTCGTGACTTAGGTCGTGGTCATCTTGCTAACATTGGCGAAGCCATTGGTGTCGTTGCGGCACAATCAATTGGTGAGCCAGGTACACAGCTAACTATGCGTACATTCCATATTGGTGGTGCTGCTTCTAGAGCAACTGCTGCGGATAGTGTTCAGGTGAAAACTACCGGTACCATCCATTTGCATAATATGAAAACCGTACAAAAAATTAGCGGTGAATTAGTTGTTGTATCGCGATCGGGTGAATTAATTGTTAATGATACTCAAGGCCGTGAACGTGAGCGTTATAAGCTACCTTACGGTGCTGTGATTAATGGTCAAGACAAGTCAGAAGTAGAGATTGGTCAGGTGGTTGCAAGTTGGGATCCGCATACGCATCCAATTGTTGTTGAGGTAGCCGGCAAGGTTAAATTTGATGGCATGGAAGAGGGCTTAAGTGTCACTCATCAGACTGATGAAATCACAGGTCTTTCTAGTATTTCTGTGATGGATCCTTCTGAACGTCCTTCTGCTGGTAAAGATCTGCGTCCAGCTATCACTTTATTTGACGCGAAAGGTAAAGAGTTAGAGCTGCCAGGTACTAATGTTCCTGCTCACTACTTCTTACCCGCTAAAGCAATTGTTGGAGTGGAAGATGGTGTTCAGGTAAATATTGGTGATGTCATTGCGCGTATTCCTCAAGAGGGGTCGAAAACTCGTGATATTACTGGTGGTTTGCCTAGGGTTGCTGATTTATTTGAAGCCCGTAAACCTAAAGAGCCAGCCATCTTGGCAGAAATCTCAGGTACGGTCAGCTTTGGTAAAGAAACTAAAGGTAAACGTCGTCTTGTAATCACACCAACTGATGGAAGTGACCATTATGAGGTATTGATTCCAAAATGGCGTCAAATGACCGTCTTTGAAGGTGAGTCGATTGAGAAAGGTGAGGTGGTATCTGATGGTCCACCAAGCCCACACGATATTCTTCGCCTGAAAGGTGTTGAGGCTTTGGCTTCGTATATCGTTACGGAAGTACAGGATGTTTATCGACTCCAGGGTGTGCGTATCAATGATAAGCACATTGAAGTAATTGTTCGTCAAATGTTACGCAAAGCTGAAATTCTTGATATGGGAGACTCTTCTTTCATTAAAGGTGAGCAAGTTGAGTACATCAAAGTCAGAATGGAAAATGAGAAGCTGAGGGCTGCTGACAAGCAACCTGCTAAATTTGATCGAGTATTACTAGGTATTACGAAGGCGTCTTTAGCAACTGAATCATTTATTTCTGCGGCTTCTTTCCAAGAAACTACGCGTGTACTAACTGAAGCAGCTGTTACTGGTAAGAAAGATTACCTACACGGCTTGAAAGAAAACGTTGTAGTTGGACGACTGATACCAGCAGGTACAGGTCTGACTTATCATGAAACACGTCGTTTACAAGCTGAAGCCAAGCGTCTTGCTGAAGAAGAAAGCGATACCGTTTCTGCTAGTGATGTGGAAGCAGCATTGAGTGAAGCTTTGAAATCTGAAGTTGAGTCAGCCTCAACTTCAGGAGTTGAAGAGTAAAATTAGTTAAAAAGAGCTTAATCATGGAGTCATAGTTATTGATATTCATTGAATTGAATAACTCTGGCTCCTTTTTGAAAACTAACAGTGGTTGACTATCGGAGAGCGGGTCTTTAAAATCGCGCCTCTTTTAGAATAATCAAAGAATACTATTTAAGTAGTGCAGGAGTAATGCATGGCAACTGTTAACCAACTGGTTCGCAAGCCTAGAAGAAGTAAAATTGAAAAAAGTGATGTGCCTGCTTTGCAGGGATGTCCACAACGTCGTGGCGTTTGCACACGTGTGTATACCACTACCCCTAAAAAACCTAATTCTGCACTGCGTAAAGTTTGCCGTGTACGTTTAACCAATGCCTTCGAGGTTACCTCATACATTGGTGGTGAAGGTCATAATCTACAAGAGCATTCAGTGGTGTTGATCCGTGGTGGTAGGGTTAAAGACTTGCCTGGTGTACGTTATCACACTGTACGTGGAAGTCTTGATACATCTGGTGTTGCCGACCGTAAGCAAGGTCGATCTAAATACGGAACCAAACGTCCGAAATAACAACATTATCTAAACAGTAAGGCCGGGTGAAAATTGTATATATTCAATATGCAGCCTTAATCCCGGAGGCCCTGAAGAGAGGAAAAAATGCCTAGAAGAAGAGTTGTCGCTAAACGCGAAGTTTTACCTGATCCTAAATTTGGAAACAAAATTCTTGCTAAATTCATGAACCATGTAATGGTTGATGGAAAGAAATCTGTTGCTGAAAAAATTGTCTATGGTGCTTTAGAAGTTGTCACAGAAAAAGGTGGCAAAGAACCATTGGAGACATTTGAAACCGCACTGGACAATATTGCACCATTGGTTGAAGTGAAATCTCGCCGTGTTGGTGGTGCTACCTATCAAGTTCCAGTTGAAGTAAGACCAGAACGTCGCAATGCTTTGGCTATGCGTTGGTTGGTTGAGCATTCCCGTAAGCGTGGTGAGAAATCTATGGCTTTGCGCCTAGCTGGCGAAATCATGGATGCTGCAGAAGGTAGAGGCAGTGCCGTGAAGAAACGTGAAGACGTTCATCGCATGGCTGAAGCAAACAAAGCTTTCTCTCATTACCGTTTCTAATATCGAATTGTTTACTTTTAACTATCAACTTAATTATTGAGGTCTGACCGTGGCTAGAAAAACCCCCATCAAACGTTACCGCAACATCGGTATTTGTGCTCACGTAGATGCAGGTAAAACTACAACAACTGAACGTGTTCTGTTTTATACAGGTATTTCTCACAAAATTGGTGAGGTTCATGATGGTGCTGCTGTAATGGACTGGATGGAACAAGAACAAGAGCGCGGAATTACGATTACTTCTGCTGCGACTACTTGTTTTTGGCACGGTATGGATAAGCAGTTTGAAGAGCATCGCGTAAACATCATTGATACTCCTGGACACGTTGACTTCACAATTGAAGTAGAGCGTTCTTTAAGAGTATTGGACGGTGCGGTTGTTGTTCTTTGTGCCAGTTCTGGTGTTCAGCCTCAAACAGAAACAGTATGGCGTCAAGCTAATCGTTATGAAGTGCCACGTATGGTTTTTGTAAATAAAATGGACCGAGCAGGTGCTGACTTCCTAAAAGTTGTTGCTCAAATGAAAGAACGCTTAGGAGCGGTTCCAGTACCTATTCAATTAGCCATTGGCGCTGAAGATGAATTTAAAGGCGTGATTGACTTGGTGAAAATGAAGCAGATTATTTGGAATGAAGATGATCAAGGCACTACTTTCGAATATGCTGATATTCCTGAAGATATGACCTCTGAAGCCGAAAAATGGCATGGAGAAATGGTTGAAGCTGCTGCTGAAGCCAATGAAGAGTTAATGGACAAATATCTTGAGGGTGGCGAGTTAACTGAAGCTGAGATTAAACAAGGTCTTCGTATTAGAACTCTTGCTAACGAAATTGTGCCTACTCTGTGTGGTTCTGCTTTTAAAAATAAAGGCGTTCAAGCAATGTTGGATGCTGTTGTTGAATACATGCCTTCTCCTATTGAAGTTAAAGCGATTCAAGGTGTTTTGGATGATGGCGAAACAATGGAAGCAAGAGAAGCTGATGATAGTGCACCTTTTGCAGCCTTGGCATTTAAAATTGCAACTGACCCATTTGTAGGAACTCTTACCTTCTTCCGAGTTTACTCTGGGACGCTAAAGTCTGGAGACAGTGTATACAACCCGCTTAAACATAAAAAAGAGCGTGTTGGCCGTATGGTGCAAATGCATGCGAATTCGCGTGAAGAAATTAAAGAAGTATTGGCTGGCGACATAGCCGCCGCGATCGGTTTAAAAGACGTCACAACCGGTGAGACTCTTTGTGCTGAGAACAATCACATTACGCTTGAAAAAATGGATTTCCCTGAGCCGGTTATCTCGGTTGCGGTGGAACCCAAAACTAAAGCAGACCAAGAAAAAATGGGTATCGCTTTAGGTAAACTTGCGCAAGAAGATCCATCGTTCCGAGTTGAAACCGATGAGGAGTCTGGGCAGACAATTATTTCTGGAATGGGTGAGCTTCACCTTGATGTATTGGTTGACCGTATGCGTCGTGAATTTAGCGTTGAAGCTAATATCGGTAAACCCCAGGTGGCTTATCGTGAGACGATACGTAAATCTATTGAAATCGAAGGTAAGCACGTTAAGCAATCAGGTGGTCGCGGTCAGTACGGACATGTTTGGTTGCGCTTAGAGCCTTTGCCTGCTGATTCTGAATACGAATTTGTCAATGAAATTGTTGGTGGTGCTGTTCCCAGAGAATACATCCCAGCAGTTGATAAGGGTGTTCAAGAGCAAATGAAAAACGGTTGTTTGGCTGGTTATCCTTTACTAGCAATGAAAGTGACACTTTTTGATGGATCTTTCCATGATGTTGACTCCTCGGAAATGGCTTTTAAAATTGCCGGTTCACAAGCTTTGAAGAAAGGTGCCCTTGAAGCTGATGCTGCCTTGCTAGAACCAATCATGAAAGTTGAAGTGGTTACCCCTGAAGAGTACATGGGAGATGTCATGGGTGACTTGAATCGTCGTCGTGGTATTGTTCAAGGTATGGAAGATACTTCATCTGGTAAAGTAATTAATGCTGAAGTGCCATTGTCAGAGATGTTTGGTTATTCCACTGATCTGCGTTCAGCTACTCAAGGACGTGCAACTTATACTATGGAGTTTAATAAGTACGCGGAAGTACCAAATAATGTTGCTGAAACTATCATGAAAAATGGTTAAAGCTTTCTATTATTAAGCTTAAAAAAAAGCCCTCTTTAGAGGGCTTTTTTGTGCCAGGAATAAAATCTTTCAGCCATTCCTTGGCTATAGGATAAAAAAAACCCCTCTACTGAGGGGTTTTATAACTGATAAAGCTGAACATTTATGGCAGTTCAAATACCCAAACTGAAGAGCTCGGTTCTGATGGTAAAGTTATTTCAGGAACCAGTTTAGGGAAGGTCGCAGCTTGTGCTCCACCATAACCAACTACGATCGCGACATACTGTTTGCCATCCACAGCAAAAGTTACCGGACTAGTATTTGGGACATCACTTAGTTTTGTTTGCCATAGGATTTCTCCGCTTCTATCGTCATAAGCGGTCAGATTACGGTCTAGTGCTCCTCCGAAAACGAGTCCACCAGCAGTAGCTAGAAGACCTGTTGATTGAGGAGCGCGTTGACGCTCTATCCAAGCTTGTGTCATGTTTTCAGATACGTTTATTGCTTGAATATGTCCATACAGCCCGTCGCTTCCATCACGTGGACGTATCATCCAGTTATAGCCCGCTGAGAGAGCTCCACTGCCCATACCATCTCCAGTTGGCATAAAGTCCATACAAGACTCAACTGCTGGCACATACAAGGTCTGAGTCTCTGGGTTGTATGCACTAGGAATCCAGCTTCGTCCGCCACCAGCATGTGGGCAAACTAATTTTCTTTCACCATCTGGATATAAAGACATATCCACAATTTTACGGTCAGTTTCAGGGTCAACTCCAAGAATAAAGTTTTGCAGACCCATGTCATAAGAGAATAAGTACTCGCCAGTTACTGCATCATTGGCATCGTAAAACCCTTGTTTACCAGCAGTCAGTGAAACGCGTCGTTCGCGGCCACCAACATTGAGATCAGTGATAATCCGCTCAAAGATCCAGTCCATATCAAACTGGTCATTATTCATGTGTTGGAAATGCCAGACTAGTTCACCTGTCTCAGGCCGCAAAGCAAGCGTAGAATTAGTGTAGAGTCCGTCATTATTGATACCAGGTCGATTCACAGGATTGACCAATTGAGCTGTATCGTAAGTTGGTGATGGGGCGAAATACACTAGATTGTTTTCTGGGTCATAGGAGCCAGAAGTCCAGAACGAGCCACCATTTCTTTCTTCATAAGGTACGCCGTTCCATGTGTTTCCTCCAAACTCATCAGGTCTTGGGATGGAATTGAATCGCCAAATTTTCTCACCCGTCTCTGCATCAAGTGCCTGAATGAAGCCTCCTCCTGGGGTTAGGTTGGGTTGTCGGCTCATCAGTGTGCCTTGCATCACCACACCTTGGGCAACAGTAGGTCCGCCAGTAATAGAAGCACCAATATCTGTTTCCCAAGCAAGTTTGCCTGTTCGCATGTCTAGAGCTATGACTTTTTGGTCAGATGTTCCCGCATAGATTTTGTCGCCATAGATTGAGATGTTACGTTTTACACTGGCTCTAGCTCCTTCAGGCAATTCGTGTTTGTAATGCCAAAGTTCATCGCCTGTGACGGCATTTAAAGCCATAATGTTGTCCCCAAAACTGTGGACAAACATGACGCCTTCATGGACCAATGGAGTAGATTCATTGGGGCCAGCAGGAAGGCTTAATGACCAGGCTACTCTAAGGTCATCCACATTATTTTTATTGATTTGATCTAGCGGACTGAACCCCATCGCATCGTGAGTACGACGCCAGTTCAACCAAGATGAAGCCGGGGGGTTAGCCAGAAGCTCATCACTTACATCTGATAGACTATCTATTGGGTTAGGGCCAGTGTTCCACTCAGGTATTACTACACCTGGCGCAAAACCACCCCCTGGACCACCGCTTCTTCTTACTGCCTGGGCGCTATTATTCCCGGTGCCAGGGACAAACAAATTCGCTAATTGTGTAGAATCAGTAGGTAAGGCTTCTTCCCCAGCTGGAATGCCATTTTCTCTTAAAATAAAGGCCACCATATCGGCATATTCTTCTTTACTAAAGGTATTAGCACCACCGGGAGGCATTTCGGTAGCACTATTAAAGAAGTTATCCATACTAATACCAGCCCAACGAGTCGAAAATGAGTTACCTTTCAATGGGGCCCCAAATTCGCCATTGTTTAAACTTTCGCCGTGGCAGACTAGGCAGTTTGCTTGATACAAAGCCTCACCATTATCGGCTTGATCTGAAGTAAAGTGGGCTGGGAACTCTGGTAGTGCTGGGCGGCCACCTTGGGCCAAAGCTGACATTGGTAAACTAATAGCTAATAGCCCACCGACAGTTACATTTATTATTTTAGTTTTCACTGTAGACTCCTTTAAAATAGATACGCAAAGAATACCAGTATTGTCAGTTGAGTTTAAACATAAGAATAAGGATATTTTGCGGAGATATTTACACTTAATTGTTATTTATCTTCTTATCAAGATAGATTCGTATGATATGTATTTAGTAAAGCTTATAAGCACCATTTCAATTACAGCATTGATAATGCTGGATTCCTCTTATGCGATTAATTTCACTTATGATGGAATTAATAAGAGAGATCCGGAATCTGAGATTGAGAAGAGCACTGTTCGTTCAACCGGAAAAATCTATTGTAATGCTGCAAAAACTGGTCGTTCCAGACTCAGTACGGGTTTTTTTATCGATATTGGTCAAGGTGAAGAAACTGGCTTGATACTTTCCTCAGGGCATGCATTGAAAGATATTAATGATGGTGAAGCTAACAAGAACTGTAGGTTTGTACCTTTCGGAGTCGAAAATACCATCGAAAACTCAGTGCCCTTAACTGAGACTGAGGCAGGTAATCTTGTCCAAGAGAATAGTAGAGATTTTATTAAAAATGATTGGGGGCTCACTAAACTTGAGCTTTCAAGTCCTGTAAAGACCATACCTATTACGAGCAAGACTTACGCCGAACTAATGGCTTTTTTACAGGCTGGAAAGGGTAAAATTAAATTGTATGGGGGGATCTTAACCCTCTGCAGGGGGACGCCCGTATTCAGGTGGCAGATAAATGCTCGATCTGGCAACCGACTCCTAGAGCTATACTTGGGACTAGTCATTCGCTGTATACCAATTGCGATGCCACAGGGTCTAGCTCTGGTGGGCCTTTAGTGTTGGAAATTGAAGAGGGTGATATTGAAGTGATTGGCATAATGTTTGGGGCAATTCATACGGTTGAAACTGTCAATAGTATATTGGGAGAGACTGTTGCTAGCATGACTATCGCAGATGTTGAGGATGCCATTCACGTCATTCCAAGCCCTGAAACGATCATTAATGTCGCTATTCCGCTGATCCTAAACATGCGTTCCCCAAGTATAAGTGCCGCTTTAATAGAGTTCCTTGAATATTAGGCCTTAGATACGAAAAACTCGATTCGAAATAATTACAATTTAGAGCAATACAGTGCTTGACAGTAGGAGTGCGCATCCTTACAATTTGCGCTCTTTTTTCACGGGATAAAAGGCCTCGCCTCTAACCGGAAATAAAATGTTCTTTAACAATATACGGGAGATGTTGGTCGCATGCAGAACCAGCGAATCAGAATTAGGTTAAAAGCCTTTGATCATGGGCTTATTGATAAATCTACTTTGGAAATTGTAGAAACAGTAAAGCGAACAGGTGCGCAAGTTAAAGGGCCTATTCCTTTACCCACTCGTAAAGAAAGATTTACGATTTTGATTTCGCCACACGTTAACAAAGATGCACGTGACCAGTATGAAATTAGAACGCATAAGCGTCTCCTGGATATTGTAGAGCCAACAGAAAAGACTGTTGATGCTCTAATGAAGCTTGATCTAGCAGCAGGTGTAGAAGTCCAGATTAGTCTGGGTTAACTGTTAGCTTAAAGTGCTAAACAGTAAGAATTAATAAGAATTAATAAGAATTAATAAGAAGTACTAAAAATTAATAAGAAGTACTAAGAATTTGAAGTAAGTGTCTGCCTCCTTAAAGCTGGCACTATAAATACAACAAGTAGTTGTCTCTAGCAGGTGTAGAGATCAAACATAACATGGTGTGATGCGTAAGCAGCCATAGTGGGTTAAAGCCCCATACACGATGAGGTTATTATAATGTCGATTGGCTTAGTCGGTCGAAAAAGCGGGATGACTCGCATTTTCACCGAAGCAGGGTCTTCTGTACCCGTAACAGTTGTGGAAGTACTACCAAACCGAGTGACGCAGGTAAAAACTGTGGAAGTTGATGGATATAGTGCTATTCAAGTCACTGCGGGTTCTGTGAAGGCTTCGCATATTTCAAAATCAGAAGCAGGTCATTTCGCAAAAGCGGGTGTTGCAGCTGGCAGCGGTCTTTGGGAATTTCGTACTGATGACGCTGAGTTAAGTGAGCAAGAAATTGCCGCAGGCTCAGAATTCACTGTTGAGAAGTTTGAAGCTGGGCAGATAGTCGATGTGACTGGAACCTCTAAAGGTAAAGGCTTTCAAGGCGTGATCAAGCGCTACAATTTTCGTATGCAAGATGCCACTCATGGTAACTCTCTATCTCATAGAGCTCCTGGTTCTATCGGTCAATGTCAAACTCCAGGCCATATGGGTAGTGAGCAAGTTACAACACAAGGCCTGGAAGTGGTTAAAGTTGATACAGAAAATAATCTTCTCATGATCAAAGGTGCAGTACCTGGAGCAACAGGAGCAGATGTGATCATTTCGCCAACAGTTAAAGTTAAGACGTCTAGGGGGTAGCAATGGATATTAATGTTGCAGCACCCGGTAACAAGACGGGTAAAAAAGTTTCAGTTTCTGATGAGAGTTTCGCTAAAGAGTTTAACGAAA
>CBFIHS010000012.1:0-36444 GCA_965662565.1 Pseudohongiellaceae bacterium | reverse complement strand
TTCATCAGGTTGTAGTGACTTATATGGCTGGAGCCCGTCAAGGCTCAGTTAAGCAAAAAACGCGCTCTGAGGTGAGTGGTGGTGGTAAAAAACCATGGCGTCAAAAAGGTACTGGTCGCGCTCGTTCGGGTACCACAAGAGGGCCGATCTGGCGTGCTGGTGGTGTTACTTTTGCGGCAAGGCCTCAAGATCACTCTAAAAAAATTAATAAGAAAATGTATCGTGGTGCTCTACGTTGCATTCTTTCCGAATTAGTTCGTCAAGAAAGACTCTTAGTAGTTGACGAATTCACTCTAGAAAATCACAAAACTAAAGGTCTCATTCAGAAGCTTTCAGAATACGATTTGAAAGATGTTTTGATTGTGAGCGAAGAAGTGGATAAAAACTTGTATTTGGCTTCTCGTAATCTTTACAAAGTGGATGTGCGTGATGCCGCTGCAGTAGATCCTGTTAGTTTGATTGGTTTTGATAAGGTGCTGATGACAGTGTCAGCTCTCAAGAAAGTAGAGGGGATGCTGGCATGAATCAAGAACGCATATTAACCATTATTCGTGGGCCGCATATCTCAGAGAAAACATCGATTATTTCTGAGTTAAATAATCAAGTTACTTTCAAAGTGGCTATTGATGCAACTAAACCAGAAATCAAAGAAGCGATTGAAAGCTTGTTTGATGTTCAGGTTAAAGATGTGCAGGTTTTAAAAGTTAAAGGTAAAACCAAAAGAGCAGCAGGCGGTAGAACTCGTCGTCGTTCTGATTGGAAAAAAGCCTATATCAGATTAGAGCAAGGTCAAGAAATTGATTTTGCAAATATAGGTTAAGGGTAGGAGAAGATAATGGCTATTGTAAAAACTAAACCTACCTCACCAGGACGTCGCTTTGTCGTTAAGGTTGTTAATCCTGATCTACATAAGGGTGAGCCTTATGCGCCTTTATTAGAGAAGAAATCTAAAAATGGTGGTCGAAATAATGCTGGTCGTATTACTACCCGTCATGTTGGTGGTGGTCATAAACAAAAGTATCGAATTATAGATTTTAAGCGTAATAAAGATGGCATACCTGCGGTAATCGAGCGTCTAGAATATGACCCAAACCGCAGCGCAAATATCGCATTAGTGCTTTATGCAGATGGTGAGCGTCGTTACATTATCGCTCCGGCAAAGGTTTCTGCCGGTGATACTGTGCTTTCAGGTTCTACTGCGCCGATGAAGCCTGGTAACTGTCTTGCTCTACGTGATATCCCAGTGGGTAGTACGGTGCATTGTGTTGAATTGAAGCCTGGTAAGGGCGCTCAAGTAGCTCGAAGTGCTGGCACTTCTGTTCAGCTGGTTGCTCGTGAAGGCCAGTACGCAACATTGCGTTTACGTTCTGGTGAGATGAGAAAAGTTTTGTCAGATTGCCGAGCTACGCTTGGTGAAGTTTCAAATAGTGAGCATGCTTTACGCTCATTAGGTAAAGCTGGCGCCAAGAGATGGCGTGGTGTGCGACCAACTGTTCGTGGTGTCGCTATGAACCCAGTAGATCATCCTCATGGTGGTGGTGAGGGTAGAACTTCAGGTGGTCGCCATCCAGTTTCTCCTTGGGGTACGCCAACTAAAGGTTATAAAACTAGAACTAACAAGCGCACGAATAATATGATTATTCGCCGCAGAAATGCTCATAGATAAGGGTAGGTAGAACTGTGCCAAGATCGCTAAAGAAAGGGCCATTTATTGATCTTCATTTATTGAAGAAAGTACAAGTAGCCGCTGATAGTAATGATAGAAGACCAATTAAAACTTGGTCGCGTAGATCCATGGTTTCTCCGGAAATGCTTGGTTTAACTATTTCTGTTCATAATGGTCGCCAGCATGTGCCGATTCTTATTTCAGAAGATATGGTTGGTCATAAATTAGGTGAGTTTGTTGTGACGCGTACCTATCGCGGCCACACTGCGGATAAAAAAGCGCGTTAAAGCTTACAGCTAATTAGAAAGTTTATTGAGGTTTAGAGAGATGGAAGTGTCAGCGGTACATAAAGGTGTAAACCTTTCAGCGCAAAAAGCGCGTCTTGTTGCAGACCAGATTCGAGGTTTGGGTGTAGAGCAAGCTCTAGAAATCCTGACCTTTAGTCCAAAAAAGGGTGCAGAGATCATCAAGAAAGTTTTGAACTCGGCTATTGCAAATGCTGAGCATAATGAAGGTCTTGATATCGATGAGTTGCGTGTGAGTACTGTTTTTGTAGACGAAGGCACAACTTTAAAGCGTATTCGACCACGCGCAAAAGGCAGAGCAGACAGAATTTTAAAACGCTATTGTCATATCACAGTTAAAGTCGCTGATAGCAGCGCTAACTAGTTTAATTAAGAAGAGGCAAGCATGGGGCAAAAAGTAAATCCAACAGGCATAAGACTAGGTATTGTTAAAAAACATACATCGGTTTGGTATGCCAGTGGAAAAGATTACGCAAATAACTTGTTACAAGATATGGAAGTTCGCGACATCGTGAAAAAGAAGTTGGCAGCAGCTTCAGTTTCGCGTGTTGAAATTGAGCGTCCAGCTCAAACAGCCAGAATTACTATTTACACAGCCCGCCCCGGCATCGTGATTGGTAAAAAAGGTGAAGATGTTGAGAAATTGCGTAATCAGCTAACTGCCAAAATGGGCGTGCCTGTACATATTAATATTGAAGAGATCCGTAAGCCGGATCTTGATGCTCAATTAGTTGCTGACAGTGTTTCGCAACAGCTTGAGCGTCGTGTAATGTTCCGTCGTGCAATGAAGCGAGTAATGCAAAATGCTATGCGTCAAGGTGCTGAAGGTATCAAGGTTCAAGTAAGTGGTCGTTTAGGTGGTGCTGAGATTGCACGATCTGAGCGATATCATGAAGGTCGTGTGCCATTGCATACTTTGCGTGCCGATATCGATTATGCAACCAGTGAAGCTTTGACTACCTACGGAATTATTGGTGTGAAAGTCTGGATCTTCAAAGGTGAAGTATTCGACTTTGGCGAAGAAGCTGCTGCTCCAGAAAGCAAGTAAAAAGAGTTTTTAAAGAGGTAGTCGAGAGATGTTACAACCGAAGCGAACCAAATTCCGCAAACAGATGAAAGGCCGTAATCGTGGTCTTGCGCATCGCGGTAGTACTATTAGTTTTGGCGAATACGGTTTGAAAGCGATGGATCGTGGGCGTTTGACTGCTCGCCAGATCGAATCTGCTCGACGTGCTTTAACTCGTCACGTTAAACGTGGTGGAAAAATCTGGATTCGTGTTTTTCCAGACAAGCCTATTACCAAAAAACCTTTAGAAGTTCGTCAAGGTAAAGGTAAAGGTAGTGTTGAATATTGGGTTGCCTTAATTCAACCAGGTAAGGTTTTATTTGAAATTGAAGGTGTGAGCGAAGAGTTGGCTGCAGAAGCCTTTTCTCTAGCAGCTGCAAAGTTACCGTTCGCAACCAAGTTTGCTAAAAGGGTGGTGATGTAATGGCCGGTTTAGATGTTACAGAGTTAAGAGAAAAATCTGTTGTAGAACTAAATGAAGTTTTAGTTGGCTTATTGCGTGATCAGTTTAACCACAGAATACAGAAATCAACGGGTCAATTGAATCAGACTCATCTGTTGAATGTTGTTAGAAAAGATATTGCCAGAGTGAAAACTCTGATTAGTGAAAAAGCAGGTTCTTAAGAGATGTCACAAGTTATGTCAGAAGAAAAACGTGCACGTACAGCTACTGGTAAAGTTGTCAGTAATAAAATGGATAAAACCGTCACTGTAATGGTTGAGAGACGTGTTAAGCATCCTGTTTATGGCAAATATGTTACTAAATCCTCAAAGCTACATGCTCATGATGAAGCTAATGAGTGTGTACCTGGTGATACGGTCACTATCAAAGAAGTACGTCCAATTTCAAAAATGAAGACTTGGTCTCTTGTTTCAGTTGATGAAAAAGCGACACAGGTTTAAGAGTAAAGTTAAATTGTAGGGTCTAGAGAGGCGCGGAGAAGTTAGATGATTCAAACACAGTCATATTTAGATGTGGCCGATAATAGCGGTGCAAGACGCGTCATGTGCATCAAGGTGCTTGGCGGCTCTCACAGACGTTATGCCAGAATTGGTGATGTTATTAAAGTTACTGTAAAGGAAGCTATTCCTCGCGGTAAAGTGAAAAAAGGCCAAGTATTAACTGCTTTGGTGGTGCGTACGAGAAGTGGTGTACGCAGACAAGATGGTTCGTTGATTAAGTTCGATGATAATGCGGCCATTCTACTGAATGCTCAAGATGCCCCGATAGGCACTCGTGTATTTGGTCCGGTAACTCGTGAGTTGCGAAATGAGAAATTTATGAAAATTATTTCTCTGGCTCCTGAAGTACTTTAGTTAAGAATATTTTAAGAACAGTAAGTAGTTCTAGAGACAAAAAGATTTAGTAGAGGTTGAAAACAGGCTCATGCAAAAGCTTAAAAGAGATGATGAAATAATTGTGTTGGCAGGTCGCGATAAAGGTAAACGTGGCAAGATCACGCGTGTGCTTGATAATGGTCGCCTGATTGTCTCAGGAATAAATATGGTTAAAAGGCATACACGCCCTAATCCAAATATTGGACAGCAGGGCGGTATTGTAGAAAAAGAAGCTGGAATTCAGATTTCTAATGTAGCCATTTTTAATCCTAAAACCGAAAAAGCAGATCGAGTAGGTTTTAAAGTTGAAGACGGTTCAAAACTTCGTATTTTCAAATCAGATAGCTCTCTGATTGATTAACAGAAATAGGTAACAGGTTAGAAAAATGGCCCGATTAAGAGAAATATATAAAAGCGAAATCATTCCGGAACTGACCAAGCAGTTTTCTTATGATAACCCTATGCAAGTACCAAAGATTACTAAAGTGGTAATCAATATGGGTAATGCTGATTTTGGTGATAAGAAAGTACTAGAAAATGCTTTGGGTGATTTAACTCAAATCAGTGGGCAGAAGCCTGTAGTGACTTTGGCTCGAAAATCTATTGCAGGGTTTAAGATCCGTGAAGGGTGGCCTGTAGGAGCTAAAGTAACTCTACGTGGAAATAGAATGTACGAGTTCTTAGACCGTTTGGTTAATGTTGCAATTCCACGTATTCGTGACTTCCGAGGATTGAATCATAAATCCTTTGATGGTCGTGGAAATTATGCCCTTGGGGTTACTGAGCAAATTATTTTTCCAGAAATTGATTACGACAAAATCGATACCATAAGAGGTATGGATATTACTATCACTACTACGGCAAAGAGTGACGATGAAGGCCGTGCCTTGTTACGAGCGATGCAATTCCCTCTTAAAGGCGGTGAAATGGCAGCTGAAAAGAAAGCGCAAGCCTAAGCAGAATATAAAGAGGATAGTTTAATGGCTAAAACATCAATGATTGCAAGGGAAGACAAACGCAGCAAGCTAGTAGCTAAATATGCTGCTAAGAGAGAAGCGTTGAAAGCTGTTATCAGCAGCCCTACGGCTTCTGACGATGAAAAATGGGAAGCACAGGTTAAATTGCAAAAATTACCTCGTGATGCAAGCCCTGTTCGTCAAATGCAGCGTTGTCAGATTACTGGCCGTCCGCATGGTGTTTATAGAAAATTTAAGATGTGCAGAAATAAACTGAGAGAAGCTGCAATGCGTGGTGATGTTCCCGGTTTAACGAAAGCAAGCTGGTAACAGCGAGCACTAGGAGAATAAAAGAATGTCAATGTCTGATCCAATAGCTGATCTTTTAACCAGAATCAGAAATGCACAGTTAGTCAACAAAGAGACTGTTAGCTGTCCTGCTTCTAAAATTAAGCTTTCGCTTCTGCACGTGCTTAAAGAAGAAGGCTACATTAATGGTTATCAGGTTAGTGATGACTTGGTTAAACCAGTTGTTACTGTTGATCTAAAATATTTCAATGGAAAGCCAGTGATTGAAGAATTGCATCGTGGTAGTCGACCTGGTTTACGTCACTACGTATCGAAAGAAGAGTTGCCAGAAGTTAGAGCCGGTCTTGGTGTTGCAATTTTATCTACTAATAAAGGCGTTATGACCGGTAGGTCAGCACAAGAAGCAGGTATTGGTGGCGAGATTCTTTGCACCGTTTTTTAAATTTATAAGATTTTTATAGAGCAAGCTTATGTCCAGAATAGCAAATAGCCCAGTTGATTTACCAAGCGGTGTTGAAGCAAATATCGCGAATGGAATGATTTCTGTTAAAGGAACTCAGGGTTCGCTTGAATTGCCTTTGCACGATCAAGTCAGCATTGTTAATGAAGATAACCAACTTAAGTTGTCTGCAAATGGTAACGCTAAAACTGCGGTCGCTTTAGCAGGAACCTATCGTTCTTTAGTTAATAATATGGTTGTTGGTGTAAGCAAAGGCTTTGAGAAAAAATTAACTTTGATTGGTGTTGGTTATCGTGCCAAAGCACAAGGTAAAACGTTAAATTTGGTTGTGGGTTATTCGCACCCAATTGATTATCAATTACCTGAAGGTATTAGTGCTGAGACACCAAGTCAAACTGAGATTGTTCTGAAAGGTTCTGACAAACAGAAACTCGGTCAGGCTGCAGCTGAGATCAGAGCGTTTAGACCACCTGAGCCTTACAAAGGTAAAGGTATTCGATACACAGATGAATATGTCTATCGTAAAGAAGCTAAGAAAAAATAAGTAAGACTTAAAACTACAGTAGATAAAAGTTTAATTGAGGCAATAGAAGCAATGAACGAGAAAAAACAATCGCGTCTGCGTAGAGCCAGAAGAGCGAGAGCAAAGATCAGTGAATTACGCGTAAACCGCTTAACGGTATATCGTAGCCCACGTCATATTTATGCTCAGATTATTTCTCCAGATAACTTGGTACTGGCTGCGGCCTCTTCTTTAGGTGCTAAGAAAACTGGCAATGTTGAGTCTGCTGTAGAAATTGGTAAACAAATAGCCGAAAAAGCTAAATCGGCAGGCATTACTAAAGTAGCATTTGATCGTGGTGGTTATCAGTATCATGGTCGAGTTAAGGCTTTGGCTGATGCGGCACGAGAAGGCGGACTGGAGTTTTAGATTATGGCTTTTAAAAACGAACAGAACAAAAACGAAGAAGGCATGCAGGAAAAGCTTATCCAAGTTAACCGCGTGGCTAAAGTTGTAAAAGGTGGTCGTATATTTGGTTTCACAGCCTTGACTGCTGTTGGTGATGGTAATGGTCGAGTAGGTTTTGGACGTGGTAAAGCACGTGAAGTGCCATTGGCAATTCAGAAGGCTATGGAAGCTGCACGTCGTAACATGATTACGGTAAAACTTGATGGCGGCACATTGCAATATCCGGTTAAAGCCCGTCATGGAGCATCAAACATTTATATGCAGCCAGCATCTGAAGGTACTGGCGTAATTGCTGGCGGTGCGATGCGTGCGATTCTTGAGTTAGCTGGAGTGCATAATGTACTCGCGAAGTGTTATGGCTCTACTAATCCAGTGAACGTAGTGCGAGCTACTTTTAAAGGTTTACAGCATATGCGTTCTCCTCAAGAGATTGCTAATAAACGCGGTAAGAAAATTGAAGAGATTGTTGGTTAACCAGCAAAGTTAAAAACAGGTAAGTAGTGATGGCAGAGAAAACAGTAAAAGTGACTTTAGTAAAAAGCTTTATTGGTGCTTTACCCAAGCATAAAGCTTGCGTAACTGGTCTTGGACTGCGTCGAGTTCGTCATCAAGTTGAACTTGAAGATACTGCTTCGGTTCGTGGCATGATTAATAAGGTCCGTCACCTTGTAGAGGTTGAGGGAGAGTAAAATGAGATTAAATACTTTAAATAATGTTCCAGGTGCAACTCATACTAAAAAAAGAGTAGGACGTGGTATTGGTAGTGGTTTAGGTAAAACTGCTGGTCGTGGTCATAAAGGTCAAAAGTCTCGTTCTGGCGGTACTGTTCAGCCAGGTTTTGAGGGCGGTCAAATGCCTTTACAAAAGCGCCTTCCAAAGTTTGGTTTTACCTCACGTATCGGAATGGTAACGACTGAAGTTAGAACTTCTGAATTAAACAAAGTTGAGGCCGATGTTATTGATTTGACAGCTTTGGAAAAGGCCAACATCATTAATAGAAATATTAAAAGAGTTAAAGTGATGTTGTCTGGTGAGATCACTAAACCAGTTACTTTAAAAGGTTTGCGTGTCACTAAAGGTGCTAGATCAGCTATTGAAGCAGCTGGCGGCAAAATCGAAGATTAATCAAGAGTACTAAATAGATACCGAAAATGGCTAAAAAAGGTTTAGCACAAGCAGGAATGCAAGCAGGAAAAGGAGATGGTTTGGCTGAACTAAAAGCCAGATTATTTTTTGTCTTGCTTGCTATTTTCGTGTACAGAATTGGTACTCATATCCCTGTTCCAGGAATTAACCCAGATCAGTTACAAGCTTTATTTAATCAAAATCAAGGTACCTTCCTAGGTCTTTTTAATATGTTCTCAGGTGGTGCTATTGAAAGAATGAGCATCTTCGCACTTGGGATTATGCCTTATATTACCTCGTCTATTATTATGCAGTTGTTGACGGCTACTACTCCGCAACTTGAACAGTTAAAGAAAGAAGGTGAAGCCGGACGTCGTAAAATAAGTCAGTACACTCGTTATGGAGCTCTATTATTTGCAAGTGTTCAAGCAGTAGCGATTACAACTGGTTTACTTGCTCCTATTTCTTTTGAACCTAACTTTAGCTTTTACTTTACAGCTATTGTTTCATTAATCACGGGCGCTATGTTCCTAATGTGGTTAGGTGAACAGATCACAGAACGTGGTGTAGGTAATGGAATTTCTCTGCTTATTTTCTCAGGTATTGTAGCCAGTCTTCCGGCGGCAATAGGGCAAGCTTTAGAGCAGGCGGCGGAAGGTCAGATTCAACCCTTAGCCTTATTTGTTGTTGCTGTACTTGCAGCTGTAGTAATAGCTTGTGTCGTTTTTGTTGAGAGAGCTCAGAGAAGGATTACTGTTAACTATGCTCCGCGCCAACAAGGTCGAAAAATGTATCAGGGGCAGTCCAGTCATTTGCCGCTGAAAGTTAATATGGCAGGTGTTATCCCAGCTCTTTTTGCCAGTTCATTTTTATTGTTCCCGCAGTCTCTAGGAACCTGGTTTGGTAATAATGATGGTTATGAATTTTTAGCTGACCTTGCTTTGGTTCTTGGACCTGGCCAGCCTTTAAATATTTTATTATTCACAGTATTAATCGTGACTTTTTGCTTCTTCTACACTTCTTTAGTTTTTAATCCTAAAGAGATTGCCGATAACCTAAAACGCTCGGGTGCTTTTATTCCAGGTATTCGTCCTGGAGAACAAACGGCAAATTATGTGGATAGTGTAATGACTCGCTTAACGATGTTTGGAGCAATCTATATCACTTTGATTTGCTTATTGCCCCAGTTTTTACAGACGGCTGCTAATGTCCCATTTCAGTTAGGCGGAACGTCTTTATTGATTGTAGTAGTAGTAAGTATGGATTTCATGGCACAAGTGCAGTCGCATTTAATGTCTCATCAATATGAATCATTGATGAAAAAATCCAATATTGGCTCTTTTAAGAGATAGAGCAAAGATAGGAATTTTTGGAGTATAAAATGAAAGTTAGAGCCTCAGTAAAAAAGATGTGCAGAAATTGCAAAGTTATTAAACGTAACGGAAATGTGCGTGTTATCTGTAAAGAACCACGTCACAAGCAACGTCAGGGCTAGCTTTCAGCTTGATTTTGAGGGCTTCAGGGTATAAGCTATCGCGCCTTTTAACTCTGTATGCTGTCAAAAGAGATGCTTTTTAAGTAACTGATTTAATTTATAAAAATATATTAAAGATTTAAGAGAATTGGAGTAACGATATGGCCCGTATTGCCGGAGTCAACATACCAGATAACAAACACGTAGTGATTTCACTGAGCTACGTTTATGGTATTGGTTCAACGACAGCTAAGAAGCTTTGTGAAACTACTGGTATTGCACCAGACACAAAAGTAAGCGACTTAAACGAAGAAGCGCTGGATTCGTTACGTAATGAAATAAATAAATTGAATGTTGAGGGTGACTTACGCAGAGAAGTTTCCATGAACATCAAGCGCTTAATGGATTTAGGTACTTACCGCGGTATACGTCATCGTCGTAGTTTGCCTGTAAACGGCCAGCGCACTAAAACTAATGCAAGAACCCGTAAAGGGCCGCGCAAACCAATCCGAAATTAATTAAGATTCTAAGGTAATAAATTAATGGCTAAACCAGCAGCAGCAGGGCGTAAAAAGGCAAGAACATCTGTTTCAGATGGCGTTGCCCATATTCATGCCTCTTTTAATAACACCATTATTACTATCACTGATCGTCAAGGTAATGCTCTGAGCTGGGCAACTTCAGGTGGATCAGGTTTCCGTGGTTCAAGAAAGAGTACTCCTTTCGCTGCCCAGGTTGCAGCTGAGCGAGCTGGTAAAGCGGCTATTGAGCTTTATAGCCTTAAAAATGTTGATGTAAGAGTGAATGGACCAGGTCCAGGTCGTGAATCAGCAGTCCGTGCATTAAATTCATGCGGACTTCAGGTTAGCAATATCACTGACGTGACACCGATTCCACACAATGGTTGTCGTCCACCAAAAAGAAGACGTGTGTAACGTATACGATTCAAATATTTAAATGGTCGCTTCTAGTTATATCTAGAAAGAGTAGACAGGAGAAGAACTTATGGCCCGTTATATAGGCCCAAAATGTAAATTAGCCAGAAGAGAAGGAACAGACTTGTTTCTAAAGAGTGGTATCCGTTCTTTAGAAGACAAATGTAAAGCTGAGACTATTCCTGGCCAGCACGGTCAACGACGCACTCGCTTGTCTGATTATGGTGTGCAATTACGTGAAAAGCAAAAAGTTCGCCGTATGTATGGAGTTTTGGAAAAACAATTCCGTTCTTACTATAAAGAAGCTGCCCGTATTAAAGGTGCAACTGGTGAAAACCTTTTGCAACTTCTAGAGAGCCGTTTAGATAATGTTGTTTATCGCATTGGTTTTGGTTCTACTCGCTCTGAAGCAAGACAATTGGTTTCACATAAATCTATTTTGGTTAATGGAGAAGTCGTAAACATCGCTTCTTATCAAGTTCAAGAAGGTGATGTAATTTCGGTACGTGAGAAAGCAAAAGAACAATTACGAATTAAATCTGCTCTAGATCAGGCTGCTAACAGAGCTCCTGTAGAGTGGATTGACGTTAATGTCAGTAAACTCGAAGGCCAATTTAAATCTAAGCCTGAACGCAGTGAGTTACCTTCTGAGATTAACGAAAGCTTGATAGTTGAGCTTTACTCGAAATAATCCTAAAAAATAAAACTTTTTAGGCAAGATAAGAATTTAAACTAACATAAGCTGAGCAAAGAGGATCTACATGCAGATTTCGCTAGCAAACTTTCTGACCCCTCAAGTCATCCAAGTAGAGGAACTAGATAAGTATCATTCCAAGGTTGTTCTGGAGCCACTTGAAAGAGGTTTTGGCCATACTTTAGGTAATGCCCTGCGCAGAATTCTTTTATCTTCAATGCCTGGTTGTGCAATTGAAGAAGTTGAGATTGATGGCGTTGTCCATGAGTACAGTACAATTGAAGGTGTTCAAGAGGATGTTATTGAAATCATTCTTAACTTGAAGAGTCTTGCGATTGCCTTGAACGCACAAGATGACGTTGTCTTAACTTTGAGTAAATCTGGTAAAGGCCCGGTAACGGCTGCAGATATTACTTTAGATCATGATGTTGAAATCGTTGACCCCAATCATTTGATTTGTAATTTAAATGAGAATGGTTCTATTAATATGCAAATTAAAGTTGGTTCTGGTCGTGGTTATGCTCCGGCTGACTCACGAGTTAAAGACGAAGATGAAACTCGTTCTGTTGGTAAACTAATATTGGATGCATCTTACACTCCAGTGAACCAAGTCACTTACACTGTTGAAAGTGCACGTGTAGAGCAGCGTACCGATCTTGATAAATTGATTCTTGAAATTGAGACTAACGGAACCATTGAGGCTGAAGAAGCTATTCGTCAAGCAGCTACTATTTTGCAGCACCAGTTAAGTGTATTTGTTGATCTTAAGAAAGATGCAATTAACGAACCTGAAGAACAAGAAGATAAAGTGGATCCAATCTTATTGCGTCCAGTTGATGATCTTGAACTCACAGTACGTTCAGCAAATTGCCTTAAAGCAGAAAATATTTATTACATTGGTGATTTAATTCAACGCACTGAAGTTGAGTTGCTTAAAACGCCAAACTTAGGAAAGAAATCATTAACAGAAATTAAAGATGTTCTAGCTTCAAGAGGTTTATCTTTAGGTCTTCGACTTGAAAATTGGCCACCTTCTTCATTGCAGGGCGATGATAGAGCTGCTTAAAAAATCGGCACTGTCATGCTCTAAAATGAATATAGAGTTTCTTTAGAATTTAAAAGAAAAGTTAAAATTTAATTAGGAAAAGTAGTCATGCGTCATCGTCATTCAGGACGTCAACTCAACAGAAACAGCAGTCATCGTAAAGCCATGTTCCGTAACATGACTGCCTCTCTGGTTGAGCACGAAATAATTAAAACGACTTTAGCTAAGGCTAAAGAGCTTAGATCTTATGCTGAGCCTTTAATTACTCTAGCTAAGCAAGATAGCGTTGCTAATCGACGTCTTGCATTCGACCGTCTCCGTGATGATGCCTCTGTTGGTAAATTGTTCAATGAGCTTGGTCCTCGTTACCAAGAGCGCCCAGGTGGCTATTTACGTCTTATTAAGTGTGGTTTACGAACCGGTGATAAAGCGCCTATGGCATATGTAGAGCTTGTGGATCGTCCAGAGCAAGACTTTGATGACTATGATGATGACGAAGGCAGTACTACTGAAGAATCATAATCAACATGATGTAAAAGTTTTATCTATAAAAAAGCCGCTTTTTAGCGGCTTTTTGCTCTCTAACTTTTATCTCAATCCTTTTTCACTGTCGTATATGCCCGCTTCAACATAAATTTGGATATCCGAACAAAGTCCAGTTAGCTTAAATTAGCGAGTACCATATACGATAACGGTTTTGCCGCTGACTTCGATTAATCCTTGTTTCTCTATATCTTTCAAGACCCGTCCTACCATTTCTCTTGAGCAGTTTGTCAACTTGCCTAATTCTTGCCGGGTTATTGTTAGCTGCATTCCACCAAGATGCGAGATCGAACTGGGGTCTTTAGATAAATCCAATAAGGCACTAACAATTCTTCCGGTGGCATCAAGAAAGGATAAATCAGCAATTTTTTTTGTGGCGTTTCGCAAACGTTTAGCCATCTGCTGGGTTACGAGGGCTGTGATTTTAGGGTGTGAAATACTGTAATCAGAAAACTCTGCATAACTAATTTTAGCGAGTGTTGTTTCTTCTCGAGCGATGACGGTGGCACTTCTGCTTTCATTAAAATCAAACAAATTCATCTCGCCAATAAATTCACCTTTATTAAGATAGGCTATGACTATTTCTTGTTCATTCTCATCCTCTAAGGTGACACCTACTGAGCCATTAAGTATGTAATAAAGCGTGTTAGCCGCATCGCCTTCTTTAAAAATTATGCTCTTTTTACCGTAAGACTGGATCTTGCAGTGAGAAAGAAATTCGGTAATGTGATCCATTTGAGGCTTTGCGACAATTGACTGCATATTGTTCCCAAAATAAAAAAATAGAGTTTAGGTGCTTATAGAATATTGTATAAGAATAAATATTCTATAAACAGCTAGAATTCGAGCTTAGCTGATAGGGTTTTGAAATGTATATTTTTTAGCTCTTTGAGTATAAATAATCTCTGGTTATTGGTACCACTCCATGTTTTTTGGCTAGCTGGAACTGATAAACAACAAGGTCAGAATACTCAAAAGAAACCTCGCAAGCTGCAAGGTAAAACTCCCACATAAGGCAGAACTCTTCACTTAACTTTTTTGCTATGTCTGCTCTTGCGCTCTGAAACCTCGCGTGCCAATGATGCAGGGTTTTAGCGTAATGCAAGCGAAGTGCCTCAATATCGGTGGCCAATAAATCGCTTTCTTCTAGCGCCTTATTTATCTGTGAGAGAGCGGGGTTTACCCCACCTGGAAAAATATATTTATTAATCCAAGGATTGGTAGATCGTGGTAAGCCGCTACGACCAATTGTATGAACTAGAGCTACACCATCTTCAGCCAGCATTTCAGATATTTTATTGAAATAAGTCAGATAAAAAGGTTTGCCAACGTGTTCAAACATTCCAATACTAACAATACGGTCATACTTATTTTGATGCTCGCGGTAATCCTGTAAATAGAAATTAACATTGTTGAGTTGTCTGGCTTTTGCTTCGGCTTCAGCCACAGCAAGTTGTTCTTTGGATAAAGTAATACCGCTAACCTCTACATCGTAATTTTGAGCAAGGTGGAACATCATGCTGCCCCAACCACAGCCTATATCCAAGATTTTGTGTCCAGGCTTGATTAGTAGTTTGTTGGCTATGTGTTTGGCTTTACTGAGCTGGGCTTGCTCAAGAGAAGCATCAGCACTTTCAAAATAAGCGCATGAGTAGAACATTTCTTTATCGAGAAAGCGCCGAAATACTTCTTCATCAGTATCATAATGGTGTGCAACATTAGAATATGAACGGGAAATCTTATTCCACTGCTGTAAAAGCCCCTTTAGGGGGTCATACCAACGTGTCTTAGTTGTTTGGAAGTTCTCACGTAAAAGCGCTAAGAGCTCATATAGGGAGCTTTCGCCAGTATGCCAGAGACCTTCCATATAGGTCTGTCCCATTTCAAACTCCCAGTCCATGGCAATTCTTTTGATGGCTTGCTCTTTTAATATGTGCCAATGGGCTTCTCTACCGCTTTGTCCAAAGCTATAAGTCTTCCCATCAGGTAGGTGTAGATGGAGAATTCCTTTCTTGACGCGTTTTTCAAGTAGCTTGAGATACATCTTTCCCCCTCCAAAGATTTATCTGACTCTTTGACTATAAATAGTCAAATTGGGCTTGTAAACAGCCCAATAAAAGATGGATAGATAAACAATTCCGACTTGTGTTGATTTTAAATGGATGCGTCATTATCCTGCTAGCAAGGCTAAGTAATACAACTAGGAGCATTCATGGCTGAAGCAGCCGGTACTGAAGCAAAGTTGGAGCAAGAGAAAACTATTTTAGGCCACCCTCGGGGCCTGTTCATCCTTTTCCTTACTGAAATGTGGGAGCGTTTTTCTTATTACGGAATGCGCGGCTTACTGATTTTTTATCTAACAGAGCACTTTTTGTTTAGCCAAGAGCGATCTTCAATTCTTTATGGTGCATACACAGCGCTTGTCTATGTCATGACAATTATAGGCGGCACGCTAGCTGATAAATATTTAGGCTCCAGGAAGGCTGTTACTTTTGGGGCAATTCTTTTGGTGTTTGGGCATGCGGGCATGACGCTAGAGGGAAGTGGATCGCGAGACATACTTACATATGATGGCCTAGAGTATGAGATAAGCTTGGATGCTAGGGGCGGTGATGGCAGGCAAATTATAGTTTCAGATATAGGCAGTTCAGTTATTTCATTCAATGAAGGGGCGAGCCAGATGCTGATACAGGAACCAGAAAATGTCGGTTTACCTTCTGTGATTGATGTTTCTGATTACACCAGAAGAATTGAAACAGAAGCCTTTTTTGTTAATGCACTATACCTATCTTTGGCTCTTATTATTGCAGGGGTTGGTTTTTTAAAAGCGAACATATCGACAATCGTCGGTTCTCTTTACGGTTTTGGCGATAGCCGCCGGGACTCTGGTTTCACCATTTTTTATATGGGAATTAATTTAGGGGCGTTTATAGCATCTATCTTATGCGGGTATTTGGGTATTACCTATGGTTGGAAATATGGCTTTGGCCTTGCGGGTCTAGGCATGTTGTTTGGTTTGGGGATATTCCTGAAATATCAAAGCTGGCTACAGGGTAAGGCTGAGCCTCCAAGCCTGGATAAATTAAGAGAGAAAGTCCTTGGCCCTATTAACGTAGAGACTATGTGTTATTTGACTGGTCTTGGCATCATCGCCATATCGATGTTTATGGTTATGAATGCACATCTGGTGGAAGAAGCTTACGTAGGGTTTCTCGGTATTATTATTTTTATTGTTATGGTGGTCTATGCTTTTATAAGTTGTAAGGGCGTTGAACGCAATCGTATGCTTGCAGCAATTTATTTTATATTAGCTCAAATTCCTTTCTGGGCCCTATTTGAACAGGCAGGCTCTTCTCTTAATCTCTTTACTGGAAGTCTAGTGGATAGGAATATGATGGGCTTAATCGTGCCTGCACCAGTGTTTCAATCTTTGAATTCGATGTTTATTATCTTTTGTGCCCCAGTACTCGCTTTTTTATGGATTAAACTGGCTAAACGAAATTTGAACCCTTCAACATCAGTAAAGTTTGCTTTGGGGGTATTTATGGCTGGGCTTGGGTTTTTAGTATTGGTTGCTGGAATGAAAATCTCTGGTCCAGGCGGTCTGACGGCAGTTTATTTTATTTTTCTTATTTACTGGATTCATACTATGGGTGAGCTATTAGTTTCTCCAGTTGGTTTGTCAGTCGTCACTAAACTGGCACCAGTTAGAGCTGTTGGCATGACGATGGGGGCTTGGTTTTTGTACAGTGGCTTATCAAATTATCTTGCCGGAGTGATAGCTTCCACTACTGGAGCAGAAACCATTGGTGGGCAATTAACAGACATAGTAGCCACAAAAGCTAACTACATAAGTGTTTATACTCAGGTGGCCTATATTGCAATGGCTATAGCAGTGGTAATGTTACTTCTGTCACCTATCATCAATAGAATGATGCAAGGTGCAGACTAGAATCCAGAAGGCTTTGGTATGGTTTTTAGAAAGTGCAGCAAGATATGCACTGAAAAAAGTACTAAAAATGTAAATTAGTTTTTTTCTAGAATTTTAGTTTCAAAACCATCTATCGAGAGTTGGTTTTTCGCATTCCAATAGTCATGGATGCCTTCTTCGCCTTGGGTATCAGCCCACTTTATAAGAGCATCTCGCTCGCCACTGTAATCAAAAAATGGAACCGCAAAACCGCAAGAGGTTTGTACTAAATCGATACCAAGCAAGAAAAGTTGTCTTGCTCCAGGATGCTGTGGGAATAAAGCGATAGATTTTCCCCACTCATCATCTCTTGGGTGTATAACTTTTGCTTGCCCATAAAGTCTAAGAATTAATGGCTTCTTCTCGAAAGAGCAGAAAATTATGGTCATTCTAGGGTTTTCAAGTATGTGGGCTGCTGATTCATTTCCGCTGCCAGTATAGTTAAGCCAAATGACTTTGTTTGGGCCTAAAACTTTTAAAGAATCCATTCCTTTTGGTGACAGGTTGACGCTACCGGTGGCCCGAGCTGTGGCAACAAAAAATATTTTTTGTCTTTCAATGAAGTTAATTAAGCTTGGGCTTAATTCTTGAAATTTTTAGGACATAAAAAACTCTGAAGAAAATTAAACAGGTAGTCCAAACAAAAAGATAAATAGTGCAAAAGCCACTTTGGTCAAAATATGGAGTGCTTGATCTTGATGGAGGTTAATAAGTTTGTCGCATTTCACTAAATCAATAAACCAGTGACTAAAAAATTCTACTATCAAAAAAGTAATGCTTCCCGTACAAAGATAAACGATGACGCCGTGTGTTGAAGCATGCGCGGATAACCAGTAGTACCAAGGCGGGAATCCGTCATCAAACTGTTCACGAGTTTTGTTTCTGTTTTTTCCTGAGCTCATAGGGCTAGGCTGTAGGACAAAATCACCTACAAAATGACCGGCTTATATGAGTATTAGGATATGAAGAGCTTCCATTAATACCTTCCTGGTTCAAATTTACTATTCTAAACGTTCTTAAACCAACACTTAAAATAGAAAGTTAAGTGATTATCTCTGCATTAATTCCGCAATACAATTTCATAAGCCTGATTTGGGTCTCATTTCTTCGACCCTTTTTGCTGCTTTGAGCTTATTTGTACTCCATTTGGTGTTAAGCCAATATTCATATTAGCCCTGATAGCCTATACAAAATAGTTAATTCATTAAATTGTTGTTCAAAATGGAGGTTTTTATGAAAACTACCCGTAAGCTAGTAAAAACAGCTTGTATCGGCCTGTCAGGAGTCAGCTTGTTGATTTCATCTAGCTTTGCTAGCACGAATTACTACGAGGCTGATGTTATCTCAAGTACTCCGATTTATCGCACTGTTGAGACATCAGTACCAACAGAGGAGTGCCGTTTAGTGGAAGTTGCTAGATATCGCCCTGATTCACGTTCTGGCTACCGCTCCAGGACTCCCGATATCTTAGGTGCCGTTATTGGTGGTGGAATTGGTAATGCGGTTGGTACTAATAAGAGTAGTAGCCGTGTAGGCGCCGTTGTTGGTGCGGTGTTAGGTGCTTCAGTAGCGCGTGATATTAGTTATTCGAAGCGTGGGCGACAGCAAGTTTACGAAACCGTAGAGCGCTGTAATAGAGTTTATGAGACTTATCTTGAGGATAAACTGGTTGGTTATGACGTGCTATATAGCTACAATAATAGGGACTATACAGTTCGCACCCAGAGAGATCCTGGTGCTACTATTCAAGTGAGAGTTAATGTTGAACCGGTATTGTAAGTGACAACAAAAACATTATTTAGACTGCTGATAGGGGGGATTCTACTATTACCTCTATCAGTTGTCTTTTCACAGACCCGAGACGGGGCGAATGCTCCCGATAGACCTCCAATCGGAGGAGTTCCTGGTCGCCCGCCGTTTGACCAGCCCAATCAAGCCCCTAGAAATAATTTAGCGCCTCCACAATCAGGTGCAACTTCAACTATATCTCGACGGCAAGCTGCCGATCTAGCACATGATAATTTTCGAGGCAGGGTGCTCAGTGTTCGAATTGATGAAGGGAATTGGCGAGTTCGTATTGACCAAAATGGCACGGTGTTTAATGTTGTTGTTGATGGTCGAACCGGCGAAGTAGAGCGTTCACCAGAATAAGGGCTAACTTAGTTATTCGTCATTATAGAGTTTCATATGCGCTTATTATTAGTAGAAGACGAAGATTTATTAAGAGCTCAACTTGTTAAGGCTCTTGAAGACAATGATTACGTAGTGGACAGTGTTCAAGATGGTGGGCTTGGTTTGTTTCAGGCTAAAGAGTTTTCATATGATCTCGCAATCATTGATTTAGGTTTGCCAGTGATGAATGGCATTGATCTGATCAAAGCCATTCGCGCAGAAGGCAAAAATTTTCCAATCTTAATTTTAACTGCTCGTGATAATTGGACGGATAAAGTCGAAGGACTTGATGCTGGTGCTGATGATTATGTGGTTAAACCTTTTCAAATTGATGAGATTAAAGCGCGACTCAATGCTCTATTAAGGCGTGCAGCGGGTTTCGCTAAACCCAGTTTAGATTTCGCTCATTTGAGTTTAGATACTGTTGCTAAGAAATTGATGGTAGCTGAAGAGACAGTTGAATTAACAGCATACGAATATAAAGTTTTAGAATATCTAATGCTTCACCCTGGGCAAGTTGTTTCAAAAATGGAATTAACAGAACATTTATATGAACAAGATTATGATCGTGACAGCAATGTTCTGGAGGTTTTCGTCAGGAGGCTTAGGCAAAAACTTGATCCTGATGAGTCTTTAAAGCCAATCGATACTGTGCGTGGTCAGGGTTATCGTTTCAATGTCCCTCCAAACTAATTCTTCAAGAAAGTATTCTCTTGTCGGACGACTAGTCCTATCCTTTGGGATTTTACTGATTTTATTTCTCGGTTTGACTGGCTTGGTTTTAGATCGAGCCTTTAAGGAAAGTACTGTAGCAGCAGTAGTCGAAAGACTGCAGTTGCAAATTTACGCTGTTCTTGGCGTCGCAGAGCCTGAGATCGACCCCGATGGGGGTGTTTACTTTTTTATACCAGACCTTGAAGAAGCACGCTTTTCACAGATAGATTCGGGTCTCTATGCCTTTATTTTTTCTCAAACTAATCAAGAAGTATGGCGCAGTCCATCAGCCGTAGATATCGATCTAAGTAGCATTAGTTTGGATATGCAAGAGCTTACTCCTGGGCAAACCGTATTTGGTCGCGCCGAAACCGAACAACAAGGCCCAATGTCTTATGCTCTTTATAGTACTTATTGGTCGAGTTTGAACCAAGAATTTAGCTTTGTTGTCATGGAGTCGGTTGCGCCAACTGACGCCGAAATAAGTGAGTTTCAATCTAATCTCTGGTTTTGGCTTGGTGGAATGGCCTTAGTTTTATC
This sequence comes from Pseudohongiellaceae bacterium, assembly GCA_965662565.1. GTDB lineage: Bacteria > Pseudomonadota > Gammaproteobacteria > Pseudomonadales > Pseudohongiellaceae > UBA5109. The sequence goes on along the minus strand of CBFIHS010000012.1, from coordinate 16,162 downwards.
TTTTCTGCAAGCCGCATTATTAAGTTGGGGCATGATCCCTTTAAAACGCTTAGAAGAAGATCTAGCTGACATAGAGTCTGGAAAAAAAGAACAGCTACAGGAGGATTACCCCAAAGAGCTACAAAACTTATCTCATAATTTAAATATGCTTATAAAAAGTGAGCGTCAAAGACAGAAGAGATATCAAACCACGCTTGGAGATTTAGCACACAGTTTAAAAACACCTTTGGCAGTGATTTCAGGAGTGGTGCAACAAAAAAAATTGCCAAACCAGAATGATTTAGCGGATGTTGCTGAGCAGGTTGAAAGAATGAATCAAATTGTTTCATACCAGTTAGGTCGAGCGGTTAGGTCGAATGACAAGAAGGTGCTGGTAAGACCAATTGCGATCTCTCCAATTCTGACAAAAGTCATTGCTGCTCTAAATAAGGTTTATTTAGATAAAAATGTGGCCTTAGAAGTTCAAGTTGATGAAGGCGCTCTTTTTTATGGAGAAGAGAGTGATTTGACTGAGTTGTTAGGGAATTTGTTAGATAACGCCTTAAAGTATTGTGAACAAAAGGTTGCTATTCACATCACCAACAAGAGCGAGATATTGCATATTCAAATAGAGAATGATGGTTCCTCTATTGCTGATCACGATAGGCACTGGATTTTGGAGCGAGGAGCTAGAGCTGATAATCGAGATATTGGTCAGGGGCTGGGGCTGGCGATAGTCTTTGATATAATCAGTTCATATGGAGGTGAATTAAAGGTGGGAAGCAGTAAGCTTGGCGGGGCTTGCTTTGAGCTAAGCCTTGCACGCTAGCTAGAAACCACGATAGCTAGGAACATAGCGAGTGCTCATTAGTTCTTAGTGCAGCTCTATATAAAATAACGAGGCCGCTAGGGCCTCATTATCAAGAGAGTTTTACAAGTAAGGTTAAATTTTATGGGTATTTTGATAGGTCTTCTGCAGAAAACGTATTAATGCTATCAAACTCACCTTGATGTATTTTCTTACCCCAAGCTGGGTCTGAGATTAAGGCTCTACCTACTGCAATTAGATCAAACTCGTCAGACTCTAAGAGCTTTAAAAGCTTATCAATATTCTCGCTTTTAGACTCGACACCACCAAAAGAAGAGAAGGCATCTATATCTAGGCCAACACTGCCAACATTTATAGTTGGTTTGCCGCTTATTTTTTTTGTCCAGCCAGCTAAGGTAAGCTCCGAATCAGCAAACTCTGGTTTCCAATAACGGCGTGTACTCGTATGAAAAATATCGACACCAGCTTCAACTAAAGGAGTAAGAAACTCTTCTAGTTCTTGTGGGTTATGTGCCAGTTTGGCTTCGTAATGATCGATTTTAAATTGAGAAAATCGAAAGTCGATGGGAAAAGACTGGCCGACTTCCTGGCGAACTGCTTCAACTATTTCCACTGCAAACTGGCATCGGGCGGCAATAGAACCGCCATACTTGTCTTCACGTTTATTTAGCCCCTCCCAGAAAAACTGATCGATTAAATAGCCATTAGCGCCATGTAACTCAATGCCATCACAGCCTATCGCTTTAGCATCTTTTGCGCCCTTAACAAAGGCGGCAATAACATCGTCAATATCTTGTTGGGTCATTGGGGCTGAGGTTTTTTCACCGGAGTAGAGAATGCCAGAAGGACTAATAGAATTAAGTTCTGGATGATGTCCCGTACCAGCTTCTCGCTTAATACCCATATGCCAAAGTTGAGGGAATATTTTGCCGCCGGCTTGATGCACGGCGTCAACAACTTGTTTCCAGCCTGCTAGGGCAGACTCGCCATGAAAACATGGGATGTTGGTGTCATTACTGGCTACTGGATGATCAATAGTGGTGCCTTCTGTAATAATTAAACCAACTTCTCCTTCCGCCCTGCGCCGATAATATTCTGCAACATTCTCTCCAGGAACTCCCTCAGGGCTTTGGGTTCTAGTCATGGGAGCCATAACTAAACGATTTTTTAATTCTAAGTTGTCATTTTTGAAGGGGGTAAAGAGCAAGTCGGTAGATGCTGACATATTTTATCCTTGATAAATTGGGTTCCAAGAAGGAGGCTAAGTTAACTAGTCGCTTTGCTAGTCCATCTTTTAAGAGCAGTTTAAAAAACTACCGCATTGTATCCCAATTCATCAACTGAATTAATTTTATGGGGCTTGCTGATTAAAGTTTCATTTTGCTTGCATAGTTAGGTCAAGCAGGCGGGGTCGAAAATGTAGCGACCCTTTAACCAGTCTAAAATTTCATTTGCCATTGGCTTATTTTGGTACTCCGAAAACAGCTGGGTAAGCTGTTCTTTCTCACCATCACTTAAATCGCTCAAGCCTTCAAACTGAAACTGTTTAGAGTGTGTCATGATCAACTTTGCCAAGTCAGCTGGGCAAAGTTTAGAGCAAGCTTCTGCAAGTAATTCTCTGGGGGCAGTATATTGAAGACCGCTGGTCTCCGTATAAAAACGACTCAGAGAATAAAGAGATAGTTGAGAGAGATAGGCTTGATTCATAGGGTTGGCGAGGTGCCCTGAAGCGTATTCTTTAAGGGTTTCCGAGTTATCCTCGAAGGGAGCAAGATGCAAAAAATGGCTTAAGCGCTCAGCATCATTCACTGGGTAGTTGTCCCAAATCATGGGTTTTCGCTTGAGTTTCTCGCTAACTTCAATTAAATGGTTTTTTGGATAGCTTTTAGAAAAAACATTAGGCCCTGTCCAAAAAATATTAATTTGAGGGTCAAGCAAAGCACCAATATCCTCTAGGTAATTTTTCGGTTTTGCGCCAAAGGCAGAAACTAATCTAGGGTCATCTGAATAATAGCTTGGGCAAAACACAAACTCCGAAGCCAGACTGTTCTCGACAATAAAATGAGTTATTTCTATTTGGTTTTGGGCCAGTAAAGGGAAGTCTCCGTGCATGTCATCGAATAAAATACACAGGATGTTTGGATTAATCTCATTAAGTTGTTCAAGCTTAATTTTGAGTTGCTGCTTAGTACTCTTATTAAAGTTTTTATAAAGCTCGAAAGGGCTAAGACCAATGCCGAAGTTAAGATTCTTTTGCCTATATATTTGAGCGAGATTTACTAAATTTTCTTGATGCTCGGCCGAGAAAGGTTGATGCCAGTTTTGGCGTAATAAGCGATCACTTTTAGGGGCATAGATATAAGTATTGAAATTATACTCAAGAAGAAAATCAGCGTAGTCTTTTCTGGCCTGCCATGACCAGCAGGAGCCAAAAAAACCTTCTACAACCCCTAACTTAAAAGTGCTTTCCATGCTCAGCGACATATCAGTAATTTATTGTGAAGGTCTTTGTTGGGCACCTTCTCGCAGTACACGAACATCTGAAATTCCACCGGCATTAGTGACGTTGGTAAAACCCGCCGCTTCGAAAAGTTCTTTAGCTTGACCTGCGCGGTTACCACTGCGGCAATACAGCATGATTTCTGAATCTGGATCTAGATTTTCCAGTACGCTGATTAGCGTTTCAGTCTGGATCTTCTGAAGAGGTAAGTTTAAGTCGCCCTGAATATGATCTTCTTCATATTCGCTTGGAGTCCGAACATCAATCCATACTGGGTCGGCAAAAGCGAAGCTTGTAAATAGGCTTAAGCTTATAAGGAGTAAAGCTTGTGAAAGTAGGGTTCTCATGAATTCATACTCTTTTTACTTGAAGATTTATAGGCCGGTAATTTGCCATTGCTTACGGTAGCAACTCCTTTTATGACTATCAAGCTTTGATGTGGTTCTCATAATTTAATTGCTTGCGTTCTTAGTTCCTGAATTGACGTGATTTATTGTTAAAGAAAGACTAGAATGCGCGACTTTTAAACCATAACGGAGAGACTAATGTCTTTAAACTTAAAATGGCTTGTTGCCTCTTTAATGATTTTTGTTAGCAGTGTGACCTTTGCTCAAACTGGTGAGGAAAGACCTTACGATGCAAGTGTCGCTTTAGGTTATGTGAGCACTTCAGGTAACACGGATGTGAGTACTTTAAATACAGAATTTTTGTTAACTTATCGTCAAGAAACTTGGACGCATCGCGCTGAATTTACAACCTTAAGTTCTCAGCAAAATGGGTCGGGCACAGCTGAACGCTACTTCATTGGTAATAAATCTGATTACAAACTTATGGATGAAGATAAATATTTATATGCGCAGGGTTCTTATACTGACGACCGTTATAGTGGTTTCGATTATCAAGCAATCGTTTCTCTCGGTTATGGCCAATATATAATTAATGATGACCGTTTCTCCTTAGAAGGCTTCGCTGGTGTTGGTTTTCGTCAGAATGATTCACAGGTTACTGGTACTGAAGGTGAGGGGGTGTTTTCTCTAGGTGAGGAGTTTGCTTGGCAGATCAGCGAGACTTCCGCTTTGGTTCAAGGTTTCAGTGCTGATATTGGTGATAAGCGAATGATCACTAAATTCAATGTTGGTTTGCAATCCAATATTATCGACCGCATTGCAACCAAGATTTCTTTTGAATACAGAAATAACTCTGATGTGCCTGTTGGCATTAAAAAGACTGATACTCAAACCAGTATTAGTTTAGTTTATACTTTCTAAATTCGGCAAAAAGATAAAGCACTAATTATTTATGGGTTTTGCAGTAATTAATTAGGCCATTAGTCGATGAATCAAAATCTGTGGCGAAGTCATCTTTACTGATGGCTTCGTGCAGATTCTTACTTAATACTTTTCCTAACTCCACGCCCCATTGGTCAAAAGCATTTAGGCCTAGTACAACACTTTGCGTAAAGACTTTGTGTTCGTAAGCGGCTACGAGTGCCCCTAATGCTTTAGGGTTTAATTGATTCATTAAAATAGTTGAGCTCGGTTTATTTCCACTGACGACTTTATGGGCTGCAAGCCTTTCTATTTCATTTTCAGACAAGCCAGATACTGCCAGTTCGGTTTTAGCCGCTTGTAGAGACTTGCCTTGCATGAGTGCTTGGCTTTGAGCAAAACAGTTAGCAAGCAAATGCTGATGTTGCTCATCTTCATCGCTCAGGCTATTTGCACAGGCAATAAAATCAGCGGGAATAAGGTGCGACCCCTGATGCAGCAGCTGATGAAAAGAGTGTTGGCCATTTGTGCCGGCTGCACCCCAAATGATTCCACCGCTTGCTGTGCCAATGGAATTGCCATTTCTACGCACGCTTTTACCTAAACTTTCCATGTCTAGCTGTTGTAAGAAAGCAGGGAATAAATGTAGGTTTTGGATATAGGGTAGGATTACCTGACTTTCGGCATGGAAAAAGTTGAAATACCAAATATTCAACAAAGCCATAATAACCGGCATGTTCTCTTTCAGTGGGCAGGTTCTGAAATGCTCATCCATTGCATGAGCGCCAGTCAGTAAGTCTCTAAAATCCTTCATGCTGGTCCCTAGAGCAATGGGTAATCCAATTGCCGACCATAGGGAATAACGGCCTCCTACCCAATCCCACATTGGGAAAATGTTCTCAGGCGCTATGCCAAATTCTTGAGCTTTATCTGTATTAGAAGACACCGCCACAAAGTGTTTGGCCAGTGTAGCTTCGGAATTCGTAGCACTAAGCACCCAGCGCCGCGCTGCTTGTGCATTTTGCAGTGTTTCCAAGGTGGTAAAGGTTTTGGAGGCAATAATAAATAAAGTGCGCTCGGGATTTAAAGCCGAGAGGGTTTGCTGTAGATGCTGAGGATCGACATTTGAGACAAAATGACAATTAATGTTTTGAGCATGAAACGGAGCTAAAGCTGCATAAGCCATAGCTGGCCCCAAATCAGAGCCGCCGATACCGATGTTGACGATATCTGTAATGCTTTTATTACTGTAGCCTAAGCATTCCCCAGATTGAACCTTTGTGACAAATGCTTCCATGGCATTTAAAGTTGCATGAACGGCTTGTTCCTCTTCCTTATTGGCCGCAGGCGATCTTAAGGCCGTATGTAAGGCTGGGCGACCTTCAGTGTTGTTTACCTCGGCTCCAGCAAACAAGGCGGCGATACCCTCAGCAAGACCCGCTTCTTCAGCAAGCCTTAATAAGAGATCTAAGGTGTTGCCATCCAGTAAGTGTTTTGAATAGTCGAAGAAGAGCTCAGGAGCTTGTAGGCTATATGCATCAAAGCGTTCGGGGTCAGCTTTAAATAGCTTGCTTATAGTTTGCTTACTCAGCTCTTGCTGGCAAAGCACGAGTTTCTGCCAAATAGGGCTATCTTCGATAGGGCTTGGGTTTTCGAAAGACATTGGGCTCTCTTGCGCTTGTTTTTAATGCTTTTAATTCTACCTGAAAATATTGATCAATAGCATGGAGATTGGTAGTATGCGCGCCTTATCTAGAAAAACAGATAACCGTTTAGCCGCTATAGCTTAGTCGCAGATAGGTAGATAGAAAGTAGCAACTGACTTTAGCAAAGATAGAAAGAGTTTATGCCGCTATAGCTCAGCCGTGGTAGAGCAACTGACTTGTAATCAGTAGGTCCCGAGTTCGACTCTTGGTGGCGGCACCATTTTTAAAGCCTCGCATATTTGCGGGGCTTTTTTTTTGCTTGGAGAAAAAGCTGTCAGTTTTTATTGGTAATCAGTAGGTCCCTCTCTCCACAAGTGCTTGGGACTCTTGGTGGTGGCACCATTTTTAAAGCCTGGCATATTTGAGGTTTTTTTTGCGTGGAGAAAGAGCGGTTAGTTTGTATAGACAGAGCTTTTTTTCAGCTAGCGATATAGTATTCTTTGATCCTATCTGAGTTCTGGGTTTTTAAGGTATCGAGCAAAAATTGAAATTTCTTTATTCAATCGTTTTAAAAGCCATTCTTATACTGGCTCTTTTCAGCCAAAGTCTATCAGCATCCGCTGAGCGAACGACTATTGCCGTGGCTTCAAATTTTACAAGCACGATGAGGGAATTGATCAAAGAGTTTGAGTCTCAGACTGAACATGAGGTCAGGGTTTCATATGGTTCCTCTGGAAGAATTTATGCACAGATACGAAATGGCGCTCCCTTTGATTTGTTTTTTTCCGCGGATAAGGAAAAACCAAGCGCTTTGGTAGCAGAGGGTTTGGCATTAGCTTCCAGTCAGTATACTTATGCCACAGGGCAACTTGTTTTATGGTCAAAACAAACTTATTTACCCCTTGAAAATGCTGAAGTCCTAAAACAAGATGATTTTTCGAAAATAGCTCTAGCTAATCCGAAATTAGCTCCTTATGGAATAGCCGCTCAAGAAGTCTTGATAGCTTTAGGCCTTGAGAATTCTACTCGGAGAAAATGGGTTTTGGGAGAAAACGTTACTCAGGCGTTTCAGTTTGTTGATAGCGAAAACGCTAGTTTAGGATTTATGGCTTTATCACAGCTCGTATTGGAAGAATCATTAAAACCAGGATCTGTTTGGATTATTCCTCCCGAGCTATACAACCCAATTGAGCAAGATCTAGTCTTCTTACAAAGAGGAAGTACTAATAAAGCCGCAATTGATTTTCTCAACTTTATCCAAGGCGGCTTAGCGAAAAGTATTATTGAGCGCTCTGGATATAAAGTTAATAGGTAAACATTTTTTGCTCCAGTTGATGCGAATAACGCACCAATATAGCGCCCATTGTGTATATACATTGTGATTACAGTTTAACTGTATTTGAAATAACTCTAATGATTTTATGCACATAGGTGAATTTTGTAATAATAGAGTTTAAGAAGCTCTTCTAACTCTCTTTTTAAGTATTATTATTAATCTAAGTCATTGTTTATTATTGATATTATTGTTTTTTGAATGATTTTTTAATATTAAAATTAAATGAATTTTTTGTTGACAAAAAATAATCTTGTAAGTTTTGCACACTTTTATCCACAGCATTAGCGTTAGAAGATGCATCTGTGGATAAGTTTTGGATAAATTAGTTTTTTGCCTGAGCTTGCATGTCTAAAAGCATATCAAGTAAGCTTTTTTTTCGAATTTATGGAGTCTAATGTGAGCGAATTCAGTGATCTGTCTTTTACAGTCCGCGACTATGAGTGCGATCTTCAAGGTGTCGTCAATAATGCGGTGTATTTAAACTATCTAGAACATGCAAGGCATGTGTTTATGAAGTCCAAAGGAATCGATTTTGCTGATCTAGCCAGGCAAGGTATTAATTTAATGGTTATAAGAGCTGAACTGGATTACAAAGGCTCCTTAACCAGTGCTGATGATTTTTATGTAAGAACGCGTTTAGAACAAAAGTCACGTTTAAAATTTTTATTCATTCAAGAAATATTTAAGGCAGGTGAAAGCAAGGCTCTTCTTAGTGCTGAGATTACCGGCACATCCGTTAATTCCGAAGGTAGGCCTTTCTTACCTGAACAGCTAAGCAATTTATTTTCAAAATAGTTTATTGGTTTAACCCTTTTTCAAAATAGTCACGTTTATAGCTTTGACATTAATTTTTCAAAGCTTGAAGGAGCGTGATATGAAACAACTAACAATCAAACCAACTCTACTTTCTCTTTTTATCGCAGGTTCTTTATTAAGCGCTTGTGATACCTCTAATAAACTCGTTAATACTCAGGAAGAAGCTCTTCCTAGTTCTAATGATTCTAGTCTTACAAAGCTAGTATTACCGGTTTCAGATAGCTTATCTGAAATAGAATCAGAAACTATCCAGCATCAAGCGCAGTTTGCAGAAACTTTGCAGCGAGCAAGTTCTGAAAACATGGCTGCGGTTAGTTACATGGTAGGCGATTCAAGACTTGGTCTGCCGCATGAGCCTACATTCTGGCAGGAGCAGGGTGCTGAAAATTATGCGGATTTTGACGACAGTGGGATTCAACGAGTAATAGAAAATGCGGTATCAACCTTTAGCATTGATGTAGATACGGCTGCCTATAGCAATGTCAGGAGGTTTTTGAATCAAGGCAGTTTGCCGCCAGCAGATGCCGTTAGGGCGGAAGAGCTCATTAATTACTTTTCATATGATTACCCTAGTATGAATAGCAATGCACCTTTTAATATCAGTACTGAAATCGCACCAAGCCCTTGGAATTCAGGTAAGCATTTAATTCATATAGGCATCAAAGCTAAGGACTTGGCAGATGATAAGGATTTGCACAGTAACCTAGTGTTTTTGGTCGATGTCTCAGGCTCTATGGATAGCCCAGACAAATTAGGCTTGTTGAAAACATCATTAAAAATGTTAACCCAAGAATTAAGTGCAAAAGACAGTGTTGCGCTTGTGGTTTATGCCGGCGCTTCAGGCCTTGTGTTGGAAGCAACACCAGCTAACCAAACTCGAAAAATCAGTGCGGCGCTTGATCAGTTGCAAGCTGGAGGGTCTACCAACGGCGAAGCAGGTATTGAGTTAGCTTATGCTTTGGCAGAAGAAGCCTTCATAGATGGCGGAATCAATCGAGTGATTCTGGCAACCGACGGTGACTTTAATGTAGGCACGGCAAGTGTGGACGCATTAAAAGAGCTGATAGAAACAAAGCGTAAGTCGGGTATTAGTCTGACCACCTTAGGCTTTGGTACCGGGAATTATAATGACCATATGATGGAGCAGTTAGCAGACACGGGTAATGGAAATTATGCTTACATAGATACCATTAATGAAGCGCGTAAAGTATTGGTAGATGAGGTTCAGTCTACCCTGCAAACGGTGGCCAAAGATGTCAAAATTCAAATTGAATTCAATCCTGCAATCGTCGCTGAATATCGCTTAGTTGGATATGAAAACCGAGAGTTGTCGCGTGAGGATTTCAATAATGATCAAGTTGATGCTGGTGAGATTGGAGCTGGGCATAGCGTTACGGCTATTTATGAAATTGCTTTAGTTAACAGCGAAAGTTTGAGTGTCGACCCCTTACGTTACACTCAACAAGCGCCAACTTCTAATCAGGTAAATCTTGATGAATTGGCTTTTCTAAAATTGCGTTATAAACCAACTGATGCTGATGAAAGTCTTTTATTGGAGCAAGCGCTCGAGGTGGCAGATATTAAATCCCTTATAAATGAAACCTCGGATAATTATAGATTTGCGACTGCGGTAGCTGGCTTTGCACAATTACTTAGAGACAATGATCAGACGAGTAATCTTGATTATGATAGAGTGCTTGAACTCGCTCAGAGCTCGAAAGGAGAAGATGAATTTGGTTATCGAAGTGAATTCATCCAGTTAGTTAGAAATGCACAGGCACTCTCCGTAAATTAACAATTCCGGTGCGGCTATTTACCATTTATGAATCATCAGTAGCCGCATCGTCTTTCATAGAAATATCTAAAGAATAGAAAGAGAAAAAGCTTAGTGGCAGTAATTAGTTTTCCAGATAAAACCGATAAAGACGCGCAGCTGATGCTAAATTATGCAAAGGGCGATGTTGAAGCTTTTGAGCTTTTGTACCGCAAGCATAAAGATGCGCTTTACCGTTACTTCTTACGACAATGCGGCAGTAAGCCGCTGGCAGAAGAACTGTATCAAGAAGTATGGATTAGAGTGATCAAAGCACGTGAGACTTATGCAAAAAAAGCAAAGTTCTCAACATGGCTCTACCGTATTGCACACAATATTTTGGTGGATCATTATCGTAAGCCGCTCGAGCAGAAAGATGATGAGGCGGAACTTGAAAGTATACCTAGTAATGCCAGTAACGACCCTGAAGTTATTCTGAGTGGGCAAGACAAAATAAAACGCTTCCGGCAACTCTTAACAACATTGCCTAAGGAGCAGCTTGAAGTGTTTTTGTTGAAAGAAGAAGCAGGTTTGAGTTTAGAGGATATAGCAAAAATTGTAGATGAAAATAAGGAAACCGTGAAAAGCCGTCTGCGTTATGCGGTTAAAAAACTCAAACAAACTTTGACTGATAATGATTTGTAAGAACGTAAATGAAGATTGATGATTATTAAAAATGAAAGATCAAGAAGATAAGAGTTTAGAGGAATATCTAAAAGGTGGTGACGAAGTTTCTGCGGCTTATCAGCTATTGTCGGAAGAAAAGCCCTCGGCAAAGCTTGATCAGGATATTTTGAGTGCTGCACGTCTTGCTGTGGATGAACAAGCACGTACTGGTATCAGCCCTGTGAAGAAGAAAGTGCCTTATCAGGCTTACTCAATTGCCGCTAGCATTTGCTTATCAGTTCTCGCGGTTTCTTTATTTATGAATAACAAGGAGCAGTTTACCCAAGACTCACTACTGGATGAAATGGAGGCTACATCGATTCAGTTGCTCAATACATCAAGCTTGGAAGCTAGCAGTGCTGATGAACAGACGAGCTTTATTCAAGAAAATGCAGCGTCTCAAAGCGCACCTGCTGCTTTATCAATTCAGCTGAATCCTCCAGAGGTAGAAACTTCCTCAGCAAGTTCAGCAAGGCTCGAAATCAATGCAGATCGTGTCGAGGCAGAACAAGACATCTTGAGAGCAGCTAGTGCTCAAAGATCTTTACAAGCGCCTCAGTTAAGAGAGTCAACTGCAACAGAGGAAGCGGCGATAAGCAGTTTAGATTATCGCTCAAGTATGGAAACTTGGTTGGCTGAAATTCAGCGCTTAACTCAGATTGGTGCTGAACCAGAACTGCTTGAAGAACGTAGATTGTTCATGGAAGCTTATCCCGATACAGATATTGATTCAGCTTTGTCTGAAGAATAATTACACTAGCCTAAAGTATCTTATAGCCCTACAGCTATTGCTTGGAATAGACCTTATAACAGGAGAAAAAAATGGCATTACCTAAGATTGGCAACATGGCACCAGCCTTCACCCTAGAAGATCAAGAAGGCAACAAACGCAGTCTCAAAGACTATAAAGGTAAAATTGTTGTGTTGTATTTCTACCCCAAAGCGATGACGCCTGGTTGCACTGTGCAGGCCCAAGGGATACGAGATAGCGAAAAAGCACTCAAGAAAATGGGCGTTGAAGTACTTGGTGTCAGTATAGATGCATCAAAGCGCTTGGCTAAATTTGCAGAGCGTGATGAGCTTAATTTCACACTTTTATCGGATGAAGATCATGCGATAGCAGATAAATATGGTGTTTGGGGCTTGAAGAAATTTATGGGCCGCGAGTATATGGGGATTAACCGCATGACTTTCATTATTGGTGCCGATGGTAAGCTCAAGCATATTATGGAGAAGGTTAATACTAAGACTCATCATGACGATATAATGAATTATATAAAAGAAAATCTCTAATTTTGCTTAGTTAGCTTAGAGAAGAGCACTGATAAAAGTGCAGGTTGTAAATGCAGCTATTTTATAAACAATACTCCACAGTGGGAGAACCTCTAATCATCTTGCATGGGCTGTTTGGTCAGCAAGGGAATTGGGCCGCTCATGCTAAAGCATTAGCTGATAAATTCTCTGTATACAGTGTGGATGCCAGGAATCATGGACAGTCTGGTCATACTGAAGAGATGTCTTATCCTCTGATGGCAGAGGATCTCAAAGAAACTATGGATGCGCTTGGTATCGATCGTGCGAATTTTATTGGTCATTCCATGGGGGGCAAAATAGTGATGCAATTTGCTCTTAACTGGCCTGAGAGAGTGCGTAAACTGGTCGTAGTTGATATCGCTCCAGTTAGCTATGCTGCCGGTCCGGATGAAGTTTTAACCGCTCTGTTAGAACTGGACTTAAACACAATCTCTAGCCGAAAGCAGGCCGATGAAATTCTGGAGCAAAGCTTATCGAATAAAGGTATTCGAGACTTTTTACTCACTAATTTACAGCGCGATACTTCAGGCAAACATGGCGCTTATAAATGGCGAATGAATTTAGAAGCAATCGCTGAATCTTACGCAAATATAAAAATTGGTTTGGAAACAGATTCTGTTTTTCCGGGCGAAACTTTATTTGTCAAAGGTGGAGAATCAGATTATCTCTTACCAATTTATACGGATAGCACTTTGGCACTTTTCCCTGAAGCAAAAGTTAGTGTCATTACAGGTGCTGGACATTGGGTGCACAGTGAAAAGCCTGAACAGTTTTTAAACCTGATCACCCGGTTTTTACAAAGCTCTGAGTAATTTTTAAGTGTAGACTTTATTGCAAACGACTGTTTTTGGAAAATTGTGTTTTTAGAAATTCCATTTGATCAGTGCGAATGCGAGGGCTATTTTTTAAAGCTAAATATTCTGCCAAATTGGGTTCAAAAGGAAGCGCCAGTAGTTCCATATGCGCTTCTTCTGGAGTGCGATCCTGTTTGAAGTGATTACAACGACGACAAGCGGTAACAACATTAGTCCAAATATTCTGTCCGCCCCTTGAGGTAGGCATTATGTGATCGCAACTTAAGTCTTTATCAAGAAATTCTTTGCCGCAGTACATACAAATATTTTGATCGCGTCGAAAAAGTATGCGGTTATTTAGGTTGGGTTTTTTACTTCGGTTGTGCTGAACATCGCCAGCGCAAGCAATGATACTGTGCAGTTTGATAAAGCTGCGTTCACCATCTGCCCTGGAAGTGCCACCCCAGACAGTTCTAATGGTATCCCCAAGAGTCCAAGTAACAAGGTCACGAGCGTAGAGGGTAGTGGCTTCCTGCCAGGTGAGCCATTCGACAGGGCTACCAGCAACATTTAGGCGAAGAACTTGTGAGCGGTGGTCGTCAAACTTCATAAATAAATTAAGATTTTTTCCACAACAAGAATACAGTACTCAGAATTCTAATTTGGGTCAATAGCATGATCGCGGAAATCGTCAATTAATTCGTTTTCTTTCCTTTTTTTCTTCGATCTTCGGCATAGGTCCACTTTCTCAATCTTTATTTTCCAAGAGTGTTATCAACGAAGAAGTATCCCAACGAGCCCCTCCTGATTTTTGGACTTCAGCGTAGTAGTCATCAACGATTTTCGTAACAGGTAAAGCGGATCCGTTCTTTTTGGCTTCTTGCATGGCAATTCCTAAATCTTTACGCATCCAGTCCACGGCAAAGCCAAAGTCGAATTCATTAGTAACCATGGTTTTATAACGGTTTTCCATTTGCCAAGATTGAGCTGCACCTTTGCTGATAACAGAAATCACTTTTTCAATATCCAGCTCAGCATGCTTGGCAAAATTCAGCCCCTCTGAAAGCCCTTGAACAATCCCCGCAATACAAATTTGATTAACCATTTTACAGAGTTGGCCATATCCACTTGGTCCAATAAGCTGAACATTGGCAGCATAGGCATCGATAATAGGTTTGGCTTTATTAAAAGCTTGCTCATCGCCCCCAACCATTACGGTTAATTTCCCGTTTTCAGCGCCAGCTTGGCCGCCAGATACTGGGGCATCTAAAAAAGCAAAACCATGATTGCTAGCAAGTTCGCTTAATTCTCTGGCCACAATAGCCGATGTGGTTGTGTTATCGATGAACACCGCTCCTTTTTTGATAGCAGAAAAAGCGCCTTCATCACCTACGGTGACAGCTCTAAGATCATCGTCGTTACCAACACAAGAAAAAATAAAATCAGCATTATTAACGGCTTCAGCAGGTGTGGAAGCATAGCTTCCAGAGTGTTTTTCAAGCCAAGCTTCTGCTTTTTCAGTTGTACGGTTATAAACGCTAAGTTGATACCCCGCTTCAGCAAGATGGCCTGCCATTGGATAACCCATAACGCCTAGTCCGATAAAAGCAATTTTATGCTGCATGTACACCTCTTGAGATTTCTTTTTATTCGCATCGTAATATAAAGCATAGTCAAAAAGCTTACTAGCTAGGGTTCTAGCAGCCTATACGTTACAATTTAAAATACAATTATGAGCTAGCCAAGCTATAGCGACGTATAATTAAACAAATAATGAGACGGGTTTACAGGAACAAAAAATGAAAAGCTTGAAGATCGGCATCTCGGTATTATTGATGTGTTTAGCGCAAACAGCATTTGCGGCTGAAGATATTGAGATTGGTTGTTTGAGAGGTGATTGTATTACTGGTTATGGCATCTTGGTTGAGGAGACTGATCGCGGCCTGACCCATTACCGTGGCGAATTTCGAGAGGGGAAATATCATGGCAATGGACGGCTAGAATTTCTTGATGCTGGTGAGGTATACAAGGGCGACTGGATGCTTGGTAAAAGGCATGGGCGAGGAACGCTTTGGGATAAGGAAAATAATGTCTATATAGGTGCATGGCGTAATGATCGACGTAACGGAAGAGGCACACAAGCTTACTCAGTTGATGGCTGGAGAGAAGATAGAAACACTGAAACCTGGTTAATTAAGAACACAGAAAATTACAGTGGTGACTTTGTGAACGATATTTTTAGTGGTCAGGGTACTTATCGTTGGGCCGATGGTACTCAGTATGTAGGTGGTTGGGCAGCTAACAAAAAAAATGGCAAAGGCTATTTTGACTTTGGTACGGGTATACGTTCTGAACGTATTTTTGAATATGACGTGCAAGTAGACTTTTAATGGAACTAGAAAATCTAAGACGTGAGTATCTGCAGGGTGGTCTTGAAAGAGAAGAGCTGAACCCAGATCCTATTAAGCAGTTTGAACATTGGCTGCAACAAGCTATTGATCTGCAAATTTATGATCCAACTGCCATGGTGGTAGCAACAGTTTCAGCAGATGGCCAAGCTTCACAGCGTATGGTTTTGCTGAAGCATTTGGATGCTTTCGGGTTCGTTTTTTTCACCAACTTTGGTAGCAAGAAAGCCAGGGATATTGCGCATAACTCAAAAGTCAGTTTGCATTTTCCTTGGAACGACATAGAGAGGCAGGTGAAGATTGAAGGGCAGGCGAGTAAAATTTCCACCGCTGAATCCTTAAAATATTTTTTGTCCCGCCCACATGAAAGCCAAATTGCGGCTTGGGCTTCTAAGCAAAGTCACCCCTTATCTTCGAAAGAAATGCTGCTAACTCAGGTGGCACACATCAAAGAAAAATTCACCAAAGGTGAAGTTCCCCTACCTGATTTTTGGGGCGGTATACGAGTGCAGCCTTCTCTTATTGAATTCTGGCAGGGCGGCGCGAATCGCCTGCATGATCGTTTTGAATACGCTTTACAGCAAGATAAAAGTTGGTTGATCCAGCGACTCGCTCCCTAGCAATTTTTAAAATAGAACGGCGAACTGTGTTATCACCAAACCTACTTTTTTCTTAAGGCAACAAATACCAAAGTAACAAAGGCAAGGTGAGAAAAGAAATCAGAGTCGAAAGCACGACTGTGCCGGCGACTTCTTCAGGGCTGCGATTGTTTTGAGCAGCGAATAAGTAATTA
>CBFIHS010000011.1:18204-48831 GCA_965662565.1 Pseudohongiellaceae bacterium | reverse complement strand
CGCTGATCAAGGTGGCGACCCAAATAAGGTTAACCCAGTCGTCCCTACACAATTAATTGTTGATCATTCGCTGGCTGTTGAATCTCCCGGTTTTGACCCAGAAGCTTTTGAAAAAAATCGCGCCATCGAAGACCGTCGTAATGAAGATCGTTTTCATTTTATCGAATGGAGCAAAACTGCATTTAAAAATGTTGATGTAATTCCCGCAGGCAACGGCATCATGCATCAAATAAATCTGGAGAAAATGTCACCAGTTATTCAATCACGTGATGGTATTGCTTTCCCCGATACTTGTGTCGGAACTGATAGCCACACTCCACATGTGGATGCGCTCGGTGTAATCGCTATTGGTGTTGGTGGTCTTGAAGCTGAAACAGTCATGCTAGGTCGTCCATCCATGATGCGCCTGCCCGATATCATTGGCGTAAATTTATATGGCAAATGCCGGCCAGGCATTACTGCCACCGATATCGTTTTAGCAATAACAGAGTTTTTACGTGAACAAAAAGTAGTTTCTGCCTACCTTGAGTTTTTTGGTGAAGGAGCTAAAGCTTTAACCATTGGCGACCGCGCGACTATTTCCAATATGACTCCTGAATACGGAGCCTCCGCTGGACTATTCTATATTGATGAACAAACTATTGATTACCTCACCTTAACCGGACGAGATCCTGAACAAATTGAACTTGTTAAAAACTATGCACAAACAACTGGCTTATGGGCCGATCAATTAGAGCAAGCGGAATATGATCGAGTGCTTGAATTTGATCTATCGTCCGTTGCAAGAAACATGGCTGGTCCGTCCAACCCGCATCGCCGTTTACCCACTTCAGAATTAGCCAAACGTGGAATTGCCCTTGATCTTTCTGAAGCTCAGGCCGAAGAAAGTAAGGGACTTATGCCCGATGGCGCAGTGATCATTGCCGCAATCACTAGCTGCACCAATACTAGCAATCCTCGAAATGTTGTCGCCGCTGCCCTGCTCGCTCAAAAAGCCAACAAGCTAGGTTTGATTCGAAAACCCTGGGTTAAAACATCTTTTGCTCCTGGTTCTAAAGTCGCCAAGTTATATTTAGAAGAAGCAGGACTTTTATCTGAGTTGGAACAGCTAGGTTTTGGTATTGTGGGTTATGCCTGCACGACTTGTAATGGTATGAGCGGCGCTTTGGATCCAGCAATCCAAAAGGAGATTATCGAACGCGACCTATACTCTACTGCAGTTTTGTCTGGCAACCGCAATTTTGACGGACGCATTCACCCTTATGCCAAACAAGCGTTTCTTGCTTCACCGCCTTTAGTCGTTGCTTATGCCATTGCTGGAACCATACGTTTTGATATTGAAAAAGATGTTTTAGGTTTAGATTCAAATGGTGAAGCAATTACTTTAAAAGACATCTGGCCTAGCGACGAAGAGATTGACGCCATTGTTAACAAGCATGTAAAGCCTGAACAGTTTAAACAGGTTTATATTCCTATGTTTGATCTTGGCGCTATCGATGAAGCGAAAAGCCCGCTTTACGATTGGCGCCCCAGAAGTACCTATATTCGCCGTCCTCCCTACTGGGAAGGCGCACTATCAACTATGCCGAGTTTAAAAAACATGCGCCCATTAGCGGTACTTGGTGACAACATCACTACTGATCATTTATCCCCTTCCAACGCAATTTTGGCCAGCTCTGCTGCTGGAGAATATCTAACTAAGATGGGCTTGCCCGAAGAGGATTTTAATTCTTATGCCACGCATCGTGGTGACCATTTAACCGCACAACGCGCGACCTTTGCTAATCCCAAGCTGTTAAATGAAATGTGTGTAGACGATAAGGGTGAGACTAAACAAGGCTCCTTTGCTCGGGTCGAACCTGAGGCTAAAGAAGTTCGCATGTGGGAAGCCATCGAAACTTATATGCAGCGTAAACAGCCATTAATTATTGTCGCTGGTGCTGATTACGGCCAAGGTTCTTCACGTGATTGGGCGGCAAAAGGAGTTCGCCTTGCCGGCGTTGAAGCCATTGTTGCTGAAGGTTTTGAACGTATTCATCGAACCAACCTAGTAGGAATGGGAGTATTACCTCTTGAATTCAGTCAGGGGAAAACTCGTCATACCTATTCAATTGATGGAGCAGAACGCTTTGATGTCGTAGGGACTATCAAGCCTGGTGCTACACTAACTTTAATTATTCAGCGCAAAAATGGCGAGAAAATTGAAGCCCCAGTGACATGTAGATTAGACACCGCTGAAGAAGTTTTAGTGTATCAGGCCGGCGGTGTCTTACAACGCTTCGCACAAGATTTTCTTGAATCGACGGCAGCATAGGTAGAACAAAATGACCTCTGAAGCTCAAATAAAGATACCTGCTACCTATATGAGAGGAGGCACCAGTAAAGGTGTGTTTTTCAAACTTAGAGATTTACCACTAGCTGCACAAATCCCCGGCAAGTTTAGAGATGGTTTATTGCTCCGCGTTATTGGCAGCCCCGACCCTTATGGTAAACAAACCGATGGTATGGGTGGAGCAACTTCCAGCACCAGTAAAACGGTAATCGTTTCTAAAAGCGAAAAAACTGATCATGATATTGATTACTTATTTGGCCAGATTTCTATTGATAAACCCTTTGTTGATTGGAGTGGAAACTGCGGAAATCTAACTGCAGCGGTAGGCTCTTTTGCAATTACTAATGACTTGGTTGATGCCAGCCGTATCCCAGAAAATGGCATAGCTGAAATAAGAATATGGCAAGTTAATATCGGCAAAACCATTATTGCTCATGTCCCCATTACTAACTCAGAAGTACAAGAAACTGGTGACTTCGAGTTGGACGGAGTCACATTCCCAGCGGCAGAAGTACAAATTGATTTTCTGAATCCTGTGGATGAAGGCGAAGCCATCTTTCCAACTGGGAACTTGATCGATGAACTAGAAGTGCCGGGTATTGGGACGTTTAAGTCGACCATGATTAATGTTGGTATTCCAACCATCTTCCTAAATGCTGAAGATCTTTCTTATACAGGCACTGAATTACAAGAAGCTATTAATAGTGACCAGAAGGCATTAGATATGTTTGAAACTATCCGAGCCTATGGCGCGATGAAAATGGGATTAATCGATACTATTGAGCAAGCCAGCACGCGACAACATACACCAAAAGTCGCCTTTGTTTCAAAACCAAAACCATACACCTCATCTAGTGGAAAAAAGATTTCTGCTGAAGCAATCGATTTAAATGTGCGCGCACTCTCAATGGGAAAATTACACCATGCCATGATGGGTACAGCAGCTGTCGCTATCGGAGCTGCTGCGGCAATACCCGGCACTCTGGTAAATCTAGCTGCTGGTGGAACAGAGCGCCAATCAGTTGTTTTTGGGCATCCCTCTGGCAGCTTAAAGGTGGGCTCACAAGCCAGTGAACTTAATAACCAATGGACTATCAATAAAGTCAGCATGAGTCGCAGCGCCAGGGTACTGATGGAAGGCTGGGTGCGAGTACCTATTGACAATATTTAAGATAGTTCACAAATTGATCTTCAAAGTTTAAGACTAATTAAGCCCGATAAAACACTCCTATTCTTCAGAGTTTATGTACCCACTCGGGTTTATATGAGAGCTCAATCTAATCTCCCTCTAGTAAAGGCCCGCCATACTCTGTCAATGTTGTTTATACCTGCAAGTGCTATACTCTGTAGGGTATTCATTACTCTGACAGGCACCTATGCCACGCTCTAAGCCATGCGCAAAAAAAAGCAACGATCCTCATGCTCAACGTGAAGCTTCACGTTATGAGAACCCGATTCCAAGCCGTGAATTTATTCTGGAGCATCTAGAAGAACGCGGCGAACCCATTACCCATCTAGATTTATGTACCGAACTTTTACTTTTTGATGCCGAATCACAAGAAGCACTTCGTAGACGTTTGATTGCTATGTCCCGAGATGGCCAGTTGATTGAGAATCGTGGCGGAGCTTATGGCTTAGTTCGAAAAATGGATCTGATTAAAGGCACGATCCAAGGTCATAAAGATGGCTATGGCTTTGTTATTCCAGATGCTGGTGGTGAAGATTTATTTCTCTCTCCTAACCAAATGCGAAAAGTTTTTGATGGCGATAAAGTACTCGCTCGGGTTTCCGGCTTCGATAAACGCGGCCGCCTTGAAGGAAAAATTGTTGAAATTCTTGAACGCAAACGCAATCAATTTGTTGGACGTTATTACCAAGAATCTGGTGTCGGCGTTGTTATCCCTCAAAACCGTCGAATCTCTCAAGAAATTTTGATTCCTCCCAAAAAGCACAAGAACGCAAAAGACGGCGACTTTGTTGTAGTTGATATCATTAAGTTTGCTGAAAACCATGTTAAAAGTACTGGTGTTGTCACCGAAGTCCTAGGAGATGTTGCCAAGCCGGGCATGGAAGTTGAAGTAGCCATTCGCGCTCATGAAATACCGCGCACTTGGCCCAAAGGCATCCTTAATGAGTTAAAGCGTATTACTAAAGACGCAAAACCTTCAGAGCAAGCATCGCAGCGCATCGATCTTCGTAAATTACCTTTTGTCACTATTGATGGTGAAGATGCCAAAGATTTTGATGATGCCGTTTACTGTCAACGTCATCGCGGCAAAGGCTGGACATTATATGTTGCGATTGCCGACGTTTCTCATTATGTATCCGTCGACAGTGTACTGGATCATGAAGCGCAACAACGAGGAAACTCAGTATATTTTCCTGGTCACGTTATTCCGATGCTACCTGAGGATTTATCCAATGGCTTGTGTTCCTTAAAGCCAAAAGAAGATCGTCTGGTTATGGTTTGTAAAATGGAAATAAATAGAGACGGCGCTATTTCCAATTACACATTCTGCGAAGGCATTATTCATTCTCATGGCCGGCTTACTTACACTGAAGTAGCAGCAATGCTTGAGCCGCCAAAAACCGATGCCGAAAAAAGCTTCCAGGCGCGCATTCAAGATAAGAATAGTGACCTCTTGCCTGATATGAAAAATCTTTATGCCTTATACAAGGTTCTGCATCAGTCACGCAAAAAGCGTGGTGCTTTGGATTTTGACAGTACAGAAACTCGAATTATTTTTTCCGATCAGAAAAAAATTAAAGAAATTATTCCTGTTGAACGCAACGATGCACACAGATTAATTGAAGAATGCATGCTCTGCGCAAACGTTTGCAGCGCAGAGTTTTTATTACAGGCAAAATTACCTGCTTTATATAGAGTACATGATGGCCCCAATGAAGAGAAAGTTACTAAACTCTATGATTTTTTAAGAGGTCTTGGAATTGGTCTTGCACGCAAAAAGAAACCTACCCCACTTGATTATCAAGCCATACTTGAGCGTCTTAAAAATCGTCCTGATCGCCACCTACTACAAACGATGGTCATACGATCACTAATGCAAGCTGTTTATCAGCCTCAAAATGCTGGTCATTTTGGTTTAGGCTTTGAAGCCTACACCCATTTCACTTCACCGATCAGACGTTATCCTGACTTATTAGTGCATCGTGCAATTCGTTATTTGATCCGCACTAACAAGCATAAACAACACACATTATCCGCACCGAATAGCACGGCAATTTCCCGTAAAGATATTTATCCCTACAAGCTTGCTGATTTGGAAAATTTTGGTCACAGCTTATCAATGACTGAGCGCCGTGCTGATGCCGCCACCTATGATGTAATTGACTGGCTCAAATGCGAATACATTAAAGAGCACATTGGAGAGGAATACACAGGAACAGTTGCTACTGTCACTAGCTTCGGACTTTTTGTTGAACTTGATGATGTTTATGTCGAAGGACTGGTACATGTCACCGCCTTACAAAATGACTATTATCATTTTGATGCTACTGCTCATACTCTTACCGGCGAGCGCAGTGGCTTCACCTATCAAATGGGTGACAAAGTAAGGGTGATTGTCGCCAGAGTTGATCTTGACGATAAGAAAATTGATCTACAACTTATTGCCGATCCAAATAAAAAACCTAGCGGTAAAACTATCCCAAAAAGAAATAAAGCAACTAAGTTAAGAGATCTAGCGCGCAAAAAAATATCACGCGACTCTCGTAAACGGAACAGACAAAGCAAACGTAAAAAATAAGATTCAACTTTATAGTTTTAATTAAATAGCAGAATAATTATGAGCAACACCGAATGGGTTTTCGGCATTCACACCATTAATGCCTTACTAAAGCACCGTCCTGAATCAGTTCTAGAGATTTATATACAAAGCGGACGCCTTGATAAAAGAATTTCCAATATCACTGATGCCTGCAACAGTTTAGGCATCACAATTAAAGTATTGGAAAAAAGTGAACTAGATAAAAAAGCGAGTGGCGTTCACCAAGGTGCTATTGCCCTGCGTAAAGAAATAAAACTTGAGTACAACGAAAACTATCTCACTCAGTTACTCGACAAACTTGACCATCCGCCGCTCTTGCTTCTCTTAGATGGAGTCACCGACCCGCATAACCTTGGCGCCTGCTTACGATCAGCTGAAGCAGCTGGGGCCGATGCTGTTATTGTTGCCAAAGATAAGTCGGTGCTTATGAATAGCACCGTCCGTAAGGTGGCCAGTGGTGCGGCCGAGGTGATTCCTTTTATAGTCGTCACCAACTTGGTACGCTGTATGGAAAGTCTCCAGAAGCGCGGTATCTGGCTTATGGGCGCTGCAGGTGAGGCTGATAAATCAATCTTTGATAGTGACCTAAAGGGCAACATAGCCTTAGTGCTTGGCGCTGAAGGCTCAGGGCTTCGACGCTTAACTCGAGAAACTTGCGATCAGCTTTTGTCTATTCCAATGCAAGGCGAAACCAGCTCGCTTAATGTGTCAGTTTCAGCCGGCGTATTTTTATTCGAAGCCTTAAGGCAAAGAGGCTCCAGCACAAGCTAGATCGGCACTTTAACCGATAATTCACACACCTCACTTCTTCAATTCCCAGTCTTTTTCTACAGAACCGAGCCTAAATTGAATGTGGAAAGGCACAAAACCTAGAAATATAAGGCTTAAAGCCTAAATAAATTTGCATAAACCCTTCAATCTCTCTACAATTCGCCCTCTTTTTTAACTCCTTGTCTTACCTCATGGCTCCACAATGAGCAATGTTGGAAGGCTGCTTAACCCGTAAGGAGAAGCAATGCGACACTATGAAATAGTATTTATGGTGCATCCCGACCAGTCTGATCAGGTCACAGGGATGATCGAAAAATACAAATCTTTGGTTACCGAATCTGGTGGTGCTGTGCACCGTCTAGAAGATTGGGGCCGCCGCCAGTTAGCCTACCCTATCAACAAAATTCATAAAGCTCATTATGTGCTGATGAACGTTGAGTGTGGTCAGGAAGTCCTGGACGAAATTACCACTCTGTTCCGTTATAACGACGCAGTCATCCGTAACCTTGTGATTAAACGCAAAGATGCGGTAACTGAAATGTCTGACATTATGAAAGCTGAAAATGAAAGCCGTGAGCGTAAAGCACGTGTTAGTCAACGTGTTCAAGAAGAAGCTGACGAAGATCCTGTAACAGAAGCTTTTGCTGATGAGGATTTTGTCGCTGATGCAGATGTAGAAACAGCTACTGAAACGGAAGAGCCTCAAAGCTAAATTTGGAGAATAATTATGGCCCGATTTTTTAGACGTCGACGCTTCTGCAAATTTACTGCGGAAGGCGTTACAGAAATAGATTACAAAGATATTGATACCTTAAAAGCTAATATTAGCGAAACTGGTAAAATTGTGCCTAGCCGTATCACTGGCACCAAAGCCCATTATCAGCGTCAACTCGCTACAGCTATTAAGCGAGCTCGTTATCTGGCTTTGATTCCTTACACGGATTCACACGAAGTCTAATAATCAGGGGAACCCAATGCGTGGTTTAGCGGAGTATGCAATGCATGGCCGCCGCCAGGCCATCATAGTCGTTATGCTGACTGGCCTGTTCCCCATGGTTTATTGCCTCAGTGCTGCAATCGTTGGATTAGTAAATCTACGAAAAAGTGCTAAAGAAGGTTTTTTAATACTGCTGTGGTCTCTGATTCCAGCAGGTTTGTATTTGATTGTTGGGGACAGTACCCCAATAGTACTGATGTTAGGTGTTGCTTTATTGGCACAAGCGCTCAAATATTTTGAGTCTTGGTCTAAGGTGATCATGCTAGGAACAGTATTAGGATTACTAATACAGTTTAGCCTGATCTGGCAAGATGCTTATGTGGCACAACTGGTTGCGATTGTGGATGAGGCTCTCATCTTACAACAAAGCCAAGGCGCCGAAGTCACCTTCAGTGCTAGTGAATTAATTGATTTGTTGCTGAGTTTTTACGGCGCTTATCATTTTGCCACAATATTAGCGTGTCTGATTTTGGCACGCTGGTGGCAGGCAGCACTCTATAATCCGGGCGGGTTTAAAAGAGAGTTTCACCAGCTCAGGCTGGAACCCGGATTTGCAGCGCTGTTAACAGTTTTAGTTATTGCTGGCACATTGGGTATAGCCCCACTCGATGATTGGTTAGCAATAATGTGTATTCCGCCCCTTTTGGGTGGTCTAGCCTTAATGCATTATGCAATAGGCTTAAAAAAGTTAGGTTATAGCTGGATAGTAGTACTTTATTTGACAACCTTTTTTGTATCACCGGCTGTGATATTTCTGGGGTTGGCAGACAGCTTGGTAAATTTTAGGAAAAGAATTGCTGATTCATAGGCAAATATAAGCGCGAAAGTTAGCAATAGGTGAGGTTAAGATGAACGTAATATTATTGGAAAAAGTAGGAAAAGTTGGCGAGGTCGGCGACCAAGTAAATGTTAAAGCTGGATACGCCCGTAATTATTTATTCCCTTTTGCAAAAGCAATTCCTGCTACTAAGCAAAATGTTGCTGAGTTCGAAGTTCGTAAAGAAGAGCTGCTTAAAGCGGCTAATGAAAAATTAGCTCTTGCTCAAGCTCGCGCAGACAAATTAAATGGTCTTGCCATATCAATAGAGGCAAACGCTGGTGAAGCGGGTAAACTTTTCGGCTCAATCGGTACCCGAGACATTGCTGACGCCATCGCCGCTGCTGGCCATGAAGTTGAGAAAAGCGAAGTATCTTTACCAGAAGGTGCCTTAAGAAACACTGGCGAGTTTACAATAACCTTGATCTTGGGCTCTGAAGTTACTGCTGAAATTAGCTTAATAGTAACTGGAACTGATGCTCCTGCTGAAACAATTGCTGCTATGGATGAATCTGGCGAAGCAAAAGAATCTGCGATTGAAGGCGAAGAATAACTGAGTCTTTGCAGTAAGGAAGAAAGGGAGCCAAAAGCTCCCTTTTTTTTATCCCTGCTAAATGCTGAGTTCGAGTTTTAATTCCCACCAAAAAATAGTCCAAAGGCGCTTGGATCTCTTCTTTTGCTATACACTAATCTAGACTCAAAGTTAGTGTTATCAAAACCCGAAACCTCAAACAAAGCTTCATAACTAGCAATCCCATCTTCGGATAAATTCAAAGATTCATTGATCTCATTGAGCACGTCTGCACTTGTAACCTGCTCTGATAGGTTTATTAAACTCTCATCTCTCATACCTGCAATCATCGTCACTTGGTAACCGTTGGGTGACGGGAAAGTTGCCAACATGCCGTAATCCTTATAAGAATCAGCACTTAATAGCCCTGAGCTACTGACATAATATTCACCGTTCTCAAGATTAGTCAGCTCATCATAAGTGCTGCCTATTTGTAAGCCCGATCCCGCAAACATCAAGCTGATTAGATTGCTCAAGCCACTGAGTTGCCCCAAATAGATAATATGACTTCCCGCTAAATCAGCCGTTGTGTACTCCGAAATCATTTTCATTTTGATACGACTGGGGTCAACACCGCTTAAGATCACCGGCAATATTTGAGTTAATGCATTAGCAATCGAGCTAGGAATATAATTAAGACTGATATCAAAATAAGATTCTGATCGTTCTATTCCCATATCCTGTAAAAATTTAAGTTCCTCTGCAGAATTCACATCAAACTCACGAACCAATCTAGCCACATCACCGCGTCCATCCGCCTCAGCAAAAATGTAGTAGTCACCAATCAAAATCAATATCGGTGACTCATCATCAAATAGCTGCGTCCAAGGGGTCAAGCTTGCAAAAGGATTTATTTCATCTGGAGTCTGCTGATTAGCAAGGTACTGATAGAGTAAGTTAAACAACAACAAAGCAATGGCAACTGCAGCCAAGCTTTGCGTCCATGCCTGACGCTTTATAGATTTCCCGGTGACACTTAGTTTCTCATCTACGACTTCTTGCTTGGGGACGGCATTAAGTATGTACTGCCCCTTAGGAATATCAAGATGGAATTTTTCATTCTTACCATACTTTTCAAAGTACGCTTTTAACTTATTTCGTAAGTGATAAATATGAACACGGACAATGGAATCTTTACCAACATCAAAGTCCGCATCTCGGCCCAGCACATCAATGGCAATTGCAATTTCCTTAGGGCTAGTGCCGTCAATTGCACAATTCATCAAATAAAGCAGAATTTCACCATAAGTATTGGAACGACCCAGCTCACCACTTTGAATGATGCGTTGAATCAAGGCTTGTAATTCTTCAGGATCAATCGAATTCATAAAAGCGCTCTTATAAGCGGTCTGTTTTGGGAAAGGTCGGTATTCTGGCGGGTTTAAAAAAAAACACAAGCACTTTTTTAACGTTAACTTTAAGTTTTACGCTTGTGGATTAACAGAGATTAACAGGAAAATAGTCTTTATAAACAATTGCTTGTTTTGATTATTGAAAAAACTCCCGGCTAAAGATTACAAGAAGGGGGGAGGAAACTAGCCGGGATTTAAAAGCAAATTGACCTTAATGTTTTCACAATCTGAAATTTTTTTAACGTTAAAACTGATAGCGAACGCCAACTCGAAGAGACCTAGGAAGCGTTGCACGACTCATGGTGCAATTTGTTACATCGCAATCAATGGTGTCTGAACTTAAGCCAGGAGCATCAAAGCCTTGAACGTACGCGGGATAGTTATAGACTATTTCTTTCCCATCGGTATCCGCCAGATTGATCACTTCAAGAAACATGGTGACGGCATCCCAATGATAAGCTCCTCGGAAATTAATGGTTGTCAACGATTCAGCTCGTTCTGTATTCGCTGCATTTAAGGTATAAGGCCCTAAATAACGTAAGCGTAGACTGGCGTCCCACTGCGGACGGGTTAAAGAAACCCCGATTTGTGCAGCTTCTTCAACAGCTTGCTCAACATAAACTCCCTCTGGGTTATTGACGTATCTGGCATCACTACTGGTAAATACCGCATCCACACCTAACCAATCAGTGGGCTGATAAAACACTGTAAACTCTACTCCATCACGCTCAGACCCACCTTTGGGCTCTACCGAGTTGGAATCCCCAACAAAGATAAGTTCACTGTCTTGGTCTAACCACCAATAGGCACTGGTGAATTTAAAATCACCCAAGGTGAGACGGCCTCCAAACTCATAGCCTATGCCAGCAGAAATCTCTGAGACAGGGTTTGTTGTGTTAACTACTCCTCGTGCATCATTAGTATGGAAGCCCCTACCCCAGTTGTAATAAAGCTCAAGATTATCCAACGCAGTATAGGCCAGAGCGACCTTTGGGGAGACTTGCCCCGCCGTTGCATCACCCTCTGCACTTAAATTATTAAGAGCGCTTACATCAAAATCATAATAATCTGCCCTTACACCAGCTGTGACACGTAAGTCCCGAGTAGCAAACCAAGTTGCATCCAAATAGCTGCCCATTGAACCCACTGTGATGGCATTAGAAGCAATGTCTCCTTGGTATATCCCATTATTAAAAGTTTCTACCCCAACTCGGCTAGCATCGTCGTAACGAAACTCACCACCAGTACTAACATCAAATGCGCTGCTATCCAACAAGGTATAGGCACCTTCACCACCAATGATCCAACGCTTATCAAATTGATTAATTTGGAAGTCATAGGTCGGATTGGACGACATATTCCAATCGTAAAACTGTGCATAAATGTTCGCATCCCAATCATCAGCTTGAAGCTCAACATTAGCTATCCAGCGACTTGTTTGACCTCTAGCACTCGGGTCTAGTGAACAAAAAGCATCTTCACAAACACTGCTACCAAAAACCCTTTCAGGGATTTGCTCAGTGGGATCCCAACTTGCGTCGTAGCCAGAGAGCGTATAGGCGGCCTTACCAAAAGTAGTTGGAACGACGTATTTCGCCCAAACTGAGTAATGCTTTAATTCTTCGCTCTTTTCCCAAGGGCCATCGAAATTTTTGTATTCACCAATAAGAGATAAGGTTCCATCAGCAAGCGTTGTGCTTATACCGCCGACATAGCGCATCCAACCATCTTCACCAAATTCGCTTGAAACAAAAGGTCTATCAATAACATCTATTGTATTTATGAAGGAGGCGCCAGCGAGAGAAAAGTCGCCAAGGTCCGAGTAATATGGCCCTTTACGATAATCGATGCCTTCCACTGTTTCTGGAATCACTCCATTAACATCCAAGTAACCTTGTCCATGGCCATGACTCCTAAAGTTTAAGGGAGCGCCATCGAGATGAACTGTGTAGTCGGTTCCATGATCCAGATTAAATCCTCTTAGAAAATACTGATTTGCCTTACCGCTGCCAGAATGCTGAACCGCCACCATCCCTGGCATTGATTCAAGTAGTTCTGCGGTTTTTACCAGAGGACGAATAAGCAAATCTGCTCCACCGACATACCCTACACTTGCTGACACTGCTTCTCCGACCAAGTCGGTATTACGCCCAAATACCACTATTTCTTCTATTGAAGCTGGCGCAGCTTCCTGAGCAAACAACAACGAACTGCCGCTAGCAGCCAAAAGACCGATCGCTAAAGCCAAGCTTTTCTGTCTGTGATTAGGTTTATACACTATTACTCCATACAAATTTCAATAAAACGGTTTCAAACACTTGATGACGATTGTATAGGAGTTTCCAATCAAAAACGCCTGCTTAACTGTTGGATAACGGTTTAAGCTTTGTTAACCAATTGTTAAATAGATGTTTTGCCAGGAAAGCTCTTGGGTAGGGCCCTAATTTCTCAGTCTTTACAGAATTGCTAAGACTTAAGATTCTTAAAAAACTCTGCAGAGCCTAATGGTGCATGCTTAAAATCCACAAAACCCTGAAAATTAAGGATATGGGCCAGCTTTGTGAGTCTTTAGCAGGTCTAAAGAAAAGTAACGAAAGATACTTTAAGCAGTCTTATTTATTTCGACTACGAAAAAAATCTTATTTCAACTGCCACTACCCTTCACATTAAGTTAAGATTGACAGCCTTGTCTCTTAAAAGAGACGGATACTAACAAGAAGTATTTGAAAACATAACAAAACACTCAAACAGCGTTCATGTCAGACATGTCAGAAGTATCATCAAATCAGCCACTGGATATTGGTTCAGCGATTAGCTCCACCAGTAACCTTAAGTTGGCACCTCACTCCATCGATGCTGAACAGGCAGTTCTTGGGGGCCTAATGCTGGATAATACGGTATGGGATGACGTTGCTGATGTTTTGATTGATAGCGATTTTTATCGCAAAGAACACAGCATTATTTTTAAAGCCATGCAAAAGCAGGACAATGCCAGCAAGCCTATCGACTTGGTGACCTTAGCGGAAGCACTGGATCATGTGAATCAACTCGAACTGATCGGTGGCTTAGAGTATTTAGCAGAGCTTTCTAATAACACGCCAAGTACAGCCAATATCATGGCTTATGCTTCTATCATTCGAGAGCGCGCGATTTTACGTCAACTTATTTCAGTAGCGAATAATATTTCCGACAGCGCCTATAACCCTGATGGTCGTGAAAGTGCCGAACTATTAGATCTGGCAGAGCAACAGGTTTTTAAAATTGCCGATGAAAGACCCAAAGATGGCGGCCCTCAGTTTATTGACCCCTTACTTAAGAAAGGGCTTGATCGTCTGGAAAAGTTGTTCAATTCAAAAGGTAATCTAACTGGACTAACCACTGGCTACAAAGATTTAAATAACAGTACCGCAGGCCTGCAAAAATCTGACTTGGTGATTGTTGCTGGGCGTCCTTCCATGGGAAAAACATCCTTCGCTATGAATATGGTTGAAAACTATATCCTTAGTGAAGAAGAACCTATGCCTGTTTTAGTATTCAGCTTGGAGATGCCAGCTGAAGGTTTAATAACTCGTATGTTGTCTTCCATTGGTAAGGTTGATCAAACCCGAATGCGAAATGGGCAGCTGCTTGAAGACGATTGGCCCAAACTGACCAACGCTATTAATAAACTAACTGGTAAACCACTTTATATTGATGACACCGTTGGCCTCACCCCTACTGAGATGCGTGCTCGTGCACGCCGAGTTGCTAAAGATCATAACAACCAAATTGGTATGATTATGGTCGATTATCTGCAGTTGATGCAGTTAGGCGGAAACAACGACAATCGTACTGGCGAGATTTCTGAAATCTCGCGGGCACTGAAACTTATGGCTCGTGAATTTGAATGCCCAGTTATCGCTTTGTCTCAGCTTAATCGAAGCTTGGAACAACGACCGAACAAACGCCCTGTGATGTCAGACTTACGCGAATCCGGTGCCATCGAGCAAGACGCTGACGTCATCATGTTTGTATATCGGGATGAAGTCTATAACGAAGATACCGAGCATAAAGGTGTCGCCGAAATTATTATTGGTAAGCAGCGTAATGGCCCTATTGGTACCTTCAACCTCAGTTTTATTGGAAAATATACCCGCTTCGAAAACTACATGCCTATGAGTGCCGATCCAGGCTTTAGTGGCTATGGCAGTAGCCCTGGAGACTTTGACGAGTGATTCAGCGGGTTAAAGCCAGCATCAATCTGCAAGCTCTAGCCAACAATTTAGAGATCGCTCGTTCCTACGCAAAAAAAAGGAAAATCGTTGCAGTAATCAAAGCCAATGCTTATGGGCATGGCCTATTACCGGCCGCCGGTGCTCTGGAATCAGCTGATCTATTTGCTGTGACTGATATTGAAGAAGCAGAGAAACTCGCGACGGCCACTTCTAAACCTATTCTGATTCTGCAAGGCATTATTGAACGCACTGACATTAAACGAATAGCTGAAGGCGGCTTTCAGTTAGTCATTCACGAACTGCAACAACTTGAATGGCTGGAACAAGAATTCAGCAAGCAAGCGCCTGCCCAAGCATTAACTTTTTGGCTCAAGCTGAACAGCGGAATGAATCGACTCGGTATCAAGCCCTCACAATATGCTAATGCCTATAACAACTTAAAATCCAAAGCTTGGTGTGCTGATATCGTATTGATAAGCCATTTAGCCAACGGCAACTTGCTCGATTCCAATTTGAATCAACAACAACTCCATGAGTTTGCTGCTGTAAGTCAGCAAGTCCCTCAAGCACTTACCAGCCTTCCTGCTTCTTCAGGTTTACTTGCCGGTTTTGGCGAAGACTGTGACTGGGTTCGCCCCGGAATCATGCTTTATGGCAGTTCCCCATTTTCTTTTGAAGATAAAGAGCGACGTCGAGAAAAGCTCGGTTTACAGGCAGTTATGACTTTAGAGTCTAAACTAATTGCCATACAAGATTGCAAAGCGGGAGACAGCGTGGGT
The DNA here is from genome assembly GCA_965662565.1 of Pseudohongiellaceae bacterium. Classification (GTDB taxonomy): domain Bacteria; phylum Pseudomonadota; class Gammaproteobacteria; order Pseudomonadales; family Pseudohongiellaceae; genus UBA5109. The sequence goes on along the minus strand of CBFIHS010000011.1, from coordinate 33,210 downwards.
TATTGCTCTCAGTTCATTTGCCCAAAAGATATGCGCATCGGTATTGCCAGTATTGGTTACGCGGATGGTTATCCTAGCAATGCGCCTAATGGCACACCTGTGTTAGTGAATGCTAAACGCACTATGCTTGCTGGACGGGTTTCTATGGACATGATTACAGTAGACCTTTCTTCAATGCCGGAAGCAAAAATTGGTGATACGGTAACGCTTTGGGGAGATTCGCTCTCGCTTGATGAAGTAGCCGAACATACAGGAATTTTGTCTTATAACCTGACCTGCAGTGTCGCAGCTAGAGTAGAGAAAGTGTATGGCTAAGCAAAAGTCAGCTTATGTCTGTAATGATTGCGGAACCGAGCATGGTCAATGGCAGGGGCAATGTGCCAGCTGTGGCGAGTGGAATACGCTATCCAAAATCAATCTGGGACCCGCCAATGCCGCGCCTTCGACAACGGCTAACTTTAAACGCCAAGGTTTTGCCGGAGATGCTTCTATAGTTAAAACACTAAACACCATAAACCTCGATGATACGCCTCGAATTGTCACGGGCATCGGTGAATTTGATCGCGTGCTGGGAGATGGCATTGTGCCAGGCTCTGCCGTTTTGATAGGGGGTAATCCTGGCGCCGGAAAAAGTACTCTGCTTTTACAAATCCTCTGCCAACTTTCACAACAACAAAAATGTCTTTATGTAACTGGCGAAGAATCACTGCAACAAGTTGCAATGCGAGCAAAACGACTGGACCTTCCAACCGACAAGCTACTCATGTTGGCAGAAACCAATATCAATGAAATTACCGATGTCGCGCAAGAGCACAAACCCAAAATTATCGTCATTGATTCCATTCAAGTCATGCACAGTAGCGACATTGCTTCAGCTCCAGGCTCAGTCAGTCAGGTGCGCGAGTGTGCCGCTTATCTTGTGCAATTTGCTAAGCAAACTAACACCGCCATTTTCCTAGTCGGCCATGTGACTAAAGACGGCAACTTGGCCGGCCCCAAAGTGCTTGAGCACATGATTGATTGTTTCATGATGCTAGAAGGCGGTGACGATTCTCGCTATCGCACTTTACGTGGACAAAAAAATCGCTTCGGTGCTGTTAATGAGTTAGGCGTCTTTGCCATGACCGAAGACGGTCTAAAAGAAGTTAAAAACCCTTCTGCTATTTTTCTGGCACGAACTGAAGAAATCTCCCCTGGCTCTTTAGTCACTGTATTATGGGAAGGCACTCGCCCTCTCTTGGTTGAAATTCAGGCCCTAGTTGATAGCTCCCAACTAGGCAATCCTCGCCGAATAGCCGTTGGCCTTGATCATAATCGAATGGCCATGCTGTTAGCCGTCTTACATCGCCATGGCGGGCTCTTTATGGCGGACCAAGATGTCTTCGTCAATGTAGTTGGAGGCGTCCGTGTAACCGAAACCAGCGCCGACCTTGCACTGCTTTTATCGATTGTTTCGAGTTTTAAAGATAAGGCGCTTGATCAGGAACTTGTGGTTTTTGGCGAAGTTGGTTTGGCTGGAGAAATTCGACCAGTACCCAATGGCCAACAACGCTTGCAAGAAGCCGCTAAACACGGTTTTACACGAGCCATCGTGCCTAAAGCGAATGCGCCCAAGCAAGCGATTAAAGGCTTGCAGGTGATTGCTGTATCCCGTTTGAGTGAAGCGCTAAATGCTTTGTAATAAACGCTTTGCTTAAGGAATAGCAGGCTAAATTTCATTTTAATAATTTCCACAGCTTTACCACAGCTTTATACTCTGACAGTGCTTAAGCTATTGTGTTAGCATTTTCTCACTAAGTTAGATTCTTTCTAAGAAACAGCCATTTTAAACTGCACCAGTTTTAAAGCGCTCTTACAAACAACAGAAGTTAATAATGACAAGCCTGATTCCTGAAAGACCTTTACTGATTTCACCTACGCTCGCTGCAACAATCGGGCTGGAAGAAACAGTGATGTTGCATGTCATCAGCGAACTGCTGCTTCAGCACCCTGTTATCGTTAAGCAAGAACGGCGTTGGATAGAATTGAATGAAGCAATTCTGCTTGAAACTATGCCTTTTTGGAGCCTAATTGATATCAAGCGTGTGCGCCAAAACCTAAGAGAAAAAGGCCTGATCCAGGTTCAGTCTGTGGCGGAAAATCCCGATGCCTTTTTGATCGCTATTAATCAAACTTATGCAGTTGAAAAAAATCAGGAAGAGAGAAAACCAGAAGTCACCCAAACTGTTAATTCGATTTACAACACAGGTAACAGCTCTGGTAAGGCAACTTTTATCCCATCTAATTGGCGACCCAGCGAAGAGCTTTACCAACAATGCAGTCAACACAACATTCCCAAAGAATTTGTCCAACAGCGAATTAAGACCTTCGTTATGTATTGGCGAGAACGCCAAAAAACCCAATACTCCTGGCATAACACTTTTCTAAAGTGGGTACTAAAAGACTGGCGCAAAGAGCAAAGCTATCAAGGCGCAAAAGAACTAGAAGCTGACATGAATTCTGACTGGAAGCCCAGTGAAGAAGCGCTGAGCATTTTAGAAAACGCTGACATTAACAGCAGCTTTATCGAAGACTCCATTCCCGAATTCGTGCTTTACTGGAAGGAACGCGGGCTTATAACAAGCACATGGAATACAAAGTTCATTGCCCATATACGACGCCAATGGGCAAAATTCACTCTAGCCTTAGAAAATGATCCAACGCCTCGTCTAGTGCCTTTAGATTACGAGCCTAGCCCAGCATGCTACGAAGTGTTGGCGATGGCTAATATCGATGAAGATTTTGCCCGTGATCAAATCAAAGAGTTCATTTTATATTGGCAGGATCGCAAAGAAGCCCATCCTTCCTGGAACACAAAATTCTTACAGCATGTGAAGTACAAGTGGGCACATCATCAACAAGCAAATTTACCCTCAACCCAGCAAGTTCAAAATACAATTGAGCGCTTTACAGATCGATCCTGGGCTGAATAAATGTTGGCCCTCACTTCACTCAAGAATAACCCCCTAAAACTAAAAATTTTCAATGGCTGATATTGATTTTCAAAAGCTTGCCGATGAAATTAAAACCTGGGGCCGCGAACTAGGCTTCCAACAAATTGGTATTAGTGACATTGATCTTAGTGAAGCAGATTCTCATCTTCAAAATTGGTTAAGCAATAATTTCCAAGGTGACATGGAATACATGAGCCGTCATGGCGAAATGCGCAGCCATCCTGAACAACTGGTTCCTGGCACAATTAGAATCATTTCGGCACGGATGGACTATCTTCCACTTGAGCCGCAAAGCGCCAAGGTCCTAAAAAACTCTTCACGTGCCTACCTTAGTCGCTACGCCCTTGGGCGTGATTACCACAAAGTGATACGACAACGCCTACAAAAACTCGCCGATAAAATTCAAACGAAAACTGGCGACTTTGGTTATCGAGCCTTAGTGGACAGCGCCCCAGTACTTGAGCGGGCACTTGCCGAAAAAGCAGGTTTGGGTTGGATTGGAAAAAACACCATGCTCATAAACAAACAAGCAGGCTCTTGGTTTTTTCTTGGTGAATTATTCACAGATCTTCCCCTTCCAATTGATGAAAAGGCTAGCACCCATTGCGGCAGCTGTGAGTCTTGTTTAACAGTCTGCCCTACTAATGCTTTTGTTGGCCCTAATGAACTTGATGCTCGTAAGTGCATTTCCTATCTGACTATAGAATTAAAAAAAGCCATCCCAGAAGAACTTAGACCCTTAATGGGAAATCGAGTTTTTGGTTGTGACGATTGCCAGCTTTGCTGCCCGTGGAATAAATTCTCATCGGCCACTGAAGAGAAAGACTTCACTCCAAGACATGAGCTGGATAGAGCTGAACTGATCACTTTATTTAACTGGACTGAAGAAGATTTTTTAGACAAGACCACTGGCTCACCCATTCGCCGCATTGGCTATGAAAGATGGTTAAGAAATCTTGCTGTGGGTTTAGGCAATGCCGAAACCTCAAACGAAATTATTTCTGCTTTAAAAGAAAAAAGAAATTACCCTTCAGAGCTAGTCAGAGAGCATGTTGAGTGGGCGCTTTCTTGCCATTTAGATGATTAATTAGATTTCCTAATGCCAATCAGTAAAATTTTTCGAATAACGATCTTAGCCTTCCTAATACCAATTTTCTTAACTTCGCCCTTAAGCTTACTTTTGGGCTACCGTGAACTCACCGACATCGACAGCAAGCACTTTTACTTCTATTCCGGCTTTCAGAGTCTCACTGCTTTTTATAGTCCACTGAGTTCCTGAGTAGTCATAAGTGATTGTTTGACCCGGCTCAATATCCTTACTCAGAACGAAACTATGGCCAATGAAATCTGCATTGATGGGTTTATCATCAACATGAATTTGCATTTCCTTTAAAGGTTTCCAAAGTAATAGCGCTATTACGATTGTAAGGATGACCACGGCTACTAAGGCCGTGGTTAATGTTGAAAGCAATAAGCCCAGGAGCAGTAAAACACCGGTTATTACAAAGGCTAAACCAAGAAAAAAAAGAATAAAGGAGGAGAATCCAAACACCAGCATCTCTATAGCCAAGAGACCAATGCCCAGAAAAAGAAAAATCCCGCTTAGACTGTTATTAAGCCATTCCATCTTTTAAGCCGCCCTATGTACCGTGTTTCAACACCCAAACTAACACAATTTCAGTACCTGATTGCCATTTGATATTTGGCAAGATACACCACAAAAATGAATGGCCTGATAATAGCCTTATCAGACCTTTTTTTCACGATCTTTAGACTAATTAGCAACTAAAATACGCTTAACTCTCGGCTTTAGGTATACTCTTCTGGCTAAAATTTAAGGGAAAAGATTGTGTCCGAACCTACAGCCTCACTGAACAATTTACTGGTACTTTGCCTAGCTTTCGTCAGTGGTTTTATCATTATGGCGATTGAACTGCTAGGCGGCCGTATCTTAGCGCCCTATTTCGGCAGCAGCATCTTTGTCTGGGGCAGTATCATTACGGTGTTCATGCTGTCTCTATCGCTTGGTTATTTATTCGGTGGCAAGCTTTCCGTGCACAAGCCAAGCCTGAAACAACACGGAATGTTCTTTGTTATGGCAGCCATTCTATTGATACCGCTAATTTTCTTCGGCAATTCAATTATGGAAGCTGTCTTCTTAGCAATAGAAGACCCTCGTTATGGCTCTCTTACTGTTTCGATGCTTCTTTTCTTTTTTCCGACGGTGGTCTTAGGAATGATTGCACCGTATTCCGTTCGTTTACTAGTGATGGATACGAGCCGAAGTGGACATGTCGCAGGCAAGCTTTACTTTATCTCCACACTAGGTAGTGCCATTGGCACACTAGCCACTTCTTTTTACTTAGTGCTTTGGTTTGAAGTAAACCAAATTCTTATCACAATGTGTTGCATTCTATTCATAGCTGGAATGCTGGCTATATTCTCAGATAAAGCTTTCCCTGTTACTCAATCCGAAAATGAGGCTGCTTAATGACCCTCTTTTCACAGTTCTTACCTCTTCTCTCACTAAAAAAAGGTTGTATACTCGGCTTGCTGTGTTGGCTTGCGTCACTAAGCTTAGTTTCTGTGAGTGCTTATGCCCAAAACGGTATTCGTGAAATTCATCAAGAGCGCTCTTTATATCTCAACATCATTGTCACGGAAGATTATTCGCGGCGTTGTCTGCGTTTTACAATTACGCGACGCACAGGGCAAAATCAATCTTGCCAGTTTTTGGATAAACCGGATGAATTAGTTTTTCCTTATGCCAAAATGACTCTTTCAAGCTTGCTAGTTCAAGACAATCCAAAACGAATACTAATTATCGGACTAGGCGGCGGCACTTTGCCAAATGTTTACAGTGCTTTATTTCCCAATGCAGAAATTATTATTTCAGAAATTGACGAAGCCGTATTAAGAGTTGCAGAAGAATTTTTTGACTTTAAGCAAACTGATAAAATTAAAGTCGATATCGGCGATGGTCGCGTTTATATCAAACGTGCTGCTCTTCGTGGCGAGAAGTTTGATTTAGTGATCATTGATGCTTTCAACGGAGAATACATTCCTGAGCACTTAATGACCGAAGAATTTTTGAGAGAGGTCAATCAACTTCTATCAGAAAATGGGATGACGGTTTCAAATACTTTTTCTGGCAGCCGACTCTACGATGCCGAGTCGCAAACTTATCATAACGTGTTTGGTGAGATAATTAATTTACGCATGCCCAACACTGGGAATAGAATTATTATTGCATCTAAACAAGCTTTACCAGATTTAGAAACATTGACGAGTAGAGCAAGACAATGGCGTATTAGATTAGAAAATTTCGCAATGGATGTAAGGGATTACCCTCGACATATGTCTAGAGAGCTTGACTGGAATACTGATGAGAAGCCTTTAACTGATCAGTACTCCCCTGCCAACCTTCTGAACAATTAATGCTAGTTGCAAATTATCCGTGAGCCAAAGGTTTCTCAGTGAATAAATAATCTTTAAGCTCTTTATCAAATACTTTTCTTAAATAAATATGTTTCCCAATTTCGACAACCTACGAAGTCGGTTTCTTTAACTTTTCGATTGTAATAATAAACCCAAGCTTTAATTTCAGAATTAAACCAGCTTGTCTTCTTTCTTAAATACAGTGAATTCTGTGTATTCGAAGGCCAATAGCCCTCAAACTTATCCAGGGTCTTGAGTACACTCTTATCTTTAATCTCGAAAAGTTCTGCTTCAACTCTGTCTTGCTCTTCTTGTGAATCGACCAAGCCAGGGTAATCACCTAAATCGTAGAGTTTTCCATTAATTTCACATACGCCAAGCAGTTTTAACTTGTCCTGAATACCAAGCTCTTTTTGGGTAGTGAACCCAGACATGAGTGAACCATAGAGAACGATATACATAGCAGGCATAAAAAATTATTGACAAGCAATCCAATTCAAACTGGAGCACTAGTGATTATGCAGTAATATCCTATAAGCAGAAACTAAGTGCCATCAAACATCATAAATAATTCTGCTTCTGTTATATTTTTTGTCTTATTTTCAAAGTGATAGAACACTGGTTTTTTATCAATAAAGTACTGTTGGTCAAAATTTAACTCTTCATCAAGATCGAATATTCCGGCGGAGAATATATATTGCTGATTTTGATTTAATTTATAAAATAAATGCGTCCCACACTTTTTACAAAAGCCACGCTCTGCCCATTCGGAAGATTCAAAAGTCGCGATATTATTCTCGCTCTCTATTTCTACCGAGCCCTGACAATCAATTGCAAAGAAAGGTCCTCCTCCCCAGTTCCGACACATACCACAATGACAAGCATGCACTGAGCTTTTCAGATCTTGAGCGTCAATTTTTACAGCGCCACAAAGGCATTGTCCAACAGCGTTGATAGCTTCACTCATAACTTTATCTCTCGGCTTTATTCTCTAGACTCTAAATACTATTAATGTTCTCAGCTAATACTTTCTTGAGGATGAGACCACAACATAATAGCCCTAATGTTAACGACGATAAATGCCAAGTTTGCCAACATTGTCGCTAAACTTTCAGCCATCAAGCCCATCGCAATCCAACAAATATTTCCGACTATGTGAATGTAGAAACCTTTTTTATCTTTATTACCAATAAACCAAATTGCCAGTAAAGTTAAAACCATTGCCAGCCAATCAACACCGTAGTATTCAAAAAAATCCATTATCCACTACCTGTTTTGAGGTTTAGATTTTTTACTCACCAAATTTTTACACGTGCATCTGGAGCCAGATAGAGTTCAGAATCTTGTGGGATATCAAAAGCTTCATACCAAGCATATATGTTTCTCACAATACCATTGGTTCTGGCTTCACTATGAGAATGTGGGTCAGCGGTAATTCGCATTTCCAAATTTTCATCTCTATAGAGTCGACGCCAGACTTGTGCCCAACCTATGAAGAAACGTTGATCACCGGTAAAGCCATCGATCACTTCTGCCTCTTGCCCTGCTAGTGAAAGTTGATAAGCCTTATACGCCATTGCTAAGCCACTTAAATCACCGATGTTCTCACCGAGAGTGAACTCACCGTCTAGGAATTTCCCTGGCAATACTTCAAATTGACTGTATTGATCTACTAAAGCATTCGCTCGTTCTGAAAATGCTTCGGCATCGGCTTCAGTCCACCAGTCTCTCAACATTCCATCGCCATCAGATTTGCGACCCTGATCATCAAAACCATGACTAAATTCATGACCAATAACTGCACCGATACCTCCATAATTTACGGCATCATCAGCCTCGACATTAAAGAAAGGCGGTTGCAAAATTGCAGCGGGAAACACAATCTCATTCATATTGGGATTGTAGTAAGCATTCACTGTATACGGAGTCATGAACCACTCATCTTTATCAATTTCTTGGCCCAATTTTGCGACTTCACGATTATGTTCGAAGCGCCGAGAGCGCATAATATTTCCTACTAAATCATTTTTATCAACCATTAAGCCCGTGTACTCTTTCCATTTATTCGGGTAGCCAATTTTGGTAGTAAATTTTGCTAGTTTTGTTTGCGCTTCCTGCTTTGTTGGCTCGGTCATCCACTCAAGTTCTTCTATACCTATCTGGAAAGCCTCTCTTAAATTTTCTATTAAATTATCCATGCGTAGCTTAGCTTCTTCTTGGAAATGATTTTCCACATAGAGCTTTCCAACCACTTCGCCCAAACCCCTATCTACAACTTCTACACCTCTTTTCCAACGCGGACGAATTTCTTCGAGCCCACTCAATACTCCACCTTCAAAATCAAATTTAGCCATAACAAAATCATTACTTAAAAATGATGCGTAAGCATTCAGGAATTTAAATCTTAAGAATTGTTTCCATTGATTTAGTCCTACTTCAGACCAAATACCACTTAAACTTTCAAAATAGCTAGGCTGACCAATAATAAATTCATCCGTAAACATGCCCAGACCTTGCATGGTCGCAGACCAATCAATTGCTGGTGCAAGCTCTTGAAGTTCATCAAGGCTCAGCTTGTTATAAGTGAGTTCACGTTGTCGGTTTTGAGTGCGAGTCCAATGAGCTTGAGCAATCCGATTCTCGATTAGCAAAACAGCATTAGCAGTCTCGGCTCCATCACTAAAACCCGAAAGCGAAATCAGTTTAGTTATGTATTCAGAATATGCCTGCCTGGCTTCAACATAGGTGTCATTATCGTTCAGTAAATACCAATCTCTATCTGGCAAGCCCAAACCGGACTGAAACACGTACGGCGCATATTGGTCAGTCTGCTTTTCATCAACATCGATATAGAAGCTGAAAGGCATTTGCACTCCAATGTAATTCATTGTTGTCATCATTTGCATCAGTTCGGCTTTATTCTGTAGTTCGTCAATCTCTTCGAGACTTGCCTTAAGTGGGTCAATGCCAAGATTTTCAATTAACGACTCATTCATAAAGCTATTATAGAAATTACCCACTTTCTGACTATCCGATCCAAGTGCGGCATCTTCAGCAGCTGCCTCTTCTATTAAAGTTTTTAACTGCTCTTCAGCCTCATCTGCCAATAAGGAAAAGGCACCATAATTTGATCTATCTGCGGGAATCTCGGTATCTTTGAGCCAAGCTCCATTTACATAACGATAAAAATCATCACCTGGGGCGACTCCATCATCCATTTCAGCTAGGTCAAAGCCTGCTGTAGGAGCACTTGTATCGATACTGATATTGCTTAGCTCAGGCTCTTCAAGATTGCTGACTGCGGAATCTTGCTGGGAGCAAGCTTGTAAAAGAAGTAGAAGGGATATCAAAGCCGATACGAGAAATACTAAAGAATAGTTCTTATTCATTAAAGTTAACTCCTTAACTTATGCTGCATGTGCACCATTAGGTGGATTTCAGTACTCATCCTTTGCACTTTTCTAGTGCAAAAGTAATATTTAAACAAAACACTTTCCTGAGAAAGATATTCAAGGAAAATTATTTTTTAAATTATTTACACTATAAAACAATAGCTTAAAAAATAATTTTCAGCATTTTAAAAAGTTGGCATCACGATTGCAATAATCTAGATAGCGAATTCGATCTCCCCTTATTGGAATACGCTCCTGAAAAGCAATTTTCAGATTTTTTAAGCCCCGCATCCCCGCGGGGCTTTTTTTTGCTCGTTGTTTGAGGCTTGTTTGGCCAGTCTATCTCGACGAACTACCTCGACAAACTTTCGACTTGTTCGCGCCTAAGGCTTGTCTTTATTCGTTTTGATAAAGTGTTCTCGGTAATACCTCAACTCATTTATCGAGTCTCGGATATCTTCCAAAGCTATGTGTGCAGATTTTTTTGTGAGTCTAGCCATAAGATCAGGTCGCCAGCGCTTAGCCAGCTCCTTAAGTGAACTAACATCTAAATTTCGATAATGAAAGAAAGCTTCAAGACTTGGCATGTAACGCGCCAAGAAACGTCTATCTTGGCCTATGCTGTTTCCACACATTGGGGAATAGCCTTTATCACAGTATTGAGATAGGAATTGTATTGTTAGCTGCTCAGCTTCACTCTCACTAGTTGGGCTGACTTTTACACGCCTAATAAGACCTGAGCTGCCATGATGTGTTTGATTCCATTCATCCATGCCGGCTAGGATTTCATCCGATTGGTGAATGGCCAGCACTGGCCCTTCCGCAACGACTTGCAAGTCAGTGTTAGTGACAATCGTTGCTATCTCGATAATACGGTCCGATTCGGGAATTAATCCCGTCATCTCCAGGTCAATCCAAATTAAATGCTGTTTTTTATCCATCCTGCATTGTAGCAAAGGCTTTTCATACTTAGTATGCTGATCGCAAACTAAACAAGCACTCTGACATGAAGAAAAAACATCTCAATCGACGGCAACTCTGGCGAATCCAGAAGATTCAAGAAGACTCTGCGCTAAGGGCAGAAAAAAAAGCCAAGAACCTGGATGAAGAACATGTACAGAACGAACTTGGCCCTGAAGAAAAAGGGCTGGTGATTTCACACTTTGGTCAACAACTCGATATAGAAGCCCTTAGTGGAGACCATGAAGGCGAAGTCTTTCGTTGCCATCAGCGTAGCAACCTAGAAGCCTTAGTAACAGGCGACCATGTTATCTGGCGAAATGGTGATCCAACTGGAGTAGTGGTTGCAAATATAGTGCGTTCTTCGCTTTTACAAAGGCCAAACAACTTTGGTGAACTTAAACCCGTTGCGGCAAATATTGATAAGATCATTATCATTATCGCACCCAAACCTACCGCTTACGCCAACTTAATTGATCGCTACCTAGTTGCTGCTGAGAACAGCAAGCTTTCCCCTTTATTATTGCTTAATAAAGCTGATCTACTGGAAGGAGAGGATCAACAACACTTAGAAAGTCTTTTAAAACATTACGCCACTATAGGTTACCAAACACTCAAGGTTTCGAGTAAATCAGGATTGGGATTGGATGCTCTACAAAATGCACTAGAAAGAGAAACCAGTATCTTTGTTGGGCAATCCGGAGTTGGTAAATCGGCTCTAATTAACGCTTTACTGCCAGGCATTAATACTCTCGAAGGAAGTTTAAGCAGCGGGACTGATAAAGGTAAGCACACCACAACAACTGCAAAACTTTTTCACTTCCCTGCCGGCGGTGATCTTATTGATTCTCCAGGAATACGAGAGTTTGGGATGTGGCACATGAGCCCTGAAGAAGTACTACAAGGATTTATTGAGTTTCGACCTTATCTTGGCAACTGTAAATTTAGAGACTGCATGCATCAGCACGAACCTGGTTGCGCACTTTTAGAAGCAATTGAGCGCGGTGAAATTCACGCTGATCGTATGCAAAGTTATAAACAGATTTTGCAATCTTTAAACGAATAACTTACCTTTTACTCATGAAATATTTGTGACTATTATTATGACGATTTCCGAGCTCAAACTTATTATTGAACCTGATGAACTGGAGCCTCATTTGCATGCTGATGAGCTTCTTGTTGTTGACGTTTGTCAGCCGCAAACCTATCAACAACTTCATATTCCTGATGCTGTTCATATTAGCCCATCAGAACTCATGGCTGGTATCCCTCCAGCTATGGGAAAACTGCCTGCACTCAAACAACTCAACAATTTATTCGGCCGAATCGGTTATTCAAAAGACAAACATATTGTTGTTTATGATGATGAAGGCGGAGGCTGGGCTGGAAGATTTATTTGGATCTTAGATGTTATTGGGCATAAAAAATATTCCTATTTAAATGGCGGCCTGCATTCTTGGGCTAAAGAGAATCACCCAGTCAATACCGAAGTACCTGAGACAGAAGCCACTAACCCCGAGCTTGAAATTAATACTGAGTTTACTGCTAGCCTTGATGAAGTGCTTGATTCTTTAAATGAAGAAAATATCAAAGTTTGGGATGCGCGTTCAGCTGAGGAACATGCTGGAACTAAAATGACAGCACAAAGAAATGGCCATATCCCCGGTGCTGTGAATTTAGATTGGCTCAACACAATGGACAACGACAATAATTTACGTTTACTGCCTTTACCCGATTTACTTGAAAAACTAGAATCGCTTGGCATAAAACCAGGCAACGAAATTATTACTCATTGCCAAAGCCATCATCGCTCAGGCCTAACTTATTTAATTTCAAAAGCCTTAGGATTCACTGTTAAAGCTTATGATGGTTCTTGGTCTGAATGGGGCAACTTACCGGATACACCAATAGAAACTTAACTCCCTGAATTATCTAAACTCAAATTCAGCTTCTCTAAAGAATCGCAAATGAAAACTTTGTTTATTGCTTTTCAGCATATCGTTCCACAGCATCTTTTATCACGCCTAGTCGGACTACTTGCTGAGTGCCGTGTTGCTTTTATTAAAAATTTTTTGATCTCTCTTTTTATAAAAAAATATCACGTTGATATGTCAGAAGCTCAGCTAAAAACCGTGGCTGACTATTCTAGTTTTAATGATTTTTTCACTCGAAAGCTAGCGACCGAAGCTAGGCCGTTAGATAATTCAGAGCATGTAATAATCTCTCCTGCAGATGGGGCTATTAGCGCACTTGGTAATATTCGAGATGATCAAATTTTTCAAGCCAAAGGAAAGTCTTTTTCCTTAAAAGCACTATTAGGTGGAGATTCTCATCGTGCTGAAGCCTTTAAAGGTGGGAAGTTTGCAACCGTCTATTTATCCCCGCGTGATTACCATAGAGTTCATATGCCAATCACCGGAACCCTAAGAGAAATGGTTTATATCCCAGGCAAACTCTTCTCGGTAAACCAAACAACTGCTGAAGGTATAGATAATCTTTTTGCGCGTAACGAACGTGCCGCCTGTATTTTTGATACTGAAAAAGGACAAATGGCTGTTGTACTTGTTGGGGCAATGATTGTCGCTGGCATTGAAACTGTTTGGGCGGGTAAAGTGGCGCCGAGCAAATTACAACTTCATGTTGAACGATACCAAGAACACCCTCCTATTGGCATTCGTAAAGGCGAAGAAATGGGTCTTTTCAAACTAGGCTCAACAGCAATAGTTCTTTTTCCGGCGGATGTTATGAATTGGTCCGAATCTCTGCAAACAGGATCGGCAATTCAAATGGGGCAAGCCCTAGGTTCTTACTAGACTTTATCTCTAAATTCCCTAAGCCCTGCTTATTGGAAAAGCTAAGACTTCTTCAATGGAGCTAAGGCCACAAATTAACATCAATAAGCGATCTAAACCAAGCGCTACTCCAGCGCATTCTGGCAAGCCATTCTCAAGAGCCGCTAATAAATTTTCATCGATCGGGTTATTGATTTTATTTTGCTGAGTGCGTTTCGCTTGGTCACTCATAAATCGTTCTTGCTGTTCATTAGCATCCGTCAACTCAAAATAACCATTAGCGATTTCCATACCTCCAATAATCAACTCAAATCGTCGTCCGATTTCAAAACCTTCTTCATTCATAGCTTTCTTTGCTAAGGCCGCTTGAGAAGCAGGGAAGTCAAACACGAATAAAGGAGAATTAATTTCGGGCTCAATTAAATGACTGAACAATAAATCTAACCAGGCATCTTTATCAAAGCTCTGACCATCAATATTGATGTTCTGATGTCCAATTTTGGCAATTTCAGACAAGCTTATAGCGTGTGGGTTGAAACCAAGCGTCTTTTGAAATAACTGCTGATAACTAAGCTTTTGCCAACTACTCTGAGGGTAAAGGCTTTGTACCAATACCTTTACTTCGTCCATTAATTGGTGCTCATTGAAGCCCAAGCGATACCACTCAAGCATAGTAAACTCAGGATTATGTTTGCGGCCACTTTCGCCATTGCGAAAGGATTTGCATATTTGGTAGATGGAACCACTTCCACCAGCTAGCAAACGCTTCATGGCAAATTCAGGAGATGTTTGCAGGAAAAATTCTTGCGCCGACTGTAAAGGATGCTCTCTAAATTCCGCACGCATCGGATCAAGCTGTGGGTCTGTAACCGCGCTCTTGGACAGTACTGGTGTTTCGACTTCCAACACCTCTTGCTCTTCAAAATACGATCGAACTGCTTTTAATAAGTCTGCTCTGGCTTGAAGAATATTACGCTGCGCCACTGACCGCCAGAGCTCTTGCTGAGACATTTTCTATATCACTACTCTCAGATTTCCTTATTCACTGCTTAACTCGGTTCTGATATTCACCAGTTCGAGTATCCACTCTCAGGACATCACCAATCTCTATGAACAAAGGAACTTTCACAACTGCCCCTGAGACCAGAGTAGCAGGCTTTGTACCGCCTTGAGCAGTATCACCTTTGAGTCCAGGATCCGTATCAGCAACAACCAGTTCTACAAAGTTTGGAGGGCTCACAGAAATAGGCGCTTCACCCCATACAATTACCGTATAGATCTCTTGTTCTTTAAGCCAGTCTTTAGCTTCTGATATAGCAGTAGCATCAGCTGCAACTTGTTCAAAGCTGCCATCGGTTTTCATAAAATGCCAAAACTCATCATCGGTATAGAGATACTCCATATCGAGTTCCATTACATCAGCCGCTTCAA
>CBFIHS010000011.1:0-18194 GCA_965662565.1 Pseudohongiellaceae bacterium | reverse complement strand
AGAGACTCACCAGATTTAAAGGTTCTTTCCCAAACACGACCATTCAGCAGATTCCGAAACTTCACCCGATTGAATGCCTGGCCTTTGCCTGGTTTGACGAATTCGTTTTCTAAAATCGAACAAGGATCGCCCTCTAACAAGACTTTTAAGCCAGATTTAAATTCATTTGTTGAAAATGTTGCCATGTTTACCTCTTTGAAGCCTTTAATCAGGTTGTGATGATATGAATTTCATTGATGGAATACCAGCAACTCAGCCTATTCCCTCTAAAATTAAAGTTAATAATCAGCTATTATCCTATTCATGCTTAATCCTCTTTCACTTCGAGAAAAAAACTCTTGGCAAGATTCGCTTGCGAATCTAATAACTAATCCTTTTGAATTGCTTGATCTATTAGAGCTTAAGCCCGAGCAAATAGGCTTTAATACGGATGTGCTAAGAGATTTCCCTTTACGGGTCCCACGCGAATTTATCGATCGCATGCAGAAGGCAAACCCTGAAGACCCTCTCTTTTTACAGGTCATGCCACAAGCCAAGGAGGCCAGGACCTTGCCAGGCTATGTCCATGATCCTCTAGGAGAAAAAGAATCCAATCCAGTGGCTGGAATCTTACATAAATATCAAGGTCGAATTCTTTTGATGCCTACAAGCAGCTGTGCAGTTCATTGCCGGTATTGTTTTAGACGTCATTTCCCTTACTCAGACAATCGCCCTGATCGTAAGCAATGGCTCAAGAGCTTGCAGTATGTAAGAGAAGACAGATCTATCAAAGAAGTCATACTTAGCGGTGGTGATCCTCTAGCGGTCTCTGACAAACATTTTGAATGGTTGTTAGAACACCTTGCCAATATTCCCCATATAGAAAGAGTTAGAATTCATACTCGCCTACCAATTGTAATTCCACAACGTATCACTCAAGCATTTTGCGACCTCCTGCTTCGCTTTCCTCTTAAGTTCATAATTGTTATGCACAGTAACCATGCGCAAGAACTTGATAGCGAAGTTGAATCAGCTTGCGCTATGTTAAAAACCGCAGGTGTTGAACTATTGAACCAAGCAGTTTTATTAAAAAAAGTTAACGACAATACAATGGCTTTATGTAATCTTAGTGAGCGTCTATTTAAATGTGGGATTCTACCCTACTACCTTCACATGCTAGATAAAGTCCAAGGCAGTGGTCATTTTGAAGTGTCACTTTCGCAAGCTCATAAATTAATGTCAGAAGTACGAGCGCAATTACCAGGCTATCTCGTACCAAAATTAGTTTTCGAAGAAGCTGGTGCCGCCAGTAAAACCCCGATCATCTGAAATTATTTAAAAAACTCTAAAAAGCAGACTACACTTATGAGGATATTAGTCCTCAACTTCTTAGTGTAAAAAGTCGATAATATGTCTGCGCTCTTTCAAATTCTGGTAGTCACTAAGCAATATCAAGAAATCAATATCATTTTAAGCAAGCTTCGAGTACAAGGTGTAAATATTAAAGCTGCTGGAACAAATACTACTGAAAACTTTGAAAGTCAGCTCAAAGAACACAATTGGGATTTAATGCTTCACTCAGAAGACTTGGATATTTCAATTACAACGGCGATCGCTAAACTTCAAAACCTCGGAATGCAGCTACCAATAATTTTACTTAGAGACAATTCAACAAACCTTAATGAAATCAGTTTAGTTAGTCATGATATTCGAGACAGCATTCAGCTTAGCAATAAAGATAAAATAACATTTGCTCTTCATAGAGAAATTAGAACCGCTGAAACCCAACGAAAGTATCAGCTCCTTTTTCAAGACTATAAGCAACTCGAAAAAAGCCATAAATCTTTATTAGATAATACAAACCACGCTATTGCGTATATCTTTGAAGGTATGCACCTCTACTGTAATAGAAGCTATGCTGATTTTTTTAGAATAGGCAAGCCAGAAGATATAATAAACACCCCGTTGCTGGATCTTTTCTATGAAGAGGCTAGGTCTTCATTAGAAAAGTTCCTAAGCAAAAAAGTATCAAAAGAATCTTCTCTATCTTTACAACTTCAAACACCAGAACACAATGTCGTAGAGAGCAATAATATAGATTTAATTTTTTCGCCTATTACTTACGATCAAAAAGCTTGCTTGCAGTTAATCCTTAAACCAACAGTTGGTAACTCACGATATCGTGATGAACTTAAAGTAAGTGACTCTCATGACCTAATAACTCGTCTGTATAATAAAGCCTACTTTTTGGAGAAGCTTGAAGACACTATTGGTCGAGCGATTAAAGAAAGTCTAATTTCTTCACTCCTTGTTATACAGGTGAACGAATTCCTAGATATTAAGTCAACAATAGGGCTCTCGAATACAAATAGAGTACTGAGTGATATAAGCGAATTCTTAAGACAGTCTATAAAAAAGGAATTTTCATCAGCACGCCTTGGTGATTATGAATTTTCACTGCTTATATATGACTTTAGCCCAACTGAAGCCGTTGAGTTGGCCAACTTTATAAAAAGTAAAATAAACAACCACATCACTACTACTTCATTACCAAACCTTCAGTTAAGTTGCTCAATAGGTATTGTAACTATCAACAATCATTCACAAGATGCTAAGGCTTTACTCGCTCGAGCTAGAGCGAACCTAAACACTACTCATAAGGGGAATAATAGCTTCGAACCATTGATTGATAGTGATCTTAAAGCAATATCTAAACAGCTGGAGCAAGCTCTTGATCAGGAACATTTTAAAATACTGTTTCAGCCAATAATTAACTTAAAAGGTTCTAATACCGAGGATTATGAAGTCATCAGCAGTATGCTTGACATTAATATGCAAGAAGTATTTCTGAAAGAATATGTTGGAGTTGCTGATCTAAATGGGCTTGGTGAAAGACTCGATCAAATGATTATTTCAATGGCTTTAAAAGCCTTACGAAAAAGATTTAATCCTAACATTCGTCTTCATATAAACCTCAACAGCAATACCCTAGTCAGCAAAACTTTTTTATCTTGGCTAAGTCAAACCGTCTATGAAGCTAAGGTCCCATCAAATAGCTTAGCGTTTCAAATTTCCGAAATTAATATCTGCCAAACCCTAAAATACAGCGAAAGCTTCTGCAGTAGTTTGAAGCAACTTGGCCACGATATTATTGTTTGCCACTATGGCTGTATGCTCGAGACTGAAGAATATTTAGATGTCATCAAGCCAAGCCATATTAAAGTCGATAAAACATTAACTGAGGATTTAACGTATAGCCACTACCATCAGGATGGCTTGAAAAATATCATTATTAAGCTGCATAAGAAGCGCTTTAAAGTTATAGTGCCTGAAATAGAAGATAAGGCTATCCTTCCTATATTGTGGAAGTTAAACGTAGATTTCATACAAGGCTGTTCATTGACAAAACCGAACGAAGGAATGAATTATCAATTTCTTGAAAAGCATGATATCAAACACCAGTACTGCAGATTGACAAATTAAAACCGATACACTCATGGACATCCCGATTCTTAACAAACTTTCTTTTGGCTACAAAGTAGCCTTATGTTTCAGTGCCATTCTAGCCTTAACTTTAAGCACTCTTTGGCTAATCCAGAATAATCAAGCTAGGTCCTATCTTCAAACTCAGGCCGATGAATTTGGCACTACAATGGCTCAACAGTCAGCAGATTCAATACGTGAACTTGTTTTAGTGAATGACTTATTAAGTTTAAATGTTGTAATCGATCAGCTTACAGAGCACAACATTATCGATAGAGTGACTGTCTATAATGTTGATAATCAAGTTATTGCGACTAAAGGGATAGTTAGCTCTAGCGAAGCAATCAAGGCAAATTACGAGGCTTCAATAACTTTACAAGATGCAATTGCAGGTCACATCCGACTTGATCTCAATACTGCTACTTACAACAATGGACTAAATAGTTCGCGCTATTATTTCTGGGCTATTTTAAGCTTCAGTCTTTTATTAGTAATAGCCGTATCACTATCACTTTCTACTCATTTAGTATCGGCCCTTAACAAGCTTATTAGCGCCATTGAAAACCCTGACGAAGGATCGATTTCTGGTGACATAAGCAATCAAGATGAAATTTCTCGTTTGTCTATCGCTTGTAAGTCTTTGCTTGAGAAGTATCAAGAGAATAGAACCCAACAATTGAGCTTATCAGGTGTTCAAAATATAACTTCAATGGCCGTAAGCGAAGACTCTTCTAAATTGATGAGCAGTTTATTGGTGATAAAAGTTGTTAACGTAAACACTGCTATTGAACTATTACACCCAAATACACTTTCTAAGCTATTAAACGAATACTACTTTTATTTAAAAAAAGCAGCTAAGTTATACGGAGGAACCTTGCACCGCTATAACGGTGAATCTTGCCTTGTATCATTTGATCTTAGAACCTGCGGAGAAGATCACAGTATTAATGCTGTTTGTTGTGCATTGTTGTTCCAACTTGTGATTTCTAAAGTAAATCTGCAGCATCAAAAAAAGAAATCACAAGCTTTACAGTTCAAAACAGCAATACACAGTGGAGACACTTTTTTTTCTAAAGATTATGATGGGGGTTCACAAACTGAAACCATCCTTGGGAAAAGTATTGATACCGCTTATCTATTATGTCAAGAATCAGAACCTGCAAAATTATTGATTAGCGAAACTACTTATTCACAAGCAAGAAAAAATCAAAATTTACACTCGACACAAAATATTGAGATTACAATGCCAACGGATAACATGTCTTTCATGGCATATTTTATAGACGAAGAAATGGGACAATATAAAGATTTATTGAGTAAACAATGCGCTCATATTGTTCCAGATAGAGTATAAGCGAATAATATTATGAAAGATGATGATTTAATTATCGGGCATCCTTTTTACTTTCCCACTCAAGTGATTTTACTTGATGACGATCCTGATTTTCTTGAAGGTATCAGCTTGATGCTTAATAAGAATTTAAGTATTAAAGTATTAAAGTATTAAAGTATTAAAGTATTTCAATCTGCCACAGAGACATTAGATTATGTCAATCAATCTCATAAGCATGTCAAAATTCAGGAACGCTGTTATTCTAATTACCACACTGGCCCACAAGAATCAGACTCTCTTTCTCATATTGACATAGACAAGCTTCATCATGAAATATATAACGGAGCTCGATTTCAAACAGCATCAACAGTAGTAGTTGACTACTCAATGCCTGAAATGAATGGCTTGGAGTTTCTATTTAATGTTAAAAACCCTTTCATAAAAAAAGTATTGTTAACTGGTCAAGCAGATATGGAGCTTGCTATTAAAGCTTTCAATAAACAGCTTATTGATCAGTTTATTGATAAGCATGACCCCAAATTACGCCTTAAACTCAATAGCATAATAGAAACTTTCCAAGATCAATATTTCAGAAACACTTACAAATTAATTACAGATCCAATTATTTCTAATCAACGTGATGGCTACTTAGTTGACCCAGAGTTTCAAACTTTTTTTCTATGCTTAGGGAAAAGATTGGTTATTCTGAATACTATATAATCGAAAATCCCGCAAATGGGTTTCTGCTGTTAGACAGCAAAGGTTTGCAACGTTTACTTTTGATTTATACAAACGAGAATTTGAAAGCTCATGTTTTGCAGCTTAATAGCTTATCTGCCCCTAACGAACTAATTACTAAAGTTGAAAGAGCTGAGTTGCTTCAAGGCTTCAGCATTAATGATGAGGATGAAACACAGTCAATATTAAGTAAAATCTAAAATTGGCAAGCTAATTACCATAACGCAATAACCGTTGATGATTCTAAAAATTACTTTGCAACTTTAATTACAGATTCAACTTCAAGCCTCAAGCCCAATCTTTTTGATAAGAATATGAATTCTAGAAAAATTATTACATATGATGACCATTTGGAATTAAACACAGCAACCAACGAAATATTACACTGACCCTTTTTTTAGACCTTTTTTGTAATACTCCAATAGCCTGATGAAAACTTAAGAGAATATTTTAACTTCAGGTAAAACTATTCTAAATTGACAGTACTCCCCGACTACTGAATCACACTCAATTTTCCCCTTAAAACTTTCAATTGTTCTTTTACAGTATGCTAAACCGGCTCCAGTTCCACCTTCTTTAGTTGTAAAAAAGCTATCAAATATTTTTTCTAGAGTTTCTTGCTCAATTCCTGCGCCTGTATCTCTAAAGTAGATTACATTAGCTTTTTGTCCTAGTTCGAATTCATTTGTTATCACTTCAGTATCTAGACTCAGATATATTTTTCCCTTTTTTGCAGAGCGAATTGAATACAACGCATTTTTCATTAAATTAAAAATTACATAGATAAAAATACTTTCAATTCCCAAGAATTTAAAATTCTTTGCCAAATCAAGTTCAACTACATCTCTTTCATCTGACTTAAACGGATAACGTTCTACTGCCTGTTTTATACACTAAAATCTTGCAGGCCTACTCCTCGAATTACCCAAGTAGGCAAACCATTCCCATAATCTTCAAACAACATAGTGTTTGAAACTAGCTTAGTGAGATCGGATAGTTTGTTAGATGCTCGAGCTTCTATGTCCGTATTTGAAAATGCGGACATGGTAATACCAACTGATTGAAGGTTTTGTTCACGTCTTTGAGCGGTAACTACAACTTCTTGAATAGAAGTTTCACCTTGTATTTCAGATTGTGCAATAACAATCTGCGGCAAGATTGATAGTACTGCTATAGAAAGAGCAGTCGTATTGGTCTTAAGTTTGGGTTTACAGTTAATCACTTTTGAAGGATTTTGCATAACATCAACTTTTGTTTTAACTGTTAAAGTTTTTAATATATGGGCGATAGCCACTATTTTTGCACTTCAACTTTATCAACTTTTTGGAAGCCTCGGGGTAACTTATTACCCCTTCTGCCTCTTTCGCCTCTGTAATGCTCAAGATCATTCATAGAGAGTTTGATGTAGCGTTTGCCAGAATGTATCACAAGACTATCACTATTTTCTATAACAGCTAATGCAACTACAAACTCGACCCTTTCAGCTACTCTAGCAGAAGGAATATTAATAATTTTATTACCTTTACCTTTAGATAGTTCGGGTAAATCTTTTAAATTGAACATCAACATTCGACCTTCATTAGTGATGCTCACGACTTCACTTTCGGAAACTTTTCCAACAGGAGCCGGGGGTAATACTTTACCTCCTTTCGGAACTTTCAAAACCGCTTTGCCGGATTTATTCTTACTAAAGAAGTTCTCCATTTTTGTGATGAAGCCATAACCAGCATCGGACGAGACCAAATAATAATCCGAAGATTGACCAATCATTAAGCCCTCAAAACTCGCTCCAGAAGGAGGGCTCACCCTTCCTGTTAATGGTTCACCTTGGCCGCGAGCAGAAGGTAAGGTATGCGCAGGGACTGCGTAAGATCTGCCTGTTGAGTCTAAGAATATAGCACTTTGATTACTTTTCCCTTTAGCGTAAAGTTTTAATTTGTCACCAGATCTATACGCTAAACCTTCAGGGTCAATCTCATGACCTTTTGCTGACCTAACCCATCCAGCATCAGAAAGAACAATTGTGACAGGTTCAGAACCGATTAATTCTGTCTCACTGAAAGCTTGCGCTTCAGCTCGAGTGACAATCTCAGACATTCTTTCATCGCCAAAAGCCTCAGCATCTTGCTTTATTTCTTTCTTGATTAAGGTCTGGAGCCTAGCTTTAGATCCAAGTACCTGTTCAAGACTGGCACGTTCTTCAGCGAGCTCAGCTTGCTCACCTTTTATTTTCATCTCTTCCAGTTTGGCTAAATTCCGAAGTTTTAACTCAAGAATAGCTTCCCCTTGCCTATCGCTTAAACTAAAGCGCTGCATCAAAACTTCTTTGGGTTTATCTTCAGTCCGAATGATTTCAATTACTTCATCGATATTCAAAAAAGCAATTAGTAAAGCTTCAAGAATATGCATTCTGTCAGTGATTTTTTTCAGACGGTAATTCAAACGACGTGTAACAGTTGTAGTTCGAAAAGTTAACCACTCTTTTAGCAGTATATTTAATGCTTTAACTTGTGGTCTACCATCAATTCCGATCATATTGAAATTAACTCGATAACTTCTTTCTAGATCAGTGGTTGAAAATAAATGCGCCATCACGGCATCAATATCTATACGGTTAGAGCGAGGCTCAATAACAATTCTTGTAGGGCTTTCGTGATCAGACTCGTCTCGCAAATCTACAATCATTGGTAATTTTTTCTTTTGCATTTGTGCTGCAATTTGTTCAAGAACTTTTGAACCTGAAACTTGATAAGGCAAAGCAGTGATAACAATATCCGAATTTTCTTTATGATAAACAGCTCGACTCCTAATCATGCCTTTACCTGTTTCATACATTTCTTGAATGTCTTTACGCGGTGTAATAATTTCTGCAGCAGTTGGGAAATCCGGGCCCTGAATAATTTCACAAAGATCTGCAGTGGTGGCTTTAGGGTTATCGATTAGATATATACAAGCTTCAGCAATTTCATTCAGGTTATGCGGCGGAATATCCGTAGCCATACCAACTGCTATTCCACTACCACCATTTAAA
The DNA here is from genome assembly GCA_965662565.1 of Pseudohongiellaceae bacterium. Taxonomy (GTDB): domain Bacteria; phylum Pseudomonadota; class Gammaproteobacteria; order Pseudomonadales; family Pseudohongiellaceae; genus UBA5109. The sequence goes on along the minus strand of CBFIHS010000011.1, from coordinate 9,630 downwards.
AGAATATTAGGTAATCTTGCTGGAAGAATAATTGGCTCTTCTAGTTCGCCATCAAAGTTTAACTTCCAATCAACCGTATCTTGACCTAACTCAGACAATAGAACTTCTGCGTAGTGACGTAACCGCGATTCGGTATAGCGCATTGCCGCAAAAGATTTTGGATCATCTGGGGAGCCCCAATTCCCTTGCCCATCAACTATTGGATACCGATAAGAAAAAGGTTGAGCCATAAGCACCATCGCCTCATAACAAGCCGAGTCCCCATGCGGATGAAACTTACCAATAACATCACCAATTGTTCGAGCAGATTTTTTATATTTATTTGTAGCCTTTAAACCCAGCTCTGACATAGCGTAAGTTATACGACGTTGAACAGGTTTAAGGCCGTCACCAATGTGTGGAAGCGCCCTATCATTAATAACGTACATTGAATAATTTAAATAAGATTGCTCAACGAAATCACGTAGCGCTATTTGCTCCATGCCATCGTCATTCAAAGTAATCATATCTGTCATAATTTATCTCTTCGGTAATCTTTATATCTTTCTTGAAGTGTTTTTCGAGCAAACTAAAATTCAGCTAGGTTGCCATTTTTTTCTAACCATTCTTTTCTGTCACTGGATCGCTTCTTGGCCAAGAGCATATCCATCAGCTCTCCTGTATCATCGCCATTTTTTACAGTTAGCTGGACAAGACGACGCGTGTCTTTATCCATTGTTGTTTCTCTTAGCTGCAAGGGATTCATTTCTCCCAAACCTTTAAAACGCTGAACATTCACTTTGCCTTTTTTCTTTTCAGCCACTATACGATCAAGAATCCCTTGCTTTTCATCATCATCAAGGGCATAAAAAACTTCCTTACCAATATCGATTCTATATAAAGGCGGCATCGCAATATAAACATGCCCAGCCTCTACTAGTGAACGAAAATGCTGGACAAAAAGAGCACTTAACAAAGTTGCAATGTGTAAGCCATCTGAGTCAGCATCTGCAAGGACACATACCTTGCCATAGCGTAGGCCCGTTAAATCTGTTGATGCTGGGTCTACACCAATAGCCACAGCAATATCATGAACTTCTTGCGAAGCAAGAATTTCACTTGAGTCTACTTCCCAGGTATTCAGGATTTTTCCTCTAAGCGGCATTATGGCTTGGGTTTCTCTATCACGAGCTTGCTTTGCAGAACCCCCAGCAGAATCACCTTCAACAAGAAACAATTCTCCAGCCAAAACATCTTGAGTCGCACAATCTGCTAATTTACCTGGCAATGCTGGGCCTTGAGTAACTTTTTTCCGAACAACTTTCTTGCTGGCTTTCAGGCGGGACTGTGCGTTTTGAATACACATTTCCGCTATAAGCTCAGCTTCATTAGTATGCTGATTTAGCCAAAGGCTCAGCTTGTCTTTGACAACGCCAGATATGAAAACTGCACACTGCCTTGATGAAAGCTTTTCTTTGGTTTGACCTGAAAATTGAGGGTCTAGCATTTTAGTAGATAGGATGTAGCAACACCTATCCCAAATATCTTCGGAACTAAGCTTTAAGCCTCGAGGGATAAGATTCCTGAATTCACAGAACTCACGGATAGCCTCAAGAAGACCAGTACGAAAGCCATTTACATGGGTTCCACCTTGGGCAGTAGGAATTAAATTCACATAGCTTTCAGTGACTAAATCCCCTCCATCAGGCAACCACTGGACAGCCCAATCTACTCCTTCCTCATTTCCCTCCATAGAACCTGTGAAGGGCTCGGAAGGAAGTGTTTCAAACTCTGCAGTTGCTTGTTTGAGGTAATCTGCTAAGCCATCTTCGTAATACCATTCATTACTTTGGGCTTTATCTTCACTTACCGTAAGGTCTTCGAAAATAATTTTAAGCCCTGGGCATAAAACTGCTTTGGCTCGCAATAAATGGATGAGTTTACTAATTGAGATAGTAGAGGAATCAAAATACTTCGGGTCAGGATAAAACTTAACTATTGTTCCAGTATTCCTTTGACCGACACTGTCTATAACTTTCAAGTCGGAGGCTTTTTCTCCGTCTTCAAAACTAATGTGGTGAAGTTTGCCGGCTCGTTTTACTAACACTTCTAAAGATGTGGATAAGGCATTAACAACCGAAACGCCTACACCATGCAAACCTCCAGAATATTTATAGTTTTCACTAGAAAATTTTCCACCTGCATGGAGCCTCGTAAGTATTAACTCAACTCCGGGGATTCTTTCTTCGGGATGGATGTCTACGGGCATCCCTCGCCCATCATCACTGACTTCAATGCAACCATCTTTGTTTACAGTAACTTTTATTTCATGGGCATATCCAGCAAGAGCTTCATCAACACTATTGTCTAAAACTTCCTGAATAAGATGATTGGGTCGGGTTGTATCAGTGTACATACCTGGTCGTCTTCTAACCGGATCAAGACCACTTAATACTTCGATAGACTCTGAGTTATATTCTCTACTCATTATATTCTTTAACTGCTCCTCTTAGGACTCTATACGTTTCACTCTTAACTAAATTAACTACATTAACTAGCAAGTTCCGAGAACTCCATAATATCTGGTAATAATTTCTCAAAACTTTCAAACCGATGACTGCCGTTTTCTAGTATTTTTTGTTTAGCATTAAGAAATTTTTGTTGTGCAATTCGATAATCCAAAACTTCATCGCCCTTCTCGGCTAACAGGAAATATCTCTTTTGATTCTCTACTTTGCTAACTTCTAAAGTTTTTAAAAACTCAGCGTCTTCCCAATTCAATTCATACTTTTGCCCAGTATATGGATTAGTATGGTTGCCGAGAAAAACATCAGCCATGCCCTCATCCAAAGCAACAAGCGGATTAATTAAAACCGCCTTACAGCCATATTTCTCAGCAAGATAAATACTGTAAAACCCGCCCAGAGAGCTCCCCAACAATATGCTGATATCAACTTTTTCAATTAATTCTTCAACAAGTGAAATTGCCTGATCCGGCTTTGATGGCAGCGCAGGAGCCACTATATTTAATTGCTGTCTAGAAATTAATTCTGCCAGTTCGGTTTGAGCATATTGAATAAATGACTTTGCCTTCGTAGATTCTGGTGAGCTGTTGAAACCATGCAGGTATATCAGGCTAATTTTTATAGAAGAGTTCTCACTCATTTGAACGATGCTTTATCAATACCCTTGACTGCTTAAGTCTAACTTATACTTCTTTCCAACTACTCGACGGACACCCGTTCCAACGCTGCCATCCTCATGAAGAGATAACCAGCGATATCCTGGGTTTTCTTTATCGAGAGAAAAGTAATCGTGTTCTGGATGGAACTGGATACTTGTTGAAGGCGACCCCAACATCAACACATCATTTCGTGATGTTTTAAAGTCTTGATGGATATGACCAAAAACAACACTTTTCACATTATCATAGGCATTAATTATAGTAAAAAACTCTTCAGGGTTCTGTAAAGAATGGTTCTGCAACCACTCGGCATTTACAGGAACAGGATTGTGATGGATTGCAATTAAAACGAACCTGTTTTCTTTTTGTAAAAGCTCCAATTCGTTTGATAAATACTTAAGCTCATCTTGACTTAAAACACCATAAATATGACCTTCCGCGCAAGAGTTAAGCATGATAATTCCCCATCCTTGAAGGCGTAAGGTTTTATTCAAAGCGGAATTATCAACACCCAAAACTTTTTGCATTTTTGCAATCAAATCATGATTGCCTGGGATCCAAAGTTGAGGAGCATTTAATTCATCAATTCCTGAAGCAAATCGTGTGTATGATTCTGTACTAGCATCCTGTGAAATGTCACCTGTGCATAAAACACAATCTATATTCTCTTCATGTTCTTTAATTAACTGCACAACATCATTAAAGCCTTCTTGGCAATTCATGCCAACAAGTTCTATCGCTTCATCTGCAAATAAATGTGGATCAGTTATTTGAATGACTCGCAGAGCTTTAGAATTTTTTTTATCCAATGCCAGTCTCTTATTTAAGTAAAACAGCCTTCATATAGCCGTTCTTGTTGGTAAATTTTCAGCTAGAGTAGAGCTTGAGCATAAACCTTCTTTTAAGCAATAGTTCAGCCATTCACACAAAAAGAAGTTTACTTGCTCTTTTTCATCTGCCTGATACAGTTTTTCATTCTGCAATGGATACTTAGCTTTTATAAAACGCGCACTCTGGTAAGAAATAACTTCAGCTGTTTTCGCATCATGATACATCCTAACCAAAATCTCTGGCGGCTGATAATGCGGTAATTTTTTTAAACGCTTTAGGGCTGTACCATTCACATCATCCACATCATCGTCTACTAATTGTTTAATTTTAATCGTACTCGTATATTTAAAGCTTTCTATAACTTCAATGACTGTGACCGCAGAGTCCAGCTCTCTTATTGCTGCCCCAGAGTTTCCGGCAAAACTAATTTCTCGCCGCATACCCATAGACCAATCTGGAAGTAGTTTAAGGATACGAATGAAATTAGCATCACAGATAGCCATTTGCGCACTTAAATCTATGGAATAGGAGCTTTTTAATTTCATGAATAACTACTTTATTAATTGTGGCTAAATCGACACTGAAACCATATCCAAAACAGCTCTATTACACAAGTCAAAGCTTTGAAAGATTCTATCTTTCTTATTCGGAAATTACCTTATTTTCATTAAGCTAGTATTCACATCTAGACTAGTAAATATATGATATGATTCGTGCTTATTTTTAGGGCTCCATGGATTCGGTTTCCAATCAACAGATTCTATACAACCTCCATACATGCTCATTTTTCACTAAGCGGAGAATATTATGCTACGGCGTTTCTTATCTTACTTATATGGCTTTTCAGCCTTAATGCTGACGAGCACATTTAGCCTATTGCTTCTAAGTAATGCTGCAGTTGCTGATGACCTATTAACCATCTATAACTATGCAGCGAATAATGATCCTCAAATTAGACAAGCTCGATCTGAGTTCAACGCTACTCATACGAATATTGGCCAGAGCCGTTCTCAGCTATTGCCATCAGTCACTTTCACGGCAAATACATCACGGCAAACCCAGGGACCAGGAACAGGTAATGCTTTCTCACCTGCTCACTCTTTCGCCAACGGCTTTAACTCTAAAGGTTATGGCCTGAATATTCAGCAAAACCTACTTAATCTAGAGGCTTGGTATGCTTATCAATCTATCAAGCTGGCTGATCAAGCCGCGAGCACTAACCTCGCACGTGCTGAACAAGATCTTATTTTACGAGTGTCCAACGCTTATTTTGATGTTTTAAGGAGTATAGATAACCTCAAAACTTTTGAAGCGGAATTAGAGGCTAGCTCAAGAATTCTAGAGCAGACTCAGGAGAGATTCTCTGTCGGTTTAGTTCCTATTACAGATGTCTACGATAGTCAGGCCTCTTATGATCTAGCACAAGTCAACTTACTGGTTGAGCAAAACACTCTGAGTCAACGTTATGAAGCATTGGAAGCGATTACCGGTCGCAGTCATAGCTTCGTTGCTGAGCTAAGTGAAGATTTTCCAATCGAACCTGTTGCACCTACTTCGATAGAAGAATGGGTGATGATCGCTAATCAAAACAACTTAGATGTCAAAGCTGCCCGCTTAAATGTTGCCTCACTAGAACAAGATGCCGATGCCGCCAAAGCAGCCATGCTGCCAACATTAGACCTTTCTGCTGGCTATAACTGGAATGAAGCGGGCGGTATCTCTTTCTTCAACCTTGGAGGCGGCGGTGACGTAGTCACTGAAAACAGCAATATCACACTGAATTTTTCTGTCCCTTTATATAGAGGCGGCTTAAATAGGTCACGTGAGCGCCAGGCCTTTTTTAATTTGAATGCTGGCGAAGAATCTCTATTACTGACTCGTAGAACAAGCACTCAAGATGCTCGCAACAGTTATCGCAATGTTGAAAATGACGTGCTAACTATCTCAGCGAGAGCTCAAGCCGTTCTTTCTGCTCAAAGCCAGTTAGAAGCCACGGAAGCTGGTTTAGAGGCTGGTACAAGAAACATTGTAGATGTTGTGACTGCTCAACGCCTGCTTTTTCAGGCTATGAGAGATTACGCAAACTCGCGTTATAACTACGTGGTCAATACATTGAATCTAAAACAAGCCGCTGGTCTTTTAACTCCCCAAGATGTTATTGACCTGAATGAATGGCTTTTAGAATAAGGTCTAATTGAGCAGAGCTTACACCAGAATTCTCAGCTACCGTAGTTTGCGCCGCTACTGACATTTTTTGTCGTAGCGGTTCATCTATTAGGATATTTAATACAATTTCTGTTAGTTGCTCTTCATCCTTAGCAACTAGCATTGCACCAGCCTTTAACAATATTTCGCTAACTGCCTTAAAGTTATATAGAGAAGGCCCTGTCACTATTGGAGAACCAAGTGCTGCAGGTTCAATAATATTTTGGCAACCAGTATCGACCAAAGAGCCCCCAACAAAAGCAAGGTCTCCACAAGCATAATAGAACTGCATCTCCCCCATACTGTCGCCGAGCAACACTTGCTTATCACTACCGATGTTTGCTGCACTGCTTCTAGTAACAAACTGCAAAGCCTGAGAGGAAATTAAGTCTTTGATTTCATTGAACCTTTCTGGATGTCGTGGAACCAATATCAACAATAAATTTGGTAAAGTCTTAAGCAAGCTCTTAAAACTAACCAGAACCTTCTCTTCTTCACCTTGTCGTGTACTTCCAGCCACCAATATCGGTCGCCCAAGCTGCTTCCTCAACTCATGTCCGGCTTTTTCTTGAGTTTGATCAAGTACTTGATCAAATTTTACAGTACCGCAAACCTGCAGCGATGATTCTGGTAAGCCAAGCCTTTTAAAATGCTCTCCATCTTGCTCAAACTGGGCTGCTACACAGGTGATGTCCAGTAACATGGATTTAGTTAAAGCCGGATACTTAAGATAATTTGAGAAAGACTTTTCGGACAGGCGCGCATTCAGGAGCATAACTTTACATCCAGCCCTTTTACTGTAATGCAAAAGATTCGGCCATAACTCTGTTTCCATAATAATTAACATTCTTGGATTCAGAACCTTCAAGAAGCGTTTAACGGCTCCAGGGAAGTCTTGAGGAATGTAGCAATGCTGAACAGAATCGCCAAAAATTTCTTTTACACGTGCCGAGCCCGTTACAGTCGTAGTCGTTATTGTGAAAACCCAATCAGGCAATTTCTCTTGGCAAGCTTTTATTAAGGGGACTACTGCATGTAATTCTCCAACGGAGACTGCATGAAATACAATGCTATTTGGACTAGTGTCGAGGCTGCCGGCAGAGTAGTAAGCTAAACGCTCACGCCAACGCTGGCGGTAACGAATATCTTTGAATGAACGCCGCCACAACCGTAAAAATATTATTGGCAGCGCTAAATAAAACAGTAGAGTATAGAGAGAACGGTTCACAGCTCGGTATATTACGTAAGGGCCTAGGTCTTGTCCATGCTGCAAGCTTTAGCTGCTATAATTCTAACTCTCAATAACTTAAGAAACTCAAATACAGCAAATGCCAGTTATTATAGAAAAAGATGTATTGATCTTCGGAGGCGGTATAGCAGGATTGTGGATGCTAAATCGCTTACGTGCAGAGTCTTATGACGTAATGCTGTTAGAGCAAAACCAGCTTGGCTATGGGCAGAGCATCGCTTCTCAAGGCATGATTCATGGTGGCATAAAATACGCTCTTAATGGCAGTCTTAATAGCGCAAGCCAAGCAATTGCTGACATGCCCGAGCACTGGCAAAATTGCTTGGAAGGTAAAGGAGACATTGATCTTCGTGGTACAAATATTTTGTCTGAACAATATTATATGTGGCCTCACAGTAGTTTACGTTCTCGCTTCAATGCCTTTCTAGGAAGCAAGGCCTTAAGAGGAAAAGTCTCGACTATTGCGAAACAAGAGTACCCTGTTTTTTTTAAAGAAAATATTCCTGGCCCCCTTTACCAGTTAAGAGACATTGTTCTAGATGTTCCTTCTTTACTGACTTGTTTAAGTGAAAAACATCGAGATCAAATTAAACAGATAATCTGGGATGATTGCCGTATTGAAGCTAATGAAGATGGTGAAGTTAAGAGCATACAAATAAATTCTGACAATGAAACTTATATCATTAAGGCCAAACGTTTTTTAATCAGTAGCGGAGAAGGTGTAAAAACTTTGCTTCAGAAGCTCCTTCCAGAACAACAGCTGCCAGAGAGTTTGGAAATGCAACTACGGCCGCTGCAAATGACTATTGTTAAGCACAAAAACCCTGACCCAATTTTTGTACATTGCGTTGCTGACAAACTCACATCAACCCCAGAAGTCACTATTACTAGTCATCCTTGTAAAGATGGAGATATGGCTTGGTATCTGGGGGGAGAAATAGCAGAAAGTGGCGCTCTACTTTCACCAGATGAGCACTTAACTCTTGTTGAAGAAAAAATTAAAACAATGTTTCCCTGGGCTGATTTGAATGATGCAAAGTGGCACAGCTTTTTTATCAATCGAGCTGAAGCTAAAACCCCAAATGGGAAACGACCAGAAACTGCAAGCTTGCACCAGTATAAAAATATTATAGTTTGCTGGCCTAGTAAACTTACTTTATCGCCAAACCTAGGCCAACAAGTTTTCAGTTTATTAAAAGAGCAAAATATTATTCCTGGTACTTATGATAATCCTGCAATAACTGCTTTGCCTTTCCCAGGTGTTGCAACCACTCCTTGGGATGCACTGCCATGAGTTTTCTTCGTCAAATTAATGGTACTGATTTAACTGTTTCCGCTATCGGTCTTGGTACCGTCAAGTTTGGCCGTAATGAAGGCGTGAAATACCCTCAGTCGTTTTCCATACCAAATGATAAAGAGTTATCTAAACTATTGGATAAAACTAAAGAGTTAGGCATAAATTTTATAGATACAGCACCAGCTTACGGCAACAGTGAAGAAAGAATTGGTAAATTATTAAAGGACAGAAATGATTGGGTTATTTCTACTAAAGTTGGTGAGCAATTTATTAATGGACAGTCCCATTTTGATTTTAGTAAAAAGCAAGTTCAGAGTAGTATTGAAAGTAGTTTACGGAACTTAAATACTGATTACCTTGATATTGTTTTAATCCATTCCGACGGCAATGATGAAAGCATTTTGAGTGACAGCGATACTCTTGAAACGCTAAAAAAACTTCAAGATAAAGGCTTAATTCGAGCAATCGGTATGTCAACTAAGACTATACCTGGAGGAATTCTCGCCGTTAAGTTAATGGATATTGTCATGCTCACCTATAACCTCAATCAACAAGATCAAGCAGTTGTCGATTATGCACTTATGCTAAATAAAGGAGTTCTAGTAAAGAAGAGTTTAATGAGCGGGCATATCCAGGCACAAGGAAGAAATTTAATTCAAGAAAGCATGCAGCTTATTTTTTCTCAGCCTGCTATAAATAGCATGATAGTTGGAACCATCAATACTGACCATCTGACGAAAAATATCGAGCTAACAAAAGAAATCATTGCCAAGACTGACAGCTCGCTTTGAAGCAAAGCTAGAGTTCTTAATTAATAGCTTCACTTTTTCTCTTGTTTAATTTTTTCAACTATTCCTGTAGTCGAGCAATCATCTAGAAATGATA
>CBFIHS010000010.1:0-51351 GCA_965662565.1 Pseudohongiellaceae bacterium | reverse complement strand
GTAAGTTGGTGGTTTTTTATGACGACAATGGCATCTCCATAGATGGTGATGTACAAGAGTGGTTTAGCGATGATACCGCTATGCGCTTCCAATCCTATAACTGGCAGACCCTAAAAGTAGATGGTCATAACCCAGATGAAATTGCCGCAGCCATAAAAGAAGCTCGCGCAAATACTGCCCAACCCAGCCTGATTATCTGTAAGACAATTATTGGTAAAGGCTCACCAAACAAACAGGGAAAAGAAAGTTCTCATGGTGCGCCTTTAGGTGATGATGAAATAAAAGCTACTCGCGAGACATTAGGTTGGCCTCACGCGCCTTTTGAGGTTCCGGATGAAATTTACCAGACCTGGAATGCGCTGGAAACGGGAAGAAAAGCGGAAGCCGACTGGCAATCGATGTTTATGCAGTATGAACAGGAATATCCCGATCTAGCAATGGAGTTTATGCGAAGGGTCAGTGGTCAAGTGCGCGGAGATTTTGCTGAGCAGGCTGATGCTTACATTCAGCAGTGCGCCGAAAAAGCTGAAAGCATTGCTTCCCGAAAAGCTTCACAAAATGCCATAGCCGCATTTGGAGAAATTTTGCCTGAATTGATTGGTGGCTCAGCCGATCTGACGGGTTCAAACTTAACCAATTGGTCAGGTAGCCGACCTATCTCCCAGGATATTGATGGTAATTACATTTATTACGGTGTTCGTGAATTTGGAATGTTGGCAATTAATAATGGAATAGCCTTGCATGGTGGCTTTATTCCTTATGGGGCCACTTTTCTAATTTTCATGGAATATGCTCGAAATGCAGCGCGCATGGCAGCCTTAATGCAACAGCAGAGCATTATGGTTTACACACATGATTCGATTGGTCAGGGTGAAGATGGTCCAACCCACCAAGCCATTGAGCAAATCAGTAATTTACGTTTAACACCAAACATGTCGGTTTGGCGCCCCGCAGATGCGGTCGAAACAGCAGTTGCCTGGAAGGCGGCTATCCTTAACAACAGCGGCCCAACATCCTTGATACTCTCTCGCCAAGGTTTGCAACATCATGCTCGAACTCAAGAACAAATAAGTGATATTGCAAGAGGCGCTTATATTCTTTGTGATTGTGAAGGTGAGCCAGATGTTATTGTTATCGCAACGGGTTCAGAAGTATCAATTAGTTTGGTTGCGGTTCAAGACGCTATGGCTAAAGGAATCAGAGTGCGCCTTGTGTCTATGCCCTCTACCGACGTCTTTGATGCTCAAGACGATGCCTACAAAGAATCTGTCCTACCTGCGGCGGTAAGAAAACGCGTAGCAGTAGAGGCGGCTCAACAAGATTATTGGTACAAATACCTTGGCCTTGATGGGCTTGTCATTGGGATGAGCTCTTTTGGTGAGTCGGCTCCTGGTGCTGTCGTAATGGAGCATTTTGGCTTCACCTCTGAGAATGTACTAAGAGCGATAGAGAGTCTGTGAAAATAGCAATAAATGGGTTGGGGCGCATTGGTCGAAATGTGCTTCGTGCCTATTACGAGCGTCCATCTTCCAAGGATATTGAGATTGTCAGACTTAATGAGTTAGCTGATCTCGATATGCTTGCGCATCTAATTCGTTACGACAGTACGCATGGTCGTTTCCAAAACGAAGTGAAAATTTCTAATGGGCATTTGCAAATCGGCAACGATGAACTTGCCGTTTCCCAAATCGAGAACATTGAAGAACTGAGCTGGCAGGGAATTGATCTATTAATGGAATGCACGGGTGTGTATGGAACTAGGGCGGAAGCGGAAGTACATCTATCAAACGGCGCAAGAAAGGTTTTGTTTTCACATCCAGCCAGTCAGGATGTTGATGCAACGATAATCTATGGTGTCAATCAGGATGCTTTGAAGAAAGAACATTCGGTTATTTCGGGTGCCTCGTGCACGACATACAGTTCCGTGCCAGTGATCAAATGCCTGGATGATGCTCTAGGCATCGAAAATGGTTCGATCACAACAATTCATTCTGCGATGAATGATCAGCCTTTAATAGATGCCTACCATCCAAATAATTTGCGGCTGACACGCAGTGCTTTTCAATCAATTATTCCTGTTGAAACTGCCTTAGCAAAAGGTATTGAACGTATTCTTCCTGAGATGGCAGGCAAGTTTGCGGCGCAGGCAATTCGTGTTCCTACTGTAAATGTCTCGGCCATAGACTTAACGGTAAGTGTTAAAACAGCCTGTAACATGGAGTCGGTGAATGAAATTATTAAAGCCGCTTCGCAAGCTGGTTTGCCAAATATATTAGGCTATACCGAAGAACCCTTGGCTTCCTGTGACTTCAATCATGATCCGCGCTCAGCAATTGTTGATTTAGGTCAGACTAAAGTCAGCGGTAATCATTTAGTGAAGCTTTTGATTTGGTTTGATAACGAATGGGCTTATGCAAATAGAATGCTTGATATGGCAGAGCATATTGCTTCATTGGAATGAATAAATATTTTTACAATAAATAAAAGCATAAAAAATTAAGAAAGCGTTAAAAGTAGGTGTAAAAATGTCAGTATTATCAATGAGAAAACTTGATCTCAAGGGTAAGAAAGTTCTCATTCGAGAGGACTTGAATGTCCCTATCAAAGATGGAATTATTTTAAACGATGCTCGCATTAGAGCAGCATTGCTCACCATTCAATCTGCTCTTAGCCAAGGTGCAAGCGTTATCTTAATGTCCCATTTAGGTAGGCCAAAAGAAGGCTTGGCTATTGAGCAACAACAAGAAGCGTCTTTGGCTCCTGTTGGTGAACACCTATCTGAGCTATTGAATCTTTCTATTGATGTGTTTAGTGAATTTTCCAGTGAGCAGGCCGCGCAACTTGAAAGTGGCGCCTGTGTATTGTTAGAAAATGTCCGATGTAATGAAGGAGAGAAAGCGAACGCTGACGATCTATCAAAGTACTACGCCAGCTTGTGTGACGTTTTTGTTATGGATGCTTTTGGTACCGCACATCGTGCTCAAGCGAGCACTCATGGGGTGGCAAAGTTTGCGCCAATGGCTTGCGCAGGTTTATTGCTGGAAGCGGAATTAGCCGCTTTAAATAAAGCCTTATCAAAGCCAGAAAAACCAATGCTTGCTGTTGTTGGTGGAGCTAAAGTTTCCAGCAAACTGATGGTCTTAGAAGCCTTGGCGAATAAGGTAGATCATCTGATCGTTGGGGGTGGCATAGCCAATACCTTCTTGGCAGCGGCGGGTTATAAAATAGGTAAGTCTCTGTATGAAGAAGAGATGCTCGATAAGGCTAGAGAAATTATGAATCTAACAAATATTCCTTTACCAAAGGATGTCGCTGTAGCTAAGGAGTTTACCGAGTCAGCAGCTGCGGAAGTTAAGGCAATTGCTGATATTGCTGAGGATGATATGATTCTTGATATTGGTCCTCAAACAATAGCTGACTTTGTCGAAACAATAGGCACTATGAAGACTATTCTTTGGAATGGCCCTTTAGGCGTTTTTGAGTTTGATGCTTTTGCAGCTGGTACTGAGGCCGTTGCAAGCGCGATTGCACAAAGCGATGCCTATTCAATCGCAGGAGGGGGTGAGACCATAACTGCAATTGAAAAATATGAGATTAGTCATCAGATTTCTTATATTTCTACAGGTGGTGGAGCCTTTTTGGAGTTTGTAGAGGGTAAAACTTTACCTGCCGTGGCGGTCTTGCAAGAAAGAGCGCTTTCAAATACTTAATATTTAGAATTCAAACATAGAACATAACTAAATAAATTTAAAAGATTTTAGAGAAAGGAAAAAATAATGGCTTTAATCAGTTTACGACAATTGCTCGATCATGCTGCTGAAAACGGCTACGGCGTTCCTGCTTTCAATGTGAATAATCTGGAACAAGTTCGAGCTATTATGATGGCTGCTGATGAAATGAACAGTCCGGTTATTTTGCAAGCTTCAGCTGGAGCAAGAAAATATGCTGGCTCAAACTTTCTGAAATACCTTATTCAGGCTGCTATTGAAGAATTTCCACATGTGCCAATTGTGATGCATCAAGATCATGGTGTTTCACCAGCCGTTTGTCAGCGCTCAATTCAACTGGGCTTTTCTTCTGTAATGATGGACGGATCTTTAGGTGAAGACGGAAAAACTCCTATGGATTTCGATTACAACGTCGATGTAACCGCGCTTACTGTAAAAATGGCTCATGCCTGTGGGGTTTCAGTCGAAGGTGAGTTAGGTTGCCTAGGTTCTCTTGAATCTGGAATGGCAGGTGAAGAAGATGGTCACGGCGCCGAAGGTAAGCTTTCAATGGAGCAGTTGCTGACCGATCCTGAAGAGGCCGCCCGTTTTGTTGAAGCGACACAAGTTGATGCACTCGCAATTGCTGTTGGGACGAGTCACGGGGCCTACAAATTTAGTCGTCCACCCACAGGTGACATTCTGGCAATTGAACGTATTAAAGAAATCCATAATCGTATTCCTAATACGCATTTGGTGATGCACGGTTCTTCTTCAGTACCGCAGGAATGGTTGGCAATTATCAATGAGTTTGGCGGAGAAATTCCTGAGACTTATGGTGTGCCGGTGGAAGAGATTCAGGAAGGTATTAAGAATGGGGTTAGAAAAGTAAATATTGATACAGATTTAAGACTGGCTTCTACTGGAGCGGTAAGACGCTTTTTGGCTGAAAATAAATCAGAGTTTGATCCAAGAAAATTTCTAACTCCAACGATTACCGCCATGAAAGGAATTGTTCGAGATCGCTTAGAGGCTTTTGGAACAGCCGGACAAATTTCAAAGATTGGTAAGATCTATAATCTTGAAGAAATGTCTGAGCGATATACTGCTGGAGAATACGACGCAAAAGTAAATTAATAGTTTACTCTTTGAGAAACACCAATCACTTTGGCTTGTTGTTTTTTTGACTAAAATTATTAAGCCTGAATTTTTTTAAGATTCAGGCTTTTTTTATAGATTTTTTGATTAATTTTTTAGGAGTTGTAATTGCATTATCGAACTCTCGCGAATACTGAAGTTAGTGCTATAGGATTCGGCTGCATGTCTCTTTCTCATGGCTACGGACGTGCACTAGAAAAAAAGGCGGCTTCGAGTGTCTTAAACACAGCCTTGGATGCAGGTTACACACTTTTAGATACAGCAGCTCTTTATGGCTTTGGAGCCAACGAAGAGTTATTGGGTGATGTAGTTAGCAAGAGAAGGGCTGAGTTTTTTTTAGCCAGTAAGTGCGGATTATTTAAAAATAGTGACGGACAAAGAGAAGTTAATGGACGCCCGGAAGTGTTAGAGCAGACCTGTGAAGATAGCTTGCGCCGATTGCAAACAGACTATATTGATCTTTATTACTTACATAGAATGGATAAGAAGGTGCCGATTGAAGAGAGTGTAGGTGCTCTTTCAGACTTGGTTACTGAAGGTAAGATTGGGCACATTGGTTTATCAGAAGTCTCAGCCCAAACTCTGAAGCAAGCTCATGCAGTCCATCCCATAGCGGCCTTACAAAACGAATATTCTTTGTGGTCGAGAAACCCTGAAATAGCCTCCTTGGAATTGTGCAAAGAGCTTGGTATTGCCTATGTAGCTTTCTCTCCCTTAGCAAGAGGTTTCTTTACCGACCTTGTCCTTGTGCCAGATAAGCTTGCGAAAGGGGATATCCGTAGCAGCATGCCTCGTTTCCAAGGTGAAGCTTATGACAAAAATCTTACCTTGCTTGAAGAGTTTTCTATGATCTCTGAAGTCGTAGGCTGCACTCGCGCGCAGCTGGCCTTGGCATGGTTATTAGCTAAGGGTGAGCACATCATTCCAATTCCTGGAACGACTTCTATATCGCACTTAGAAGAAAATTTTCTGGCAGGGGAATTGAAATTAGATAAAGTGATAATCGAAAAGTTAGACAAATTGATTAATCAGAATACGGTCCATGGTGAACGCTACTTACCTGACTCTATGGCAGAGATTGATACCGAGAACTTCGAATAATTCTAGTCAAAAGTTAGTTTTAAATTCTAACCTTCATTAATATTTTGAGTTGTTGGAATATGAGTTTGCGTCTTTAAAAAAACGACAATAAACGATAAAAGAAAAACCTGTTATATAAGAGATGAATAAATAGGTTATAGCAAAGACAGAAAATTCAGGTAGTTTAAGTATATTAAGTGAAATCAGCATTGCTAGCAAAAAATTTTGTATGCCAATTTCAAGAGTAATAGAACGAGTTTGTTTTTCCCCTACCTTTAATATTTTGGCCAATGCAAAACCTGCAGACATATTGATAATATTCACAGCAAGCGCCATAAGACCAAAGGTCATCATTAATTCTGGTATGTAATCGATAACAGCAATAAAGCCTAGTATCACAATCAGTAGTAGTCCTATAAAAGCAACTCTGGAGGTGAAGCCTCTAAGCATTAATGAGTATTTTGTACCAAGCATTTTCCGAAGTGTCATGCCGGCAATAACAGGCACGACCAATAGTAAAAATATTTCATACATGGTTTGTAATATAGGTAAAGAAATGTCCTGGCCTTCTTCTGCAAACCAATTTAAACCAAGGCTTATCAGTAGCGGTGTGCTGAAGACTACTACTATGCCGCTTATCGCTGTTAGAACAACGGAGAGGGCAATGTCACCTCGTGCCAAGAAAGCAAAATAATTCGATGAAGCTGCCCCTGGACAGCAAGATAGGATGATGGCGCCTGAGGCAACAGAGGTGGGAGGCGAAAAAATAAAAACCAGTAAAAAAGTGACCATGGGCAAGAATGCTAATTGCCCGATCAGGCCAATACTAATGGGCAGGGGTTGTAACAGTAACTCCCTGAAGTCAGAGCGTTTTAAAGAAAGCCCCATAGTGAACATAATAAACAATAAAGCATAACGTCCTAAAGCTGCCGAGGATATGCCAAACAAATCCATAGAGAGAACGTTCTGTGAAATTACTAAGGCTAGGTCAGATTCAATCATAGAGGTTTTTTATGCCTTGTTATTGATATCTCTTAGAGAGCTTAGGCCCCAGGTTCGATCACTATCGGTTTCAAATGGTGAGCCGAAGCTCTGAGTAATTGTTTGCAATAAGCTTATTCGGGAGCACCAAGCTCTATTACTCCTTCTGATTTGCCAAGCAGCAAGATGTCAGCAGGGCGTTGTGCAAATAAACCATTCGTAACAAGGCCTACGATTTGATTTAAATCGCTTTCAAGTTTTCTTGGGTCAGTAATCGACATGTTATAGATATCGATGATGATGTTGCCATTGTCTGTTACAACACCTTCTCGATAGACAGGATCACCGCCAAGTTTTACGATTTGGCGTCCTACATGACTTCGGGCCATCGGAATAACTTCAACCGGTAGTGGAAAAGCACCAAGCACAGGAACAAGCTTGCTCTCATCCGCAATACAAATAAATTCTTTTGCTACTGCAGCAATAATTTTTTCGCGTGTAAGGGCAGCGCCGCCACCTTTGATAAGCTGTAAGTATTCGTTTGCCTCATCCGCTCCATCTATGTAAACAGTTACTTCATCTACACTGTTTAGGTCGTAAACAGGTATGCCGTGTGACTCTAGGCGGCGCTTAGTTTCTTCAGAGCTAGCAACGGTAGCATTAATTTTATGCTTTTCTTGAGCTAGGCACTCGATGAATAAATTTGCTGTTGAGCCGGTTCCGACCCCGATGACGCTATCATGATGTAAGTGAGCTTGAATTCTATCGAATGCCGCTTGTGCAACAGCTTGTTTTAACTCGTCTTGGGTCATGAGATTGGCTCGATTTTTGTATGTTTAGATGGAGTGCCGAAGCTAGAGTCTATCGAACTTGAGCAACTCTTGCGAGGCTAGAGCATAGTATTTTTAATGATGAAATTAAAGCTTGATTATAATATAAAAAATCAATATAGTTCAGATAGTTAAAAAATTAATCTAAAATTTATTTTAGATTATGACTGTAACATTCAGTTAACTTGAATTATTCATGGTGAATTGATGAAAAAGAAACCTGATATTTTGCTAGTGCTGATGTTCATTTTTGGTGCAGGAATCTTGATAAGTGGTGTTGCGCAGAGCGCATTGCTTTAAGGTTCTAACAAAAGCAAAAGTACCCAAACTGATCAATCACTGATTATGTAAGTTTTTTGATCAGTAATAACTTTATCTAAGGGAATGTCCCATTCGGCGCGTTCAAGCCTTTCGACCCTCTGAAACTCATGTGCCAGACCGATCAATTTAGGCACTTTTGGCTTCATTTTTATGATTTTTGGCGACATAAAGGCTAAATTCTTATCATAATACCCTTTCCCCATTCCCATGCGAGTCCCAGATTCATCAAATGCCACTAAAGGCATATAGACGATATCGATCATTATGGAATCTAAGCTGTTTTTTTCAGAATATTGAGGTTGTTGGATTCCGTAAAGGTTAGTTTCCATTACGGTACTGTCGAGAGCCTCTACAAAGCGCAGCTCATCATTGTTTTTATCTATAAAAGGCAAAAAACAGCGTTTTCCTCTTTTTAGTGCCTCTGATAAAGCTTGCTTGGGGTCTATTTCTCCATCAAAAGCTTGATAAAAAGCGACTGTGTCAGCTTTTTGGAAATCGGGGTCATTGAGGATTTGTGTGTACAGTGTTTGACTCGCTTGGGCCTGCTTATCTAGAGCCAAGGAGCTTCTTAGCAAGCGCATTTTTTTTCTAAGAAGTGAGTGTTTACTATCTCTATTGGTATTTTTAATAGGCATTTAGAGTGATCTATTTAAGTGATCTATGCATTAGCAGGATAAGAAATAAGAAGCGCAAAACTAAACTGAAAAACTGCTAGAGATTAATCGATTTAGTGCTCATTACAAAACTAAATAAACTCAAAATACTAGGTATTCACTAGATCTAAAGAAGGCTCTCCAAAATACCGCTACCAACGGAGTCCTGAACCCAAGAGTTCAGGTGGTGACTCGTCCGGCATTTCAGGCTTTCCGTCTAGCGGACGTGCACAACAATGCCATTAGGCAAGTCTCCGGGGTATGATTATCGGCTCAGGGACAAAATTGGCTTGCAAATATCCCAGAGAGTTAAGGCCATTATAGACCATTAAGGTTCTGGCGAAAGGGGTGGTTTGATTTAAATTTCAAATTGTCTTGAAGATTGAAGTGCAGATTCGATTTTTTTCTCTAAATGGGTCAAAAATATTTGAGTGGTGTTCACGGAGTCGTCAGCTTGATTGCTGTTTTGGAGCATGTCATGGCAAATGTTTAGGGCTGTCATAACAACGATTTTTTCAAAGCCTAAGGTTGACCCATGCTTTTTTACTTGCTCCATTTGTGAATTTAGGTAGCTTGCGGCTTGTCGGAGAGCATATTCTTCATCAGGGCCGCAGGCAATTTGGTAGTCTCTGCCCATAATTTTGATACTGATACTATTTATTTCAGACATGTTTTATTCGCCTTGCTCTAGTGATTTAAGACGGCGCAGAACCTTTTCTAACCGGACTCTAGCTAGCTGGTTTTTTTCTAAAAGACTTTTACGCTCTGTCTGCCAAGTTTCGACCTGATTGCGTAAATTTTTATTTTCAGACTTCATGTCAGAGCAAAGTTCAATAAGTTCATCAACTTTTTCTTCTAAGCCTTTGAAAGGAGTATCACTCATAGCTATATATGTCTCGATATAATAGTCGGTAACTATAAATGGCAGTGTGCATAGGGTCAACTGACTTTTTTCTAAAAAAAGCTGATTTATCAGGCTGTTGTTAATAATACTTCATCTTTAGCGCGAATATTTTTTTTTCCAGAGGTATTATTGGCGTATGAAAATGTTGAGGTTTCCACAGTGACAACAAAGTTTGAAAAAATAGCAACGCTGCTTGCGAGCAACAAAATTTATAATTCAGTAGCGGAGCTGCATGGCATTATCAGTGGTCAATTGGGTGCTGGCGGTAATGTGGGAGATGTAATTCTTACCTGGCACTTACTCGGCCAAGAGTCAAAAATAAGTAAAATTATGAACGACTTAATATTGCGGCTTCACGATGAGGTAAAGCAAGATCTTTCAGCTGATGATTTTACCTTTCAACTCTTGTTGCCTGATGACGATGAAGAACTGGCCATAAGAACTAACGCTATTGGTAATTGGTGTGAAGGTTTTATTTCTGGTTTTGGCGGGGCTTATGCAAAAAGCGATGCTTCTTTGCTTGAGGAGACTAGGGAGGTATTGAAAGATTTCACTGCGATTGCCTCTATAGATGACAGCCTCGAAGAAACGGAAGAGGATGAGCAGCACTATATGGAAGTGGTTGAATACGTTCGTATGGCTGTTTGTACGGTGTATTCTCAGAACAATAGTCATCAGAAAAACTCACAAGTAATTGACGATAACCTTGAAAACCATCATTAGATAAAATTATGAGTATTGAAAAGTCTGTATTTAGAAAACGCCGTAAAGAGCTGATGGCACACATGGAAGCGGATAGCATCGCTATTTTAGCAGCCGCTAAGACGCGTATTCGCAATGGTGATGCTGAGTATTCTTACCGACAAAACAGTGATTTTTATTACCTCTCGGGTTTTGCTGAACCTGAAGCTGTCTTGGTGTTGATCCCTGGACGTGAAAAAGGTGAGAGTCTTTTATTTTGTCGGGAAAAAGATCCTCTAAAAGAATTATGGAATGGAAAAATTTTGGGACCTGAAGCCGCGATTGAAACTCTTGGTATGGACGATAGCTTTCCAATTGAAGATATCGATGAAATTTTGCCTGGTTTAATAGAAGGTCGGGAGCGTGTTTACTCGCCGATGGGCAAGGATGAAGAGTTCGATCATCAATTGATGGAATGGGTTAAGACAATTCGTAGCAAAGTGAGAAGTGGCGCTCATCCGCCTGGTGAGTTTTTAGTGCTTGATCATTTGCTTCATGAGATGCGTTTGATTAAATCCAAAGCAGAAATTGAGCTGATGAAAAAATCAGCCCAAATAGCTGTCGCTGCACACAAACGAGCAATGAAAACTTGTGCACCAGGTATTAAAGAATACCAGCTTGAAGCGGACTACTTATATGAATTTTCACGTTCAGGATGTCGAGCTCCGGCGTATAACTCGATTATTGCTGGGGGTGAAAATGCCTGTATTCTGCATTACATAGAAAATAATCAAACCTTAAATTCCGGCGATTTGGTTCTAATTGATGCTGGCTGTGAATATGAATATTACGCTTCTGATATAACCCGAACTTTTCCAGTGAACGGTAAATTTACCGCTGAACAAAAAGCCATTTACGAGCTTGTACTAGAATCTCAGTTGGAAGCAATTAAAACGATAAAACCAGGTTCACATTGGGATGATCCACATCTAAAAACGGTTGAGGTGATAACGGAAGGTTTGGTCGAATTGGGTTTGTTGAAAGGCAAACCTGAAGATCTAATCGAGCAAGGTGCTTATCGAGATTTTTATATGCATCGTGCTGGGCATTGGTTGGGTATGGATGTGCACGATGTGGGAGATTATAAAATTGATGGAAATTGGCGATTGCTTGAACCAGGAATGGTAATGACCATTGAACCGGGAATTTATATCTCTGCACAAAATACTTCGGTTCCTAAAAAATGGAGAGGCATCGGTGTTCGGATTGAAGACGATGTTCTTGTAACGAATAAAGGATGTGATGTATTAACAAAAGATCTGCCTAAATCTGTTGCAGAAATCGAATCCTTTATGGCGGCCTAAGGTGATTAAAACTAGACATAAAAAATATGACCTTGTCATTATTGGTGGAGGCATGGTCGGGCTTAGTTTAGCTTGTGCACTTGAGGCTAAACTCAAAGATTTTTCTAAACAGTCCTCGGTAAAAATTCTTTTGCTAGAGTCGCAAGCTATTGTGCAAAATGAAACCCATCAACCTGGTTTTGATGTGAGGTCTACAGTATTGTCAAAGGCTACCATAGAGACTCTCAAAGCTCTTAATGTATGGCAAAAATTAGAAAACAGTGCAGAGCCAATCGAAGAAATACATATTTCAGATCAAGGGCATTTTGGCTTAGTGCAAATAAATGCCAAAGATGAAAAAGTTGATGCCTTAGGTTGGGTCTTGGATAACAAGGCAATTGGTCTGACTTTGAATCAAGATTTATTAAGCTCTGACACGGTAGAAACCCTGAGTCCGGTCCAGGTGACAAATATTACTCACCAGCAAGACTGTGTTGAATTAGAATGTTTTAATCAAAATACGCCTTTTACCATTAGCGCTTCTTTAGCTGTTTTAGCTGAGGGTGGACGTTCAGGCTTAAGTGATAAACTGGGTATTCATCGCAGGCAACAAGACTACGAGCAAGTCGGCATCATAGCCAATGTCGCATTTTCTAAACCTCATGAGCAGGTTGCCTATGAGCGTTTTACTCCAAATGGTCCCTTGGCCTTATTACCCCTACCTGATTTTGAAAATGATCATAGAGCGGCTTTAATTTGGACGCAAAAAGCAGCAACTTACAAAGATGTTTTTGAATTGAGTGATGATGAGTTTTTGCGGCGCTTGCAAAAAGAGTTTGGTCATCGCGTTGGCCAATTTACCAAAGTCGGACAAAGAGCTGTATTTCCGTTAAGGCTTCAAGAAGCCGAGGAACAAATTCGACATAATTTAGTATTGTTGGGCAATGTTGCGCACACTTTGCATCCCATAGCGGGGCAGGGTTTTAATTTATCTTTTCGCGATACCATGAGACTGGCAGAGAATATTTCTACTTCGATTAAGGCTGGAATCAATCCTGGGTCATATCAAGAGCTACAAAAATATTTGCATACTAGCGTCCAAGACCAAGACCTAACGGTTGCATTCAGTCATCACTTAACCAAGCTTTTCTCAAGCAATCAAGTTGCAATGGTCTGGTCAAGAAAATTTGGCTTGCTGAGTATCGATCTCGTGCGGCCTTTAAAAAGAACACTAAGTGAGCAGGCGATGGGAATGGGCGGTAGGATGCTAAGTTCTTAAACCGTTTTGGCATTAGTTCTTCAGGGGTGAAAATGGAAGACTTAAAGCACTTGCTCTTACAACAAGAGCTGTTCATTTTGCACGAAGAGTTCACAAAGCAATCAGAGGCATTGTTGGCCGATGAGCTTTGGGAAATCAGTGCGAATGGAAGTAGACAATCAAGACAAGAAGTGTGCGAATGGTTGCGTAAAAAGCCAAATAATTTTCGTTGGAAGCTTAAGGATTTTAGTGTTCAGAACTTGAGCGAAGATCTGGTTTTAGCAACGTACTGGGCTAAGCTCCAAGCACCCAAAGCTTCTGATTCAAAAGGCACTCTGCATAGCTCGTTATGGAAGAAAAATCATGAAGGCTTGTGGCAAATGTACTTTCATCAAGCCACGAAATTAATGTAAAGCCGCACTGAGTGTTTTTTAAAAAGATTATCCGCCAAAGATTCCTTTTAAGATAAAAAAGAAAAGAATAGAAAGAAACGCTCCTGCTGGCAGTGTAACAACCCAAGAAACAAAAATACGCTTAATAACACCAAAATTTACACCTTCACGTCCTGCGCGGGCTAAGCCAACTCCCAAGACAGCGCCTACTAAGGTATGTGTAGTGGAAACCGGTATGCCAGTTGCAGATGCAATTACGACAGTTGCAGCAGCTGAAAGCTCTGCTGAAAAACCTAGGGTAGGTTTAAGGTGAGTAATTTTCTTACCAATAGTTGCCATCACTTTATGACCATACATCATGAGCCCTAAAACAATGCCTACTCCACCTACTAGAAGTATCCATATCGGCATAGCAGATTCTTGGGCGACTTCACCTGAACGAATTATTGCGCTGATAGCGGCAAGTGGCCCGATGGCATTAGCAACGTCGTTCGAACCGTGAGCAAAGGCCATACTGCAGGCCGTGAAAATCATTAAAGTTCCAAAAATTTTCTCTACTCTATTTAAATGTAGATGATGATCTTCATCAATATTCGGCTCTAATTTTCGCTGCATGAACATACCCGCAGCCATTACTAAAATGCCAATGACTAGTGAAGCCGCAGTGGATTGAAGAAAGCTGAAGTTAAGACCAACATGAGAGAGCCCTTTTAAAAATGTGACCATGGAAATCATGAAGCCCACTAGGAACATATAGATTGGGACATACCGACGTGCATTTTCTATGGGCTTTAATGTGTCAAGAATTAAAACATGAACTGAACGATAGATTAGAAAAGCCAATATACTTGCTATTATCGGTGAAGTTATCCAGCTCATAACTATGGCGCCAACTTTCAACCAGCTCACAGAATTGACACCAATACCTACGACGGCAAAGCCTACAATAGCGCCTACTATGGAGTGTGTTGTCGAGACAGGCCAGCCTCTCATTGATGCAATAAGCAGCCAAACTCCAGCAGCTAAAAGTGCCGATAACATACCGTAGACTAATAGTTCAGGAGTGCCAGTAAGTAATGCGGGATCGACAATACCTCTGCGTATTGTTGATGTTACTTGGCCGCCAGCAAGGAATGCTCCCGCGAATTCGAAAATGGCAGCCACTAAGATGGCTTGCTTTATTGTTAAGGCACCTGAACCAACTGAAGTTCCCATTGCATTGGCAACATCATTTGCACCAATGCCCCATGCCATGAAAATCCCAAAAACAATGGCAAGAATTAACAGGATGTTGCCATATTCGTTAAGAATATCCATTGCTCAGCCTCTGTACAATGTAATGAATTAGAAGGTGGCTGCTGTTAAGATGGAAGGTATTATTCTGTTAAGCCATCTTTGACGCATTTACTAAAGTCGGGCCATTATACATTTCAAGACTTAACAATCTAGCAGAAGCGAGCCTTAAATCGTCAAATTTTAAGAAGAATGAATATGTTAGAGTGCATGTGTATTTTGATGATATATACATCTGCATTAAGTTTTGTATGCGTCATGTTTTTTTTAGCCCTAGTAAGCTAAGTACAGGCTAAAGTTTTATTTAATCTAACCGTAAGCAGGCATGTCATTTGAAAGAGAGTAATTTGAAATTTTCTGAACTTGATTTAAACAATCGTTTAACAAAGTCCCTGGAGAAGCTGGAGCTTAAAACCTGTACTCCTGTTCAGACCTTAATGCTACCAGAGGCCTTTGCTGGGAAAGATGTCTTAGCAAGTGCTGAAACAGGCAGTGGAAAAACCTTTGCCTACCTATTGCCGATGCTGCAAAAGTTTTTAGTTAATCCTAATATTGATTCTGAGACTAGAGCCTTGGTTTTAGTTCCCACTAGGGAATTAGCCGAACAAGTGGTTAGTGACTGTAATGAGTTGAGTCAATTCACTCAAATTAAATGCTTGGGGCTTATTGGGGGACAATCGTTCAAAGAACAGAAAGCCCTGATCAGGAAAAATCCTGAGATTCTTGTCGCCACTCCAGGCCGCTTGTTAGAGCACCTTGAGAAAAAATCAGTAGATTTTTCTGAGTTGGAGATCTTGGTGCTTGATGAAGCTGACCGTATGTTGGATATGGGCTTTCGTGAAGACGTTCTAAAAATTTGTGAAGCTTGTGAAGAGAGTCGACAAACTTTCCTGCTATCAGCCACGCTCCAGCACAAAGGCATAGATAAAATTGCAAAAGCAATTTTAAATGATCCGGTTCACTTAGATACTGGTGCTTATCGAAAACAAGATGTCAGGATTACCCAGCAACTAGTTTTGGCAGATGAAGTTGAGCATAAAAACCTCTTGGTCGTTAAGTTGCTAGAGAATGTTTGGTATAAAAAAGTATTAATTTTTACCAATACTAAAGTGCAAGCTGCAAAACTAGATTCGTATTTACAATACAAAAAATACAAATCGGCAAGTTTGCATGGGGACTTAACCCAAGACGAAAGGCAAGTCGTTATGAGTCGATTTAGACAGGGGCATATTACAGTGCTTGTTGCTACTGATCTTGCGGCAAGAGGTTTAGATATTGGAGGCATAGATTTAGTGGTCAATTACAATATGGCTCGCTCGGGAGATGATTATATTCATCGTATTGGGCGAACTGGTAGAGCCGGCGAGTCAGGTACAGCAGTTTCACTTATTAACTCTAATGACTGGAATCTGACTCAGAGCATTGCCCGATATCTTAATCTTGAATTTGAGACTGTGGTGCTTAAAGGCTTAGAGGCCAAATTTAAAGGTAGGGTAGTAAGTCGCGGATCGAAAAGTGATAAGCTCAAAAAAGTGAAATCTAAAAAGAAAGGCGTCCCTAAAGCGAAGCAGCGACATAGAAATAAAAAGAACATTGGTAAACGTAAGTCATCTGCAAATACTAGAAATGTAAATCAGACGGAAACTTCTATTGTTATCGATGGCTTGGAACCCTTGAAAAAGAAATCATAGTAAGAGTTTTTTTGGCTTTAGGGGCTCGCTCTAGCCTAATACGAAGATTCAAGTTAAAAACTATTCCAAATATTATTAAAGACAATCATTTTTGTAAGCTTTGTAAGCTTTGTAAGCTTTGTAACTTAAGTTTCATAAATTCTTAATATCTGTATGTTACCGTTCATTAATTAAAAATCCCCATAAGTGATGAGTGTTCTAAGTGACGGCAAAAAAAATTGTCATAATCGAGGATGAACCAGCGATTGCAGATGTATTAAGTTACAATCTGAAAAGAGAGGGTTTTGATGTGGCTATAGCTCTTGATGGGAATACTGGTTTGGAGCTTGTTAGGCATGTTAAGCCGGACTTAATTTTATTAGATCTCATGTTGCCAGGGATTGATGGCTTAGAAATTTGCTCGCAAATAAAACGAGACGGACTCTTGCTGAATACTTTGGTAATTATGCTTACGGCAAAAGATGAGGAGAGTGATGTTGTTCTTGGTTTGGGGGTTGGGGCTGATGATTATATTTCTAAACCTTTTAGTCCGCGAGAGTTGGTGGCAAGAGTTAAAGCGGCATTAAGACGAAAATATTTGATAGAAAGTGGAATTACTAAAGACAAAATTGAATGTGGTGGCCTTACAATCGATACTCTTAAATATCAGGTCTTAGTCAAGGGTGAAGAAGTAAAATTGACCAAAACAGAATTTAAAATTTTACATTATTTAGCGAGTAATATCGGAAGAGTTTTTTCACGAGAGAAAATAATAAATTCGGCAATTGGCGATAGTTCGGAGGTTATCGATAGAAATATCGATGTCCATGTTCGAGGGATTCGGAAAAAATTATCTATTGAACCTTCAGTTATTGAAACTATTCGAGGCATTGGCTATAAATTTGAAAGCAGATTATGAAAATATTTTTTACTAATAGGCTTATTTCAAAAATTAAGAGCTGCATAGTTCTTGTTTTGATTTCGGCTTTGTCTGCTTGCGGGCAAAACGACCAATCATCAGATAATCTTGAAGGTTTATCTGGGGTAGTAAGTGTCGATGGGTCCAGCACAGTATTCCCTATCAGCGAAGCAGTTGCGGAGGAATTTCTAAGTGTTCAACCAAGGGTAAGAGTTACGGTCGGGGTTTCAGGCACAGGAGGAGGGTTTTATAAGTTTCTTTCCGGAGAAATTGATATCACCGGTGTTTCAAGAGTAATAAAGGACTCTGAAGTTGAAGAAGCTCGCTCAAGTAAGATTGATTTTCTTCAAATCCCTATTGCTTATGATGGCCTGTCGGTTGTTGTGAATAAGGCCAATAACTGGGTCGATTATTTAACTGTTGATGATTTGAAAAAGATTTGGACCCCAGGCAGTGCTGTGAAATCATGGAGAGATATCAGGCCTCAATGGCCCGATGAGCCTTTGCATCTTTATGGTCCTGGTACAGATTCAGGAACCTTTGATTATTTTACGGAGATCATAAATGGAGAGTCAGGCTCTTCAAGATCTGACTATACTTTCAGTGAAGACGATAATATTTTGGTGCAAGGGGTAAGTGGAGACATAAATGCTTTGGGTTTCTTTGGCCACGCTTACTTTATTGCGAATGAAAGCGTACTAAAGCTGGTTCCAATTGACAGCGGTAAGGGGCCAGTAAGGCCATCAAGAGATACGATTTATGATGGAACTTATGAACCATTGTCACGCCCCATGTTTATTTATGTCAGCAAGCAGAGCTTGGAGCGGCAAGAAGTTAGAGCATTTGTTGAGTTTTACCTTGATCAGGCTTCTATGCTTGCTCAAGAAGTTGGCTATGTAGAAATGCCTGAATCTGGATATCAAAAATCTAAAGAAGCACTAGCCTCTTTCTAGCAATAGTTTTCTTACCAATACAATAGGCTTATCACTAACTCTTAATGTGGTGACTTTGCTATTCGTGATAAAATCAGCCCTGTTAATTACAAAGACTAGGATTATCAGGTACAAAAGAATGACCGAAGTGCCCATTAAATCTATAAAAAAAACCGGTTGGCGTTTTGGCGAGTCATTGATTGTTGGTTGGCTGGCGATTTGTGCAGCACTTACTTTGCTTACTACTGCAGTAATCATAATTATATTACTCAAAGAATCCTTTGTTTTTTTTCAAAGCGTCAGCCCTAGTGAGTTTTTTTTCGGTACTCGCTGGATCCCAGTTCTGCAGCCTAGTTCTTATGGCGTTCTGCCCTTGCTGTGGGGAACACTGCAAGTCACAATCGGCGCAGCAAT
The DNA here is from genome assembly GCA_965662565.1 of Pseudohongiellaceae bacterium. Lineage (GTDB taxonomy): Bacteria > Pseudomonadota > Gammaproteobacteria > Pseudomonadales > Pseudohongiellaceae > UBA5109. The sequence goes on along the minus strand of CBFIHS010000010.1, from coordinate 32,815 downwards.
TATCTCGATACCTCTGGGCCTAGCATGTGCCATTTACATTAGTGAATACGCGCCACCAAAAGTTAGAGCCTATGTAAAACCCGTGCTTGAGTTGTTAGCTGGCATTCCAACTATTGTTTATGGCTATTTTGCACTCACCTTTATTACACCTATCTTAAGAAGTGTTTTTCCAGATGTTCAGGTTTTCAATTCTTTAAGTGCAGCGATTGTTGTCGGCATTATGATTTTACCAATGATTGCAACCTTGAGTGATAACGCTTTAGGAGCTGTCCCAGACAGTTTACGTCAAGGGGCTTATGCCCTTGGTGCTACCTCTTTTGAAGTAACCATGAGAGTAGTAGTACCTGCTGCCTTGTCGGGAGTAATGGCTTCTTTCCTGCTAGCCATATCGCGAGCAATAGGTGAGACAATGGCAGTAACAATCGCTGCGGGTCAAACGCCTAATCTTAGTTTCAGTATGTTTGAGAGTATTCAAACAATGACAGCTTATATCGTTCAGATTAGTTTAGGTGATGTGCCTACAGGGAGTATTGCCTACCAAACATTGTTTGCGGTTGGATCGCTGTTATTTTTTATAACTCTGCTTATAAATATCATTTCTCAGCTGGTACTTAATCGTTATAGGGAGGTCTTTGATTAATGTCATTGAGCACCCAGAAAGAAAGAATGAAGCTAGAGAAAAGAAAGAGAAAAGCTGTTCTCTTCATGCGCCTATGTGCATTAATTACAATGTTGTGTGTATTCTTGTTGGCAGTTTTATTGTATCAAGCTTCCTTCAAAGGTTTCGCTTGGCTTGATTGGAGATTTATAAATAGTTTCCCTTCGCGCTTTCCCGAGAGAGCTGGAATCAAATCTGCAATTGTAGGGACACTTTGGTTAATCGGTTTAGTCGCAATAATTTCTATTCCAGTCGGGGTTTCGTCAGCACTTTATCTTGAAGAGTTTGCTAAACCTGGGAAGATCAGTAAGTTTATTGAAATAAACATTTCGAATCTTGCAGGTGTTCCTTCAATTGTCTACGGAATTTTAGGTTTGGCTATATTTGTCCGCTTTTTTGCTTTAGAAAGATCATTACTTTCCGGAGCATTGACAATGAGTTTATTAATTTTGCCCGTCATTATTATTGCCAGTCGGGAGGCTATTAAAGCAGTGCCTAAGAGTATACGTTATGCGGCATTATCATTAGGTGCAACGCGTTGGCAGACTTCATGGGCGCACGTTCTGCCTGCATCCTTGCCAGGTATTCTGACTGGTGTGATTCTAGCTTTGTCGCGGGCTATTGGTGAAACTGCTCCTTTGATTATGATTGGGGCTCTTACCTTTGTTGCTTTTTTGCCGGATGGGCCGATGGACTCATTCACGGCTATGCCGATTCAAATATACAATTGGATATCACGACCCCAGCAGGAATTTCATGATTTGGCAGCTGCTGGTATCATCGTTCTGCTTGCAGTGTTGTTAGTGATGAATGCAAGCGCCATTTATATTCGTAAGAAAACTGAACGGAGAATTAAGTAATGTCGGATCAGGCAGTTGTTGGAAATTCCGCGGGAATAAATACTGCATCTGATGCCAACAAAAAAAGTATTTTAGATCTTCAAGAAGTCAGTATTTTTTATTCTGGCAAGGCGGCCATAAACAAAATCTCATGTCAGTTTTTACGGAACAATATCACCGCAATAATTGGGCCTTCTGGATGTGGTAAAACTACCTTATTAAGGTCGCTCAATCGCATGAATGACTTTATTGATGGAGTCAGTACACAAGGTAAGATTCTTTTTTCTGATGAAGATATTTATTCTGGGAATGTTGATTCGGTAGAAGTTAGGCGTCGTATAGGAATGGTATTTCAAAAACCAAACCCTTTTCCTAAGACCATATACAACAATATAGCTTGGGGTCCAAGTATCAATGGCTATGAAGGGGCCATGGACGAATTAGTAGAACACTCATTAAAGCAAGCCGCGTTATGGGGTGAAGTTAAACACAGATTGCATGAATCAGCTTTGAAATTGTCTGGAGGACAGCAACAGCGTTTATGTATTGCTCGAGCTTTAGCTATGGAGCCAGAAGTCTTGCTTATGGATGAGCCTTGTTCTGCTTTAGATCCAATTTCGACGGCCCGTATTGAAGAGTTGTTATTTGATTTGAAATCTCGCTATACCATTATTATCGTTACTCATAATATGCAACAAGCATCTCGATTATCTGACTATACTCTATTTATGGAAACGGGTGAGTTAATAGAGTTTGGTGATACAACTCAGGTTTTTACTAATCCTACGGTAAAACGAACTGAAGACTATGTAACAGGACGTTTTGGTTAAGGATTATTTTTTAAGAGAAATATATGTCATTACATTTACAGCGTGACCTTGAAAATCTCAAGAAGGAAATTCTTGAGATAGGTGGTTTAGTCGAAGAAGCGATTAATAATTCGGTAATCGCTTTGAAAAGTCGAGATTCTGCTTTAGCTCAAACAGTTTTAGTAAAAGAAGAAGTTATTGACGAGAAAGAAGTCAAAATTGAGGACGCATGTCTAAAAATCCTGGCTTTGTATCAGCCAGTTGCAGCCGACTTGCGTTTTATAGTTGTGATTATGAAGGTTAATAATGACCTTGAAAGAATGGGGGATTTAGCGACTAATATCGCAGGGAGAGCGATTTTTCTATCTGAGGACGACCCATTAGATGATTTGCTGGACGTTATTGAAAATTTGCCGGGGATGGTACAAAAAATGGTCCGCGACAGCTTGGATTCCTTGGTTAAAATGGATGTTGGTAGAGCACGTGAAGTCATAAAGGCTGATGCAGCGGTGGATGATTTAAATCGCTTAATGTATAGAAAAGTCAATGAAGCGATAATGGCTGATAGCTCAATTACTGAAAGAGCAATTAGCTTGCTTTCAGTGTCGCGTTATCTCGAACGTATAGGTGATTTGAGCACTAATATTGCTGAAGATGTCCTCTTCATGGTTGAAGGAAACGTGGTCCGGCATGAGCTAGGTCAATAATAAGCGTTCTGATTCTGAAGTTCTGTTGACTTATTAATGAGAATCATTATCATCTTTACTATCTAGTCACTACTCCGAGAATTTCATGCTCAAACAGACCTTTGTATTGGCGATTATGCTATGTCTCTTGGGTTGCTCTGTCAGTCGTCAGAGTAATGAAGCAGTCTCCCTTGAGGAAATTGTTGAGACCTACCTATCTATTGCACAGGCTTCTTACGAAGATTCTCTTATATCAGCTCGTGTCTTACATGAGGCTGTTGAAGCCTTTCTTGCCCAGCCCAACCAGACCACTTTAACCTACGCAAAAAATGCTTGGCTAGCTGCCAGAGTTCCTTATCTTCAAACAGAGGTGTTCCGCTTTGGTAATCCCGTGGTGGATGAATGGGAAGGTAGAGTCAATTCTTGGCCTTTAGATGAAGGTTTGATTGATTACACAGCGGCTTCTTATGGAGATGAATCTGATAATTATTTCTATAACGCGAATATCATTTCCAATAAATTGATTGATATCGGAGGAATCAGTGTTGATGCGGCTCAGATAAGCCCCCAACTGCTTGCAGAAACCCTGCATGAAATTGATGGTGAAGCCTCGAATGTGGCGATAGGATATCACGCCATTGAATTCTTATTGTGGGGACAGGACTTAAACGGAACCAATCCTGGAGCGGGTAAGCGTCCAGCAACTGATTACTCACTCAATGCTTGTACAAACGGCAACTGTGATCGTCGTCGAGATTATCTTCAAGCTGTCAGCCAGCTTCTAGTTTCAGACTTAGAGGACATGGTTTTTAACTGGCAGCCAGGAGGTGCAGCCTACACTGATTTAATGAGCAAAGGGCCTGATGCTGGCTTAGCGACTATTCTTACCGGTATGGGCAGTTTGGCTTATGGCGAGTTAGCTGGGGAAAGAATTCGTCTCAGTTTGCTCTTGAATGATCCTGAAGAAGAACAAGACTGTTTTTCAGATAATACGCATAATTCACATTATTACGACACTGTCGGAATTAGAAATGTTTACCTTGGCGAGTATGAAAGAATTGATGGTTCTGTTGTGAGCGGACCTTCTCTGGCAGATTTACTGGCCAAAGAGTCCCCTTGGCTATCTGCAGAAATGCTGGCAAGGTTAGAAACTACCGATATCGCAGCGACAGCTTTGCTTGATCAAGCTAAACAAGGGAATACCTTTGATATGTTGATCGCTAGCAACAATACCGAAGGCGAAGAAATTGTGTCGGGATTAGTGGATGCTCTGATGGAAGAAACCAGAAGTATTGAGAAAATCATCCGTGAGTTGAACCTACAAAATGTTAGTATCGAAGGCTCTGAGAGCCTGGGAACACTCTAAGTAGCAAGTCGAATTACCTATTCTTAGCACTTATCATAAGTACTAATGATTGCGTCATAGATAATCGAAAGCTATGAAACTTTGACGGAATCATGAAAACTAAATTTGCTGTTTTTTTTCTATTAGCATTTTTTACTAGTCTAGTAGAGGCACAGAAAAATCCTTTTCCCATTTCTGAAGCTGGACTTAAGTATCTAAGTGGGCAGGCTCTATTTGAAAAAACTTGGGTCAGTTCACCTTCTTCTACACAAGCCAGTGATGGGCTGGGACCAATCTATAATGCGCGTTCTTGCGTACAGTGTCATCAGGATGGCGGTAAAGGTGAGCCACCAATTGGACTAACTTTAAGAGTGAATGATCCGCAATATGGTGCACAGTTACAAACTAGAGCAGTAGCTGGTTTGGAAGCAGAAGCGAAAGTCTCAGTGACTTATCAGGCCGTTAAGGAAACACTGTTAGATAGATTAATAGGTGCTGAAATAGGTGCTGAAATAGGTGCTGAAATAGGTGCTGAAAAAAATAATGTAGCTCAGATTCAAAGTATAGACTTACACAGTCCTGTTTATGATATTAAACCCAATGCCGATCTAGGTTTTTCTCCTCGTCTAGCTCCTTCTCTGGCTGGGCTAGGTTTGATAGAGAGCATCAGTAGTGCCGAAATTGCGGCCAATGCTGATCCTGATGATCTGAATGGGGATGGTATTTCTGGCCGTCTCGGGAATGGTCGTTTCGGCTGGAAAGCCGATATTGCCAGTTTAGAGGAGCAGACGGCCTTAGCTCTGAGCCTAGATATTGGCATTAGCTCTGAATTATTCGTTGACCCTTATGGAGATTGCACCGAGTTTCAGCTTGCTTGTCGTGAGATGGCTTCTCAGGCCAGTCAAATGGATGTTCAGGATATCGAGTTAGGTCCAGCAGGTTTTGATGCCTTATTATTTTTTGTAAGCAACATACCTGCTCCTATGAAAATGCCAATTGATGGGGCTATAAAGAATGCAAGCTTAGATAATAGGCAGAAGCGAGGCAGTAGGATATTTGAAGATATTGCCTGCTCTAGCTGCCATGTGCCAAGTTATTTAAATGCTGCGATCAAGCCATACTCAGATTTTCTCCTGCATGATATGGGAGAGAAGCTGAGTGACTCTCTCGAGGGAGAATTAGAGCAGGAGTGGCGTACCCCAAGCTTATGGGGTTTATCTACTTATAGCAAAAGGCAGGAACAATACTATTTACATGATGGAAGGGCGAGAAGCCTGTTGGAAGCGATATTGTGGCATGAAGGTGAAGCCGAGCAGTCAAAGCAGGCTTTTATTTTATTATCAAAACAAGCAAGGCGAGATTTAATCAGCTTCCTGGAAGGTTTATAATTGTGACTATGCGAATACAGATAAAATCAATCATCATCTTATGTGTCTCACTGTTTTTTCAGCAAATTGCTTTTGCTCAAAACGTGATCTCCAGTGAAGATGACTGGAAGCAATTAAATCTTACAGCAACTGATGAGATCATTATCCCCGCCTATCAAAACCTTTCCGAGGCAACACTTAGTTTAAGTATGGAAAGTGAATCTTTTTGCAGTGATCGCAGTGCGGATAATCTTGCTAAGTTTAAAGCAGCTTTCTATCAATCGATGGATGCCTGGCAGGCTATTCAGTCTGTTCAATTTGGGCCTATTACTTATTTCAATTGGAATTACCGCATACAGTATTGGCCAGATGATCGTGGCACCAGTGGTCGACAATTAACAGCTTTAATCGCTTCTGCGGACACATCTGTCTTAAACAGCGAAAGTTTTGCGCGTCAAAGTGTTGGTATACAAGGTTTACCCGCCCTAGAAAGAATATTGTTCGACGAAGATTCACTAAACGAATTTCAAACCAATGACTACCTCTGTGAATTGAGTCAAGCCATTGCGGCCAATCTGAACGAAATTAGCGAGGGCGTTTCTAATCGCTGGATTGATGAATATAGAGCGATTGTTTTAAACCCTAGTGAAAGTGGGTTTTACGAGAACTCGGAAGATTTAACTATTGATTATCTTAAAGCCTTGCAAGAATCTATCGCGAAAATTCGCGATTTAAAATTGGCGCCTGCCTTAGGTGCTTCCTATGAAGCAGCGCGTATTCGCGAAGCTGAATCCTGGCGTTCGGATTATTCTCTCGCCAATATTAAAGTTAATCTTAGTAATTTGCAGAGCTTATTTGCTGTCTTCAGTTCAGCTTTTTACCCTGAAGATGTTGAAAATATAGAATTGGCTTTTTCCACATTAAGTGAAACATCCATGGCATTGCCTGATTCTTTATCGGCGGCCTTGCTTAATGAAGTTCTTTATGTAGAAGTTAAAGAGCTGCACGATGAAGTCGATGCTTTGCATGAAGCATTAGAAAAAGCCTTAAAAAATACCGATCTGTATCTGGGCTTCAATAGCTTAGATGGCGACTGATGATGGCTGCTCTTACTCGCCGGTCTTTACTTGGTCTTTCTTTATTTCAAAGCGCGCTTTTACTTGGGACAAAATCTTTTGCCTTCTCAGATAAGGCATCCAACAACAAGGCGCTAACCTTTCTGAGTGCAGCTACTGACAGTGGTGGTAGGCATTGGTTAAAAGCATTTTCCATCTTTGGTGAAAGTTTAAGCCCACTTTATAATTATCAGTTAAGAGAGCGAGGTCATGCCGTCGTTTTAAACAATCAGGCAGATACTTTTATCGCCGTTGCTCGCAGGCCAGGAAGTTTTCTTGTGCTCGGGGATGTAGAAACAGGAAAGATATGGGGAGAGGTTCAAGCTCCTGAGGGACGTCATTTTTATGGGCATGGAGTTTTTTCGGCTGATGATAATTTCTTCTATACGACCGAAAGTGTCTATGACGATAAGCAAGGTGATAGTGGCAGAATTGGCGTTTGGAAGTTCAAGCAAACTGATCTAGGAGCCGCAATAGAACGAGTTGGTGAATTCCGAAGTTATGGTGTTGGTCCGCATGAATTACTGCTTATGCCAGATCAGGAAACCTTGGTAGTCGCCAATGGAGGAATTAGAACACACCCAAGCTTAGGCAGAGAAAAACTGAATATTGATTCGATGCAGCCGTCACTGGTTTATGTCAGCAGAGAAAATGGTGCCTTACTTGAACAAAGGTATCTGCCAGTTGAGTTCCATCAAGCCAGTATTCGACACATAGATTTAAACTTTGATGGCCAAGTGGCAGTTTCTATGCAATTTGAAGGCGAGCCTTTTCTCAGAGTTCCTCTGGTAGCAACACATGAAAGAGGAAAACAAATTAATCCAATGTATGCACCTGAAAATGTACAGTCTCAAATGCAGCAATACGTTGGCTCAGTTCGCTATGACTTAAGTGGTCGTTTCTTCGTTGCATCCTGTCCACGTGCTAATATGCTGACCTTTTGGGACGTTGAGAATGGTGAATTTATCCGTCAAGTGAGAGCTCGGGATGCTTGCGGAGTTTGCGCTTTTGAGAACGGATTTATATACAGTTCCGGTAGCGGGCAAATTCGCTATTTTGATTTGCTGGAGCAAGACATACAAGAGTTCTCTATGAGCGATGAGCTTTCAAAAGGTGTGTTTTGGGATAATCATCTAGTGGTCAATTCATAGATGAGATTTTTTTATTTAATAAGCCTATTGCTGTCTTCAAGTTTACTTGTAGGCCTTAGTTTGGCTGCGGCTGATGAAGGCGCTGAAGTATTAAATGAAAACCAGCTTAGACAAACTAAACTTGTCGACCTAGGCAGAGCACTCTTTTTTGATGCTAATCTTTCCAAGGAGCGCACCCAAAGTTGTGCAACTTGCCATGACCCTGCGCGTGCATTCTCTGATGGACGAGGAACTGGTGTTGCTGCTGCTGTATCTCTTGGCGGTGATCTGAAATCGATTGGTGACAGAAATGCTCCAAGCATTTCTTATGCTGCTCTGACTCCTGAATTTCATATTAATTCAGAGGGTGATTATGTTGGTGGAATGTTTTGGGATGGCCGTGAAGCAAACTTGGCGGCTCAGGCAGGAGGGCCGCCATTAAACCTAATAGAAATGGGTTTTGAAAATAAAGTGGAAGTAATTCAACGTTTACAAGAAAATCCGGCTTATCTAACAAGTTTTAAGAATCTCTTTGGAGAAGATGTTTTTCAAGATATTGAAGCGAGTTATTCTGAAATGACAAACAGCATAGCCGCTTTTGAAAAAACAGAATTCTTTTCGCCATTCGATTCTAAATATGACCGCTATTTACGAGGAGAATACGAATTATCTAAAGAAGAAGAATTAGGTATGACCTTATTTTTTTCTAGCTTCACTAATTGCAATCTATGTCATCAGTTGAACAGTGCAGATAATTCTTCTACTGAAACGTTCACCAATTATCGTTTTCACAACATTGGCTTGCCGAAAAATAAAGGCTTACGTGAGATCAATGGGCTAGGCTCAGAAGTTGTTGACCGTGGTTTGTTTGATAATCCGAAGATATCAGCACTTTCTGAAGCAGGAAAATTTAAGGTGCCAAGCTTGAGGAATGTCGCAATTACAGCTCCTTATATGCATAATGGCATCTTTAAAGAATTAAAAACGGTGGTGCAGTTTTATAATAAATACAATGCCAGAGGAAGTGCTGCACAAATTAATCCAGAGACTGGGGAAACTTGGGGTGAACCAGAAGTAGCAGATAATATTTCTCTTAATGAGCTGCAGTCTGGACCTAGCCAAGATGAAAAAAGAGTTGATGCCTTGGTTGCTTTCCTACGAACCTTGACAGATAAACGTTACGAACCTCTCCTTGAACCCGAAAATTAATCAATAGTTAAGAAGTTTTTCCATGAAATTTGTCGATACTGAAATAAGCGCGCGCCTTGAAAATCAACCTAATGGAATCCTGGGCAGATATTGCACTTTGTTGGGAATTAGCGCTGAAGAATTAGAAAGCACTCGTGCGTTTTTTGATATTTATAATCGTGAAGGTAATCGTTTATCAGGAAGCAGCAACGGAGATCATCTTATACAAAATATTTTTAAAGGCGAAACTGGGAAAATATTTTCTAAAGCGATTGAGTATCGACCTTTTCGAGATGCTGAACTAATTTCTATGGTGCAAGGCTTAATCCAGGCAGATATTCCAAAAGCAGAATTCAAATACACCTCTAGGGGTGATCACTTTGCTTTTCCAAAGCCAAGCGACAGTGAAAAAGCAGCAGATAATATTCGAATTGCTCATGATAAATATGCGTATTTTCTAAAAATGCTTGAGGCAATGGGAAAAGTTATTGCCGAGCACGGTGAGCAACTTAAGACTTGGAGTGGTCTCAAAGATATTGAAAACCTAGCTAGTAATATCAAAACTCTTGATGAAATTGTCAGAAACCTGATTATGGAGCCAGACGGAACTGGTGCAATTAAAACCTCCGGCTTAACTTCTGATGATCTTGGAATGTTAGTTAAGTTGGATCCAGCGATAGCACAGAGAGCAGGTATCACAACGACAGAAGTTAAAACGCATTGCCACTTGCCAGGAAATGCTGCAGCTGAATTTATTCAAAGCTGTGGGCTACAAAAATATGCACAAGAAGCGATGGTAGTCGCTCAGTTAGTTGAATACGCAGAAACAGTTCGTGATATAGATTCGCCTTACTATGGAACTTTCCCTATTGTTCTTCCAGCTAATGAGAACGGGCTTAGTTTTTCTTTTCATAACTTTCATCACCCTTTTTTGCTGCGTGAAGGGCAGGGAGGCGACCCTGGGATAGATATTTCCGCTGCCATGTATAAAGAGCAAGGCGCAACAGAAGCGCTAATGGATCATCTCCAAGAACATCAATTAGTCACAGAAATTGTTAGAAGAGAAAATGATTTTCGTCGAGGGCGTGCACATAAGTTACGCTGGGCTGAATCTAAATCTTTGAGGCAATTAGAAGAAGCCCTAGATAACTATAGTCAAACTGAGGCAAAAGACAGTGTCTTAAGGCTTAAATTAGTTGAGCATTTTTTAAACGGTGTGAGTGAAAGCTTTGGCGATTTTTCTCTTGGTGAGATTGATCCTGAAACAAATGAAATTGTTACTGTGGTTGTTTTGCCCTCGCCCAATATGGCTGGTAAATCTACTTCCTTGAAAGGTTTGGCTTTGATTCTACAAGGTGCGCTAATGGGTAGAACCGTTTCAGCTGAAAGTGCTGAGTTAACTATTCCAGACCAGATTTACCATAACTTCAATGTGGAGGATGATCTGACGCATCAGCGCAGTACCTTCAAAGCACAATTGGAAAATATTAAGGACTTTATGGATAACGCCACTATCCATAGTCTCGGCTTATTCGATGAATTATTTAACGGCACCAGTTCAGATTATCAATTAGCCTTGGCTTGGGCCTTTTTAGAAAAATGCTCAGAACAGAATTTGCGCGTGATGATTTCGACTCACAACCGTGACCTCGAATATTACAGTGATCCGATGGGTTTCGAGCACATCAAAGGCTCACATGGCCGCCCTGTTGATGCGATAAACCCTAAAGGTGGGCGTAATGCTAAAACCGTTTCCATTGGTCACGATCATAAATTTAAATACGGTTCAGAGCGGGACAGTGAAGCTTTGATTATTGCGCGGGAAGTATTGAGTCCAGCGCATGATGATATCTTACAAAGAGCTGAAGCAATCCTCGAACACATTCGTTTGCCACGAACTTACTAAGCACACTTAGGCTCTTTCTTAATGGTGATGTCCGCCGGGGCCATGCACGTGGCCATGAGAGATCTCTTCTGCTGATGCCTCTCTTACATCTACCACTTCAACATCAAAAGTTAGGGTTTGGCCAGCCCAAGGGTGATTAGTATCTATCGTTGCCATGGTATGTCCAACTTTTAGAACAGTCACTTGTTGCTGGCCATTTTTAGTTTGGACTACGGCCACCATACCAGGTTTCCATTTTTTTGAGCCATGAAGATGCTTGATAGGAACCCGCATCTCGCTGTCAGGTTGAGGCTCTCCAAAAGCTAACTCAGGGGGTAGGGTTACACTGAAAGCATCGCCAGCAGATTTAGTTTCCATGGCTTCTTCAAGCCCCTTCAATAAAGCACCATAGCCGTGAAGATAGGCGAGGGGATTATCTGATTTACGCGAGTTATCGATTTCTTCTCCCTTTTCATTTTTTAAAGAAAAATGGAATTGGACGGCAGAATTATGAGCAATTTGCATGAAAGGGTCTCTGACTGTTCGAAAGGGTGTAATCATCCCAGAAATTCAGTGGCGGGAAAAGTATTCTCAGGAGAAGATAGCAATTTGAATGAAGCTACTTGATCTTATAAGTCTAAATTCTATGAAGTAGTCACTGGATTCTGATTTATACCTAGGGCTTTATGTCGACTTAAATGTTGAAATTGTTACATCTACACTAAGTGTTATATTCGATAAAGCTAAAGCTTTTTCACGCCCTTCAATACTTGCACGGTAGAAGTGTGGCGTCATGGCAAGCATATCTGCAATTACTGAAGTACCAGCCAAGCTAATAGAAAATTGCACAGTTTGATGATCGATTTGAGTTAAACCTTCTGGCTTTTCGCTTCCGGATGAAACTTTTTCTTTAATGCTTGGGTAAATAATATCGCGCAGTTCACGTAGGTGCATAGGGCCTGCGTCCACTTGTATATAAAGTCCTTCCGGTTTAAGTACGCGCCGGAATTCATCGTAGACAGGAAAGCCAAACATGCAAAGTACACAATCTATGGATTGAGCTAAGGCTGGAATATTCGCATTACTCGCAACAACCCAAGCAGCTCGAGGATCTTGCTTGGCCGCTGCTAGAATAGCCCATTTAGAAATATCCAAACCTAGCAGGGAGAAAGAGTGCTCAGGGCTTGATGCGGCTAATTCGCGAAGATAATAGCCTTCACCACAACCGGCATCTAGACAGCTAATAGTATTAGTAGACATTGTTTTCGATAAGACAGTTTGCTTAAGGGCATCGGCAATTGGTTTATAAAAACCGGCATTCAAAAAACGCTGACGCGAAGCCACCATAGCCTTATGGTCGCCTGGATCCAAAGAGCGTTTATGCTGCACTGGCAGAAGGTTGATGTAGCCCTTATTAGAAACATCGAAACTATGTCCATTCACACAGCTCCAGCTGGATCTGTCTTTCTGGAGTGCTTCGCCATCAAGTGGGCAAGCGAGTTGCTGAAATGCTTTGATTGACATGACTTAGTTTGTATTAGTTACTCTTTTGTAGCTCTTTCTAATCGATCATTGATCGATTTTCCTAATCCATAATCTGGAAAAAGCTCTGCTATGATTAACTCCAGATTAGAATTATCGAGTTTATGTAAAGTGTCATAGAGTTTAGAAGCCGCTTCTTTTAGATCTTTTTTTCCCGATAAAATTTCTAAGTGCTGGCAGCTGTTCGAAGTCAAGGTTTGGCTGAATTTTATGACACCAATTTTCTTACTAGGGTGCTCAGCTAAAAATGCTTCAACATTCTTTACTAAAAACAATTTTGTTTTTGGGGCATAGTGTCGGGAAAGCATGCCAGGAGCATCAGGTGCAATTTCTTGTTTATTTTTCACTTTAACTGGCCCAATAAAGCTTTCGATATCTTCAATGGACAAGGAGCCTAGTCGATATAAAATTGCCTCGTTGTCTTCAAAACCGATAATTGTAGATTCAATACCATTTTCGCAGCTGCCTCCTTCAAGCACCATTGATATAGACTCTTTAAAATAATCTTCCACATGCTTAGCTTTTGTAGGACTAATACTGCCAAAAGGATTCGCACTGGGAGCAGCCAAAGGAAAAGATAATTGCTGTAATAAACTTAAAGCTACAGGATGCTTAGGGACTCTTACGGCAACTGTGTCTTTGCCTGCGGTGATTAAGTCAGGAACTTTGTTATTTTTCTTCAAGAGTAAGGTAAGCGGGCCTGGCCAAAAAGCTTGAGCTAGAATTTCTGCTTTATCCGGGAAATCACTTACTATTGCTTTAGCTTTCTCAATTGAATCGACATGGGCAATTAACGGATTAAATAAAGGTCGTTGCTTTACTTCGAATATTTTTCGAATAGCTTTTTCACTGAAAATATTTCCTGCTAAACCATAAACGGTCTCGGTCGGAATTGCGATGATATCTTCATTATTTAAGATTTCAATTGCTTTGGAAATGTCTGCTGAAATGATGCTCATAAGTGAACTTAACTGTGTTTGTTGTCGAAAGCTATTTTTTACGCTTGCGTTCTTAGAACCGGATTCTACCGGGCTATGATTAATAGTCTATTTTACACCTAGCCTACAGCTTTGGATTAGAAAATTCTTTCAAAGTAGAATCTTTATTTTTTATGAAAGTTATACACCCCATCCCAGTTTGGGGGAGGAGGATTATTTTCGAACTGTTTTATTCGCTCAAGATAAAGTGAATAAAGTGTTGATGAAGTGTTTTTAGCATTCAATTCAGAAAATATCGATTTTGCGTGATTCCAGCCACAAGCTCGATAGTGCATTAAAGCTTCTTCAAAACGTGATGCCTCATCTAATACCGATTGTGATAACTGCCCTTTTAGGCCTAGCAGTTCATAGACACGAACTGGTTTGGTCTTACCCTTTACCCTCACTAGGTCTAACTCTCGAAAAATAAAACCTGTACCTAAGTTACGGGTTTCCTCACTAACCAAAATTTCGACATTATATTGCTTAGTTAAAGATTCAAGACGAGATGCGAGATTAATAGTGTCACCAATAACGGTGTAATTCATTCTCTGAGCTGAGCCAAGATTTCCTGCAATGACTTGCCCCGTATGGAGGCCAATCCCGGTTTTTAGCTTAGGGGCAGAAGAGTTTAAACTCGCTTGGTTTAACTGATAAACTTTTTCCCTCATTGCGAGCGCGGCTAATAGTGCATTTTTAGTATCGTGTTCATTGCTTACAGGTGCACCAAATAAAGCCATTACTGCATCGCCAATATATTTGTCGACGACACCTTTATGCTGCTCAATTGCACTGCTTACTTCAGAAAGATAATGGTTTAAATAGCCGAGGACATAAGCAGGTTCTTGGCTTTCACACAAAGAGGTGAAGTCTCGAATATCTGAAAAAAGAATAGTTGCTGTAAGCGTTTCACCGCCGAGCCGCACTTTACCCTTTAATAATTCATTAGCAATTTCATTTGAGACAACCTTATCAAGAATGTCCCTTACTTTTTCTTTTTCTTCTAAACCGCTCGCCATCGCGTTAACAGAATTTTCTAGTCTACCAATTTCGTCTAAACGCTTGCTGCCTTCTGTTTTGGAGTAATCTCCCTGTTCAATTTTGCGTACTCGATTAACCAAGTTCATTACGGGTTGGCTTACCGATTGTCCTAAAAGCATAGCCATGAGAATAGAAAGGCCAAGGCCTAAACTAAATAGGATGATCAACCTTTGCTCTAGGTCACGGTAAGGTGCTAGAGCAGCAGGAAGGGATTGTTGAACCATTGCGGCCAGTGCAATGTCTTCGTTTTCTACTAAAGGGGTAGCAAGGGCAACAAAATCTTCCCCTCTAAGATCCAGCATATCGGTTCCAGAACTAGCAAATAAAAGGGTTTTAAATTTAACAGCTAGTTCGCTTGATTGAGTCTCAGAAAGAGTGCTTGCAATAGGGCTCCCAAAACCGGAATCGTTCAATTCGATAATTGAAACATCTGAAGAAATGATTTCCTTTAAGGAGTTAACGTACTCTGAATCCAAGCGTTGGCCAACAATAATCCAACCATCCACCAAAGGGGTAAGTATTGGAACGGCGACAACTTGATAGGCAATATTATCAATCAGAATGAATGAGCTGGCTTCATAGTTTTCATTCTTTTCTGCGGCTTCTAGTAAGTAGAGCCATGGGAATTCACTTTCAGCAGGCAAGCGTTTTAAAGTATCAGCTACGACTAGATAATCGTAATCAACCACCATCAGCAGATCGGCATTGGTTGTGCGTAATAACAGGTTCTCACCTGCGGAGAGAATCGTGTCGTAGTCTCGGGTATCATAGGTTTCCCGAAAAGCGAAATCGCGAGCAGAGGCTCTGAAAGTCACCTTGAAGTTATCTTCTCGTTCTTTTATCAGCTGCTTGAAGACCTCTAAGCCAATGCTAAGGTTTTCATCGATCACAGCTCGCGTGTTGTTATAAGTTGTACGATCGACAGAAATATAAACTGTAGTTAAGACCAGTAACAATAAAAGTACTAGATAGCTAATTATTTGGGATCGAAAACTACGGAACTTTATCAGCTTGGAAAATTTTGAAAAGAAGCGTTTAATTATAACGATTGCCACTGCCTCCTGGTGTGCGTCGGATGCGTCGATCACGCCCTAGGTCTATTTCAATTTCGACCTGTGTGATACCAGAAGAAATTGAAACATCAAAAGTGTTTGTCAGATCATCACGTCGAGCTCTTTCATGCCATACCTTGAAAGTGTAATTTCCACCATCAAGCCCAGGTATCGTTGCTCGTCCATCAGTGTCACTTTTACCCATGAGATGGCTTTCCCCAACATAGATATAACCAAGCATCCAGTCATATATATTACAGCCCACCACTGAAATCCCTGGCGTATCAAATAACACCGGAGGGGCCTCATTGCTCGAGTATAGAGGCAGCTCAAAATTGTTATTATCCGAAAATGAGTAGACATGATGTTGAATATCATCACTATTTGGGAACCTTATGTAGCTACCCGCGACTACGGTTACAACATTATCAATAAACTCTCGGTCAACCTGATCCATTTCTCCTGTGAAATCCCAATCATCAGGAACTGCTATTTGTGGAGAAATAATTTCAATTACGGCGTCTTTAATTGGATTGCCATCACTATCGGTAAACATCACTTCAAGCGTTTCGGCATAAGCTGAATGAGCCGCTAGTAATAAACATAAAATAAAGCATCTATAAAAATGCAAAAGTTTTTTGCTAATGAGTAAACTCATAGCAGACTTTAAGAATAGAAACTTACTTGCACAATTTTTATTAATAATGTGATTCATGATTATTACTTGAATTAAAGCCTTCTATTTAGTTGAACCCCAAAGACATTCCCACTATAGGTAATACCGCCATTTGCATGCGCTATACGGCGCTCATATTTTGCGCTTACGGAGCTGTCCTTGCCAAGCGCCCAATTCCAATCAATCATAAAGCTGTGAGTAGAGGCATCGATTAGGTAGGCGACATATTGGCCGCATTGTTTACAAAGTTGAGAATCAAAGGTAATGGCTTTTGAGAAGCCAAAGAATTCTGAACCAGGGTTAGTACTTGCGTCTACCTCGCCATCACGATAAAGGTATCTAAGTGAGATCATTGAGGTGTTTTCAAGTGTGTAGTCTAGATTGAGAGCAAGTTCATTATTATTTTGATTGAAGACATCACCTGGAGCGAGATTAAAATAAGGCAAGGCTTTATTGGTATTAGCTGTTCGTCTTTCTGAGGTGAAAGTTAGCTTCGCTTGCAGTTGAGGGGTGAAGCGTCTCTCTATTCCAATGTTAGCCCGATACAACCAACCGTCCCGAGAATCGCTTTTAAAGTTGCGTCTGTCGGCTCTGAAACCTGCGCTTATTCTTGGGGTATAGGCCCCAAGCCCCAAGCGCTGTATGTACGTGAGTGAAGTTCCTAAGCCATTATGATTTAGTCCATCACTGTCATTGTATTATTCTGTAGCTAGATGGGCGCTGAGGAAAAGTGATTTATCTACACTAGGTACCCAGAGTTTGCCAATATTAAGGTTGGCAGAAATGAATTGATCTAAAAATATATCGCTTTTACTAACCGCCTTAGAAATGTTGTCGTTAAGGCCGTAGCTGATATTTGCATCCACTTAAGTATTAGCCTTGCTTGGCATGGCTGCAGCGAGGATAAATAAGAAAATAATAGGACTTATTGATCGTTTCATAGTTTATGGTCTAACAATAGCTAAAAACCTTGCCCCTTATAAAGTATAGATAATGTTTTATAGCATGTATTCAACAAAGTCTAGGGTTCCAGAGCCTGTTTGAATATTTTAACGAAACTCACTCATGAACATTTCATCAAGCCTGCGCTTCCAATGCCAAACCCAAGCCCCAGAAAAAATAGGCAGAGGCTTTCGGAAACCGAGGGCTGTTTTATTACCTAAGGCTAGCAAACTTAGAAAGTTATCCTGTGGTTTGTATACTTTTAACTTTCTCTTTAAGGCATAGTTATAAATATTTTTATATAAATAAGGAGCTTGTCTTACAGCGTAAACACCGGCTTTAGGTCTTGGTGAAAACTCCATATGAGCTATGTCACCAACCGCAAAAATATCTTGATGGCTAATGGATTGTAAATATTGATTTACTCGAATAAATCCTTCGGAATTGGATGCTAAGCCGCTGTTTGAAGGCCAGACAGCGGCACGCGCTTGTGTGCACCAAAAAAGCCGGTCATAGGGTAGTTCGTGAGGAGCTGATGTTGCAGAGTTCTCAGCAATTAGAGCCGGTTTGGAAACCTGCTTTACCTTGAAGTTTGGCTTAAGTGATATGTTTCGTTGTTCACAAAGTTGTGTGATTTCATTCACTATTCTGTTGGGGTAGCCTGGTAAGAGTTTGGGTGTTTTAAAACAGAGTGTGTAATCAGTTTTCCCGCAAGTAGCAGGATCATTTTCCAGAACCCAATTCATGGCCAGCATGATTTCAAGACCACCGGCCCCAGCCCCGGCTACAACCAATTTGTATTTATTATTTTGATTTAGTGCCTGAAATTGAGTGTTTTGAAGATTCTGTTTTACTTTCAACCACTGTTCGTAAAAAAGACTGATCGGTTTTACTGAGGTGGCATATTCAATAACACCTGGAATACTTTGGTCAGGCGCGGCGCCAATATCCAAAGAAAGTATGTCATAGCCTATGTTTGGCGTGTTTTCTATTTCAATAGTTTTAGTATTAGTCTCAATATTGCTTACGCTGGAGCATATAAATTTTACATTTGCTTTAGCACAGAGCTTGGGTAAGTTAATAAAGATTTCTTCTGACTGATAATGACCTGCGATTAATCCAGGCAACATGCCGGAATAGGGTGTCTTTTCTTGAGGGGAAATGAGTGTGAGTTCTAAGTCAGGAATTGGCTTGCGAGCCCAATGCTTTAGAAAAAGTACATGGGTATGGCCGCCGCCAACTAAGATCAGTTTTTTTTGCATGGGTTTAGGCTTTTCCCCTGAAAATAAATTGCTTAAGCTAAATTTTCTCGATGGCCTGGGCAACAATGCTCGTCGTTAAAATTTGTGGCAAAACCTGAGCAGGTAGGGTGGGGTCTGCGGGGTAAAGTAAGTATAAGGGGACACCGCTGGTTTCATAGCGCCTAAGCACTTCAGTTATTGCAGGGTCGTTATTTGTCCAATCACCTTTGAGGTACGCAACATTGTTTTCTGCTAAGGAATCAGAAAACTCTTCCGAGCTCAGAGCAACTTTTTCATTCACTAAACAGGTAATACACCAGCTGGCAGTCATATTGACGAAGACAGGACGACCGCTGTTACGTAATTCTGCCAAACGTGCATCACTATAAGCTTCAAAAGCGGCGCCTTCACTTGGCTGTGCTGTCAGGCTTTGTGTTTCTAGCATGGGTGAACGGATAACCCCAATTGTTGTGATTAGACAGAGTAAAATAATTAAGGCATTACTAAGACGCCAAAACTTTGAAGTGACTTCACGACGACCTTGGTATAGCCATGCTGCCAAAGCAAGTAGCACGCAACAGGCAATGATTAACGCCATACCATTGGTGCCAGTCTGCTTACCTAATACCCATAATAGCCACACAGCTGTGGCGTAAAGCGGGAAAGCCAGAAGCTGTTTGAAAGTTAGCATCCATTTGCCAGGATGAGGCAGAAGGCTTGAAAGAGTTGGATTAAATGAAATCAGTAAGAAGGGAAGTGCCATGCCTAAACCTAGAGCAAGGAAAACGGCTAAGGCAATTACTGCTGGTTGGGTAAAGGCAAAGCCAAGAGCGGCACCCATAAATGGAGCGGTGCAAGGGCTGGCGACCACGCTGGCGAGAATGCCAGTAAAGAATGAACCTGAGTAGCCTTCTTTATCTTGTAACTCTGTACCCACTCCCATGATGCTGGTTCCAAATTCAACCACGCCTGACATCGACAAGCCCATGATGAAGAAAAGAAAAATAAGCAGACTGATAAACCAAGGAGATTGAAGATGAAAGCCCCAGCCAATTAGAGCTCCGCCAGCTTGTAAAGTCAGCAACACAGAAGCGAGAATTAAGAAGGCGGCAATAACCCCTGCAGTATAAGCCAAACCGTGTAAGCGTTTTTCTTTAGCGCTAGAGTTGCTGCTAGAAGCAAGGCTAAGCACTTTCAATGAAAGTACTGGGAAGACGCAAGGCATGAGATTCAGAATGGCACCGCCTAAAAGTGCAAAGAGGAATACCAACAAGATATTCATATCAGAGTTGCTGTTTGCGCCTAGTGCAGGTGCAGTATTGCTGGCAAGTAAACTAAAGTCGGCTGGATTCAAACCATCTGGTTCAGCTGATATTTCATAGGCGATGGTTTGTTCATTATTGTCTGTGACGACTAAAAGGCCGGTAATTTGTTCAGGAGATTCGCTTAAGCGCCGATGATGTCCTTGAGTGAGTTGAAGGCTGGAAAGCTGATAGTTTATTTCTTGAGGTGAGACATAATCAAAAACGCGGTGTTCCCCGGGAATAAATCTGATTGCTTCAGCGTTCTCAAAAACTGACTCTGTAGCTTGAAGCAATATATTGAGTTTGCCTTCAGCAATGGAAAAAGTCGCATCAAAAGTAACATCACTCGTTGGCAGCGAAGCGCGGGTTTTAGCAAAACCTTCTGTCCACTTATCATTTTTAGAAACTTGCGAATCAGTTAAAACTGGAAGTTCCAGATTCACTACTGCGCCACCTGGAATACAGATATCTTCGCATTCCAGCCATTGTGTATTTGCAGTTATTTTTAAGGAGTTTTCTTGATAGTTTGCTGGAACACTTATCAGGTTTAAAAGAAAGATTTCATCTTCGTAACCGAAGTCAACCAAGTCAGCAGGCAGTTCAATTCGCTTAGGAGTTGGCCAAACAATTTCTCCGACACTGACACCTTCTGGTAAGGTCCAGTTAATTTCAGTGGCACGCCCAGCATCACCAGGGTTTTTCCAATAGGTATGCCAATGTTCCATGTGATCTAATCGCAAGGCTATCCAGCTGTCTTGACCTGGAACGACTCCAGTCATTTCAGAGACAAGTTCAGCGTCTACGTGTTCACCAATAACAACTTGTGCGTGAGTGACCAAGCTGACACAGGCAAATAATAAACCGACTAATTGTGCAGTGAATTGTGCAGTGAATTGTGCAGTGATAAATCGCATCTAAGCTTAGAATCCATAAATAATTTTTAGTGTGCTTAGCTTCTTTTAAACAAAAGTTTAATAAGATTACTAAGCATGAATGTTACATATAATACTGTTTTTTTTAGTTTTTTTCAGGTTTTAAGAAAAAAACTGACTGTCTTAGCGATCAGATGAAAGGAGCTTTTTGCCGTCATTTCCAGAAAAAATCAAGCTGCGAATCGATTCACCATAATTAACATTAATATAGTTTTGCATGTCGGGCCAATAGTTACGAAGTATGCCATGTTCTATTTGCATGCTTTTAGGAATGGCTGGCAAATCGGCTTCTTGATAGATATAAAACAAGTCTGCTTCAAGTTCAGCGCCGACTAGACTCAGTGGGATCTCATCGCCTTGCTCATTCCATAGCTTAAAGCTTTTACTTAGCTCCAAACTGACTAGGGCTTGGGCTCGGATATTATCAAGCCCGCTTTCAAGCTGAATTCTATTTCCAAAGGCATGTTCAACGTCGTGAGCATAAGCCTGATGGATAATTTCAAGAGCTTGTGTCCGGGGGTTGTAACTAATTGTCGTGAAAATAGTTTTTTGCCGATGAGCCAGCGCGCTGCTTAAGTCAATCAACAAAAGCAGCAAACTAAGGGTTATGCCTATAACACGCATGCCCTAATCGCCAGTTGCCTCTAGTGGTACTTCGGTATCAGACTCAGCTTCCTCTCCGGTTTCAGCTTCTTCTAACTCAACCAATAAATCTGCCATCAGGTCTCGGACTGGATTATCTGATCGATACAGTTCTAAACGTGAGCGTTGAATTTGTTGAGGAATACGATTGTTGTTTCTATCAACATCGGCTATTTGCAGCATTGGATCAAGCTCAACAGCGGCTATTTTTTCTTCAGTGATTATCATTCGTGTAACTTGCTTAGGGTTATAGCGCCATACTTCGGCAGGAATCATGCTGTCTTCGATTTCTCCATTTTCGTACTCAATACGTAGTGGAATGGGCATGACTAAGCCGCCGATATTCTCGAAGTCGAGGAAATAAATAAGTAAACCATCTTCGACAGCTTGATCGAGTAATTCCAACTCCCAATCCTCTAGGCCTTCACGGAAACTGGTGTATTTGTTTCTATCTACATTCGAGACTGTGAACTCATCATTTTCGTTGTAAAGATCTTCAAGCTCAGGAAATTCATCGATTCGTTTTGGTAAATCTGCATTTCTGATTTGAGTCAATGAAACAGGCTCTTCATTGTGTTCTTCACGTTGAATTGGAAATTCGATTTCGGGGTCTTGAGTAGAAATGCCATATTCACGAATATCGCTAAGGGCAATATCAACATGATCGGTTGAGTAAAACCACCCCCGCCAGAACCAGTCCAGATCAACAGCTGAAGCATCTTCAAGGGTGTGAAATAAATCAGAAGGAGTGGGACGTTTAAACATCCATCGCTGAGAGTATTCTTTGAAAGCAAAATCAAACAAGTCTCGGCCCATGACGGTTTCTCGTAAAATGGTTAAGGCTGTGGCCGGTTTGGCATAGGCGTTATTACCAAATTGCAAAATGGATTCAGAATTCGTCATGATTGGAACTTGATTTTGTGACTGCATGTAATTGGTAATATTGTCTGGATCACCGCGTCTTGAAGGATAGCCTTCTTCCCATTCACGCTCAGCCAAGAATTGTAAGAAGGTGTTGAGTCCTTCATCCATCCAGGTCCATTGTCTTTCATCTGAGTTAACTACCATTGGAAAATAGATATGCCCAATTTCATGGATGATCACGGAGATAAGACCATATTTTGTGCGACGAGAGTACGTTCTTTCTCCGCTGTCTTTATCCACTACTGGGCGGTAACCATTGAAGGTAATCATCGGATATTCCATGCCGCCTCTTTCCCAAGCATTAACAGAAATTGCCGTAGGGTAGGGGTAGTTGAAAGAAAACTTTGAATAGACATCCATGGTATGGGCAACAGCATGTGTTGAATATTGTGACCATAAAGGTTCAGCTTCAGGTGGGTAGTAAGACATTGCCATCACCAAAGGGGTTTCACGATCATCTTGAGTGTGGCCTAGAGCGTCCCAAATATATTTGCGAGAACTGGCCCAAGCAAAATCGCGCACGTTATCGGCTTCGAAAATCCAAGTCACAGTTTCATCGGTGCCTTCAGCTTGATTTTCGAGAGCCTCTTCAGGTGTCACGATAAAAACTGGGGTTTCGGAATCTTCAGCCAATTCCAAGCGATCACGTTGCTCTGCAGTAAGAACAGCATTCGGATTCTGTAACTCGCCGGTAGAAGCAACAATATGGTCTGCGGGTACAGTTAGGTGTACTTCGAAATCGCCAAACTCTAGAGTAAATTCCCCTCGTCCCATGAACTGCTTGTTAACCCAACCATCATAATCCGTATAAGCGGCTACTCTTGGGTACCATTGCGAAAGGGCAAATTGGTATGTGTCACTTTCTTCAAAATACTCATAGCCACCACGGCCACCGATCACCGATTGATTAATGATGTTATGTATCCAATCGATTTCAAAACTTACCGAATCTCCAGGTTCCAAGGGTTCGTCTAAATCGATACGCATCATCGTGTCATTTATTTGTGTGGAGAGTTCATCACCTCTAACTTCTTGTACACGACTAATCTGAAAACCACCTAGGAAATCATCGAAGGCGCGTTCACGTCTGAGAGTTCCGAAGCTTAAGCGATCGTCATTACCTGCAGTTTCAGTAGAGCGGCCAAGTGAGTCATTTCTAAAACGGTTCTGATCGAGTTGTATCCACAGAAATCGCAGGGTGTCGGGCGAATTGTTGGTGTAAGTAATGCGTTCTGAACCAATAATACGTTGGTTATGTTCATCCAAACTTGCTTCAATAAAATAATCTGCTTGTTGTTGCCAGTATTCATTTCCTGGAGCGCCAGAAGCGGTACGATAGCTATTGGCTGTTGGCAGTACTTCACTTAGCTGTCGGAATTTATCTTCGAAATCGCCTTTAGTCTGACTTACTTGGGCTATAGCTGAGAGATTGACTAAAGCCAGGCCGATCATAATTACTATTTTCATTAAGTCTGCTCCGTTTAAGTATCGATAGTACGAATTTTCTAGAGAGGTTTGGATTTTAAATTTGGCTTGCAGCTTACAAACAGGTCCATAAGTGCCTGAGTATACCTGTTATATAGGCTTTGTGTAATGCAAGCTTATATTTAGTAGTAGTTGATTTTAAGCAATACATGCATCGTTAAACTTCTTTATCACTAAAATAACAAAGAAACTATTTCGAAAATGATTTGAATCAATGCTCTTTTTTAAGCAATTGATTATTTTGTTTTTTCAATGCGATATGGGTAAAAATGATGATCAATAGAAAGTATATAAATAGCATTATTGGAATAATGAGTTTCTCATGTTTTTCTGTTCAAGCTCATGAGGCTGGTGATTGGATTCTTCGAGCAGGAGCTGCGTCGGTTAATCCTTCTGAAGACAGTGGGGTCATTCAACCTGCAGCCGTATCATCTAATGGGCAAGTTAGTATTGGCAGTGATACCCAGCTGGGGCTGACCTTCAGTTATATGGTTACAGATAACATCGGTGTTGAGTTATTGGCATCACCACCTTTTACGCACACTGTAGATTTCTCTGGAGACCTAAGTGGATTGGGCTCAATAGCAAAAGCTAAGCATTTACCGCCAACGCTGAGTGCTCAATATTTCTTTAATAGTGACAGCAGCATAAATCCTTATGTTGGTGTGGGTGTTAACTATTTAATGCTGTTGGAAACTGAAGCTACAGCCAATGGAATGAGCTTACTTCATGCAGTCGGTACTGCGGGCAATTACGCTATAGATGCTGATGATTCTATGGGGTTTACGGTACAGGTTGGTATTGATATTAGTATTAATGACAGGTTCTTATTTAATGCTGCAATATGGAAAATGGATATTGGAACCACGATTGAAGTAGCCACTAGCTTGAGAGTTGATTTGGATATAGACCCTTGGGTTTACATGCTTGGAGTGGGCTATAAATTTTAACCGCTATGTAAAATATTTTTTATTCTTACAATCTTAAGCATAAAAAAAGGCAGCTAGAAGCTGCCTTTTTATTTGGTTTGAAGAATTTATGATTTAGTTGGTAGCAGCTACTGCCTCTCCAGGAACATCATTAACTCTCATACGGAAAGGAACGCTATTTACTATGCCCATAACAAGAGATGAGAATTTATAATCATCTGCTGCTGTGTCACGTAATATGGTCCTTACGTGTGGCATATCGTAGTATTCGATTGGTCTGCTGATAGCGAACTGCATGAGTTTTTCAGTAGTTGTTCGTGCAAATAACTCAGGTCGGTCTACTAACCAATTACGTAAGTCACTCACGCTGGAAATTTCAGTCCCATCAAATAAAGTGTCTACAGGATCGATTAGTACCTCTCCATCATAGTTGCGATAGCGACCAACACCGTCATAATGTTCCATGGCAATACCGATAGTATCCATTAGTTTGTGGCATCCTGAACAGACAGGATCCGAGCGATGCAATTCCATCAAAGTACGAAGAGATTTTGGTTCACCATCAATAAATCTACTGAGGTCTGTATTAACATCAGCAGGTGGTTCAGGTGGTGGAGTGCCAACTAAATTCGTTAGGAACCACTTGCCTCTAGTAACTAGCGAGGTTCTGATGCCCAGCGAAGTAAGCGTTAGAATACTGCTGTGACCTAAGACTCCGCGCCTTTCGTCATCTTCTAATTCCACTCTACGCATACGCGAACCTACAATACCCGGAATATCATAGACTTTCGCTAGGTCTTCATTGATGAAAGTGTAATCTGCATTGATTAGGTCAATAATGCTTCTGTCTTCATCCACGATGCTTTTAAAAAGCATTTGCGTTTCTTTCATAGAAGCTTGACGCAGATTGTCATCATAATCAGGGAATAGGGCGGGATCAGGTACGATCGCATTTAGATTACGTAATGTTAACCATTGACTGGCAAAATTCGTAGTCAGATTTTCAGCTTTGGGATCAGCAAGCATACGTTTAACTTGAGCTTCAAGCACTGCTGGATCGCTTAATCTGTCTTCAGTGGCTAGATCAATCAATTCCTCATCAGGAATGGTGCTCCAAAGGAAGAAAGAAAGTCTTGAGGCAAGCTCTAAGTCATCAATCTCATAAGCTTGTCCTGGAGCGAGACCGGCTGGAACTTCAGAAACTCTGAAAAGAAACTCAGGGCCAGAAATGATGCGACGTAGTCCTGTTTCAATACCTTTCTCAAAACCGCCAAGCTCTCTGCCCATTTCATAAAAACCGAGTAAGTCAGACACTTCGTTTTCAGTCACAGGGCGACGATAAGCTTGTCTAGCTAAGGTTGAGAGTATCTCACTTGCACAAGAAAGCTGCTCATCTTCTAAAATGCCTGGTTCGCAGATAAATATCTTTTCACGAGCCGCCGTTGTGCCTTTGCCGCTTGCTTCGAAAGGTCCACGAATTTCAACTTTATCTAGGTGAGGAGGTCCTTTTAGAACGTCTGTATCCAGAGAGGTGCGGTTGTGCTGTTTCCACACTTCAGCATCTGGTGAGTTTGGAACTCGCAAGAAATTAACAGCAATCTGATGCTTGCCTGCGCTTAGGAATGTTCTAAATTTAAAGCGCTCATCGATAGCCTCGGCCAATTGAAAGCTGGTTGACCCGAACTCTCCAGCTTCAGTGTCTTGATAACCACCGAAGTCAGCTGTGTGGACACGCTGCTTATCGATAGTAATCTCGAGAGTGCTTGGGAATTCAATACCACGCGCTTCATCCTGAATGGTTCGTGCCAAAGCGGGCGTCAACTCATAAGTTCCATCTAAAGGAAAGTAATGCTCGAAGGCCACTCCACCAACAGTGCCAATTGGTGCGCCTGGAATATGTCTGTCTTGAGAGGCATCACCCGGAGCTCGATACACGGCAAAGTCTGGTTGCATATCCATGTTGCCGATAGCAAGCGAGGTTACGCGTCCCGATGCGGCTACGAAGCCTTCTAGCATAGTTGCAGAGACTTGTAAGGCAGCTGACATGTTGTCGAAACCTTCAGCTGAGTCATCTGCTAACAAAAACGAAGTGGCATCAACATCTAGATGTAACAAGTCACGAATTGCATTTTGGTACTCAGTTCGATTCAAACGTGGCAGAACTGCAAGACCAGGGTTAGGGTTGGTTTCGGCTTCTTCATCTAATACCTTTTCTAATGAAGCAACAAAAGTCTGTCTTTGCTCTGGAGAAGGCTGGCGTTCTCCAAGAGGAGGCATCTGGCCAGTAGAAAGTTTTTTGATTGCTTTCTCCCAGATCTCACCTTCTTCATGGACAAAATCTGGAGCAACGTATTCTAAAGACAGACCGCCGGTATAATCAGTTTCATTATGGCAATCCACACAATAGTCATAGATCATATTCCATTGATCGTCCAATGGAGGAAGTTCCTGAACAGCCGCAAGTTGGACACTTGCGCTTTCTTCTAAAGAAACGTCCTCGGATGAATTATTACAGGCTACTAGGCCTAGACCTAAGCCCGTGATAATCAAGGCTGAGACAGTTTGTTTTTTCATTTTTAATACCTGACTTATTCTTTTTTATTAGTACTGGAATAGGGTTTGAACCCTATTCCAGCTTTTTAGGTTTTTAGTTAGCCGTCAATGCTTGAAATAACTTCTGGGGCTGGTGGAGCAACATACTCCTCAATAGCAATACCTGCTTCATTCATAGCCTCAGTTAATAGAGCCATGGTTTCTTCATACACAGGTATCTCTTTTGGAACGATAGCGTTCATCTCAACTTCAGCAAACAAGGAAGGAACACCGCTGGCCACATCAAGAGCTGTTCTGTTGCTGTCATCCTTAACTGACAGATCAACGCCTTGCGCGACTAGGAATTCAATTACTTCATTGTTGCCATAAGCAGCAGCTTGATGAACTAAGGTTTGTCCTTCTCCTACAAGAGAGTTCACGTCCGCACCATGATCTAACAAGATCTGAACAGTAGGCATTATCTTTTCTAGGGATCTGCCTTCATCATCATAGATACCAGCATCAGGACGGCGACCACTCATGATGTAAAGAGCCGCAGAAAGCGGTGAGTTACCCTCTTTGGTGACTGCATCAGGGTTAGCGCCTCTTTCTAGAAGATACGATACCCAATCATTATGGAGTTCTTCGGTTTCGTTATATAGGGCAGTTCGACCAGCTTGTCCGTGACCACCAATGAAGTTTGTACTTTGGAAAGGGATAGGCATTTCAGGGTAGGAGTCAGGATCAACGCCCATTTCGAACATTAAGTCCACAAGCTCTCTAACCGTAGTTTTGTTATCGTAGTTTTTTTCAGCTCTAACAAAAGCAATTTCTTTATATTCTGTTTCGATTATGTCGATCAAAGCGCCGTCGTTAAGATCCGCTCCACTTTCGATCATTACTTTTACTAAATCTAAGTTTGAATTAGCAACGGCAACTCGAAGAGGAGACATACCGCGTGGATCATGCATATCAGGGTCTGCGCCTGCTTCGAGAAGAAGCTTGGCAGTCTCAATTGCATTTTCGCGAGCAGCATGGTGCAGTGCGCTTAAGCCACCATTAGGAAAGTCTCCACCAACACCACGGCCTTCTTGAGCAACGCCAGCAAAAATAAGTTCAGC
Organism: Pseudohongiellaceae bacterium; assembly: GCA_965662565.1. Taxonomy (GTDB): domain Bacteria; phylum Pseudomonadota; class Gammaproteobacteria; order Pseudomonadales; family Pseudohongiellaceae; genus UBA5109. Next base: position 4,453 of record CBFIHS010000010.1, on the reverse strand, counting down.
TGAACGCGCATTTACTTCTGCTCCGGCGTCTATTAAGGCTCTTACAACTTCAACGTTATCTGCAGCTGCACCCCACATCAATGGAGTTTGGTAATAGTATGAGTCTCTGGCTTCAATATCGGCGCCCGCATCAATTAGTGCTTCAACGCCATTAAGAGCGCCTGTTTGCGCAGCATTCATCAGAGCTGTGTCACCTTGAAGGGTAGCCTCATTTGGATTTACTCCAGCGTCGAGCAGCATAGAAATGATTTCACTATTACCGTTCATTGCGGCCTGAATTAAAGGGGTCATACCATAACGATTACTCGCATCTGGATTAGCGCCAGCATTCAAAAGAAGGCTTACCACATCGGCTTGGTCATGGTAAACAGCCCAAAATAGAGCAGTCATTCCATCTGGTTGGACCGCATTAATATCCTCATTTGATATTGAAGCTTGCAGTGCATCCCAGTCTTGGTACTCAGCCATATCAACCAGGGCGCTATAGCCAGGTTGAGCCGCTAGACCTGCCAGTAGTATTAAGCTAGAAAGTTTAGTTTTAAGGTGCTTTGTAGTTTTCATTGATGACCCCTTTGCTTAGAGCATTATTTTTTCTAGAAGGTAAGCCTAATAGAAATTTGTTAGTAGAGATTCTTTGTTTATATTGTGTAAAACGTTTTAAATTTAAAAAACATGTAATTTTTAGTATTAGAACTTTATGATTTTTTGGGTATCAGCGCGATCCCGCTAAATACAATTAATACCTACTAGAGCTAGATCAGTATGCATCAAAAATTAGTTTTTAGGAACAGCAAGAGTAGTCCATAAATGTGCAAAAAATGAGGGAAAACATTGGAATAGAGCTGTGTAGCTGTTTAAACAGCTGTTTCTGGAAAAGCTTATAATAAGAGCTTAGTTTGGGATAGAAACGGGTTTATCCGCAGTAGTATTAATTAGTCTAAAAACCATTGCCAGTGAAGTAATGCTAAGAACGAAGAAACCTAAAACCAATGGGTTTATTGTGCCGTTATAATGAGAGCCAATATAAGCCCCAAGCAATGCTGAAATCAGTGTTTGAAAGAAGCCAATAACCGAGTTGGCAGAACCGGCAATATGCCCCAAAGGTAAAATTGCTAGGGTGCTAAAGTTTCCAAATAATAAGCCCATACAAAAGAAGACTATAAAAAGGTAGATTATCAAGAGGATTAGAGCAGGGTTTCCGCCAGTTATTAGGCTTATTGGAAGGAATACGGTACTTGATATTGCCATTACTATCAGTGCAATAAAGCAAATTTTTTCAATACTCATTTTGTATACCAGCTTGCTATTGGTATAGGAAGCTACTCCAATTGCTAAGGCTAGAAAGCCAAAAATCAATGCGAAGGCATCTCCAGTCTCGTATTGTTCTTGTAGAATCTGTTGAGCTGAATTTAGGTAAGCGACAAAAGCGCCAGAAACGATGCCTGAAGCAAGGGTGTAGCCTCGAGCAATTCGGTTTTTTATAGTTTCTTTCATGGCACGGTATATTGGAGCCAGACCAAAACGAAGACGATGCTCTGGCTTAAGTGTTTCTTCTTGTCCGAGTGCTAACCAACTAATACCCACGACGGCAAAAGAGAACATGACAACAAAAATCCATCTCCAGTTACCAAAAATTAAGATTATCTGCCCAATTGAAGGGGCAAGAGCAGGGCTCAAGATGAAAATAATCATGATGAAAGACATGATCTTAGCCATAGCTGGACCTTCGTATTCATCACGAATCATACACATGGTGGCGACCCGGCAAGAGGCTGCGCCGATACCTTGGAGCAATCTTCCGTAAAGCATGACATCAAAGCTAGTCGAAAAAATTGAAGCAAGGCAACCGATTAAAAATATACCTAAGCCTAAAAAAATTGCCTTTTTACGACCAAATGAATCTGCAAAAGGACCAAAAAATAACAAGCCAATTGCCATACCAATAAAAATCGTTGAAATTATTAGCTGAACATCATTTGGGTTTTCGACAGCGAGATCCTGACCGATTTGGCCAAGAGCAGGCATCATTGCATCAATTGCGAGTGCAATGAATGACATGAGCATCGCCATTAAGGTTACAAAAGAAGTTTGAATGGGCTTGTGTTCAATCTGGCTTGTCATAATTTTTCAATTTTCGTTAGTCTGATTCAAAACCCTACATGGTCCAAAAGTTAAAAAGATCTTAGTGTCTGCCACTACAATAAACTGGTAGATGGGATGACCCGAGAAAGGAGTCTTTTTGACCTATTGCTATACTGTTTTGGCTAATTTACCAAGTGTTGCAGCTAGAAGGGGTAACTGGTCTATATTGGCTGGGTATTATAACTTATTCAGTGGATAATGTTTGAAATTCATTCACTAGCTTACTAAAAGGATATCCTCATGCCTAAAATAATAAAGCTAAAATTTGAAAACTGACATTCTTAAATCCTCCGGTAAATTGACTCTTAACAGGAAGCATAGAAATGGAAGCATCGACACACATTACTAAGCTATGGAATAAAAACTTCATAGGGTCCTCCTTAGCAAGTTTTTTTGTTTTTCTGGTTTTTTACTATTTGCTCGTGACTATGCCAGCCTATAGCTTACTAAAAATGGATGCCACCAAAATTCAAGCAGGCCTACTAGTAACGGTGTTCCTTTTTTCGGCAATCATCATTCGGCCATTTACTGGGAAGTGGCTTGAAATGTTTGGTATGAAAAGAATGTTGTTGATTAGTTTGTTAATATTCGTCGGCAGTACAGTAATGTATCTTTTTCAGAACTCCATGAACACACTCCTAATAGTTCGTTTTATTCACGGTATTGGCTTCGGCATGGCGACTACTGCTTCTGGTGGAATAGTGGCCAACAGCATTCCAGAAAATCGTCGAGCTGAGGGCATGGGTTATTATACTTTGGCGGCAAATATGGCAGTTGTAGCGGGACCGTTTACGGGACTAACTGTCTTGCAAAGTGGAGATAGGAAAGACCTATTTATCGTGGCGATATTTTTAAGTGTTCTGGCTCTTGTGTCTGCAATCTTTATCAAGATTCCTCAACTAGCCAACAATAGTTCTGATCAAAAACAAGTAATCACTAAAGGAAGTTTTTTAGAAAGGAAGGCATTACGAATTTCGATAGTGGCTGGATTATTCGCAGTCGTTTATTCTTCTATCGTTGCTTTTGTTTCTGTTTATGCTGAAGAAATTGGGTTGTTTGAAGTGTCAGCATATTTCTTCGTTTTTTATGCTGCCGCGATGTTAGTCTCAAGACCTTTTACTGGTCGCTGGTCTGATCGCTTCGGGACTGGCTTACTTGTTTTTCCGGCGATTTTTATTTTAGCTATAGGAATGTTTATTTTAAGCCAGTCTTCATCTGCATGGGTTTTTTTATTGGCTTCTGTCTTTCTAGGCTTAGGCTGGGGAACCTTATTTTCAAATTTCCAAACCTTAGCAGTTGAATATGTTTTACCACAAAAACGGGGCTTAGCAATGGCAACCTTTCTCTCGATTTTCGATACAGGAATTGCGTTGGGCACATTTTTAGTAGGCTTCATACTGACTGTTATCAATCTTTCGTCTTTTTATTTTTATGGATCAATAGTCATACTTTTTGGCCTGCTCTTATACTATTTTGTTTATTATAAGCCTGTTAAAGAAGGCCTTTATAAAAAATGATTGCTCATGGAAGTGATCTTAGCCAATAGCATTTTAAGAAATTATCTAGTGCAACAGAAACAATACTTATTATAGTGAAACTGTGTTAAGGTGCGCGCACGGTTGAGTATGGAGTGTTATTGCTCTCTTTCTTCCGGTGCATAATCTTTAGCGTAAAGGCCTTTTTTCCAGAAAATTTTCAAGAAAGTATTGTTGTTCTCTGAGTCTAGTTGTTCCTATCACAAACTTTGTTTTAGCAGTTTTTGCTAAACAACAGTTGCCCTATCGAATGCACAATTGTGCAACCAGAACTTCTCTGGAAACACTTACACAGTCAATTTGAATTACACTTCAGTGCGAGCTGAGGGTTGTGATTTGTGTGGGCTCACTACTTATTAAAATTATTTGGAAACATTAATGAATTTTGAATCTCTTGGATTAAAACAAAGCTTGCTGGATGCCGTTAAAGAAACTGGTTATAGCAAACCAACACCTATTCAGCTTCAGTCGATACCTGCAACATTAAGCGGAAAAGATGTATTGGCTGCTGCACAAACTGGAACAGGTAAAACTGCAGGTTTCACTTTGCCTCTTTTGCAACGCCTCACAGAAAAGTCTGGAAGTGCTAACTCTAAGCGAGTTCGAGCTTTGGTGTTAACCCCGACTCGTGAATTAGCGGCTCAGGTTCATGAAAGTATTAAAACCTATGGAAAAAATGAAAAGCTTAGGTCTCTGGTTATTTTTGGTGGTGTTAGTATCAACCCTCAAAGAAAAGCGTTGGGCCCAGGCGTAGATATTCTTGTAGCAACGCCAGG
>CBFIHS010000009.1:38505-53390 GCA_965662565.1 Pseudohongiellaceae bacterium | reverse complement strand
CTCAGAGTTTTTGAGCCTCAAACTTTTTTAGAGTTCATCTATAAGCTATTAAGCGTGCACGCACATTTATCATCTAGCCTGTAGTCTATTCTGTTTACTTCCGTTTTATCAAATACTCATTTTTCTCTTATTTAGTTAGCGTTTTTACTAAAAGATACATATGATTTTTCATATATCTTTTTTTTCATATATACTGTCGCAACCTGATCCACTTGGAGTTCACATGCAGGCTTTAAATTTTTACAAATGTTTAGCAGACCACAATCGCTTAAAAATTCTCTTACTCTTATGTCGAGATAGCGAACTTTGTGTTTGTGAGCTAGTGGATATTCTTGGTGAAAGTCAGCCCAAAGTCTCGCGACATTTGGCACAACTTAAGTGCTGCAATTTGATTCAGCATCGCCGTGAAGGCCAATGGATGTATTACCGCTTACATGAAAAACTACCTGATTGGTGTCTTGAAAGTCTGGAGTTGGCGTTGGTCAATAATCGGGATTTTCTGCATCAAGGCAAAACTACTTTCGAGGATTTGCGAGCGTGAAGCTTTTGTTTATCTGCACCCATAACCGTTGCCGCAGCATTCTGGCAGAGGCGATTTGCAAGCATGAAGGCGGTGACTTATTACAAGCCTATAGTGCTGGTAATAGCCCAGTTGGGGAAGTGCACCCCTTAACCATAGGCGCTTTGGAAGCGCTCAGCATACCAACAAGCAGTCTTAAGAGTGAGTCTTGGGATGCTTTTGAAACAGCTGATATTGATTACGTCATTACCGTTTGTGACAAGGCTGCCAACGAACCCTGCCCGCTTTGGTTTGGCAAAACCAGGCAAGTGCATTGGGGGCTTGTTGATCCAAGCGCTGTTAAAGGGGAGCCAGAACTTATCACTGCGGCCTTTGATCTCACCATTGAGATTCTGAGACGACGCATCAAACAAGTAAAAAGCTGGATTGAACAAGGGCTCGATGAAGAAGCCTTGTATGAAGGCATGAAGGCCTTGGGGCTGGAAGAGTAAAAATAGTATTGAATTGAAAATGTAGACTAAGAGAGTGTCGAATGGGTCTTTTTGAGCGGTATTTAAGTGTTTGGGTGGGGTTGGCAATTGCTGCAGGCGTTGGACTTGGTAGTGTTGCTCCTAGTTTTTTTGGCTTCTTTGCTGGCCTTGAGTTTGCACACGTTAATTTAGTGGTAGCTGTGCTGATTTGGGTAATGATTTATCCAATGATGATTCAGATCGATTTTTCTTCTATTAAAGATGTGGGTACAAAACCAAAAGGCCTGTTATTAACCTGTCTCGTTAATTGGTTAATTAAACCCTTCACTATGGCTTTTCTAGGCTGGTTATTTTTTAGAGTATTGTTTGCTGATTTGGTTGACCAAGCCTCCGCTACCGAATATATCGCGGGCATGATTTTATTGGGGGTTGCCCCCTGTACGGCAATGGTTTTTGTTTGGAGCCAACTAACCAAAGGCGACCCAAACTACACCTTGGTTCAGGTTTCCGTAAACGATCTTATTATGATCTTTTCCTTTGCTCCCATTGCAGCTTTCCTCTTAGGTGTTTCAGATATTCAGGTGCCTTGGGTGACCTTGCTGCTCTCGGTGGCCTTGTATGTGGTCTTACCTTTACTAGCAGGTGTACTGACGCGCCGCTACTTGGATCAAGCCAATAACCACTCCCGCTTGAATCACTTCGTAGACTTGCTGAAGCCTTGGTCTATTGCTGGCTTACTGGCAACTGTAGTTTTGTTGTTCGGCTTTCAAGCACAAACAATATTAAGCAAGCCAGCAACAATTATACTGATTGCCATTCCTCTGCTGATTCAAACCTATGGGATATTTTTTATAGCCTTCGCCGCCGCTAAAACCCTTAAATTACCCCATAACATTGCTGGCCCAGCCTGCTTAATTGGCACATCTAACTTTTTCGAATTAGCCGTTGCCGTAGCAATTTCTGTATTCGGTTTGAATTCTGGCGCAGCGCTGGCCACAGTGGTAGGCGTACTGGTAGAAGTTCCAGTGATGTTATCACTGGTATATCTGGTGAACCGCAGCAGATCTTTTTTTAACCCTGCAGTTTAAAACCCTAAGAGTAGCGTCAATCTAAACCATGTTTTTGATTGCTACTTCAGTATCAACATCGGTTTCGTAATCAATACCAGGGACTTCAAAACCAAAGAGTTGCAAGAACTCAGTTTGATAGCCTTTGAAATCGGTTAGTTCATCAATGTTGTCAGTTTCAACCTGAGCCCATAAAGAGGAAACTTCTTGTTGAACGTGTGGTGCCAACTCTTTGTAATCTGCTCGAAGTCGATCATCTTCATCAATTTTAGGCGCATTGCCATAAAGACTTTCACGAAACAATAAATCTACCTGTTCGATACAGCCTTCATGAGTGCCTTCAGCTTTCATGATTTTGAATAACATCGACAAATACAAGGGCATCACAGGAATTGCCGAACTGGCTTGAGTAACAACCGCTTTTAATACCGAGACACGAGCATCACCATTAATGCTGCTTAAAGATTCACGAATAGCTTTGGCTTTTTCATCAAGGTCTTTTTTAGCGGCACCAATGGTTCCATTCCAATAAATGTCCCAAGTTGGTTCTGCTCCGAGATAAGTATAAGCAGTAGTCTTGGCTCCTGGTGCAAGCACATCAGCTTCTTGCAAAGCGTCAATCCACATTTTCCAATCTTCACCACCCATTACATTCACGGTGCCTTTAATTTCTTCCTCATTTGCTGCGACAACAGAAACTTCCTCGACAATTTTTTTATCAGTATTGATGCCGCGAATGGTGATGTCTTTACCAATTGGCTTGAGCGTAGAAGAATACACTTCGCCAGTATTTGGATCCGTTCGGCGTGGTGAAGCCAATGAGTACACAACTAAGTCAACTTGACCTAAATCTTCTTTAATAGTGGCAATGGTTTTGGCTTTAATTTCATTTGAGAAGGCATCGCCATTGATGCTCTTAGCGTATAAGCCTTCGGCTTCTGCTAAGTCATGAAAGCCTGCTGAGTTATACCAGCCTGCTGAACCTGGTTTCCTATCAGTCCCTTCTTTTTCAAAGAACACACCGAGTGTTGCCGCACCACTACCAAAAGCTGCGGTTATGCGAGAAGCCAAACCATAGCCGGTAGAAGCACCTATAACTAAAACCTTTTTCGGACCATTTTCGATCGTACCATGGGCTTTTACGAAGTCGGCTTGACGTTGTACATTGGCAGCACAACCCGTTGGATGTGTAGTGATGCACATAAAGCCACGAACTCGGGGTTTAATAACCATGAAGACTTCCTTATAAAAACGAACTTATTTAAAAATGATTTAGTGTGTTTGGGGCAGAATTTTAGCACAGAAGACGGCTTGCTTCCCAAAAGTATAACTAATTGATTTTGCTAGATAATGTTGAGCTGCGCTGCTCATGATTAAGTTCTGAAAGCAAACGGACTTCTGCGTAGAAAAGACTTAGGTCGTAGTCGTTTTCTTGTAAGATTTTCTCAAAAGCAGGCACCCAGTTATAGTAAGTCGCCACGGTGTTCAATTGGGCATTATTTAACTCTGCCTGCATCCAGTTATCGTAAGCTGCATAACCATCCCAGCTAGCCTTTAGGATTTCATACTTGCCTTTCATTTCCAAAAAAATATCGGCTTTGATTTTGCGTTTTTCAGGCTTGCTAAGATCGCGAGCATAAAGCAAATTGAGATCTAAAATGGTTTGCTCGATTAAGTTCACAAAATCCTCTCGACGCTCAGTATTTTGTTCGGCCTCGAGCTGAATCTTCGCTTGCGTCTGCTGGTCAGCATGATCGGCTAACAACCAGCGTCTCAAGCCCTCTCTCTCAAGCGCTGTAGCAAAACTTTCATTGAATTCAGTATCTCCAGGTATATAGATCAACTGATGAGCCAATTCATGAAACAACAAGCTGGCTAACTGATAATCTTCCCGGTCTATGATGGTGCTCAGTATGGGGTCTGAAAACCAGCCCAAGGTTGAATAGGCACTTACCCCGCCGACATAAACATCCATTTCTTGCCTGCCCAGTTTATTCGCATATCGCCTAGCGGAGTCTTCAGAAAAATAACCGCGATACGAAACACAACCAGCTATCGGGTAACACCAATTAACCGGACTCATGGAAAATTCCGGAGTGGCAAAAACATTCCAGACAACATAGGGTCGTTCAATATCTACATAGGACTCGTAATTATCTTCAACAGGCAGTTGAAGTTCCGATTCTGCAAAGCTCCGAACATCCAGAATCGTTCTAAGCTTTGCTTTCAATTCTGGAGAACTTTGTTTATCTGCAATTATTGATTCAATCGATTCACGCTTACTGAGAATAGAAAGCTGGCCCAGAATGGCCTGACTGTAATAAGAAATACTTTCGCAGCTGGACAGACTAAAACAAAGAAGTAAAAGGCCTAGCTTATTCAAGCACTTCAATTTCATAGAGATTAGGCCATAACTTACCGGTGACAAACAACCTTTGGTTCTCGTCATCCCAAGCAATACCATTTAAAACATCATCAACAGAACGACGATTAGCACTGAGACCTCGAAGATCAACACGACTGTTTACCGCGCCGGTCTCAGGATCAATCCGTATAATGTAATCCTCATACCAGATATTCGCCCAGACCTCTCCATTAATGTATTCCAACTCATTGATTCTATTAACCGTACCTAAGTCATCCTTTACTTGAACACGTTTAATCTCGGTTAGAGTTTCTGGGTTTAGAAATCGCAAATAGGAAGTGCCATCACTGACTATGAGATTTTCACCATCGTGGGTAATACCCCAACCTTCACCTGGTAAATAAAAACTGGCAACTTGAGTAAAACTTTCCTTGTCGTAGACAAAACCCACTTGTGCCTGCCAGCTTAGCTGATAAATTTTGTCAGCCATTATGGTGATGCCTTCACCAAAGAAACGTCGGTCCAGGTTCCTGCGCTTAAGTAAGTCTCCTGTCTCCAAGTCAACCAAACGCAATGTGGATTCGCCTCTTTGACCAGTGCCTTCGTAGAGCTTGCCATCATCAAAGACTAAGCCCTGAGTGAAGGCTCGGGCATCATGAGGAAATTCTCTGACTACTTGCGCTTGATGAAGAGGAATTTCATCAGCCCGAAGCTCAGATAAAGGCAAGCTTATCAATACAAAAAGTACTAGAACAAAGGCCATCACGCCCTTGATAAAATGAGACTGATAATTACGAAGAAGCATCGACTTAAGCTGAAAATCTAGCCAATGAATGACATTATGCAAGCTGCCAAGGTTCCTAAAAACAGCACAACAGTTGCTAAAAAGCCGGTCGCGAACCCTTTTGAGCGTGTTTCAGGGTCTTTTGCGTAGCTACTTGAGTAAAGAAAGCGCCCAATAATCCATACCACGCCAAGTGCGCTGGCGATCTCATACGCCATCCAGCCTTGAGCTTCACCCATTACGGCAAAAGACAAATATAAAGGGATAAATATCACTAATTGTTCAAGTGTGTTTTGTTGAATTCGATAAAGCTTCTCAAAATCAGGATGTCCAGAAACAGCTGGAGCTTTTACATCGAATTTCACACGAGCCATTCCAACTTTGCCGGTGAACATAAAATACTGAAGCAAAATCCCTAACAGAATGATTATTAACAAGCCCATATCTTCCTCTTAATTAATTATTGAATATGGCCTGCAGACTACCATACTTAGCAAATAATAGAACAAAAAAAACCCGGGCAAGCCCGGGTTTTTATAGAAACATTAGAACCTTATCGAGTGCTTTCAATAACTGAAATGTCATTCGCACCAGCTTCTCTTGAAGAGTTCATAACAGTAACCAAAGTATTGGCTGTTGAGTCTTTATTGACCTGAACAACTACCGAGGCAACTGGGTTTTCAGCTCTGTGTGAAGCAACGCGAGCACGGACTGCTGAAGGATCAATTCTTTCTTGATTAAAGAAAATTTGATCACGTGCATCAAGCTGAATCAGTATATTCTGAGGCATATCAGATGATGGTGGAGGGGGATTATTGTTGGAGTCCTGACCTTGTACATTCAAAGTAGACTCTTTTACGAATGAGGCCGTTACCACGAAAAAAATCAGTAGAATGAAAACAACGTCCAACATTGGCGTTAGATCGATGTTGGACTCATCATTTTTCTTACGTAAGCTGCTTGCAACTGTTTTCATATAATTCTCAGCGTTCTATTCTCTTAAAAGCGGTGGTCAGTATACCAGCTTTAATCAGGCCTGCAAGCTGGTTAAACCATCTTAATATCTCAGATTAGCCTACTTGCAAATTGCCTGTAGTCCAAGCTGGTAGGCATCATTAAGTTGCTTGGGAGATCGGCCATTACGGGCACTGACAAACATGCCTTGTAACAAATCCAGCAAGAAGTCTGCAGCTTGCTCAGGCTTGAGTTTTGGCTTTAGAAGTTTAGCTTTTTCAAGTTCTTTAGTGCGTTTCAAAAGAGCCTTACGCACTACGTTGAGCGAACTTCGCAGTATTTTTTGAATATCCTTATCCCAGTTGATGCTTTCACAAACAGAATTCACTAGAAGGCAGCCCTTACTTCGCTGCTTAGCTGTCACTTCTAGAATGCTAAGCTTGAAAAAAGCTTGGATTGAGTCTAGCGCTTTAAGCTCTTTATTACCCAAGGAGGCGTCAATATCTGCTTTTATAAGGGCATTAAAGCGGTCTAAGCTAAGCTTAAAAAAAGTGTCCTTATCGCCAAATGAGTTATATAAAGTACCCCGGTTAATTTCAGTGGCATCTAATAACTTTTGGACAGAGCTGGCTTCAAAACCGTCTTTCCAAAATTGCTGCATCGCTTTTTCAAGAACTTTGTCATACTCAAATTCTATTGGTCTGGCCATATTCTAAAGGTCCACTTGTATTTAATATTCACTCGGACTTTCTATATCAACTGCACCAATCCACACACATTAAAAATAAGGGTTCCTTAACTCTCGTATGGATTTTTGAGAGCCGGGTAACACTTGTTTTTTTTCAGTATTTAGGTCGCTAACTACTTTATAGTACTCTTTAAATACTCTTTAGTACTCTTTTGGAACAGAGCGACCTTTGCATAGAACTTGTATTGAGACTGCAGCTTTGAAAGCGTTTAGTTTTGTATCAAAAAGACCCATTTAAATTAAATTAGATCTAGGTTTTATTGCGAAGTAATTTTGACTTAAATTATTAAACTTGTCAAAGTTAAACATCAACATAAACATTAATTGAACACTGTTATATCGTGCCCCTTTTTATAGCCATGGTGCTTATGATGATATTGGGTATAATTTGACTTCTAATCTCTAAAATAGAAACTTAGGTAAGCTTTGAAAACCTCAACTATTTTTAGTATCAAACTCTTTCTTTCAATATTTTTTTGTTGCTTATCACTTGCTGGTTTTTCGCAAGCCCCCATTCAAGCTAGCGGACCGCTTATCACCACGCAAAGCAATGTCTCAGTGACGATGCGAGATGGCGTTTCAGTTTCTCTTGATATTTATCAGCCAACTCAAAACGGGACCTACCCAACTCTTTATGCCTCGGCTCCGCTGCCTCACTCTGATGATAATCTACCTCCGGATAACGCACAGACTGGACCCGTTGCATGGTTCGTAAGCCAAGGTTTTAACTATGTTATTGCCAGCACTCGGGGAACTGGATTATCGGATGGAAGCTATGAATTTCTCGCCCGTGATGAACAGCAAGATCACTATGAAATTATTCAATGGATAAGCGAACAAGCCTGGTCTAACGGACAGATTTTAGGCGTTGGAGCCGATTATTATGCTACTTCTCAGTGGCAAATGGCCATTCAAAACCATCCAGCCTTAAACTGTATTGCTCCAATTAATGGCATTGTACAACCCTATCAAGATTGGGCCTTCCCCGGAGGACTCAGTAGTTCAGAATTTTTGCAAGATTGGTATGAAAACACAGTAAGACGTAGCAACGCTTTTCCAGACTCAGGTAGCCCAAAGCTTGTAGACTTCGATATGCGACTAGAAATGTTGAAACACCCAACTTACGATAACTTCTGGGAGCTTCGCAGCAGCTTGCGAGATGCTGAAGCCGTATATATTCCAGTTTTTATTGCAGACAGCTGGCAGCGAAACAATCAAGGCCTAAGTAGCAATATGGATATAGTCAGTCATTTGAGCAACATCTATAAAATGGCAATTTACAGTAGCGAGAATCCCTTGCTTCAAGATCAAACTTTTTTGGAACAGGATCTACTGCCTTTTTATCGTTGGTGCTTAGGTGATGAAAATGCTCCAGACTTTTCTAGTAGACCCACGCTCCGCTATCAAAACCAGACACAAAATCTATGGCGAATAACCGACACATGGCCACCACAAGAAGTTGAGCATTCTGCTATTTATCTTAATCGTCAGTCTTTAGATGCCATTGAACCCGCTGCTCTGGATTTCGTTATTCAAGCAAACAATATTTCTGTTTCTCGCTATGGAGGCCAAACAGATGCAAATAACTCCGAGGAAGCCATCAAAACCCTTACTTTCATAAGCCGCCCATTAGCATCTGATATTGAAATCGCAGGCCCCATCTTGCTTGAGCTATATGCCAGTAGCTCTGAAGCTGACACCGCCTTTAAGGTCGAGCTGCTTGAAGAAATTAATTTAAAACGCCTGACTTCAAATTTCACACTCCCAGGTTTATTGATGGACGTTATTGAGTCTGCCACTAATAGAGATGAAACGACCAACCTGGTGTCAGTTTCTAGTGGAAGTTTAAAAGCCTCTATGCGCTCAACTGTTGACGGCAGCGTAGAGAGTTTTGAACCAGAGTACCTTTTTAATACAAACAGGGCATTGCGACCATCCCAAACAACCCGTTTTGATATTGCCTTAAAACCAACAGCGTATCGCTTTAAAACTGGCAGCCGAATCATCCTAAAAATAACTCAGGCCGAAGATGATGAGCTTGCAGGACTTAATAGACAAGACAGTATTTTCCACAGTTCACGCTATCCTTCCAGATTATGGATTCCTCTCTTAGAAGGAGAATTGCGAACGATGACGGATGAAGAGCTCTCTGAACTGACAAGACTATCTGAATCTGCAAGTGCTATACAAAATGCAGCGCGTGAGAATTTAGACACCAATTTCTCTTTCAATACTGAGTTTTCCAGCGATCTGAGAGACAATCAACTCTCTGAAGAGGTGCTCGAGCCGACCGAAAACCCTGTTATCTTTATCAGACCAAACCAGAGCTTAAATCAAAGTAATAGTGGCGCGACTGAAGAAGATACTAATGGGGATATTGGAAACACACGGAACAATTGATAGCTAATGCTAAAAAAATACGCCTACCAACAAGCCAATTAAGCCGCCAATAACGCCACCCCAAACAACCAGCCAACCTAGATGTTTTCGAATCATCTGCTGGATAATCTCTTTGACAAGTTGCGGTGTTAATTCCTCTATGCGCTTATCAACAATAGACTCAACCCGCGCTAATAATTTAGCCCCTGACGCTTGCTGGAATTCTGTAACAAAAGACTGATCCTCAGTAATTCTTCCCAAATAATCTCGCATCTTTTCAATAAAAGGATCTCTTAATGGGTTTAAAGCTTCCGCACCACCTAGCATCGATAACATGCCACCAAAGGAAGAACTCATAATCACATCTACGAGTGAGTCGTATGCGCCATTAAAATCGACTTTATCAGCCATTTTTTTGACAAAGGATTCATCATGCTCAGAGTCATCTGCTTTTCCTGACTCTGCAATGAATTGACTGATATTTTCTTGAGTAAAAAACTGCTGCATGATGAGTTGTTTGATCCCATGCTTAAATTCCTCGAAGCGGGATGGGATAACACCCGAGCCATAAAAGCCGGGAATTTTCTCAAACAACATATGCACAGCGAGCCAATTAGTTAAGCCACCAGACAAGGCAAACAAACCTGCGTTTAAAACAATCGAGCTCGCAGGCCCCGTTAACAAAAAACCCAAGCCAACAATGAGGGCTGCCACTAAATTTGTAATAAATGCTTTATTCAGCATCAGTTTCTAATACTCCTATTTCTTCCATCGCATTTTCCACAGCAGCATTATCAGACTCAAAGCCTGCCTGTGGATTATCCCAAGGCCCATCAAGTCGATATAAAACTGTAGTGAAATTTCCAATCTGATCACTAAAAATAATACTCGCTAGATAGGTACTCAAAGCTATCGGCCAAGCACCTAAGATGCCTGCAAGCATAGAAACATTTTGCCCAAGCGGAAGGTTAACCAGTAAGTCCGCCTTTACCGTTTCATTAATCAAGTCGATCTCGCCATTCGCATCAATAGTGCTAGACGGACCTTTTAGTAAGAGGTCTTCTTCGGTGCTCACAATTCCATCCTTAAAAGCCAACTTCCCATTAATACTGTCATACGCTAAACCACTCTCGTAAAGATCAGAGAAATCCAGCTTTAAGCGTCTTACAACATTTTGAAAATTCAATGCGCCAAATAAACGTGAAGACCCGGAATCGATATCCACAAAACTGCCTGTCTTCATTTCCACATCCACTTCCCCATTCACTCTTTCTAAAGAGAATGCTGCTGGTGAACCTGACCATTGTAAATCGCTTACGAAACGCGCCGACTCACTTTTAACTAGAGCTCCATATCCAAAGCTAGGCAATACATCAGCTAGATCGCCTGCACTAAAAAGGCCGCTGAAAGAACTAGAATGTTGGCCACCACTGTATTGCCAATCTACATCAGCGCCTCCATCTTCCGCTTTATTGGTAATGGCAGCATCAGGTAAACGCATACTTAATTCGGAAATAGTCGCTCCCGAAGGCTTAGGACGTAATTTGAATTCCCATGCTCCCATATTATCCTCGCCTAAGCGGAACTCATCGGTCCGAAAATCCATAGCTGGCAGCTCGCTCGGATCAACACTGGAAAGCACATCAATTTCCTCGCCTTCAAGCGCATCCTGATCATTATCAGGGATTCTTAAATAAGTCAGTTCGATATCATAGGCTTGGCTTACATCATCAGGAAAAATCAAATCGCCTTTAATCTCTTCGTTCTCAAGGTAAAGCCACCAAGCTTCATCTCTTCTTTGCAACACAGTGTTAACCGCCGGCAAATCAAAACCAAAAGCACTTAAATTACCCATTTTTAAATCAACCAAGCGAACTGTTTCGGCTGGAGAGTTACCAGCTTGAGGCTTAAAGTGCTGTGAGACTTCCTCCCATTGGGCGTAATCAAAATCTCCGATTTCTCCTGTGATTAATAAGCCCGTTTCTAGATTCAAAGGTCTGATATTAAAACCCTCATGTACCCTGCCGAGCTTCACTTCACCACTGAGCAGCTCTCCATCGAGCATTAATGCAGCTGACAGTTGATCCCGAAAGTTTAGAGAGATAGTATCGATTGAGTCACTAAAGCGCAGACTTAAATCTAATGCGCCTGTTTCTTCCTGCATTTTGTCGAAAGGTTGAGGTAAGGAAAAAGCCAGGCCAAGCAGATCAGACTGTAAGCGCAGCGCTCCACGAGCACCGTCTTCATGGGTTTCATTATAAACTTGCAGATTCGCTTCATAGCTGAACTCCCCAGCTGTAAAGTCCAACAATTCTCTTACGAATTGATCTTGTAGTGACCATTGCTGAAGCGCTGCAGGAGTGACCCTGCCATTACTGATTATTAAAATCTCTTCATCATTACTTGAAATACGAGTTGCCAAAGGAAAATCAAAAAAAGTTGAGCTTAGTCCATTGGCAAATAAACCTTCTTCACTGTAATAGTTAACCGCCCCCCTCATTTCGTTAAAACGTAGATCATATTCAGGAATATACAGAGAGTTATTAGTTGTCAGTGCAGCGACTCGAATATCATTCACTAAGCTCGGACTATTAATTGGAATCCCAAGCTCTACATCTAGATTTATATCACCCTCAAGCTCCCAGCCATCTAGTGCTGTACCAACAATATCTCTGATAGGAGAATCCCTTAGAAAGTCGAGTCCCGTGTTGCCAGCTGTAGTTGCACTTGTATTAACTGTTAGCCATATACCTTCTTCAAGAGGCCTTAGCTGAGCGACAGTTGGGTCCAACTCAATACCGGCTATCTCACCATTTTCGGCTGTAACATAGACATCATTGTCATCCACTTTCACAAAGGCATTAACATTTTCAAGTTCAGGCCAGTCATTCAGGAAAAGTAAATTCGCGTCTTCAACCTGATAAAACGTCTGTACAGTTTGTTGTTCGCTATAGCTTTGATTGTTGGTTCTACCTCTGTAAATAAAACCACTGTTTTTAATATTTCCTGAAACGACTGCTGCATCTAACCAATCCATCGTGCCACGTATATTTTCTAAAGTAGGTAAATAAAGTGACTTGTAACTGGCATCAAAATCTAAAATGCCAATTAATAGTGTTAAATTACTATTCCAATTTCCTTCAAGGCTTCTTTGGTTTTCCAGATCAAATTGCACATGCCCATGCACATTATCATTCTTGGCTTCGATAACATTACTTGTCACTTTAACGAGGCCGGAGTTCACTGACCAATCTACTCTTCCAGTAATATCGTCATAGTGCCAACTGTCATCAAAGATCTTCGGTAGATGTATTGTGAAATCATTCGACTCTAACTCGACGAAGCCTTTAGTTTGGTCTGCTTCAAGATAAGCCATAATACCGCTACCCGAAGGTGCACCGCTCCAGGCATCAACAGCAACATCATCTAAGTTAGCCAGCAATTTAAAACCCTCAGGATAAGAACCGGAGAGGTCTGTCTGGAAATATAAATTGGATAAACTCCCTTGAGCTTTAAGGTCAGTCAACGGTTTGCGCAAGCTATCAGGCAATTCTGCTGCCAATAGCATGTCACTCACAATTGCCAAATCTACTGACTCTCCAAAAACATCAATTTGCATTGCTTCAGCGCTCATATCTAAGTCAAGAAAAAAGTCACCTGACTCCCATGGCCGATTAAAAAAGTCGAACTGCAGGTTTTCTAACCATAACGACCAGACCTTATTACTCGATTGACGAGCAGCGAGTTCAACACCACCTGAGCTAAGATCAATGGATTGACCACCCCCAATAGGCTCCGCCAAAACTTGAAGATTCGATAAATTAGCCTGAACTTCATTAATCATCTGATTATTAAAGCTCAACCAAACTTCTCCAGAACCATTCAGTTCTGAAACAGTGACTTGAGAGGAAAACCTTTGTGCGAGTAAGGGTGCGAGCTTAATATTATTAAGGTCTAAATAAGCTTCAGCTGTGAACTCAGCTAATGGATCACCTTCCAGGTTGATTATCATTTCAAGTGGAGAGACTTGCTCGCCCAAGCGAAATTGTAATTGAGCCTGATGCTGTTCGCGTTGATTTTGGATATCAAGGTAAAGGTTATTGATATTCGTCGTTGAGCCATCTGCCAAACGCAAGTTCAAATGTGTTTCAGTTAACTGCAGTCTTTCGGTATTAAATAATAGCCTCAATAGTTGTTCAGTATTATTTCCAGTCGAATTAAGCCCAAGCAAGTTCCAAACACCGTCAGCATTCTCCACTAACTGTAATGACATTTCAGTCGCTATGACCCTTTGAATAATTAACTGACCTTGCAATATGGTTTGGGGAATATCTAATGCAATATCGAGCTCTTTGAGACTATGAGTAGCTTGAGAACCCCGATCTTGAAAGATTTCCACATCGACCAAATGCAAAACAGGACTGAATCCAAACCAAGTGCCTCGCATTTGAGCAACGCTAATATCCAGCCCTAGGCTTTCAACTAAGCTAGCCTCCAGCCAGTCTTTTTGAGTTGCCAGCAATGGCATTAATATACGACCGGCTGTGAGATAAGTTGTAACTAGAACCAGCAAAACCAAAACAATATGGTTACAACGCCGACGAAAATTAGCCAATACTCGTTTAGTGCGGTTTTCCGACTTATCATGCTCTGTGGCTTGGCTCATAGGGGCTTCAGTGCCTTGAGCATTTTCAGAGCGAATTGATTCCTTATTATCCAGACTATTTTCCTCAGACATTTTTACGCGTTCTGCAAAATTGCCTCAGTAGTGACCCCAAACTTCCCAAGCAGCTGACTGGTTTCAAAAATTGGTAAACCGACGACTCCGCTATAACTACCATTTATCTCGCTAACAAACATTCCACCCAAACCTTGTATCGCATAGGAGCCAGCCTTATCTTGAGGTTCACCAGACTCCCAATAAGCATCAATTTCTTCGTCACTAAGATGCTTAAATCTGACCTCTGTGATCGACACCGCAATTTCTTCATGGTCATTATTCATCAGCGCAACTGCTGTCATCACTTGGTGCTTACGCCCAGAAAGTGACTTTAATGTATCAACTGCCTCTTTTTTATCAAGCGGCTTGCCTAAAATTACCCCTTCACACACGACTATCGTATCCGAACCTAAAACCAATACATTATTGTTATTCTCATTATCATTTAAAGAGGCTTGAAGCGCACTTCTAGCTTTGCTCACGGCCAATCTTCGAACTAATGCTTGTGGCTCCTCATGAGGCCTGAGACTCTCATCGATATCTTGAGGCTGCACCTTCAGACTCAAACCCAAGGCTTTCAACAAGGATTGTCGGCGGGGCGAGGCGGACGCCAAAATCAGTTCAAACATTAAAAACCTCAATAATTCCCTAAAAACACCATTATGGCCTAAAGCCCTGTCTCCTCATACTGATTGCAAAGGAAAAGTTAAACATAGCTTCTCTGAATAAAGCCTTAACGCCTATCTGCCGATAAATAAGCTAGATGATCCTGACATCTGTGGGTATTATGCTGGCTAAATCACTAAGATAGGTTGCTCTTGTGGATAGGTGCTTTGCCTTTATAAATCGCGTCGTAGCGCCGCTGTCGGCTTGTTTCT